>CAUUBQ010000013.1:0-152394 GCA_963543405.1 uncultured Cupriavidus sp.
TTCGTGGAAGTAGATCAGGTTGCGATAGGCGCGCCGGGTCCAGGTCTCCGGCGATCGATAGACATCTTCCGGAAATATCGTCACCGCAACGGGCAGCGAGATCTCGGCAGTCCGTTGGGCTGCGGCGAACAAGGGGAGGCTCCCCATGTTCTCCAAGTAGAGCCGCCCCGCCGAGGCCGCGCTGTTCGTGAGCCAGAACAGCGTAAAGTCGTCGAGCACCTCTCGCGCAACGAAAGCGGCCTATGCAGGAACGGTGGGAGGCCTCGTTTTGATGCGCGTCGTCAACGACGCGGAGATAAAGCGTGAAATACCGACTCGCTATGCAAGTGAGGCTTCAATCGATGGCCAGGTTGGACCGGACTCCGGTCGTTTACTCGGCGGTCTGCGGAGGACCGTTATGGGTCCGCGACTTCCAACTCCCCCTCAGATCGGCGAAGAACCTAGAAAAAGCATGTGCCCGGCTTATCCGGGCACATGCTTTTTGACGCATCACCTCAAACAGCAAGCCCTACCGCGCTTGCCGTGACCATCACTCCCTCCCCGCCCCTACCACCCGATCCACGAACACCCCGGCCATGCCTGTATATCCATGCGGATCGAGCATGCGGTCGATCGTTTTCGCGTCGATGCCCTCGGCCACCTTTGGATTGGCCAGCAATGCCTCGCGAAAATCTCCGCCGCGCTCGAACACATCCATGCACACCTCATAGACGATCTCGTGTGCCTCTTGCCGGCCAAGCCGGTCGCTCAGGCCCATCATGACCGCTTCCGACATCAGCAGGCCACGCTGGATAAACAGGTTCTTCTCCATATTGGCCGGACGCACCGTCAGGTTGGCGCAGACGTAGCCAAGCTTGACGGCTGCCGCATCGCACATGCAGCACAGCCGCGAAATGAACTCGCGCTCGGTCTGCAGCACGATCTTGTCGCGTTCGTGCTCGGCCATGATCGATTCCAGCGCCATCGGGGCCGTATTGCGGACCAGGCGGGCCAGTGCCACCACGGTTTCGCAGGTCGGAGGGTTGCGCTTGTGCGGCATGGTGCTGCTGCCCACCTTGCCCATCGCGAACGGCTCTTCCAGTTCGGCGGTTTCGGTCTTCTGCAGGCTGTACACCTCGTGCGCAATCTTGCCAATGGTGCCGGTACAGATGGCCAGTACGCACGCCAGTTCGGCAATGCTGTCGCGCGATACATGCCAGTGGATGCGCGGGCAGCCCAGGCCGAGTTCCTCGAACAATGCCTCCTGCACCGCGATACCCTTGTCACCCAGCGCCGCCAACGTACCGACCGCGCCAGAGAACTGCCCCACCAGCACGCGCTGCTTCATGGCGTCGAAGCGCTCGCGGTTGCGGCGCATCTCTTCCACCCATACCGCGGCCTTGAAACCAAACGTGATTGGCAACGCCTGCTGGCCGTGGCTGCGTGCCACCATGGTCAGGTCGCGATGCTTTTCCGCCAGCTTCACAAGGTGCCCTTCCAGCTCGGCATAGCGCTTGCCGATGATGTCGAGCGCATCGCGCACCTGCAGCATGGTGCCGGTGTCGATGATGTCCTGTGTGGTGGCTCCCCAATGGATGTACTCGGCGGCATCGCCGCTGCACACCTTCTTCATGGCGCGCAGCAGTGGCACGATCGGGTGGCTGGTGCGGTCCATCTCGCGCTTCAGGTCTGGCAGGTCGATCAGCTCGACCCGCGCCTTGGCGCAGATTTCGTCGGCGGCACCCTGGGGAATGATCCCCAGCTGTGCCTGCACCTTCGCCAGCGCGGCCTCCACATCGAGCCAACGCTGTACCGTTTGCTCATCGCTGAAGATCTCACGCATCTGCGCGGTACTGAACTGATCGCGGAACAAGGCGCTGTCGATTACATAGGCTGCCATGCTTGTCTCCTCCGGATTGATTGATACCTGTGCGTAGATGCGTCAGGCGGCTTCCTTGAGCTGGCTGACCGCTTCCATCGCACGCAGCGAGTAGACATAGGCGGCACCGGCGTTCAGTGCAATCGCGGTACCCAGCGCATCGCTGATCTCGGCCTCGGTTGCCCCGGCCTTGACCGCCGCAGCGGCGTGCGACGAAATGCAGCCGTCGCAGCGCGTGGTAACCGCCACGGCCATCGCAATCAGCTCGCGTGTCTTGGCATCTAGCGCCCCGTTCGAGCCCTGCGCAGCCGCCAGGTTGCGATAGGCTTCGAGCATCTTCGGATTGGTGTTGCCCAGGCGGTTGTAGGAACGCTTGAGGGTGCCCAGCAGATCGGGCCAGTTCATGAACATGGACATGCGGATTCTCCTTGTTGGCTTGTTGCCTTGTTGCCTTGTTGACAATGGGAAGGGAAGAAAAAGCGGGGGTGTTGCAGGTCATTCAACTTTCACGTTGCCGGCCTTCACGACCTCGCGCCAGCGCGCAATGTCATCGGCCAGGAAACGCTTGAAGTACTCGGGCGATTCGGACATGGTTTCGGCACCGTCGGTCTGCATGCGCGCACGGAACGCCGGGTCGGCCACGGCCTTGTTGATCGCCGCGTTCAGGCGCGCGACGATTGGCGCGGGCGTGCCGGCCGGGGCCAGGATGCCGTACCACGCCGCCATGGTCATATGCGGCATGCCGGCCTCCGTCATGGTTGGCACATTGGGCATCAGCGGCGAGCGCTTGGCGCTGGTGATGGCCAGCACGCGCAAGCGATCATTGGACTTCACGGCCATCACCGACGGAATGTTGATAAACGTGTACTGCACTTCGTTGCTCAGGATGGCGACGATCGACGGCGCCGAGCCCTTGTAGGGCACATGGCTGGCTTTGATACCGGTTTCCTGCCGGAACAGTTCGCCGCCCAGATGCTGCGAGCTTCCGGCACCCGACGACGAGAAGTTCACGCCATCGGCACCTTTCTTCTTCGCATAGGCCACGAATTCGCTGACGGTGCTGACGCCCAGCGCGGAAGGCACCACCATCAGGTTGGGGCTTTGCCCGAACACCGCCACCGGCGCGAAGCTCTTGATCGGGTCGTAGTCCAGCTTGCTGTAGAGGCTGATATTCACGGCCAACGCGCTGGAACTCAGGAACAGCGTGTAACCGTCGGCCGGTGAGCGTGCCACGTAGCTCGCCGCGATGTTCTGGCCTGCACCGGGCTTGTTGTCGACCACCACGGGCTGACCCAGGGCGGTGCCGATATGCTGGCCGATCAACCGCGCCATGATGTCGGTGCCGCCGCCGGGCGCATAGCCCACGACCAGATGGATCGGCTTCGACGGATATGGGCCTTCGCCCTGCGCATGGGCACTTGCGGTAACCATCGCCGGGATGGCGAGGCAAACCGCTGCGGCGATACGCTTGATGTCGTAGTTCATGCTGTGTCTCCTCCGTATGCTGTCACGCCCGGCTCTGTCGTCCGGCTAGCGCGTGCCAGTGGCCTGGCGCGCCTGCGCCTGCCTTGCCACATAGTCCTGCAGCCGCTGTTGCAACCCGACAGCGGCTGCCGAGCGCACCAGCGCCGCCAGGTCGCGCGCATCGTCGAGCTCCGCATTGCCGTCGATGGCGTCGTCGAGCAAGCCACCTGCCCTTGTCGCGGACGACGCGCTCGGTGCGGGATTGATGGCGCCTGTGCCCTCCATACGATCGGTCGCGAGTCCCGTCGAGAGCGCCTCGGCATCACCGATCACGCACGCGCTCTCGATCCACGCACGCGCACGCCGTGTGCCGACACAGGCGGCCAGCCTGCGGCTACCGAGTACCAGCCCGAAGCCAAGCGCCCCTGGAAACGCGAAACTCGCGCCGCTGACCACTACCCGTTGGGCGCACGCTGCAAACAGATCGGCACCGGCACCCATCACGCGACCGTGGGCTACCGCAATCGTGTGAAACGGCGCCCGTGCCACGCGCTGCAGCATCAATTCGATACGCGTGAAGCGCGCCAGCAGGCTGTCGTCGGTCTCATCGGCCAGGCCGGACAGGTCGAAACCGGTACAGAAATGACGCCCGGCGCCTTCGATGACCACGGCGGAGGGGTTGCGCGCCGTACAGGCATCCAGCGCCGCGTCGAGTGCCTCGACCAGATCGCGGGACAATGCATTGCCCTGTTCCGGCCGGTTCAGGGTCAGGTAACAGATGTCCCCTTCCCAGCGTTGCAGCAATGGCGACGCGTTCATGCGGGGGCCCTCTCGACATTGGCGTAGCCCGAGATGAACGTCTTTACGGCACCAGTAACCGGGTCGAAGACATGGCGCGACTGCTTGCCGATATCGGTGCCATAGACGTGAATGCTGATCGACACCCGGTCATCGAATGCATTGCGCACCACGTGGATATCACCAATCTCCGGCGAGACAAACGCCACATCACCCGGTTCCAGCCGTTCGGATTCGCCAGCCTCGAGCAGGCCCGCCTCGCTACGCGTGTACGCCTGCCCCAGTTCCGCCCCACGCAGCATGCCGATGGCACCCCAGGTGCAATGGTCGTGGATCGGCGTCTTCTGGCCGGGCCCCCATACGAAGCTGACCACGCTATAGCGGTCCGCCGGATCGGCATGCAACAGGTATTGCCGGTAGAACTCGGGGTGGGGCACGGCGAACTGCGGGTCGAGCCAGTCGTCGTGCGCCACCAGTTCGCCCAGTGCCTGGCCAACCCGTTCCAGCGTTGCGGCTTCTGGCTGGCTGGCATCGGCCACGATGTCGTCCATCCGCGCGATAAAACGCGTCAAGGCCTGGCTGTCGAGGTCTGACTTGGGTGCAATCTGCATGGCTTACTCCTGAGGATTGGCTTGGATTTGAGCTTGGACTTGGCCGACGGCATCGCGCACGGCCTGCGAGTGTTCGCCCAGTGCCGGCGGCGCGCTGCGTACCGGCACGCCTTTACCGTCGATACGCACCGGCGACGCGAAAGTGCGCGTCTGCGTGCCCCCTGGCAGCTCGATGTCCCGCACCCAGCGCATGTGATCCACCTGTGGATCTTCCAGCGCTTGCGCGTAGTCATTGATGCGCGAATGGGGCACACCGGCATCGCGAAACACCGCGATCCAGTGGTCCACGCCCTGCCCTACAAATACTTCTTCGAGCAGGTCCTTCAGTTCCACCTGATGGCGCGCCCGGAGTGTCGGTGACAGGAAGCGCGGATCGTCGACCAGTGCTTCCATCTGTACCGCGCGCAATACCGCGCGCCAAAGACCGTCATTGCCGGCCGCAATCGCAAAGTAGCCGTCGGCCGCGCGATACGCCTGGTACGGCGCATTGCGCGGATGCGCGGAGCCGAGCTTGCCGGGGCTGCGTCCGGTACCGAAGTATTCGCTGGTCTGCAATGCGCCGATGGCCAGCGTGCAGCCAAACATCGGCACGTCCAGATGCATGCCGCGCTTGCGTGCCCGTGCCTGGAGCAAGGCACTGGCAATCGAGAATGCGCCATACAGGCCGGAGGCGAAGTCCGAGACCGGCACACCGCACTTGACCGGGGCATCGGAATCGCCTGTGACGCTCATCACACCGGCTGCGGCCTGGATCGTCAGGTCGAAGCCGCCTTCCACGGCGCGCGGACCCGACTGGCCGTAGGCCGAGATCGAGCAATACACCAGCTCTGGCCGCAGGCGGCTCAGTTGTTCATATCCGAGACCCAGGCGGTCCATCACGCCGGGCCGGTTGTTCTCGATCACCACGTCGGCCTGCGCACACAATGTCAGCGCTACATCGAGGTCTTCGCGGCGCTTGAGGTCCAGCACCACGGATTGCTTGTTGCGGTTCAGCGAGGCGAAGTTTTCGCTGAAGCCGGCGGTGATCGGTGGCCAGCTACGCAGCGTATCGCCGCCGGGTGGCTCGATCTTGATCACTTCGGCGCCCATGTCGGCCAGCAGCATGGCGCAGAACGGGCCGGCGGCAACGGAGCAGAACTCCAGCACGCGGATGCCGCTCAGGGGCAGGTCTTCGGTTCGGATGTCGGTCATGGTCAAAGAGTTGTTCGTCGTCGCCGGGTTGCATGACGTTGAACCGAGTCTAGAACCGTTCCTTATTTTGACGCTGGTGTTCTAAACTGTGGAACAGTTGCCCGCACCATGCCGGGCGTTGGATGCTCCGTGCCATGAACAACACGCTGATCAAAGGTCTTCACCTGCTCGACATCATGGCGCGCCATGGCAAGCCGATTGGTGTGAGCGAACTCGCCAACGTCGCGGGCATGCCCAAGAGCGGCGCGCATCGGCTGCTGCAGGCGCTGGTCGACGAGCATTACGTGGTGCGTGTGCCGCCGGCGAGCTATACCGTGTCGATCAAGCTGTGGGAACTCGGTTCGGCGGCGCTGTGGAGTTTCGACCTGCGCCGGCATGCCGATGCATTGATGGAGACGCTGATGCAATCCACCGGGGAATCGGTGCACCTTTCCGTGCTGGACGGGCGGGAAGTGGTCTATGTGCATAAGGTGGAATGCCCCAATCCGATTCGCGCCTACAGCCAGATTGGCGGCCGTTCGCAGGCGCATTGCGTGGCCACCGGCAAGGCCATGCTTGCCTTCCGGAATCCGCAGTGGCTCGAAGAGATCTCGCAGGACCTCAGCGCAGCCACCTCGCGCACAATTACCGACCCCGACGCATTCCTGCAGGAGATGCAGCGGGTGCGCCGCGCCGGCTATGCGGTCAACCGCGGCGAATGGCGTACGGGCGTGAACGGGCTGGCCGCGCCGATCTTCGATGGCACCGGTACGGTAATCGCCGCGCTCGGTATCTCGGGACCCGATACCCGCCTACGTCCGGCACGGCTGCGCGACCTGGCCGCCCCCGTATGCGAGGCGGCCGAGCAACTGTCGAGCGGCCTCGGCGAGTTCGGACCACACGCCTCGCTGTTGCGCGTTACCAATCATTGGGGCACGCTGCGCTAGCGTGCCCCGCATGCAGTTTCAGGCAGCTACCGTAGCCGGTGGCTCGAACGCGCGCACCGGCGGCGGCTGCTCGCCGAAGCGCTCCACCTGCACTGCCGTCAATTGCCCGGTGCAGCCCTGCGCCAGCGACGACGTGCCTTTGTCGCGTGTCAGTACATTGGGATTGCCATGCGCGCACAGCGGCTCGCCATTGCCATCGGTAGCCGGGTCATACCAGGCGCCGGTCGGCAACTGCACCACACCCACCATCACCGCATCGGACAGCATGGCACTGGCCAGGCATGCGCCGCGTGCGTTGTAGAGACGCACGAGGTCGCCGTCCGCTATGCCACGTGCGCTGGCGTCAGCCGGATTCAGGCGGCAGACCTCGCGTGCATCGCGTTTCTCGCTCACGCTATGCGCACCGAAATCGAGCTGGCTATGCAGCCGCGTGGCTGGCTGGTTCGAGACCAGCACCAACGGATGCGCATCGGTCGGGCCATCCGTGGCCGGCAACCAGGCGGGATGCCCGGGACAATCCGCATAGTTGAAGCCCGCGATCGTTGGCGACGAAAGCTGGACCTTGCCGCTTGGCGTGGGCAATGGCCGCCCGTCCGGATCGTCGCGGAATGCGCGCAGGATGCCGCCATCGTCGTCCTGCTGGGGCAGCATCAGTTCACCGCGCGCCCAGAAGGTATCGAAGTCAGGCGCGTCCAGGGCACGCTCGACCAGCGCGTTGCGTGTTCTCTCGTACAGATGGCGTAGCCATTGGCCGCTGGTGCGACCTTCGGTAAACGCTTCGCGCGCGCCGAGCCGTTCGGCCAGGTCTGCAAAGATATCGTAGTCGTCGCGTGCCAGCCCATGCGGTTCGGCAATGCGATGCATGGCCACCATCAACGGATCGGTGGGTGCCGCGCCGATGTCTTCGCGCTCCAGCGTCATCGTGCATGGCAGGACGATATCCGCATGCCGCGCGGTCGCGGTCCAGCCGATCTCGTGGACGATAAACGTATCGAGCGTCTGGAATGCGCGGCTCAAGCGTTGGAGATCCTGATGGTGATGGAACGGATTGCCACCGGCCCAGTACGCCAGCCGGATATGCGGATAGGTGCGCCGCTGTCCGTTGTAGTCGAACGCCTCGCCGGGATGCAGCAGCATGTCGGAGATACGCGCGACCGGAATGAAGTCCTTGACGCCATTGGTGCCCTGCGGCAACGCGGCAACCGGAACCGCGTTGGTGCGCTTGCCATAGTGCGCCAGCGTGCCAAGCGCATAGTTGTAGCCTCCTCCGGGCAGGCCGATCTGGCCCAGCACCGCCGCCAGCACCGCGCCCATCCAGACCGGTTGCTCGCCGTGCTCAGCGCGTTGCAATGAATGGGCGACCACCACCAGCACGCGCTTGCCCGGCAGGCTGGCCGCCAGTTCGACGATCTGTTGCGCCGGCAAACCGCAGACCGAAGCCGCCCATGTCGCCGTCTTGGGCACGCCATCGCCACGCCCCATCAGGTAATCCTCGAACGCCGGCCAGCCGTCGCAATAGCGGTCGATAAAGGCACGGTCATGCAGGTCCTGCCGCACCAGTTCGTGCACCAGCCCAAGCATCAGCGCGGTATCGGTATTGGGCCGCGCTGCCAGCCACTGCGCATTGGCCTCGCCCGGAAAATCGGTGCGCAGCGGGCTGATCGACACAAACCGGCAACCGCGCCGTGCCGCCTGCTGCATGGATTCCCGTTCGATATGGCGGCTGATGCCACCGCTGGCGACACGCGAGTTCTTGAGTGCCATGCCGCCGAACGCCAGCACCACGTCGCTGTGTTCGACGATCTGTTCCCAGGTCACGTTGCGCCGCGCCACATCGTCCATGGTACCCAGGATATGCGGCAGGATTACCGCCGAGGCCCCGGCACTGTAGCTGTTGACCGAGCGCACATAGCCGCCGATCGACGTATTGAGGAAGCGGTGCACCTGGCTTTGCGCGTGATGAAAGCGACCGGCACTGGACCATCCATAGGAGCCACCGAAGACGGCCTGCGCGCCATGCCGCTGATTGACCCGATCCAGTTCGGCGGCGATACGGTCGAGTACTTCATCCCACGCCATCGGCACATACGTGTCGCTGCCGCGCCGCGTGTCGGGTCCTGGCCCGTCCTCTAACCAGCCACGCCTTACCATCGGCATGGTGACACGCACCGGGTGGCGCAGTGCATTGGTAAAGTTGTCGATCAGCGGATTCGGATCGGGATCGCCCGGGTGCGGTTGAACGGTCAGTTCGCCATCTTGCCAGCGTGCGGAGAACACGCCCCAATGGGCACTGTGAGGATGCATGGCAGCGGACATGTTGACGGACTCAGGCGGCTGCGCCCGTGGCAATACGTGCGCCGGGCTGCGCGCACCATTCGCTCCACGACCCCGGATAGAGCGCCGCGCCCGGCAGGCCGGCCACTTCCAGCGCCAGCAGGTTGTGGCATGCGGTCACGCCCGAGCCGCACTGGCTTACCAGTTCGGCAGGGCTGCGAGCACCGATCATCTGGCTGAGTTCGTCGCGCAGCTGGGCCGCGGGCTTGAACCTGCCGTCGGCGCCAAGGTTGTCGCGGAACAGCCGATTGCGCGCGCCCGGAATATGGCCGCCAACCGGGTCGATGGTCTCATTCTCGCCCCGATACCGATCGGGAGCCCGGGCGTCGATGACCAGACGTGCGCCACTGTCGAGGTTCGCCAGCACCTCGGCGTAGTCGACGGTCCGTACCCGCGATGCGCGGCGCGACAGACCTCCCGCCTGTGCCGGCTGTCCGGCATCCTGCGTGACCGGCAAACCCGCGGCTTGCCACGCCGCCAGTCCCCCGTCGAGCACCGCCACGGCCTGGTGCCCCACCCAGCGCAGCATCCACCAGAGCCGTGACGCATACATGCCGCCGGCATTGTCGTAGGCCACCACCTGGGTGTCGTTGCTGACGCCAAGCGATGCCAGCGCACGTACGAAGCCATTGGGTTCCGGCAACGGGTGACGTCCATTACTGCCAGTCTTCGGGGCGCTGAGCGTATCCTCGAGATGGATATAGTGCGCACCGGGAACATGGCCCGACGCGAACGTGCGGTGGCCCGCCTGCGGGTCGCCAAGTTCAAAGCTGCAATCGAGGACCACCAGTTGGCCTGGCGCCGCTTGGTCGATGGCTTCGGCCAGCTGGGTTGCGGAAATCAGGGTCTCAAACATTGTCATGCGTGCATCCGGAGTCTATTGGCCGAGCTGGGTCAGCAGTTCGGGGGTGGCGGCGCTTTTGTACCGCGCGATGTCTTCGACGATATAGCGGCGGAACGCGTCGAGCGGCAGGTTGCGCTCCATCGCGGCATCCTTGCGGATGGCCTGCTGCACCTCGGGCTGTGCCAGCGCACGCGTCAGATGCTCGGACAGCGTCTTCACGATGGCCGGCGGCGTACCGGCAGGCGCTACCAGGCCATACCATTGCGTCACCACCACATCGACACCAAGTTCCTTGAACGTCGGCACATCGGGCAGCGCCGGATTGCGTTGCGGCCCCGTCAATGCCAGCACGCGCAACTGGCCCTGCCGGACCTGGCCCATCAGCGGCGACGCCGTGGCAAAGAACGTATCGACCTGGCCACCGATCAGGTCGGTGATGGCCGGGCCCGAGCCCTTGTAAGGCACGTGGAGCATCTCCACGCCGGCACGCTGCTTGATCATCTCCATGCCGATATGCGCGGCGCCACCGGTGCCCGTCGACGCGAAACTGAGCTTCTGCGCTTTCGCGGCGGCCAGCACGGCCTTGGCATCCTTGAACTTCGAGTTGGCGGGTACAAACAGACCGTGCGGTGCTTCGAGGATCAACCCGATTGGCGCGAAGTCGTCAGGTACCTTGTAAGGCAGCGCGGCAGGCTTGAGGGCCGGCGACACCGCCAGGTTGCCGCTCATGGCCAGCAGGATCGTGTACCCATCCGGCTTGGCCTTGGCAACGATGTCCGCGGCAATATTGCCGCCCGCCCCCGCACGGTTGTCCACCACCACGGTCTGGCCCAGTGTCTTGCTCATGGCGGTGGCAATCAGCCGGCCATAGAGATCACCGCCACCGCCGGGCGGAAAACCCACCACCAGCTTGATTGGCTGGTCGGGATAGGCAGGCTGTGCGGAATTTGCCAGCGGCATCACACTGCATAGCAAGACGAAAGCCGCCCCAATCAGCCATCCCGATGAACGTCGTGGCGCGTCACGCCCGGAAGTTGCCATGGTCTGTTGTCTCCGATCTGTTTTATTTTGTGCGATGTGCCCGGGGTCAGCGGCCGAGCCAATCGTCGTGCTGCTGCGCCACCACGCGATCCACCGATGCCCCGCATTGGCCGAGATATCCGGCCGGGTCGGTCAGGCGCACGATTTCCGCTTCACCGAGCACCTCGGCCAGATGCTGGTGCCCGCGCATTGCTTCGGCAAAATCGAGTTTGTTGGTGATGCCATGCATCGACGCTTCGTAGATCCATTCATGGGCAGTCTGCTTTCCCACGCGCGCACCGAGTTCAAGCATCACATGCTCGGACAGCAGGTAGCCACGCATGCGATCGAGATTGCCGGCCATCACACCGGTATCCACACGCAGGCCCGCCAGCAGGTTCCTGGCCTGGAACAGCATGGCACCGGCAATCAGGCAGCACTCGGGTAGCGCCTTCCATTCCATCTTCCATGCAATGCCGTCGCGCTCGCCTTCCTGCACCATGCCTTCGAGCATCATCGTGGCGTTGTAGCGCAGCGGCCGCGACAGGCCGGCCAGGTTCTCGGCCGAGGTCGGGTTGCGCTTGTGCGGCATCGTCGATGAACCGAGCTTGCCTTCCGAGAACGCCTCCTCGACTTCGGCAAACTCGTTACGTTGCATATTGAACAGCTCGTTGCCGATCTTCGACAGCGTGGTGCCGATCATCGCCAGCAGCAATGCATACTCCGTGAAGCGGTCGCGCGCCGGCGCCCAGCTGATGGCAGGCGTGCCAAGCCCGAGCTTTGCCAGCGTGCGGCGCTCGACTTCCTCGGCCTGCACACCGAGCGACGCCTGGCTGCCCACCGCGCCAGCGACCATGCCCACCAGCACGCGCGATTCACATTGCTTGAGCCGCTCGTGATGGCGGCCCAGTTCATCGAGCCAGATCGCGCACTTATGGCCAAACGTGATCGGCAGCGCCTGCACACCGTGCGTGCGGCCGGCCATTGGGGTGTCGCGATGCGCCTGGGCAAGTCGTGCCAGCTCCGTGCCCACGGCCTTCATGTCGCGCAGCACTACGGTGTGGAATTCCTTGAGCTGCAAAGCCACGCCGGTATCGACCACATCCTGCGTGGTAGCGCCAAAGTGCACCCATTCGCCATGCTCGCGCGCGCAGCATCCCTGCAACTGCTTCAGGGCCGGCACCAGCGAATGCTTGATACGGCGGATTTCGGCGGACATCTTCGCGAGGTCGATGTTCTCCACCTTGGCTTGCGCGGCGATGTCGCGCGCGGCGGCCTCGGGAATGATTCCAAGCTCGGCCTGTGCCAGTGCCAGCGCCGCCTCGAAGTCGAGCCACTTCTGTACGCGATTCTCTTCCGAGAAGATCGCGCGCAGTTCGTCGGTGCCCCAGAGATGCTGGAGCGATTGCATGTCGAATACGGATACGGGCATGGAAGTTTTACCGGGACAGGATCTGGGTGGAAAGGGTCTGGGTGGAATGAGTCTGGGTGCAAGCAGCGGATGTGACGCTCTGGCTGATGCGCTCACGCGGCAGCACGCGTCCGGGATTGAAGAGGTTGACGGGGTCCAGCGCGTGCTTGATGCGCGCCATCAGGTCCAGCGCCACCGGCGACTTGTATTGCAGCAGCGCGGCTTGCTTGAGCCGGCCGATGCCGTGCTCCGCGGAGATCGACCCATGCATGCGCGCCGCCACCGCATGAACGATGTCGTGGATCTCGTCCTCGCGCGCACGGAAGTCGGCGTCGGACATCTCCAGCGGCTTGCTCTGGTTGTAGTGCAGGTTGCCGTCGCCCACATGGCCGAAACAGACCACGCGGATACCGGGCATGGCCAGTTCCAGCGCGTCCGCGGCTGCGGCAATGAACTCCGGAATGCGTGACGTGGCCACCGAGATATCGTGCTTGATCGACGGGCCGCACAGGCGTTGGGCCTCCGGAACATGATCGCGCAAGGCCCACAGGTCGTGCGCCTGCCGCGCCGACTCGGCCAGCACCGCATCGATGAGCAGGCCATCGCCCAGCGCGTCTGCCAGCACCTCTTCCACGACCGGACGCGGGTCGAGCCGTGCCGAGGTTTCGGAGACATCGAACAGCACCGCCCATCGATGCCCGCCAGGCAGAGGGTCGCGCATGCCTTGCAGCGGATGGGCCAGCACCTGCGACAGCGCTTCATGCCCGATCAGTTCGAACGCGGTAACGCGCTCGCCCACCGCATCGACGAGTCGGGTCAGCATCTCCACGGCGGCCTGTGGATCGCGCACCGCCATCCAGCCGGTCACCGTGCTACGCGGCTGCGCGAACAGGCGGAACGTGGCGGCGGTGACAATGCCCAGCGTGCCTTCGCTGCCGATAAACAGTTGCTTGAGGTCGTAGCCGGTGTTGTCCTTGCGCAGGCCGACAAGGCTGTCGAGCACTCGTCCGTCGGCGGTGACCACTTCGATGCCAAGCGTCAGGTCACGGGTATTGCCATAGCGCAGCACCTGCTCGCCGCCCGCGTTGGTGGCCAGCACTCCGCCAACCGTCGCACTGCCTTCCGATGCCAATGACAGCGGAAACAGGCGCCCTTCGGCACTGGCCAGCTCCTGGGCCTGCAGCACCGTGCACCCGGCTTCGAGCGTCAGGGTGTTGTCGAGCCGGTCGACGCGACGCACTGCGGTCATGCGATCGAGACTCAGCACGACCTCGGTGCGCGAGGCGTCCGGCGTGGAGCCGCCCACCAACCCGGTATTGCCGCCTTGCGGCACCACCGGCACGCCATGCGCAGCGCATGCGGCCACCACTTGCGCCACCTCTTGCGTGTTGCCGGGCCGTACCACGGCGCGCGCGGCGCCTGGGAAGCTACGGCGCCAGTCGGCCGTATAGCGCGCCGTATCGGCGTCGGACGTCAGCACATTGGAGCGGCCGGCGATCCCGGCCAGGACTTCAAGAAAAGCATCACTACCGGCTTGCATCAACTGAGGCTCACGGTTGCTGCGCTGACCACGTCCACGCACATGAGGCACGGGGCGCACGATCAGCGACAATTGTCTCCAGCGAAGGCGGCTGCCATCCGCTTCTTTCTTATTGTTTCATTGAATGAAATCGTGTTTTAATGAATAAAACTATAGAAAGCTGCGAATTCCGTGTCAAGCAGGGATAACGCGACAAACGCACACAAGAACCATGAACACGTCACGTACATCACGTACCAAGAAGCCTCTGGCAATTGAAGACACCCACGATATGACCGACACCCCGGACGCGAGCAGCGCCCCAAAGCCGCCACCTGGCGTGCTGGAGCGCGGCATATCGATCCTTGAGAGCTTCCGGGAAGATCGCCTGCGCCTGTCGCTGCGCGAGCTCGCGGAAAGCACCGGGCTGGACAAGGCCACGCTGCTGCGCCTGCTGGGGGTGCTGACGCGCGCGCGCATGATCCACCGGTTCGAGAGCGGCTTGTATGCGCCCGGCCCCGCGCTGTTGCATATGGGCATGCTCTATCGCAGCACGTTCGACCTGGGCACGCGGATCCAGCCGGTGTTGCACAACACCATGCGCGAGACCGGCGAGACCGTGGCGTTTTATGTGCGCAGCAACGACGAACGCATCTGCCTGTACCGCGAGAACACCTCGAAAGAGGTCCGCCACCACGTGGAGGTAGGCACCCGCCTGCGGCTGGCCGATGGCGGCTCGTCGGCGCATGTGTTGAAGGTGTTTACGGGCGACGATACGCCGCTAGCCGCCGAGATCCGCACGAAGGGATACGCGATGACGCGCTCGGAACGCGTGGCCGAGATGACCTCGGTGGCATTGCCCGTGTTCGACAGCGACAGCGGCTTCCTGGGCGCCGTGGTCGTCATTGGCCTGGCGTCGCGCTTCGGCGACGCCCAACAGCTCCATGCCGTCGATGTCGTGCGCCGCGAGCTGGCGCTTCAAGGCTTCAGCGCGCAGCCTGCGCTGGCGCGCTGAACAGTGACGGCGGCACGTTGCAGGGTTCACTGTCGCGTTCCGCGTCGGCAAAGCCCGCGCACCAGCCAGCCACGCGTTGCGCGGCATGGTCATCCATGGCCGGTGCGAACGCGCGCATGCGCGCCTGCAGCGCCGGCCAGTCGTAAGGATCTTCCGGATCCCCGCGACGCAGTTCGCGCAACGCTTCGACCTGCCGACCATCACGCAGCGTAATGCGCACGGACGCCGGGCGCTTCTGCGGAAACGCCTGCTGGAATACCTCGCTGGTAGTCACCTTGATGCGCTCGGCCAAGGCCAGCAGCGCCATCGAATCAAGCGCAGGCGTCTCCATGTCCTCGATGCCGAGCTTGCCGCGCAACAGCAGCGTAGCCACCACGTAGCGCAGCGAGAAACAGGTTTCCGCCGGCTTGGCTGGCCACACCACTCCGGCGATCTTGAGCGCATGAGGGAAGATCTCGATCTCCACCGACACGATATCCTCGGGCACGAAGCGGTGCTCATCGAGCAGCGCACGTGTGGCATCGAGCGGCGTGAACAGTTGCGCGCAACACGGCCACGCCTTGATGGTGGCGGTGTTGATGCGCTCGGGACCGTCGAGATCGTTGCTCAGTGCCTGCAGTGGTCCGTCGGCCGACAACAGCGCGTAGAGTCCGCGCGCGCCTGTGACAAAGGCCCGCGCGCCAGGCAAGCCGGCACGCGCCGCGAATGCGGCATGGATGCCATTGCGCACCGCAAACGCAGGATGCAGCGATTTGGATTCGTGCGCGTCATCGTCGATCAGCTGCCATAGCCCCGCGGCCTGCGTGGCGCCGATACCCATTGCGTGATGCAACTGTTCCGTATCGAGCCCCAGCGCCACGCCAACCGCGGCGGCTGCGCCAACCGCTCCGGCCGTGGCCGTGGCATGGAACTTCGCTGCATGCCCGGTGCCGAGCGCCTCGCCGATGCGCAGTGCAACTTCGTAGCCGGCCACGATCGCATCGGCCACGCGCCGTTGGCTCAGGTTGCCGCCCGCTGCAAGCGCCAGCACCGGCGAGATCGCAATCACGCCCGGATGCAGCATCGCGGCACGATGGGCATCGTCGATCTCCCGCAGATGCGCGATGGCGGCATTCGCGAATGCCGCGCCGGGCGGTGTCATCGTGCCGCCGCCGAATACCGCCGCCGGCCCTTCGCCTGGCATCGTGTCGGCAGCCAGTGCCCGCATCGTCGCCGCCATTGGCATCGGGCTGCCCGACCAGCCGGCCGTGAACCAGTCGAGCAAGGCCTGTGCAAGGCGGTCGCGTGTGGCTTGGGCGATGGGGCGCTGCTGCAGGGTAGTGAGGCGGCCTGCCAATACTGATTCGGGGAGCTTGGACATTGCGCCGTTTTATTCAATGAAATTCTTTTCATTGTATAAACTTTCCGGTGAAGCCGAAAGGCCGGCGACGCGATCCTCTACACCTTTACTCCTTTACACTGGCGCCCATGCCAGACCTCACATCTTTCTTCTGGAGCGGTGACGCCATCCGCAGCCGCCGCGTCGGCGAGATCGTCTTGTCCGGCACGGTGGAAATACCTGAGCCGTCACCACGCCTGAATGCCGATTGGGAGCGCGAGATTGCAACGCGCATGGTTCTCGAAGCTGGAGATGTCGAGGCCATGCCGCTGGCGCGGGCGCGTACCCGATGGCCGGACTACCGGCGCTGCGTGCAAGCGGCAGCCGAATGGACCGATGTAGTCGGGCTACCAGACCTGCTGGCTTCCAGCGACGTCGCCCTGATGGCCTGCCGTGGCGCGCGATATCACCACGATGGCGAGCAGTACGGCAGCGCGGCCTTCTGCAATCTGTTCCTGAGCAACGACAACGGCCAGGATCTGCACTTTCCGGGGCTAGACCTGCGCATTCCGCTGACGCGCGGCACGATCGTGATTTTCGATACCTGCCAGCCACACGGCGTGATCAAGCGCGGCAGCAGCGGATTTCATGCCGATGACTTTCCTCCAGTCCACGCTGCCACCCATATGTTCCTGACGTGGGAACTTGCGATCGAGGAGGTCCAGGTCGCGCGGGCGCTGGGGGTTGCGTTTGACGTCACGCCGGCCATGGCGTCGGTGCAGGACGAGCAAGTCTGGTTGAACGGTTTGCGTGCGGTGGTGTGTCCTGATTCAGGACGTTGGACGACCACATAACCGGCTCCCCTCTCCCGCGCGCGGGAGAGGGGTTGGGGGAGAGGGAATGAGGTTCAAATTGCGACCTGTCTCGGCTTGAGCCGCTGGCCCTCTCCCCCGGCCCCTCTCCCGCCATGCGGGAGAGGGGAGCACACCGACAGCCTTTTTTAGCAGTATTGTGGCAAGATCGCCAGAATTGCCAAGACAGCATCTTCGCCCCGGAGTCGGCAGACCATGATCGAGCATTTGGCGGAAGACGCAATCCTTACGTTGGCAGACTGCTCCCCCGACTCGGTCTTCCTGGTCGACAAGCTCGGGAAGGTTCGGTACGCCAACGCCAGGTGCGCCGAGACCCTGGGTTTTGCGCAGTCCGATCTGATCGGGCAGACCATGATCGAGCTGGTCGTGCCGCATGACCGCGCCCGGACCATCAGGGAAGCCGGCGAGGTTCTGGCCGGGCGCGACCGGGTGGGATTCGAGAACCGCTATCAACATCGCGACGGCAGCGATATCCACCTGAGCTGGTCGGCACAGTGGTTGCCGTTGCATCAGCTGCGCCTTGGTATGGCGCGTGATGTCACCGCATTGCGGCAGCCTGCATCCGACCATCTGCTGCCAGCTGCATTGCTGAGCGCGCTCGATCCATGCGAGCAAAAGGTGTTGCTGTTGCTGCTGACTGCAGCATCGGAAAACCAGATCGCCCAGCGGCTCGGCCTGGCCACATCGGCCATGCAGGCTTGCATCACCAGCATTTTCCGCAAGTTGGGCGTACGCGGCCGCATCGGGCTGATGAGCCTGTGCCTGGCCGAGCTGAGCATCCCAAACTGACTGGCATGCGCTAACTATCGGATTTCCCACGTAGAATTCGGCTGCGGCCGCGATGCATCGGCGCATTGTCTTTACATTTGAGATGTACGTCGATCTCCTTACCCTTTACTTTCTTGCGATCGGAACGCTTCTCGCCAGTGCGGGGATGATGTTCTGGGAACACCGGACCCATCCCATACGCAGCAATTCATTGCGGATTCTGGCGGCGGGATTCGCCACACTCGCGGTCGGCTGCGCCGCTGTGCTGTACCGTCGCGCCCTGCCCGGCGCGACCGGCGCCGCCCTCAGCAACCTCATCATCCTCACCGGCTACCTGCTGGTACTCAACGGCGTGGCTTCGTTGAGCGGGCGGCGCCATCGGGCTGCCTTTGCGGTCGTTCTCGGCGGATCGGCGCTGATGTGGGCGGTCTTCGGCGCACGATGGCAAGACCTGTTGTGGAACTACGTAACCGCCATTCCCATCGCGGTCGTGAGCGCGATGACCACGCGCGAGATGCTGCGCTGTGACTCGCTGAAAGCATTGCATGCGCGGCATATCGTGATTGCGGTGACCGGCCTCCATGCGCTGTTGTACTTCGCCAGGGCATTGGTCCTGCCGTGGCTCGTGGCAGCGCATGGCCCGGCATTCCAGGCGCTGGCCAGCAAGTTCACGCTGTACGAGGGCGTGCTCTATTCGGTCATATTGCCGATGACCCTGCTGAAGCTGATTCGCGAGGAGACCCACGGCCAGCTCGTGCGGGAATCCCAGACCGACTACCTGACACGCCTCGGCAACCGCCGGTGGTTCTTCGAACAGGGCACCCGCCTTATCAACGATGCGCACCCCGGTGGTGCAGTGTCCGTGCTCGCGTTCGACCTTGATCACTTCAAGGCCATCAACGACCGGCACGGGCACCAGACCGGCGACAAGGTGTTGAAATCCTTCGCGGAGATTGCCCGCGGCGTGATGGGGCCGGAAGCACTTCTTGCGCGCATTGGCGGCGAGGAATTTGCCGCACTGTTGTCCGGCGACGACGCACTGCGCGCCAGGGCGCTCGGCGATGCCATTGCGAATCGCTTTGCGGAGGCCATCCCTCACCAGATCGACAGCATCGGAATTTCGGCCACGGTCAGCATCGGTCTTGCGCAATTCGAGAACAAGGCCCCTGCGCTGGCCGACGCACTTGCCATCGCCGACCAGGCGTTGTACCGCGCGAAATCCCTGGGCGGCAATCGGCTCGAAGTGGCGTAGACGATCGCGCTTTCCGTGCCTTGTGCGCGTTGTGTGCGGAAGCCCACGTTTCCGCAACGCAATACATGAAACGCTACCGCGAGAAGTTTCAAACAGCCGGAATACCGGTATAGAGCGGGACGGTTCTCATGCCGATCCCTGGCCAATGCGGGGTCGATCTTGCCGTGGGGAGAGAGCCAATGACCCAGATTTCGGTAGTCACCGTCAACTACAACAACTGTGACGGCTTGCGCCGTACGATGGACAGCGTCGCACAGCAGCAAACCGATACATTTTCGGTGCAGTACCTGGTCATAGACGGTGGATCTACCGACGGATCGGTCGAACTGGCGCGTGCGCGTGCCGCCGAGATCGACGTCCTTGTCAGCGAACCCGATGGCGGCGTCTATGCCGCGATGAACAAGGGGCTCAGCCGTGCAACCGGCGAGTGGGTAGTATTCATGAACTCGGGCGATTGCTTTGCCTCGCCGGAAGCGCTGTCGACCGTGGTTCACGCCGCGCACAAGGATGGCAACGCCTGGTTGATCTACGGCGACAATATCAGTCCGCGCGGCGTGGAACCCGCTGCCCCACTGTACAAGCTCCGGGCCGGCATCATTCACGCCTGCCACCAGGCCATGGCCTTCCGCGTCTGCGACTTGCGCTACGAGGAAAAATGGCGCATCTACAGCGACCTCGACTTCGTGCTGCAGTACTACAAGCGCTTCAAGGCCAAGGCCTTCCGCTACGTGCCGGTGCCGCTCTCCTCGATCGAGGAAAGCGGACTCAGCGCATCGTACCCAGGTGCCAAACGCCGGGAAAAATTCGGCATCGTCTATGACCGGATGGGGCTGGCCGGACTGATCTTTGCGCTGGCTTCATCGGTGCTGGTGGCAATCGACCTGTTCTGATCCGAACATCCGCGCGCGGCAGCAACTGGCCCTGCTTGCCTACTTGCCTTGCCGCGCCGCCTCGATGGCCGCGACGTCGATCTTCTTCATGGTCATCATGGCCTCGAAGGCGCGTTTGGCCGCGGCGCGATCCGCGCCGCCTACCGCCTCCATCAGCACGCGCGGGGTGATCTGCCACGACAGCCCCCAGCGGTCCTTGCACCAGCCGCAGGCGCTTTCCTCTCCGCCATTGCCGACGATGGCATTCCAGTAACGGTCGGTTTCGGCCTGGTCGTCGGTCGCCACCTGAAATGAAAACGACTCGTTGTGCTTGAAATGCGGACCGCCGTTCAACCCCAGGCAAGGGATGCCCATGACGGTGAACTCAAGCATCAGGATCGAACCCTCCTTGCCGTCGGGATAGTCTCCCGGTGCCCGATAAACCGCGCCGACAGCGCTATCGGGAAACGTTTCGGCATAGAAAGTCGCGGCGTCCAGTGCGTCGCCGTCGTACCACAGACAGATCGTGTTCTTGCTGGTCATTGCGTGTCTCCGGAAGCGTTAAGTACCATCGATTTGCCAGCATCCGCCCACGCGTTCCGCATGGGCCGATCGCGTGATGCAGGATACGGCATGGTCCCGGCTTTGCAAAATCGGGACCCAAACGCTTCCGACGCGCTTCCGACGTGCCGTTTTTACACGACCGAAACCACGCTCTCCACCGTCTTGCCCGAAAGCTCCGGTGGCGCTGTCACAATCGAGCGCAGGGCCGGTTCCGCGGGCACCAGCCGATCCAGATCCGGTATCGGGCGGCGCAGGTCCGACGTGGACGCAAACGCCGATTCCATGGCCTGCGCCACGCCGAGCGTCAGCGCATCGCCACGGAACGGGCCGGTCACCTGCAGGCCGAACGGCATGCCCGCTTCGTCGGTGCCGCAAGGCAACGCGATGGACGGATGCGTGGTCAGCGTCACCACATAGGTCAGCGCCAGCCAACGGTAGTAGTTTTCCTGCTGGATCCCGTCGATGGTCTCGGCATAGAGACGTGTCCACGGGAATGGCGATACCGGCGTGGTCGGCGACAGGATCACGTCGTATTCGCCGAACGTCTGCTGAAAACGCTGCAAGATGCGCGACTGCTCCGCCTGCGCCCAGGCGCTGTCGACCAGCGTCATGCGCGCGCCCAGTTCATAGTTGGCCCGCGTGTTCGGCCCCAGCGAATCGGGATCGTTCTGGTAGGCCGAATGCAGCGACGCCACGAAGCTTTCCGCGCGCAGCACGTCGAAGCAGCGATGCACGTCACCCAGGTCGAAGCTCACCTCGTCGCAGCGCTTGAACAGATGCTGCATGGCGGCGATGCGGGCCCGGAATACGCGGCGAATTGCCGGGTCGACGTCGCAGGCACCGAAATCGTCGGTCCAGGCCACGCGCAGGCGCGACAGATCCACATTCTGCGGCGTCAGGAACGACAGCGGATCTACCGCGTAGCTGAGCGGATCGCTGGCGGATTCGCCGGCCGTCGCGGCCAGCTGCAGGCACGTATCCGCCACGGTACGCCCCATCGGGCCCACTACCGAAATCGGTGTGAAGCCAAGCAGCTTGCGCGAGTTTGGCACCAGCCCCGGCGACGGGCGGAAACCCACCACGCCGCATTTGGCGGCGGGAATACGCAGCGACCCACCGGTATCGGAGCCCGTGCAGACGGGCAGGAAATCCGCGGCCAGCGCTGCAGCCGAGCCGCCCGACGATCCACCGGCATTGAGATTCGGATTGAACGGGTTGCCGGTGGCGCCCCACACGGCGTTACGGGAATTCGCACCCGCGCCCATTTCAGGAATATTGGTCTTGCCCACCACCACGGCGCCAGCCTGGCGTAGCCGCGTCACCAGCAGGTTGTCTTGCGTGGGCACGTTGCCACGGTGCAGCGCCGATCCATACGTAGTCAGCAAACCCGCCGTGGCCTCGAGGTCCTTCACGCCCAGCGGCAGGCCATGCAGCAAGCCCAGCGTATCGCCGCGCATCACGGCCTGTTCGGCCGCCCGGGCTTCGTCGCGCGCGCGGTCGTAGCAGGTGGCCGTGATGGCATTGATCAACGGGTTATACCGTTCGATACGTGCAATGCAGGCATCGAGCAGTTCCACCGGCGATAGTTGCCGGGTACCAATCATGCGCCGCAGTTCGACGGCGGAAAGGGACGTCAGTGAGTTCTGGTCGGTCATATGCAATCAGTCGAGCTTGATGTTGGCGCGCTGGGCAATGGCACGCATCTGCGGAATTTCCTTGTCGATCATGGCGCTGACCTGCTTGCCCGGCGCGAACGATGGCTCGATGCCGTTATCGGTCAGCTTCTTGCGCGTATCGGGGTCGGCGATCGTATCGGCCAGCGCCTTTTCCAGCTTCGCGTGGACTTCGGGCGGCAAGCCGCGCGGTGCAACCAGTGCGATCCACGTGCTGGTATCCATGCCGGGATAGCCGCTCTCGGCCACCGTGGGCACGTTTGGCAACAGCGCCGATCGCTTGGCCGTGGTCACCGCAATGGCCTTCACCTTGCCGCTGCGCACCTGTGGCAGCGCGGCAGCCACGGTGTCGATGCTGAAGGGAATCTGGCCGCCAATCAGGTCGGTCATCGCGGGGGCACTGCCCTTGTACGGGACATGCAGCATCTTTACGCCGGTCAGGTTGAGCAGCGCTTCGCCGGCGAAGTGGGCGGTGGTACCCGCACCGAACGATCCGTACGAGTACTTGCCCGGTTCCGCCTTGGCCGCGGCGACGAACTCCTTCAGGTTCTTGACTGGCACATCGCGGTTGGCCAACAGGATCAGGCCCGTGGAGCCGATCAGCCCGATCGGTTCGAAGTTCTTTTGCGGATCGTAGGGCAGCTTCGGATAGACCGCCGGATTGACGGTGAACGTGGTGCCCGACGTGGCCAGCAACGTGTAGCCATCCGGCGCCGACTTGGCGACGAAGCTGGCGCCTACGACGGTGCCCGCACCTGGCCGGTTGTCCACCACGATCGTTTTGCCGAGCCGTTCGCCGAGCTTCTGCGCCACGATGCGGCCCACCACGTCGGTGGCACCGCCCGGCGGAAACGGCAGCACCAGCTGGATCGGTTTGGCGGGAAAGGCGTCCTGCGCGAACACCGCCGACGGCGCGATCGACATGGCCGACAGGCTGGCTGCGGCAAACAGGAAACACAGGCGGGGGGCAGGCAGGCGCATGGAATACTCGCTGGTAGTCATCCAGGGGCGACGTCATTGAAGTCAGCGCGTCGTTTCATGTTTATCCTACGACCAAAATTCGCATAGAATCAGCGCAATGTTTCGAAGCATTGATTGCCGAAACGGCAATCGACGAATCGACACGCCAATACTCGCGAAAACACACGAATGCCAGCGCGCGCCCCGTCCCGCTCCATCCCTTCACAAAGCGCACCATGTCCTACCGGTCTCTCCAGGAAGCCGCTGTCCGCTATTTTCTAGAAGTGGTCCGTACCGGGTCGGTCAAGGACGCGGCCCTCAAGCTCAATGTGGCGCCTTCGGCCGTGAGTCGGCAGATCGCCAAGCTTGAAAGCGAACTGGATACCCTGCTATTCGACCGGCGCGCACGTGGCCTGGTCCCTAACGCCGCCGGTGAACTGCTCGCCGCATTCGCGAAACGATCCCAGCAGGACATCGAGCGCGTGACCGGCGATATCCAGGCGCTACGCGGTCTGCGCGTCGGCCGTGTCCGGCTGGCCAGCGTGGAAGGCGTCGCTCATGAGTTCCTGCCAAATCTGGCAGCCAGCTTCCGCGAGACCCATGGCGGCATCCATTTCGAACTCGAGGTCTGCCCGCAGGGCGACATTGCGCGGCGCATCCGCGACGGCGAGGCCGATATCGGCATTACTCTGGCATGGCTGCCAGAGCCCGAAATCCATGTGGAATTCCGCGTCCCTGCCCCGGTCCTTGCCGTCATGGCACCCGACCATCCGTTGGCAGGCCACCGCCAGTTGTCGCTGGCGCAGGTTACGGCCTATCCGTTGGCGCTGCCGCCCAAGGACAGTTCGGTGCGGCAATTGCTGGACACCAGTTGCAGCCGCCAGGACCTGCGCTACCAGACCGTGTTTTCGAGCAACCACCTCGACTCGCTGGTGGGCTTTGCCGCGGCGGGCGGCGACGTGGTCTGCTTCTACGGCGAGTTATCGATTCGCGGGCGCCTCAAGACCGGCACCATCGCAGCGGTGCCATTGCGCGATCGCGAGATGAACGAGCGGCAGATAGAAGTCCAGACGCTGGCCAACCGCAAGCTGCCGCCCGCGGCACGTGCCTTCGTCCAGCACTTGCAGCGAGGCATCACGGAACAACCGACAGCAGGATGATTGCCAAAATCGCAATCACGCATTCAGAATATTGTGCGCTTTGCATCTTCCCGGCTACGTAATTGCCGATGGAGAATGGCACGCACCTGATCCGGAATCATTGGCCCAAGTATGTCCAAGGAAATCATCGTTCTGGGCGCTGGCATGGTCGGCGTCAGCACCGCGCTGGCATTGCGCGAGCGCGGTTATGACGTGGCGCTGGTCGATCGCCAGCCGCCAGGTCGCGAAACGTCGTATGGCAATGCAGGCTTTATCCAGCGCGAAGCGGTGCAGCCTTATGCGTTTCCGCGCGACTGGCGCACGGTCTTGCGCGTCGTCATGCGCCAGGGCAACGACGTGCACTACCACCCCGGCGCGATGTTGCGCCTGTTGCCGGTACTGTCACGCTACTGGCGCGAATCCGCGCCCGATCGCTATGCGGCAACCGTCATCGCCTACGCAGCCCTGGTACGGCACTGCGTGTCCGAACATGAACGACTGATTGCTGCAGCAGATGCCGGCGACCTCGTACGCAAGGGCGGATGGCTCGAAGCGTACCGCAGCGGCGCGGCGTTCGAGGCCTCCGTGAAGCACTCGATGGCCGTGGCCCGGGAGCATGGACTGGATCTCGCCGTGCTCGATGGCGCAGCATTGCAAGCGACGGAACCGGCCTTGCGCGGCGGGTTGGCGGGCGCGCTGCATTGGCGCGATCCGTGGACCGTCAGCGATCCGGGTGAACTCGTGCAGCGATATGCGGCGCTGTTCGAACGCTCAGGCGGCGTCGTGCATCGCGGCGACGCCACCACGCTGCGTGCCGACGGCGACGGTTGGCGCGTAATGACCGATGCGGGCCCGCTTGGCGCTGCGCAGGCAGTCGTCGCGCTGGGGCCATGGGCACCTGCACTGACCCGACCGCTGGGCTATCGCTTTCCGTTGTTCATCAAGCGTGGCTACCATCGCCACTACGCCGTGGACCGCATGCCGACCCTGCCACTGCTGGATGCCGAATGCGGCTTCGTACTGGCACCGATGCAACGCGGCCTGCGCATCACCACGGGCGCCGAGTTCGCCCGCCATGACGCGCCGGAAACGCCGGTGCAACTGGCAACGGCCGAGCGCCATGCCCGCGATCTCGTAAACCTGGGCGCGCCCGTCGAGCCCCGTCCATGGATGGGCGCACGCCCCTGTGTGGCCGACATGCGGCCGATCATTGGCCGCGCGCCACGGCATGCCGGACTCTGGTTCCATTTTGGCCATGCGCACCAGGGTTTCACGCTGGGCCCGGCTACCGCGCGCCTGCTGGCCGAACTGATCCACGGCGAAACCCCGTACGTCGATCCACGCCCTTACGATCCGGCACGCTTCGCATAAGCAAGCGGGGGGATGACTTGCCCCCCCGCCTGCCCTGGGGACCAGGGCTACAGGCTTATGGAGCCGCCACGCCCTGCGTCTTTGCTGCATAGGGCACGTAGAAGCCCGACCCTGCCCAGGCAGCCGTGGCTACGTTGTACAGCGCCGCACCTTGCACATAGTTTGCGCCGTCGTGCCAGTCGCCGGAGCCCTTGTACTTGGCAATTGCCGGATACGGGTAGACCGGACGTGATGCGGTCACGGTGCTCGACGCGTCAGTCTGGTACGTCATCACGTCATTGGGCGCGGTGCCCTGTTCCACCCAGGCCGTTACCCGCGACACCAGGTCGATGTTGGGATGACCCTCGCCCCCGCCACAGTGACTGACGCCGGGAACCAGATAGAGTCGCGCGAACTCATCGACCGTCGACGCCCCCATCGTGCCCTGCATGGCTTCGTAATACGCAATGGTGAACAGCGGTGAAATATGCTGGTCGGCCCAGCCATGCCAGAGGATCAGCTTGCCACCGGCCTTCTTGAATGCGGACAGGTCCGGATTTGTGGCATCGTTGAGCGAGTGGTTGGCCTGCAGGTAGTCGGGGAAGAAATTGCCATCGTGATAGCCGAACGTATTGATATTCGGCATGGTCGGCGAGCCGGTAAAAATCAGGTTATAGGCGCCCGTCACGATCATGTTGCTGAACAGGCCGGTGACCGGCACGGCCGGATCGGTCGAGTTCGTGCTCGGCACCTCGACACCGATCCAGTTCGCTTCGGAACCAAACTGCGGCGAGCCTGCCAGCATGCGCTTGCCGGTGGTGATATCGATCGGACCGCTATAGATGCGGCTCGCCGTGGTGACTTCGGCCGCGGTCAGGCAGTTGCTGGTATCGGTCGCACCAGCCGCACACTGGATCGAAACCGGGTTGAAGTTGCAGACACGCGGGTCCACCAACAGCCCGTCGGGCGCACCACTGGTATTACCGCAAGCCGCGACTACCGCCTTGTGCAGTACCTTCGCCTTGTCCGCGTAGAGCACAACGTTGCCAGTGTTATCGCCGGTGTTGCTGTTCGACACCACGTTCCAGCCGTGATACAGCGAGTTCTGCGTCTGGAAATGCGCCGCCGGTGCGCCAGCGATAATGCCGTTGTAGTCGTTCGGATAACGCTGCGCGGCCATCAGCGCTTCACGTCCGCCATCCGAGCAGCCCACAAAATAGGAGTACTTCTGCGGCTGTCCGTAATAGGCCTGGATCAGCTTCTTCGCGGCAAGCGTCGTGACATGTTGCCCACGGTAGGCAAAGTCCGCCTGCTTTTGCGTATCGGTCGACCATGTGGCATCGGCACCCGTATGCCCCATATCGGTCGCGGCGGTGACAAAGCCGCCCTGCTGCACCAGCGGGCAGTTGTAGCTGAAGCTGAACGAGGTGGATTTGGTCGGATCGCTCAGATTGCCGCACAGTCCGCCGCATCCAAGTTCGGCAAAGCGTTGCGTCCAGGTACTGACCGGCAACGCGACCTCGAACGTATTCGCTGGCGCAAGCGTTCCTTTGACCGCGCAGAACTGCACCGAAGCGCCGTTGATCGTCGCGGTGGTCACCGTGGCCGATGCAATCGTGCTGCCCGCACCGCCAATATCCGTGATATCGACGGACGCCAGCTTCGCACAATCGACGATCGGCGCAACCACCTGTAGCGTGGCCGTGGTGGTGGTCGTGCCGGTGGACCCGGTACCGGTTGAAGTGGTCGTGGCAGGGCTGCTACTGTCGCCGCCGCAACCCGCCACGCTGAGCGCCACCACACAACTTGTGAATAGCGCCAGCACTGCATGGGCGTGCGCGAACGGCCCGGAACGATACCGAGATCTCATGGATGTCTCCTGGAATGGTCTTCTCTAGTGAATGGGAAGCCTGCGGTACGAAGCATGCACGGACGCTTCTTGCGCTGGGTTCCAAACTAGCTCGCCTTCCGTTGCCGTTCGCTTATTGGGGTGGAGGCTGTTGCGGCCACCATGGTGTTGACCGGGGTGAGGAGTGCCCGCCTGCAGGGGCGCAATAAAGAATATGGCGCCCTTCGGCTCAAGCAACAGCGCTTCAGGCGCGCACCATGAACGCGTCCCGAAACGCCTTCATGCGTTCCCGGACCCTGCCGGAATCCGTTTCGCTATCGAGCAGTGCGGAGCGATCACCGAATGCCATATGGCGCATGAGAAGCTGAAACCGATCGTCGTCGGTAAAGATCTCCTTTACCTGCCTTTGTGCTTCGGCCTGGGCAATGAGAGAGCAGTCCTTCGCGAGCAGTGCGGCGCTCGCCAGATCGATGTCGAAATCGTATTGCTCCATCATGGCGCTTTCGCTTCCGTAAAGCCTGTCCTCGCATTCTGCCGTGGCGTAAGAGCGGACCAGGATCAGGAGATCGGTCGCATCCCGCTTACTCTCATGATGACGATCGCGCCAGGCGAGCAGCTTCAATAGCGCCATGGACGGCAATGAGGCAAACGGCACGGCAAGGTCATCTGCGATTTCGACAAGGAGAGTTGATAGAGACGCCTCGCGAAAGCCTGCCACATTCATAACGACGTCCATGTCGGGGGGCCACGCGATGCTTGCCGCAGGATGCTCGATGTCTCCAAACGGAATGACATCCAACTGGAGTGCGTCCGTTGGGGTGGGACGGTAGATCAGCTTGTGAGCATTCTTCGGGACTGCGCTAAAGAGACCCGTGTCGGTGAGCTTCCGTTTGAATGCTTCGTGCGACTGCCAGTCCGCCAAACAGACTCCAATGTCTACATCAAGCGTGGCTCGCCCCGGTGGGCATCCAAAGATATGCTCAAGCACCACGATCCTGGCCACCGCGCCGCCCACGAAGTAAGGGACTTCTATCGCGCGCGCAAGTTGGTCGACTTCGCGAAGCAAAGATGCTGTGACATCATCAATCGGACGACTTAGCTTGATTGGCTGGTGGTTTGCCAAGATGGCTCTCTCTGATGGTTCGAGCTAACTCCAGATTGCGAGACTCTCCCGAGTCGAGAAGGTCGGCATAGACAAGCACGGCCGGCGCTACGCCATTGGGAAGGTTCGTCTCGCCTTCAGGATGACCGGTCCAGAAGGACTGGAGAATTTCGATTTCTCCGTGTGGATCGGCACGGAGTCGTTCGCCCATGATCAACTCTTTCGGCGTGACAGACGATGCGTAGATCGTGACGCGTGCCGGCCTAAGATGACCTGTCAGCTTCGCCGCCGCAACTTCACCGCTGAACACGGCATCGTATCTGGATATGTCGCTGGATTTCCACCAGTCTTTTCTGTCAGACGTGTACCGCCGACTGGGCAACTTTGTCTTTAGACGAACCGGGTATTGGTTTGCCCACTCTTCCACCATTCGATCCCAATCACCAAAGCACCGTGGGCCATCGGTGTCAGCAATGAGAAGTCGCCGCGCAAGCAAATCGTCGATCGCGAGGTTGACGGTGCTAAGCGCTACGTTCGCAGTGGCTGCGATCTCTCGATACGTGGCGTTGACCAGAGCCGGACGGGTCATGAGCGCGTATTGCAGCTGGAGTTGCTTGGGACTGCCGATGCGTACTGGCGGCATCGTGCTGCGTGCGGATTGCCGGCGACCGACGATGTAGATCAATGCCTCCGACAGATCCAGGTAGGCATTTCCTGCGGTGTCCAGAAACGGAATGTTGTTGGCTCTAAGCTGTTCGGCCATCTCCGGCGAAACCTTGTCCGTCACGACCAGCATCTGTTCGTCCTGGTCGCTCTGCAAATTCCGGAGCGCCGCAACAGCCGATAACCTGTCAATGCGCGGCCGGATCACTACAGGCATCCTGATACTGCGTTTCTGGCCCAGGTCAAACCGCATGCTCCCCTTTGCTGGATCTGTGTCCGGCCTGGCGGGTTCTGGCGTGGCTTTAAGCCCCGAAGACTGCTCGAAGGCCTTGGCTGCTGCTTCCTGGAGAAGCCTTGCCCATTCCGAACGGTTGCGCGATTGTTCCATGGCGTTCTGTACGATTTTTCTCCAGTGTACGCGTTACGCGAACAAAGTCAAAATTTCGTACAAACGGGCTGTATGAATCTCATGCGGCGTACGCGTTACGCGTACACCCTCCGAAAATCGTACAAGACCCGACCATCAAGGATGCGATGAGACATCCGCATAGAGCTGGCGCATGAACGCACGGAACACGGGGTTCATTACGTCGTCGTGATTCCTGATGACATCACCGTCCACCTCGACGTTCCAGACCATGGCGTTTTCCGTGTCGTCCAAGCTATTGTCATTGACCGTTGTCAGGTAACTACCGCCGCAGAACGTGCGGGCCCAGTTTGGCTTTAGCCGATGGTTTGACGTCAGGTTCTGGCGAAAGAAATCCGCGGCGTTCTCTGCCTCGATCTGCTTGTTGAGGCGCACGGCTTCTCCCAGTTCCGCGCCATGCAGCGCACGCAGTGTCTCTTCGGATTTCCAGTTCGGGCAGAGGGCTCCGTCGCCTTGCCCCCCGTTGCCTGCCCCGGGGACCGGGCCCGGCGCGTGGGCATGTAGCCGATGCGTCAGGTAGTGGTCGATATGCCCGGGCGTCTTCTTCATGGCCGTGCCCTGCTCGCTTGTCGTCTCGTGCTCGAAGAGCGTGTTGACCGATCGGCCGGCCGGGAACGCGATACCAGTGGCCCAATCCTTGATCGAGGTAACCGATACCAGCAGTGGCGGCTGGAACCGTTCGGGCCGGTAGCGGCTCGCCACGCGATACAGCGCCTCATAGCGCGACGCCTCGAAGGCGGGATTGATCAGCAGGATCATATCGGCCGGCCTTTCCGCGAGCCGTGGTGTCTTTCCTGTTCCGGCAAGGTCCTGCTGCGCGGCCAATGACTCGATCAGGGAGCCCGACATCGCCGCATAGAGAATCAGCCCGCCAAAGCTATGGCCAATCATCAGCATGCGGATGCGCGGCCGCTGCGGCGCCTGCTCGGAAACCGCACCGGTCTGTTCTGTGCCGGCCGTCTGCTTGTCGTTGTAGTGAGAGCGGATCGATCGCAAGCGCGCGAACAATTCGCGTGCCGATCCGATCGAGACACGGCGCGCGGCCTCCTTGCGGGCCCAGAACGTCAGGCTCAGCAACGGGTCTGGCACCACCCATGACCTGCCGCGCCACGCGACATAGATACCCACCACCTTTCGCGGCGCGCTGCCCGGTCTGGCCCGGTCACGTTCCTCGGCACCGGCGGCTTCCAGCAGCGCGCGGAACTCCTGCACATTGGCATCATCGGACCGCGCATTGTGCTTCCACCCATGCACGAACACGATGATGCTCAGGTCGTCACCCTTTTCCAGAAGCCGGGTCAGGCGCTTCATCAGGTGATCGATCTGGAGCGACGGGGTGCCGGCAAGCTGGTCAGGCGCCGCGGGCGTGTCCGGAAAAAGCCAGCCCTGGTCGTCAAACTCCACGAAGTGCAGTTCGTAGATGCCTTGCGCAACTTCCGGCGTCGTACGTCCACAATTGTCCGGCACCCGCTCGTCGCTGCGCCGGACCACGCTGACCGGTGGGCAACTCACCTCTTCGGCCTGGACGACCTGGGTACGGTACGCGCTGTTGGGCGCGCAGGCGCACAGCACCAGTACCGCAAGCCCGCAGAAGACACCGGCAAGACATGATTCGCGCATGGACTTGCTCCGCTGGTTGCGTTGCCCCGCAGCTACCCATTCTGGTCGGTCGATTGCGGCGCTGTCCTGAAGAAGTCAGCAAATGGCCATTGCGCCTTCAACTGGACTTCGGTCCCGGCAAAGCAGTCCCGATCGGTGGCATCCAACCCTGGAAACGCGTGTGGCAATGGCCCCGACCTGCCGTCCGTGTATTGCCACAGCGTAAAGTGTGGCCAGGTATCAGTCGGGATTCCCACTGGCTGGTTCCTGTACCTGGCATACCAGAGCGGACAGTTCTTGAGGATCGGGTCCGCGCCATGGGCCTGCACGGCGTCGCGCAGCATGTTGCCGCCATAGACCATGGGCCAGCGGCCGGTCTTGTCCTTCACCCTGGAGACGAATTCGTGAGCCTGGTCCAGCGTCATGTCGGGGCCGCTTGAACTCGGTTCGAAATCAAGGCAGAAAAGCGTCTTCGAATTGTCTACGGCCGGGTCGCCCCATTGCGCGGCAGCCAGGAAATTGTCCGCCTGCTCGCGCGCGGGCCGGGAACTGGAGAAGTGATATGCACCCCATAGCAAGCCGGCGGCACGCGCCTGTTCGCGCCGGGCCCGGTATTTGGGGTCCTGGAACGTGGCACCTTCACTGGCCTTGTGAATGACGGCCCTGACTCCCGCATGCATGGCCTTGACGGCGTCGAAGTGGTTGTCATGGTTGATGTCGATGATGACATCGATGGTCCCGGCAACATTGTCTGGCATCGGACCCTCCCGATCTCAACGGCCACTGGGCCATGGCGGAGCCATCGACGGACGATACGCGAACCGTCGCCGCAGGATCCCTGGCCGTGCCGGGAACCTGCGGGATCAGTCTGAAGCATAGGCAAGGCACGAGCGAGGCCATCTCAGCCAGTTGGATGATGTCGTGCTGCAAAAATTTGAATTCTGAGTTGAACGACAGGCACGGACGGGAGCCGATCCCCTGAGATTTCCTGTGCGCTAGACGCAGCCCCATTGCTGGCTGCGAATGCCATTGCGGCCAGACCGCTTGGCCTCATAGAGCAGCTTGTCGGCGGCGGCGATCCACCCGGCGAACGGCACGTCGCTGCCGGGTGCACCGAAATCGATTGCCAGCACACCAATGCTGACGGTTACCGCGATCCTGCCGCCGTCCGGCCCTGTCAACGGACGTTCCGATACCGTGGTTCGCAAGTTCTCGGCGACAGCCATGGCATCGTCGAGATCGGTTTGCGCCATCACCAGAAGAAACTCCTCGCCACCGTACCGCACCACACTGTCCAGTTGCGTGCGGGTGGTGGTCTGAAGCAGCGCCGAAACATGCTGGAGTACCGCGTCGCCGGTGTGGTGGCCGTATTCGTCATTGACGCGCTTGAAGTGGTCGATGTCACAAACCATCAAGGTCATCCAGCGCTTGGCGGTGCGGGCCTGCGAGACCTCGGTTGGCAGCAGCGTTGCATGCAGATGATGCCGGTTGAAGCAGCCGGTCAGGTGATCCCGAATCGAAACGGCCTGCAACTCCATCAGCGCGCGATATTCGTCACGCCATAGCCTGTGATAACGGCGTGCCGCGACAATGCCGAAGCTGTTGGCAAGCAGCAGCAGCATCGACATCGTGACATCGTCCGACGGCCGAAGCTCGCCCTTCGCCAAGACAATCACGATAAATGCGGCGGTTGCGGCAAACCCGATTCCTATCGCAATGGACTGGCGATTGGGGATAAAGACATAGACCACGAGCAGCATGATGCAAAGCGACATCGCATGCCATGGCATCTCGCCCGGCCGGAACCAGACGATCAGCATGAAGGTTGCCATGCCCACGATCTCGGCCGCACTGGCCACTGCCCATTGCGCGGCGATGCTCTCGTTTGCGCGGATCCGATACAGCCCGATACAGGCGGTCAGGGCCACGACCACACGCCCGGCCAGCAGTGTCAGCATGGCCGACCCAACACCAAGCGCGGCCAGGTCGGTCAACGCGAACGCGATATAGAACAGCGAGCAGAAGACCAGCGTAATCCGCAGTGACACGCGGCTGCGCGCCAGGTGATAGCGTTGAAAGCCCTGCTCGACCCGTGCGTCTGCAAACTCCACGCGTAGGGGGTCGACGGACCAATCTGGTTCGAGCGTAGCTTCCGACATGGGAATTCTGGAGAGGGTCAAATCGGGCGTGGTCGCGTCAGGTTGCGTCAGGTTGCATCAGGTCGCGCCACTCAGTTCGCGCCAATACCGTGGAAGCACACGTCGAGCATGCGGCTGACGATGGCTTCATCGTCCATCTTGGCGTAGATGCGCAGGTACTCCACGGCCGGATCGCACGTGCGCGCGTAATAGCTGAACAGGATCACGTCGTCCGGCAGGCTGCTGTCGAGATCACCAGCTTTCTTGGCGTCGGCTACCAGCCCTTTCAGTATGCCGTTCAGCTTGAGCACGCGCGTGACGTAGCGCAGGTTGCGCGTCAGCATGTCGCGGACATTCGGGCTCGTCGACGGCAGGAACGGCAGGCCGCCCTTGAGTCGCACGGTCAACGCCCATTCCAGCAGCGTGCGCAGCCGGCCCAGCGCGGTCAGGTCTGGCGGCAACGCGTCCAGGAAGGCCAGCGCACCGTCGATCAGGCGGATCATCGCCGCGCCTACCAGCTCGTCCTTCGACTTGAAATGCTTGTAGAGGCTGGGCTTGGAAATGCCGACTTCACCAGCCACGTCGTCCATGGTCATCAGGTCGAATCCCTTGCCAGCAAGAATGCGCGTGGCTGCGTCGAGAATCGCGTCCTCACGCAACTGGAATGCCTGGTCCTTGAAGCTGAGCCTGCCGAAAATACTCATTAGTAAATCTCGCTACTATGTAGTAGTCTTCTTTCCAAAGCGGTAGCCTGATGTTAGCACCGGCAGCGAGAAACGCACCGGAAATGTAGAAGAACACAGGGGAAGCGGGTCGTGAATGCACTATCAAGCACACAACAGGGTCTGCGTATTGCTGTGATCGGCTCCGGTATATCGGGCCTGGCCAGTGCATGGCTGCTTTCCCGTCGGCATCAGGTCACGCTGTTTGAAGCGGGCGAGTACCTCGGCGGCCACACCAATACCGTGGATGTATCGCTGGACGACCATAGCAGCCCGGTCGACACCGGTTTTCTGGTTTTCAACGACCGTACCTATCCCAATCTGGTGGCGATGTTCGACGAACTGGGCGTGGCATCGCGTCCCAGCGACATGTCGTTTTCCGTGTCGATGGACCACGGGCGCGTGGAATGGGCCGGCACCAGTCTCAACACGGTGTTCGCACAACGCCGCAACGCGTTTTCGCCAACCTTCCTGGGCATGCTGCGCGACATCGTCCGCTTCAACGGCGCCGCGCGACTCAACCTTGCGCACGCGGATCACACCGGCTGCTCGCTCGGCGACCTGCTGAGCGCAGGCAACTATGGCCAACCCTTCCGTCAGCACTATCTGCTGCCAATGGCCGCGGCAATCTGGTCGTGCGCCACCGCCGATGTGCTGCGCTTTCCCGCCGCCACATTCCTGCGCTTCTGCCTGAACCATGCGCTGCTGCAGATTACCGGTCGCCCGCAGTGGCGCACCGTGTGCGGCGGCGGACGCGAGTACGTGCGGCGCATTGCCGCGCAGCTCGACGACGTGCGCCTGAGCACCGCGGTGCGCGCGGTACGGCGCGACGAAGATGGTGTCAACGTCATGACGGACGACGGTACGGTGCGCTTCGATGCCATTGTGCTGGCTACCCATGCGCCGGACAGCCTGCGCATGCTGGCGGACCCCAGCGATGCCGAACGCGATCTGCTGGGGGCCGTGCGCTATGCACCCAATGTCGCCATCCTCCATACCGATCCCACGCTGCTGCCGCGCCGCCCGCGCGTATGGTCGGCATGGAACTATCTCGGTGGGCAGCGCGCTGACATGTCGCGGGCGGTATGTGTCAGCTACCTGGTCAACCAGCTCCAGCCGCTGCCATTCAGCACGCCCGTGGTGGTCACGCTCAATGCATTCAGGGATCCCGCGCCAGGTACCGAACTACGCCGCTTTACCTATCAGCATCCGCTGTTCGACCTGCGCGCGATTGCCGCACAGCAAGCGCTGCCTGCACTGCAAGGACGCCGTCGTACCTGGTTTGCCGGCGCCTGGACCGGATATGGCTTCCACGAGGACGGCCTGAAGTCCGCGCTACGCGTGGCCGGCGATTTTGGTGCGCTACCAGACTGGGCCCGCCTATGAACCCCGACGCATGGTTGCTGCACTGTCGCGTCCTGCATGACCGCCTGCGGCCGGCACGCCACCGCTTTGTCTACCCGGTGTTCTGCGTGCGGTTGAATATCGATGCGCTGCCGCGGCTCAACCGTTGGTGGTTCGGCGTCGACCGCGCGCGTATCGTCAGCCTGCGCACCGATGACTACGGCGCACGCGACGGCAATGACCTGTCCCGATGGATACGTGGGCGACTGCGCGCCGCCGGCCTGCCCGACGATGGCACCATCTGGCTCCAGACTTTCCCGCGCATCCTTGGCTATGCGTTCAACCCGGTCAGCTTCTGGTTCTGCCATGACCGCGACGGGCACCTGCGTGCCTTGGTAGCCGAGGTCAACAATACGTTTGGCGGGCGCCATGCTTACCTGGTAACGGCCCCCGATCTCGGGCCGATCCACGACAAGACGGTGCTGGCCACGCGCAAGTTGCTGCATGTGTCACCGTTCAACGACGTGCGCGGCCACTACGCCATGCAAGTGCGCGAATCCGATTGCACCTCCTTTGTCGGGATCGACTACTTCGATGACGAGGGCATGCTGCTTCGCACATCGATTGGCGGTCACAAGCGTCCGCTCACCGGCATGTCCATGCTGACCGCATTGCTGCGTCAACCGTGGTTGACGTTGTCCGTCACGCTGCGTATCCACTGGCAGGCATTGCTCCTCTGGATGCGGGGCACGCCGTTCCACGGCAAGCACCCTCCCTCGCCCGCCGAGTCCCCCCTTGACGATATTCGCCCATGAACCGCTCCAGCTTCGGACTTCGTGCCTTGTCCCGTTTCGCAAGCGGAGAAATTCCCCTGGCGGGCCGCGCGTTCCTGGCCATGCTGGCGCGCGTGAAGGTGGGCCATCTGGTGCTGACGCTACCGGATGGCGCCGAGTCGATCTTCGGCGATCCGCACGCATCGCCGGGCGCGCGCCTGACGCTGCGCGACTGGCGCGCGTGCGCCCGGATCCTGCGCGCCGGCGATATCGGCTTTGCCGAGGCGTGGCGCGATCACTGGGTAGACAGCCCGGACGTGACCGCGCTGCTGCGACTGGCGCTCCGCAACGAACCCGCGCTGCCGCGTACCATAGCCGGCACATGGTTGTCGCGCCGGTGGTATCAATTGCGTCATCTGCTGCGCAAGAACACCCGCACCGGAAGCCGTCGCAATATCCACGCGCACTACGATCTTGGCAATGATTTCTATGCATTGTGGCTCGACGACACGTGGTCCTATTCCGCCGCATGGTTCGCGGGGGACCTGGGACAGTCACTGCACGACGCCCAGGAAGCCAAGTACGCGAATATCTTCGACGCCCTGAACCTGCAGCCCGGCATGCGCGTGCTGGAAATCGGCTGCGGCTGGGGTGGTTTTGCATTGCATGCGGCCCGACGCGGCGTGAGCGTGCACGGCATCACCATATCGTCCGCGCAACTGGCACTGGCACAGGATCGCGTGACGCAAGCCGGCATGGCCGACCGCATCACACTGGAACTGCGCGACTATCGCGACCTGGACGGATGCTATGACGCCATAGTCTCGATCGAGATGTTCGAGGCGGTGGGTGTGGCCTACTGGCGCACGTATTTCGACACGCTGCACGCGCGCCTGCGCCCGGGCGGCCAGGCGCTGGTCCAGTCGATCACGATGGCCGAGCACCGCATCGACGCCTACCGCGCCAGCAGCGACTTTATCCGCGAGTTCATTTTCCCGGGGGGCATGCTGCCGAGCCCTGAACGCTTCGCCCGCGCGGCGGGTCGATCCGGCCTGGCGAGCCGGACCGTGCTGGCCTTCGGCCATGACTACGCCGAAACGCTGCGGCGCTGGCGCCAGCGGTTCATGGCCAGCCGCGAGGACATAATGGCGCAGGGGGCGCAGGGCTTCGACGAAGCATTCGTGCGGCTGTGGCATTTGTACCTGTGCTATTGCGAGGCAGGTTTCGATGAAGAGCGCACGGACGTGATGCAGTTCCTGCTCACGCGCGAGGCATAAACATGCCACGCCTGCTGACCGCACTCGTTCTGACGATGGCCTCGCTGGGCTGCGCGGCAGCCGAGGGCTGGCACGCAGCACTGCCGCAAGCGCAGCTCAGCGGCGAGGGCGAGTACCGCTGGTTTGGCGTGCGCCTCTACACTGCGCAGCTCTGGGCCGCGCATCTGCCAGCAAGCATCGACGCGCCATTCGCGCTGCAGATTACCTACGTGCGGGACTTTACCGCCCGCAGACTGGTGGACACCAGCGTCGACGAGCTCCGGCGCATCAGCAGTTCGAACGTCACCGATGCCACGCTCGAACGCTGGCGCGATGCACTGCGCAAGGTGTTTGTTGATGTTCGTGCCGGTGACAGCCTGACTGGTGTGTACCTGCCGGGTCAGGGTGCGCGCTTCTATGCCAACGACCGCGAGACTGGCCAGATCGACGACGCTGCGCTCGCCCGCGCCTTCTTTGGCATCTGGCTCGACCCGGCCACCCGAGCGCCGGCCTTGCGGTTGAAATTGCTGGGGCAATCCGGATGAACACGCCCGGCAACGCCCGACTGGCTGCCTACGGCGCGCTTGGCCTGCCGCTGGCCATGGCCGCATTGCCGGTGTACGTCCAGGCGCCCGCCTACTACACCACGCGACTGGGCCTGTCGCTCTCGCTGGCCGGCGTGGTCATGTTCGCGGCGCGTCTTTTCGATACCGCCCAGGATCCGCTGCTGGGACGGTGGATCGACGCACTGGTCCGGCGCGGGCGTCTGCTTCCGGCAATGTGGCTGGGTGCGGTATTGCTTGCCGCCGCCTTTGCAGCGCTCTGGTTGCCACCGGTCTCCGGTGATACGTGGCTGGCGATCTGGCTCGCCGTCACGCTCGTGGCGGTCTATGTGGGACACAGCCTGCTCAACGTCGCCTATCTGGCCTGGGGTGCGCGAATCTCCAGCGACGACCGGACGCTCACGCGGGCGGCGGCTTGGCGTGAAGGCGCGGGACTGGTCGGCGTCCTGCTCGCCAGTACCTTGCCCGCCTGGCTGTTGTCCGCGCCAAACGCCATGCCGCGCCCGGCAATGACGTTCTTCGCGGCACTGTTTGCCGTGCTGCTGATGTGCGGACTCTCGACCCTGGTCCGATTCGGGCCAACCTGGCAGGTAGCGCCAGGCGCCACACCGTCGCCGTGGCGCACGTTGCGCGCCAACCGGGCGTTTCGCGCACTGTTGCTGCCCTACTTTCTCAATGGCCTCTCGGTTGCGATTCCCGCCACGCTCGCAGTCTTCTTTATCGAGGACCGGCTGGCCGAGCCACGCGCAGTGGCGCCATGCCTGGCGCTCTACTTCCTGGCAGGCGCGGCAGGACTGCCCGGCTGGGTGCGGATCGCCGCACGCATCGGCGCCATCCAGGCCTGGCGCATCGCCATGCTGCTGGCCGTGCTGGCCTTTGCCTGGGCCAGCCTGCTTGGTCCCGGTGATTTGATGCCGTTCCTGTGCATCTGCACGATCTCCGGACTGACCCTTGGTGCCGACCTGGCACTGCCCCCGGTCCTGCTGGCCGCGCGCATTCCGGCAGGCGAAGGTCCCGCCGCCTACTACGGTGTCTGGACCCTGCTGGGCAAACTGTGCCTGGCAATCGCGGGCCTGACCTTGCCCGTGCTGGCATCGCTGGGCTATCAGCCGGGCACGCTGGCCACCGGCCCGGCCGGACATGCGCTGGCCTGGATGTACGCCGGCGTGCCGTGCGTGTTGAAACTCTGCGCCATGGCCTGCCTGACAACCCGCCGGCGCGCCTCACCGGAGCCTTCGCAATGAAACGCCTTGGCCGCTGGGCCGCAATGAGTACCGTGGTAATGTGCGCCGGCTGTTCCGCCCCGGACGTCTCGCACTACGCGGATCAGCAACCGCCGCTCGATGTGCCGGCATTCTTCCGCGGCAAGACCGAGGCCTGGGGCATGTTCCAGAAACGTAGCGGCGAGATCGTCAAGCGCTTTCACGTGGACCTGGACGGACGCGAACAGGATGGCCGCTTCGTGCTGAACGAGGATTTTCGCTACAGCGACGGCACCACCCAGCATCGTACGTGGACCTTGACGCGCGCTGCCGACGGTAGCTGGCAGGGCACAGCGCCCGATGTAACCGGTCACGCTACTGGCCATGCCAGCGGCAACGTACTGCGCTGGATCTACACGCTCCAGCTGCCGGTGGACGGCAAGACCTATGACGTGCAGTTCGACGACTGGATGGTGCTGGTGGACGAGCGCACCATGATCAACCGTGCGCGCGTCACGAAATTTGGCTTCGAGGTCGGACAGGTCACGCTGTTCTTCCGCCGGCCCGCCCCCTGATGTTTGCCGGAACGATCCATCATGCACGGCCTGAGCCTGAACCCCCGCTGGAATGACTGGACCGGCCAACGCGTCTGGCTGGTGGGTGCTTCCAGCGGCATCGGTGCTGCGCTGGCACAGGCGCTGATGGTGCGCGGCGCGCGCGTGGCGGTCTCGGCGCGGCGTGCCGATGCGCTGGCCGCCGTGATCGATGGCCACCCGCTCGGCATCGCCTTGCCAATGGATGCCAGCCACCCGCAAGACTGGGTCGCGGCGCACGACGCATTGCGCGATGCATGGCAGGACGTGGACATGGTGATCTTCTGCGCGGCGGAGTATCGTCCGCTACGCCCGTGGGAAGTCACCGCCGACGAAGCGCGCCGCACCATCGACATCAACCTCGGCAGCGTCTACTACGGGCTGGCGGCCGTACTGCCGTCGATGCTGTCGCGCCATGCGGGCAGCCTGGTGCTGCTGGCCAGCGTCGCCGGATACATGGGGCTGCCCAACGCCACCATCTATGGCCCCACCAAGGCCGCGCTGATCAACCTGGCCGAACTGCTCTACGCGGAACTGCATCCACGCGGACTCGGCGTCTACCTGGTCAACCCGGGATTCGTCAAGACACGCCTTACGGAGCGCAACGATTTCTCGATGCCGGCACTGCAAACCGCGGAGGACGCCGCCGCTTCGATCGTGTCCGGACTGGCGCGCGGACGCTTCGAGATTGCCTTTCCCTCGCGCTTCACGCGCGTGATGCGGCTGGCCAGCATGCTGCCGTACCGGCTGCGCCTGGCGCTGCTGCAGCGCCTGATGAAAACCACCTGAAGTCGCCCATGACAAACGTTACTGTTCCTCCCGGTGCATTGTCGGCCCTGCTGGACTGGTACGCCACGCTGACACCGGAATCTTTATCGGCACTCGGGCGCTTCTACCTGCCGCATGCACGCTTTGTCGACCCGTTCAACGACGTGCGTGGTTACGCGGCGATTCGCCTGGTGTTCGAGCATATGTTCGAAGCCGTCGAGGCCCCGCGCTTTGTCATCGGCTCGCGGCTGATGGGACATGATGAAGGCTTTGCGACATGGCAGTTCAATGGCGCGGTGCGCGGCCGGCAGTTCTCGGTTCCCGGTAGCTCCCATCTGCGCTTCGGCGACGATGGCCGTGTGGTCGAGCACCATGACTTCTGGGATGCGGCGGCACTGTGGCGCCAGTTGCCACTGATTGGCTCGCCCGTAAGCTGGTTGCAGCGGCGCTTTGCCGCACCCGTGCCATGATGAAACGCCTGTTTCTGCTGCGCGGCCTATGCCTTGCACCGCTGCTGGCATTGGGAGCGTGCACCACTTCGGACGCGCTGAACGCACTGACTTCCGACGCCGCCTATGCACGCAATGCCGGCGTGCACTACACCGAAGGCCGGCGCGGCCTGCTCGATATCTACGTGCCGCGCCAGCCCGCCTGCGGCGCCACGGCGCCCGTGGTGGTGTTCTTCTATGGCGGCACGTGGAACAGCGGCGCGCGTGCCGACTATGCATTTGTTGCGGCGAACCTGGCCGCGCACGGCATCCTGACCGTGATTCCAGACTATCGGCTCTATCCCGAGGTCACCTATCCCGACTTCCTGCTCGACAACGCCCGTGCCGTGGCGTGGACCTTGCGAAATATCGCCAGCTTCCAGGGCGATCCGGACAAGGTCTTCGTGATGGGCCACAGCGCGGGCGGCTACAACGCGGCGATGCTTGCGCTCGACGCACGCTGGCTCCAGGGCGCGGGGGCCGATCCCTCGCGACTGCGCGGCTGGATCGGCCTGGCCGGTCCCTACGACTTCCTGCCAATCACCAATCCCGAAGCCAGACCCGTGTTTCACCACCCTGACTACCCCGCGGGGTCACAACCCATCGATCATGTCACCCGGAATTCCCCGCCCGCATTCCTTGGGGTTGACACCGGAGACACGCTGGTGAATCCGCAGCGCAATTCGGCGCAAATGGCGGAGAAGCTCAACGCGGCGGGGGTTCCGGTAACGTACCGCGCGTATGGGCATCTGTCGCATACGCTGCTGATCGGCACCTTCGCCGCACCGCTGCGCTGGCTGTCGCCGGTGAGCGACGATGTTTCCGCGTTCATCCTGGCTCAGTCCGGCTGCAAGCCATGAGATACCGGACAGGCGGCTCCACAAAAAAATAATTCCCGAGGTGCATCCGTTTGCCTGGCTGGGGTGTAGAGCCCATGCAGCCTTCGAGGTTTGCATCGATTGACGCCTGCTCAATACTCGGGAGTTCCACCATGTCTCGCACCATCCTGTTCTACGTAGCCACCGCCGCAGTCCTTTCCGCATGCGCATCCCAAACGCCGGTTGCGCCCGCAACTCCGGTTGCCGACGCCATTCGCGTACCTGCCGGCCACAAGATGACCATGCAAACGGTTGGCAGTGGCCAGTTGCTCTACGAATGCCGCCTGAAGGCAAACACCACTGCCGACCATGAGTGGACTTTTGTCGGCCCAACCGCGGTCCTGAAGGACCGCAGTGGCGCCACGATCGGCAAGTACTATGGACCGCCGGCTACGTGGGAATCCAGTGATGGATCAAAGGTGACAGCCACGCAGGTCGCCGTGGCGCCCGGTGGCGACGGCAACATTCCGCATCAGCTGGTCAAGGCCAATCCGGCGCAGGGCAATGGCAGCATGACCGGGGTTACCTATATCCAGCGTGTAGCGACCAAGGGCGGCGTGGCACCGGCAACGCCATGCTCGAGTGCCAATGCTGGCGCAAGGCAAACCGTTGGCTACCAGGCTGATTATCTGTTCTGGAAAGCGTCATGATGCATTTGAAACGTCCGTTGGACGGATATGATGCGTCCATTGCCAATGCGTGACGCAGGAACTTCAATTGGGTGCCAATTCGCCGCATATCCAGGACGTGTTCGACTACGCAGGCGCCATTGCCGGCTGCGCCAGGCATGACGCGGAGGCGCTACGCCGCCTCTACGACCATGCCTCGCCCTATCTGCTTGGCGTGGCCCTGCGTATCGTGCGCGATCGCCAGACGGCGGAGGATGTCCTGCATGACGCGTTCCTGAAGATCTGGAGTGCCGCTGGCAGCTACGATGGCAACCGCGGAGAGGCGCGCGGCTGGCTGTTCTCCATCGTGCGGCACGAGGCGTTGAATGCGGTGCGCAGTCGCATGCGGGCCATACCGGTCGATGAAGATGTAGCACAGGCGCTCGACGCGGAGGCAGCAATGGCGGCGTTCCCGACTCAGTTCGATGCGGCGGAGCAGCGCGTGCTGGTGGGGCGTCTGGGCGAGTGCCTCGGCGAACTCGAAGTACCGAAGCGCGACAGCATCCTGCTGGCTTATCTCGATGGTTGCTCGCAAAGTGAAATCGCAAAGCGGCTCGGCGCGCCACTGGGCACCGTCAAGGCCTGGATGCGGCGCGGCTTGCGCGCGCTAAAGGAGTGCATGCAATGAGCGCCGGCACACCCGGTCCGGACGACCGGACTCCAGACGATGCAATGGATCAGCTTGCCGCCGAATATGTTCTGGGCACGCTATCGCAATCGCGCCGCGAGGAGGTGCAGCAACGCATGCGGGCCGACGCCGGATTCGCCGGACGCGTGCGCGACTGGGAAAACCGGCTCCACCCGCTCACGGCCATGGCCGAGCCGGTCCAGCCATCGGCAACGCTCTGGCACCGTATCGCCACCAGCGTTGGCTTGCGTACGCCCGGTCGCAATCCGTCACCGGGATGGTGGGGCACCCTGGCACTTTGGCGCGGGCTGGCGTTCGGCGCGGCCGCATGTGCGATCGTACTGGCGGTACTGCTGGGCCGGCAGGCATTCGCGCCACCGCCGGGTCCACGCTTTGTCGTGATCCTGTCCGAGCCGCGCGACAGGACACCGGGATGGCTGATCCAGGCGTCCACCGACCGCAAGCTGTCGCTGATTTCACTTGCATCGCAAGCGGCGCCAAGCGATCGCAGCCTCCAGTTCTGGACCAAGGCCGATGACTGGGCAGGCCCGGTATCGCTTGGTCTGGTGCGCCCCGGCCAGCGGCTCGATATCCCGATCGACAAGTTGCCGCCGCTGCAACCGAATCAATTGTTCGAAATCACGCTCGAGCCTCCCGCCGGCTCCCCGACTGGCCGTCCAACCGGACCGATTCTCTATATCGGCCGGGCCGTGCGGGTCGGATAGGTGCGCCGGCATGGCCAATGAACGACAGAACTTAATGCGCGCGACAAAAGATTGAATTCCGCCCCGAAAGGCGGTCGGGGAGAATAACCTCGACATCACTGTCGGCGCGGATACTTAACATGAAACGATCCGATCAGGGCCGCGCGGTTGCCGGGCAATGATTGCCGCGCGCCTCGCCCATCCATTGCGACTCCTGGCCGGCGCGGCAATCTCCGTCGCGAGCTGGAACGCGGCGGCATTGCCGATCGACCTGCCAGGCACGATCCCCAATATGGTGGGGATCGGCATTGGCTCGACAACGGAATACGCCGGCGGCAACGAGCGCATGATTGGCGTGCTGCCCGGACTCCGGTATACGACTGACAGTGGCAGGCTGCTCGAGTGGTATGGCCCATACGCGCAGTTCAACTTTGGCGGGCTGACCGGGTGGCAATATGGGCCGGCGCTCTCGCTGCGGCTGGGGCGCAACAATGTCGATGATCCGGTGGTCGCGCGCGTCCATGAGATCGATACGACCGTGGAATTCGGCGGCTGGGCCGGCTACGAGTACATCCACACCGGAACCATTCCGTATCGCCTGCGCGGTGGCATCAATGTCATGACCAACGCCGGCATCGTCTATGGCGGCACGCGCGTCGCCATCAACGGCAGTTTCTGGCTGCCGGTGCATCCTCGGGTCATGCTTGGCACTGGACTGGGGTTGACCTGGGTCAGCGGCAGCTTCAACCGGACCTATTTCGGGGTGACGCCGGACGACAGCGCCGCAAGCGGCCTGCCGGTCTACACGCCCGGTGGTGGACTGGAACAGGGTACGGCCTGGCTGGCGACGATCTACCAGATCGACAAACACTGGTACGCTGGCGCCATGATCTATATGCAACGGATCACGGGCAGCGCCGCGGACAGCCCCATCGTCAGCCAGCGCGGCACGCGCAACCAGATCACCTATGGCGCCGGCATCGCGTACGCGTGGCGATAAGAAATGAACCCGTTCATCAATCATCCGGCCATTCTGTTTGTTGTCATGATCGCGATCATGGCAGTGGCAACCGGGATCGGAGCGCTTGTACTGCGCCGGATCCGGCCCATCGCTGCCGAAGGGCGCGACGACTTCAATGTCGTGCAAGGCGCCACGCTGACGCTGCTGGCCCTGTTGATCGGGTTCACACTGTCGATGGCCGTGGGGCGCTACGACCAGCGCAAGAATCTTGAAGAAGAAGAGGCCAACGCCATCGGTACCGAATACCTGCGGGCGGACCTGATAGAAGGGCCAGGAGCCGAACAGATCAAGGGACTGCTGGTTCGCTACCTGGACCAGCGCATTCTCTACTACCGCACGCGCGATAGCGAAAAACTGAAGGAAATCGGCTCTGCTACCAGCCAGATCGAGGACGAAATGTGGCAGGCGGTGCGCGCGGCGGCGCGCGACAAGCCAACTCCCATCACGGCGCTCGTGGTGGCTGGCATGAATGACGTCATCAACTCGCAGGGCTACACGGAGGCCGCGTGGTTGAACCGGATTCCCATCTCTGCCTGGTTCCTGATGATCATCATCGCTTTCTTCAGCAGCGTGATGCAGGGCTATGGCGCGCGCGCGGAGATCGGCAAGACCGTCCTGTTGCTGGTCTTGCCGCTGACCGTGTCGCTGTCGCTGGCCCTGATCGCCGATATCGACAGCCCGCGCGGCGGCACGATCCGGGTGGTGCCGCAGAATCTGCTTAACCTTGCGGCATCACTGAAAGGTTAGCGCGACGGGCATGCCATAACCTATGCCTACTGGCCAGCTGCAGAGCCCAGCGCGGCCCTGACCGCCTCGCGCTCGGCGGCCGCCTGGTCCATATCGGCGCCGACATCGCCGGCTTCACTGACGCCGATGGAAAGCACCACCGAACCCTTGGCCACCGGCACCGGAATCGGTGGCGACAAGCCGGTGCACGGCGTGCGCGTGCAGAGTGTTTCCTCCCCATTCAGCCTGACTCGTGCCACGCTGACCGCCGCGGTACCGAGTTCGGCAAACGACGCCGCACCTTCGCTGTTGACCACCAGCTGTTTTGCCACCAATGCAAAAGACACGGCGATGCGGGACGGCGCGGCACTGGTGCCGCTGGCCGTCGTGGCTATCGAGTTGCCAACCCGCACATACAGCGGGCGGAACTTGAAGTAATCAGTGAACTTCCCGTCCTCGAATTTCTGTTCGATCGCCAGTACGGCGAGCAGGCCAGGTCGCGCTGGCGAGTCTCCCTCGGCATAGCGTGCATAAACAGCGCACTTGACGCCGCGGAAGCTGGCGGTCGGAAAGCTCACGTCGACGCTGCTGGCGTTGAGGGCGGCCCGCTTCAACTGCTCCGGTTCCGCCTTTTGTCTATCGGCATATAGATCGAATACCTGCCGGGTGCCGGCGACAACGAATCCCTGGCCGCCAGCCCCCTGCTGCCCCGCCGCTCGTGCGCCATTGCCCCGTGACGAGGGCTCCATGCAGCGCGCAGACATCAGCAGTTCGCGCAACCCCTGGTTCTCCGGCTGCTGCAGGATTGCACCAAGGTCCTTGTCGGTCGACCAGTCCTTGTAGGCGGATACCCAACCTTGCGCGGCCTTTTTGGGCTTGCCGCTGTTCTCGTCCGCCTTGAACCCGACCTTTTCACTCTTTGTCGCACAGCCGCCGACCAGCAGGCAACCAGCAACAATCCCCGTAAAGATCTTCACCCTGCACTCCGTGATCCAGGTGACTAGAGCATAGAAGCCGGCGGAGGGCGGTGGATACCATCCAGAAGATTGAATAGCCAGCAGGCCACTACCCAATCGGACTAAACCGTGGCAGTGCGCAGCCAGGCGCGCCAGCCGCCAAACGCAGTGATATCGCGTGCGCCGCTGCTTTCGGCGAGCGCAAATGGTTCACAGATAAAGCCCTTGACCTGGCGCCCATCGGCCAGCGCCACGGTACCGATGCCCAGCGGCGCCGGTACATCGGCCACGAATTTGCCGAAGTGGCGCTGCGGCACTTCCCAGACCTCTACTTCAATTGCCGCACCGTGCTCGGCACGCGCCAGACCTGGCTTTGCCGGTACCGTGCCGGCCAGCGCATAAAGGCTGTAGCACGCCGCCGTTGTCGTGGTCTCCACAAAGCGCGCACCTGCCTCGCGCAGTTGCCAGTTGAGCGGCTGGCCGCGCAAATGGGCGCCCACCACGGCCAGTGCCACGGTCGGTTCCTGGAACGGTAGCGGTGTCTCGGGCAATGAAGCCGGGATGGCCGTATCGGCAAACAGCGCCTGGATCTGCGTGCCCAGCACGGCCAGACGATGGTCGGCCCCGGCCGGCGCAATCAGCGTGATGCCGGCCGGCAGGCCATCGGCGCGCGGCACCCCAGGTAACGACAACGCACACAGATCGAGCAGGTTCACAAAGTTGGTATAGCGGCCAAGCTTGCTGTTCTCGGCAATCGGATCAGCTTGCACAGCGGCGATGGTTGGATGCGTCGGCGTGGTCGGCACGATCAATACATCGATCGCCGCAAACAGCGCATCCGCCTGACGTTTGAGATCGGCCAGCCGGTACTGCGCGTTGAACGTATCGACCGCATCGAACTGGTCGGCCTTGCCAATCACCGCAGCCACCGTGGCGTCGATATCCGCACGCCGGTCCACGAAGAACTCGCCCACCGCGGCCCGGCGTTCGGCCACCCACGGGCCGTCATAGAGCAGCGCTGAGGTTTGCGCGAGCGGTGTGAAATCGACCGTTTCCGGTTCGAGTGCCAGGCTGCTGGCCATGATGTCGAGCGAGGCGGCGAAAGCCAGCGCCGCATGGGCATCGCCCTCGAAGTCGAGCTGATCCGGAATACCCGCGCGCAACGCCGCACGCGGCAAACCCAGCATCGGCACGCGGCGCGCGTAGCTGTCAGCGTCATCGTAGATCGCGATGCGCGACAACACAGTCCATGCATCCGCCACGTCGTGGGCGAACACCGAGATCGTGTCGAGCGTGCGGCACGCGGGCACCACCCCGCCCTTGCTGACCAGACCCAGCGACGGCTTCAGGCCAACAATGCCGTTCAGGCCAGCCGGCACACGGCCAGAACCGGCCGTATCGGTGCCCAGTGAGAATGCCACGCAGCCCGATGCCACGGCCACCGCCGAACCCGAACTCGATCCGCCGGAAACATAAGCGGGCGCCGTGGTGTGCCGCACCGCGCCAAATGGTGAGCGTGTACCGACCAGCCCGGTGGCAAACTGGTCGAGATTGGTCTTGCCGATCAGCAACGCACCCGCGGCGAGCAGCCGTTGCACCGCAAAGGCCGAGACCTGCGGCACATAGGCGTATTCAGGGCACGCTGCGGTAGTTGCCACGCCGGCCACGTCGATATTGTCCTTGACGGCGAACGGCACACCGAACAATGGCAGGCGTTGCAGCACACCCGCCCCTTCGCTTTCCAGCATCGCTCCCAGTTCGGCGGCACGCTGCATCAGCGATTCGGTAGGAATGCGATGGATCCAGACCTCGGGCCGGTCAAACGCGTCGATCCGGCGCAGTACCTCGGCCACGCAGGCTAGCGGGTCGAGCGTGCCACGCGCATAGTGTTCGTGCAGTGCGGCAATCGAGGTAACAGGGGCGGATGCGGTGGACTTGTTCATGCTTTCCATCATGACGTCAGGTTCAATTGTTTATTGCAACGCGTCGCAATCCCAGGCCGAGATTCACGCCGCATCTTCGCTCGCACGCATGCGCGCCAGATAGACTTCGTGCAGCGTGATCTTGCGCACTTCAGACTGGCTGGTGCTGATATGCGAGCGCAGCAATCGTGCCGCTTCGTCGGCACGGTGGGCCAGGATCGCGCGCAGGATTTGCGCATGCTCTTCGTAGGTGGTATCCACACGCGCACGCTTGGTGAAGTCGAGCCGGCGGACGATACGGATGCGCTCGGTGATGTCCTGGTGCACACGCGACATCTCGCCATTGCCAACGACACGTACCAGCGCGCAGTGGAAGGCCTCGTCGAGTTCCCCCACGCGCGCCATGTCCGATAGCCGCATGCCCGGCTCGACGAGCCAGGTCGCGCAGAGCTCCGCCAGCAGCGGTTGCAACGCGTCACGGTCCATCGCGCACAGGCGTCGTACCGCCTCGGTCTCCAGCACCATGCGCAAGTCATAGAGCTGTTCGAGCTTGCCAAAATCGAATGGCAATACGCGCCAGCCGGCCCGGAAACTTACATCGACAAAGCCCTCCTGCTTCATGCGGAACAGCGCCTGGCGCACCGGCGTACGTGATACGCCAAGCCTTTCGCAGACCTCGGCTTCGGTAAAGCGGTCACCGGGCACCAGCCGAAAATCCGCAATATCGCCCTTGAGCAGTGCGTAGACGCTGTCCGCGCGCGACGTGCGGCCGTCGCCCTGCAGCACCGGATCCGCCTCGGACATCAGCGGCGTACCTCGCGCTGGAAGATCTCCAGGCTCTGGCGCTTGGCGGCGACAAAGCTTGCCTGCGACAGCGTATCCACGGTACGCGGACGCGCGTCGGCATAGTCAAGGATCTCCGCCACACGCGTCGGGCGCTTGGTCAGCAACAGGATCTGATCAGCCAGATATACCGCTTCCTCGAGGTCGTGCGAGACCAGCAGCATGGTCGTACCAGTCTGCATGAATACTTCCTGCAGCTTCTCGCGGATAAATAGCGTCATCTCGAAATCGAGCGCCGAGAACGGTTCGTCGAGGAACAGCACCTCGGGCCGGGGCGCCAGCGCGCGCATGATCGAGGCAGTCTGCTGCTGCCCGCCCGACAACTCATACGGATAGCGGTTCAGGTCGAACTTGACATCGAACGATGCCACCAGCTCCGCCAGCCTGCGATCCACCTCGGCCTTGCTGCAGCCTTCCAGCAGCAGTGGATAGGCAATATTGTCGATGGTCCGCATCCACGGGAACAGCGCCTCGCGGTAGTTCTGGAACACGTAGCCGATGCGCGTGTCCTTGAGCGACTTGCCATCGAACAGGATCTCTCCGCGATCGATCGGGATCAGCCCCGCAATCATGTTGATCAGCGTGCTTTTGCCGCAGCCATTGGGCCCGAACACCGAGACGATCTTGCCCTTGGGGATGTCGAGATCGAAGTTCTCGTATAGCGGCCAGCCGGCAAAGTACTTGGTCAGGCCGCGGATCGTGATATGGGTGCCCGGCGGCCCAGGCCGGAACGCCGGGGTCGGGACATCGGCATGGCGTGCGGGAGTCAGGACAGTGCTCATGATTTACCTTCCGCTCCAATGAACGATGCGTCGTTCGACAAGCAGAAACACGATATTGAGGATGTAGCCCAGCGCGCCGGCAGCCAGGATGGCCGCATACATGGTCTTGACGTTGAGCACCTGCTGGGCGTCGATGATCGCGTGGCCCAGGCCATTCTCGGATCCGATGAACATCTCGGCGACGATGACGATCACCAGTGACATCGACACCGCCGAGCGCAGCCCGACAAAGCTCGGCTGCAGGCTTTCCCAGATCAGCACGTCGCGGAAGATGCGCCAGCGGGAGGCACCCATCACGCGCGCCGCCATCACGCGTTGCTTGCGGGCGTTGATCACGCCGTACGCGCTGTTGAAGACGATGATCAGCATTGCGCCAAATGCGGCGATCGCGATCTTGTTGATCTCCGACACCCCGAAGATCAACAGGAACAACGGGATCAACGCCGACGACGGGGTCGAACGGAAGAAGTCGATCACGAACTCCACGCTGCGATAGGCACGCTCGTTACTGCCGAGCAGTACACCGAGCGGCACGCCAATCACGGCCGCAATCGCAAAGGCCTGCAGCGTGCGGGCCACCGTGACCGCGAAATCGGTCAGCAATGCACCGCCGGCCAGGCCCGCGACCAATGCCGATACCGTGTCGAACGGGCTTGGCAGCAGGATGGCCTTGATCCAGCCAAGCCGCACCACGGCATCCCACACGACAAACAGGATCAGCGGCCCGAGCGCGGGCAGCAGCCGGTCCGCCAGCGGGCGGCGCGGCATGGCATCGGCCGAGGCTGGTGGCGACCACGGCTGCGCGGCAGCGCCGGCAGCCGCGCCCGATGGTTCGGAAGGCGAGAGTTGGCGCATGATCGTTACCCCTTGTAGAGCATCGTGTTTACATCGACCTTGCGCGAGAAAATGCCTTTCTCCGAAAACAGGTCGTAGAACTTCTGGAAGTACGCCGCGTCGCTGGCCTTGAACTCGTCGTAAAACACATAGTCGGACATCGGCACCTCGGACGTCAGCGGCCCCTCGATGGCGGTATAGCCCTTGAGGTACGGCCGCGCTTCCTGCGGTGACTGCTTGACCAGCGCGATGCCACGCCGATAAGCGGTCATGTAGCGCTTGGCCACATCCTTGTTCCTGGTGAGGAATTCCGTGGTCAGGCTGGCCGAGCCGCCGTGCCACGGCGCCAACGGATCGCCCAGGATGTAGCGCGCCACCACGCCGGCTTCAAGCGTGCGCGTGATGCCCTTGAGCCGCCCCACGGTGCCGGTTGGCTCGAGCGTGTACACCCCGTCGATCTGCCCTGCCGCCAATGCCGCGACGTGCTGGCCGATTGGCAATTCGGTCACGCTCATCTGGCCAGCACCGGCGCGTTCGAGCATGGTCTTGGCCAGTACAACGTTCTGCACGCCCGGGCCGCAGGCCACGCGCTTGCCCTTGAGTTCGGCCACCGACTTGATCGGGCTGTCCTTGGCAACCACGAATTCCTCGAGCACGAACTTCGCGTTGGTCGGATTGGTGCAGAAGATCTTGAGCAGCCCTGGCTGGGCAATCTCGCCCAGCGCCAGCGCGGCGGATGCCGTGCCGTTGGCGCTGCCATCGCAACGGCCCGCCAGCATGGCCTCGATAACCTGCTGCGCGCTGGCGAACTTGAGCGGCTCCACATCCAGCCCCGCTTCCTTGAAATAGCCCTTCTCCACCGCGGCGTAGAACGGCAAACCCGAGGCCACCGGCCAGAAGCCGATGCGCAGCTTCGATGAACCCTGGGCCCGCACGATGGCTGGCGCTGCCAGCGCGGTCAGCGCGGCACCGGCGGTTTTCAGCACGCGGCGGCGCGTTGTGGAGACTTCTGTTGCATCGGAGGCAGTCTGGATGACGGGCGCGAACGGAGACTTGGACATCGGGGCTTCCTTGTATCAGGCGATGGTTGGCAGTGGATTGCTGCGGATGCAATCTTGAATCCAAGATTTGCAAAGGCTGTGCCACATGCCCGACATTTGCCGGATTTAGCCCGTCAATCGGGACAAAACTCCTTGTGAATCAATGGGAAAGAATGCGATGAGCCGATCCCGACGGCAGGTGCCGGCGCGACGGCGGGTACGGATTGGCGTCGGGTAGTGTGCACCGCAGCAGGGGCGCAGGCCCGTCGCCGGTGCGTTGCGCGCACCAGAATGCGCGTCACGACGCGTGCGATGACTGGTGCCTGATGAGGGTCGGCGGAGTAGCGCCGCCTTCGACGGCAATCGTGAAGACGACGCTGAGAGCTTGCTGTGGCTGGTAGCGCGATGACTAGTTCAACGATCCCGGATCGCTGGTGGCACGCTTCTGCTTGGCACGGGCCACAAAATAGGCGCCCACCTGCTTCTGCGTGACATAGCCGGTCTTCTTGGTATCGATCTTGTCGAAATTCTTGGCCACCTCAGGCATGCCGGCTTCTGCTTCCTGGCGGCTCAGCTTGCCATCACCGTCGGCATCGGCCTGCCGGAATTTCTCCGCGAACGCGGCTTTTGCCTCCTGGGCATTCTTTGGCGCGGGCTGCTGCTGGGCCATGGCCGGCAGCGCAGCCAGGGCCGCCGCCATTACGCCCAATACCATCCAGTTCTTTCCGAGATGCATGTTCGTCTCCCATTTATGAGTGTCCCCTGCGGGGAACGACGCCATCATCGCGGTAAGTCCTGCCGGACTGAAGTGAAATGTATGGAAACAGATTTAAATGTATTAAAGCAGGCGTCGCGGCTTGGCCGCTGCGTGGCCGCGGCTTAGTCGTCGGTCTTGTACCGTGCATCGAGCTCGTCGTACAGCGGCTTCCTGACCAGCCGCTGGCGCTCGCTGAACGGCGCCACGATGGCCGGGTCTTCATCCATCTGGCCATTCGCCTGCAGCTTGCCGAGCGCCTGCTGCATGCCGCGCACGGCGCCTTGCAATGCGGCATTTGCGTAGAGCACCAGGCCATAGTCGAGCTGTTCCAGCGCAGCACGGCTTTGCACTGGCGTCTTGCCGCCAATGACGATATTGATCAGCAGCGGTGTCTTGAACAAGCCGGGCAGGCGCTCGATATCGGCCAGGTCTTCGATGGCTTCCAGGAACAGGATGTCGGCGCCGGCCTCCGCGAAGCGGTAGCCACGGTCGATGGCGTCTTCGATCCCATGCACCGCGGCGGCATCGGTCCGGGCGATGATCTGGAACGCGGAGTCGTCACGCGCGTCGGTCGCCGCCTTGATCTTGGCAACCATCTCGTCGGTGCTGACCACATGCTTGCCGGCAAAATGCCCGCACTTCTTGGGCATTACCTGGTCTTCGAGCTGGATCGCATCGGCGCCCGCGCGTTCCAGCGTGCGCACGGCGTGATGCACGTTCAGTGCATTGCCAAAGCCGGTGTCCGAGTCCACGATCAGCGGCAATGCCACCGCATCCCGCACCCTCGAAGTGTGCTCGGCCATGTCGCTCAGCCCGATAAACCCCAGGTCGGGCAAGCCGAATGACATATTGGTGACGCCGGCGCCGGTCAGGTACACCGCCTGGAAGCCCAGGTCTTCAATCACGCGGGCGCTCATGGCATTGAACGCGCCCGGCACCAGCAGCGCCTGCTTGGCCGCTACCTGTTGCCGGAACGCCTGTCTGCGGGAAGATGCGGTGGAGGTCATCGGATGCTCCAGGGGGTGGGATGCCGTTGGCAGGCCTGTAGATTACACCTTTTGCCATGCTCCCCCAGCCCTTGGTGCTCCGTGGTTTGACCAGCGTCAGGGATCAGGTCAGCCAACACCATGCACGCCTGAGTGTTGGACCGCACCATACGAATCCTGTCGAACGACCCGCAAGCCGTGCGGCAATGTGCTCACGACGCGGATGGCACGTTCCCTGCTGATACTCAAGCGGGCGCCGCCACCACGCTGCCCACCATTGCACCATCACGCCACCACGTTCAGGAGCCCATCATGAGCACGCTGAAAGTCGCGGACCTGAGCCGCGAAACATCATTGGAAAGGGGCGCTGCCCGCGCCATTGTCGGAGGCATTGCCTACATCAGGGTCGGGGAGCCCACAGGCTGGCCACGCTGGCCCGGCTGGATGCCTCCGAACATCGGCTTGCCACCGGGCCTGCCGATCGACCTCGGTGGCTACAAGCCGCCTTCGCACGAACTGGATCCGCGCTACCAGTAAGCACGCGACGCGTGACGCCATGCTGACAGCCGATGCGCACCATCCAGTTGTCAGCATGCGCGCTTCACGCACGATCCGCTTGGCTCAAAACTTGTGCCGCACACCTACCGACACGGCCACCATCGAGGTGGTGCCGTTGCCGGGTATGTAGCTGTTACCGAGCGACAGGCTGTTGGCATTGGCAATCAACGCGGAATCGAACATCAGGCCCGCATTCTTTGCGTATGCGGCCGACAGGTAAACATCGGTGCGTTTCGAGAAGTTGTAGTCGGCAATCAGGTTGACCTGCCATGGGTTCGCCACGTTGGTATTGCCGAACAGGTTTCGTACCTTGTCGTAGTCATATTCGAGCGTCAGGCTGAATGCGGGCGTGACCTGGTAGACGCCGCCGACCCAGAAAAAATCGTCGCGGCCGATCGTGACGCCGGCCGGGTTCCGGTTCTGGCCCCAGCGATAGCCGCCCATGATGCGGCCCCATGGCAAGCTGTAGCTCAGCGCTGCGGTGGCCTTCCTGAACGTGCCGCTGCTTGCGCTGGTGGTGCTTCCCATGGTCGGGTTGAACTGGTCATATGCCAGCACCGCCCAGAGTGCGCCGCCGGTATAGGACAACGACGCGCCGTAGGCGCTGTCGCGACGTGCCTGGCCGGGGACTTCGCCATTGCCGCCCAGTGCCAGCCCCGCCTGCGATGCCTGGGGCAACGCCACGCCGGTACCAAACGAATAGTGGGCCACGCCGGTCAGCGCGCCAAAGGTCCCCGTGTACTTGATCGTGTTGTCCTCGCGGAAGTTCACGCCGGTGAACAGCGTGATCGGCTCATACTGCGTGGCAAAGTAGGCCGGCACGAAGTTGACAATGCCATCGAACAGCGACGTGTACTGCCGCCCCAGGCTCAACTGTCCGAACTGCGCGCTCTTGAGGCCCACGAACGCCTGCCGGCCGAACAGGCGGCCCGACTGCTGCATCGTGCCGGTGTCCCCGCTAAAGCCGTTCTCGAGCACAAACACGGCCTGCGTGCCATTGCCAAGGTCTTCCACCCCACGAATCCCCCAGCGCGACCCGGACAGGCCGCCGGAATTGAGCCGCACCACGTCGTGCGCCGGCCCGGGATTGAACCCGTTGGCCGCCGTCGGCACCACGCCGACATTGCTCACATACTCGATACTCGCATCGACCACGCCATAAAGCGTAACGCCCGACTGCGCCCAGGCCGGACAGGAACAGGCAAACAACACTGCTGCTGCAATTCGATTCATTCTCACCACTGTCTCCTTGGTTTTTGTGACACATCTGGCTTGCTGGAACCGGCAGGTTTCCGTGCGTACGGACGACGAACGGCGGCACGCCCGGAAAGGCGCGCTCTACACTGGAAATCGATGAGTTGGATGAGGTGTGCCGCCGCGCTGCTTACTCAGGCTTGACGCCCGCTTCGGCGATGACCTTCTCCCAGCGAAGCTTCTCCGATTCGATGAACCGTGCCCCGTCCGCGCGCGACATCGGCATCGGATATGTGCCGAGTTCCTTGAGGCGATCCACGAATGGTTGCTGGGACAGGCTCTGGTTGACCGCCACGTTGATCCGGTCCAGTACCGGCATCGGCGTGCCCTTCGGTGCGAAGATCGTGAACCAGCCCTTGGCCACCAGACCCGGTGCAACGTCGCGGGCCAGCGGGATGCCGTCGAGACCTGGCAGGGTTGCATCCGAAGTCACGGCCAAGGCCTTGAGCCTGCCGGCGCGCACCAGCGGCACCAGCGGCGCGATGCCATCCACGTAGACCGGGATATCGCCCTTCACCACCGCCTGGATGGCCTGCGTGGTGCCACTGAAGCTGACCTGGCGGAACTTTGTCTTCTGCAACTGGCCCATCATTTCAGCGGTCAGGTGCGGCACCGATCCGCGGGTCGGGCTGCCGATCACCACGTCGTCAGGATGCGCCTTGCCATCCTTGAGCACATCGGACAGGCTTTTGTAGTTCGTAGCGGGCCCCGCCACGAACATCATCGGGGTGTAGGCCAGCGTGGCGGCCACCTCGGTATCGCGCTGGATATCGAACTTCGCTTCCTTGTACATCACGGGCGTTGTCACGGCGGCCGCGGCATGGAACAACACCAGCGTATAGCCGTCGGCAGAAGCCTGCTTCAACGCGCTCATGGCCACGATGCCATTGCCGCCGGGCTTGTTTTCCACGATCACCTGCTGCTTCCAGGCGGTGCTCAGGCGTTCTGCCACCTGGCGCGCAATGATGTCAGGCGCGCTGCCGGCAATCGACGGTACGAGGATGCGAACCATCTTGTCGGGATACGCGGTCGCACCGGCAGGCAGTGCAATCACGGAACCGGCAAGCATGGCCAGTGCAAGAAGGGGGCGCTTCATGTGGTCTCCAACGTCTGTTGTACCGGCCGCGCCAGCGCGGAGAGGTACTTATTTGATATACAGTCAAATATCGATTGTAGATTTATTGACTGACTATCAAATAAGTAGATACCAGTAGACGTGCCGCTGATGCGCCGCTTGCCCGCGCCTTTGGGCGGAACCGGAGGATGCCGCCAACTAGGCGGCGCGTGCGCTTTTCTTCCTGGCGGGTTTCGCGTCGCGCAGCCACGCTGCGATACCGTCGAGCGTAATGCGCAGCCCTTCTTCAAAGGCCGTGTCCGACGACAGGCGGGAGAACGCGCTGCTGACAAAGCGCGCGCCGGGATACTGTTCGGCCGATACCGAGCCGAGCTTGTCCTCGATAAACGCCTGATGATAGGCGGGCAACTGCCGCGACGCCTCGGCCATGCTGGCGGCTACCAGATACTGCGCCAGCAGGTGATAGCCAAGCGCGACCTGCTCGGCCGAGAATCCGCCTTGCATGATGGCCGAGGTCATGCGATTGAAGAACTCCAGGCCGTAATCGGTCTCGCCCGGTTGCACATCCTGGAACAGTCGATACCGGTTGTGTGACGCCACATAGTTGCTGACGCCGGGATTCTCCACGGCCACCTGGAAGCTGAGCCGCGCGATCCTCTCCACATCCGCGCGCCAGTCGCCGGTCAGCGGCGGCACGCGCTGGGTGCGCTGGCGATAGTAGTCATTGAGCACGCCGGAAACCAGTTGGTCCCGTCCACCCAGGTAGTAATGAATCAGCCCGGGGGCCACGCCAAAGTCCTTGGCCAACTGGACCATGGAAATCTGGTCCAGCGGCATTGTCTTGGTCAGTTCGATCGCATGCTGCAGGATTGCCACGCGGCTGAGCATCGGCTCGCCGCCGATCGGCGACTCCGTCTTGGGTGGGCGCCCGCGGCGGCGCGGTGCCGGAGTGGTCGGTTGCTGTACTGCGGCGGACTTTACTGCGGCGTCCTTTACTGCGGGGGACTTGCGTGCGGCAGGCATGAGCGGGCGGTCGGGCGGACGAACCGGCGTGGAATTGGTAGTGTGCCAATTCTATCCGCGTTCGCCCGTTATGCCACCCCTTCAGGCCGAGGCCGAAGCCATTTCGGCAGCCGGCGCGGCATGGCTGGCCGACCGGTAACGTCCAAGCGACAGCACGAGGGCAGAGGCAAGCAGCAACATGGCCGGCAGCACCAGCAGTGGCACATCGTAGCTGCCATGACGGTCGAACCACGCACCGAGCCCGATCGGCCCGATCACGGCACCGAGCGCGTAGCCCGAGAACGCAATGCCGAACAACGCTCCGAATGATGTCAGACCAAAGTACGAGCGGACCAGGAACGAGATCAGGTCGCCTTCGGCCCCAATCGTCAAGCCAATCAGTGCGGTGGCTACCAGCAACGTCGTGTAGTCATGCGCACCGCGCAGCAGGAAGACCCCGACGGCGCCGCCGACAAAGAACACGCTCGCCACGAATGGTGCGTGAATGCGGTCGATCAGCAGGCCAGTGGCCAGGCGCCCCACCAGCAGGCCAATACCCACGGTCGATGCACTGCGTGCCGCCATGGCGGCATCGAAGCCACGATCCGCGAATAGCGACGGCAAATGCGGTCCGAGTGACAGTGTCGCAGCCGAACTAAGCACAAAGACAAACCACAAGGCCCAAAGCCGGTAGCTACGCAACGCAACGCGTAGCGCCTCGCCTGCTGGCAGCGTTGCCACCCTGCCCTGTCCGTCCTGTCCACCATGCCCGCCCTCTGCGCCTCGTGCCGGAATCCTTTCACGCAGCAGGCTGCATGCGACCAGCGAAAGCACCACCGAACCCATACCCAGTCCTACGTAAGCCATGCGCCAGCCGAACGTCGACACCAGATACTGCGCTGTAATCGGCAGCACCACGGTGCCCACGCCGAGACCACACATGGCAATGCCCAGCGCAAGACCCAGCCGGCGATCGAACCATTGCGGCAGCACCGCCAGATAGCCCAGGACCGAGGTGGCCGCGCCCGAGATGCCCACCAGCACCGACAGCGCTACCCACAGCAACAGATTGCCGTTCTGCAACGCCATGGCCGCGGTAGCCAGGCCAAACACGATGGCCGAGCCGACGATCACGCGGCGAATACCAAAGCGGTCCATCATCGCGCCGACAATCGGACTGACGATTGCCAGACCGAACATCGACGCGGCATAGGACAGCGATGCCTGGGAGCGTCCCCAGCCAAACTCGCCGGCCAACGGCCTGACAAAGACACCGGCAGTCGCGTTGAACAGCGGCGCGTAGCCGGCCAGCATGCCAAGCGCGGCACCGAGGATCACGCTTGCGTAGATCCACGCCGACACGCGCGGCGGCGGTATGTTGGAGGTATTCGTAGTATTGGGGGCGGTGTGCATGATTCAGTCTCCTTGATCGCGGCACCGTCTCTATGGACGGCTCGCTCCTGGCGGGAATGCCGCGCTCAACGCAGTCCGGCCTGACTACCCAGATAGGCCCCGGCACCTGGCGCCGCCGCGGCAAGGCCGAGCTTGCGCAACATTTGCCGCGCGGTGCAGACCGCCGTCGAGGTCACGGGAATGCCAAGCGCCAGTTGCGCCGGCTCGATGGCGGCCAGCGATGGCATCTGCACGCATGCCGACAGCACCACGGTATCCACGCCTTTCACGTCGAGCCGCTTGACGTCTTCCAGCAACTGCAGCGGATCGCGCTCGCCAACTTCGAGATTGTCGAGGATCGAAAAGTTGATCACGTCCTTGACCTCGATGCCCTCGTGCTCGATGTATTCGACTACCGTCCTGGTCAGCGCATCGCTATACGGTGCCATCAGCGAGATGCGGCGCGCACCGAAGTCCTTCAGTTCTTCCACCAGTGCGCCGGCCGAGGTCATGATCTGCGGTCGATACGGGACCTCCGCAATCGCCTCGGTCAGTTCGTCCACCACCTGCCGGTGATAGCCCAGCCCCATGCACATGGTGGCCACCAGGCACGCGGTGCTCATGACATCGACACGCGCATCGGCCAGTTCCAGCGCACAGCGGCCCATGTCGCGGTTCATCTTTTCCAGTTCCTCGGCCACCACGCGGTGCATGCGCACGCGGCTGGCATGGAAGCTGAATTGCTCTGGCAACGCCTGCATGCGCCCGGCGAAAATGGCAGGCACCTCGCGCTCCATCGTGATGTTGGAGCTGGGCACGATTTGTCCGATTCGATACTTCATCTTGGCAATTCCAGGAACGTTCAGGGGGCGGGAGAAAGGTAGCGGGTCAGCACGGCGCGTAGCGAATCCGGAATCGGCGTACCTTCGCGCCGGTCCAGCCGCACGCAGATCGCCGAGAACATCGCGTCGAATACCGGAGATCCGTCGGGACGGCGCGCCACGCAGTGCAGATCGAATGAGCGCGTGCGAATCGCGGCCACGGTGCAGGTAATGTCGATCACGTCATCGGGCCAGAGTGTCCCGATAAACTCGAAGCGCATCGCCTTGCACGGTGTGCCTACGCCGTGAACTTCGCCAAGCCTGCCATCGCCGCCGGCCATATGCGCGGTGTACAGCCCGACCGCGCCGAGCAGATAGTCGGTGAACCGGCCGGTGTAGACCACGCCGGCCGGATCGCAATCGCCCCAGCGCACCGTTCTCCTGACGACAAACGGGCTTTCGCTGAGCACATACTCGGTAGCCTGGATCATGGCTGGCCTACGCGGGCATCACCGGCCACGCCGCCCGCGGCAAGCTCCGCCATCAGGGCGGGGAACTGGGCGCGCAGACGCTCGGCATCCACTCGGCCGGTACGCGTCATGAAGCGGAATACAAACTCGTGCGGCGTCGGCAGGTCCATCCACTCGCGAATGCGCTCATACCAGTTGTACGAAGCTTCGGACGCGCTGATCAGCTTGGCCTTCTCTGGCTTGCGCACTGCCTCGTACTGCAGCAGCGCCGCGGTAACGTCATCGGGATGCGCCACGATGGCATCGGCCAGTGCCATGGCGTCTTCCATGGCGATACGCGTGCCGGAGCCGATCGAGAAATGCGCGCTGGTCAGCGCATCGCCAATCAGCACCTGTTTGCCGACATGCCAGTTCTCGTTGAGGATGACCGGGAATTGACGCCAGACCGAATTGTTCGACACCAGCCCGTAGCCGGCCAGTTCGGGCGCGAACACTTTCTCGAACAGCGCCTGGCGCTCTTGTGCGCTCATGTCCTCCATGCCGAAGTCGAGCCAGGTCTGGTGGTCGCACTCGGCCACGAAGGTGCTCATCGCATCCGAGTACGGATAGTAGTGCGCCACGAAGTAGCCGCCTTCATACTTGCGGAACACCAGTGCGGGGCTCGCGAACGGCTTTTCGACACCGAACCACGCAAAGTGGTTGCTCAGGGTGCGACGGGTGGTGCCGAAACCCGCTTCGTTGGCCGAACGCAACTGCGAATTGATACCGTCGGCCCCGACCACCAGATCGGCATCGAGCGCGTCGAAATCCGCAATACGCCGGTTGTAGCTCACGCGTACCCCCAACTCATGCGCGCGTTGTTGCAGCACCGACAGCAGGCTGATGCGCGGAATGGCCCCACCGCCAGCACCCGGCTTCTTCATGATGATCGGGTGCTCGTGGCACACGATCGAATGCTGGTCATTGAACCGCATGACCTTGGCCAAGCGGTCCACCACGGCTGGCGACGCCGCGCGCAGGTTCGACAGGCCAGTATCGGCCAGCACCACGCCAAAGCCGAACGTGGCGTCTTCCGGATTCTGTTCGTAGACGTCGATGTCGACCTGCGACATCCGTTCCTTGAGCAGGATCGCCAGGAACAGCCCGGACGGTCCCCCGCCAATGATTGCTACCTTCATTGCGCAGCTCCCGGAGCAATCACCAGCGCGTCCATATCGAACTGGCGAATCTGCCCCGCCAGGCCGCCGGTCAGCGCGCCGTACCAGACCGCCGGCTTGAAGCCCAGTTCCTTGCGACGAAACTGCAGCGTCGGATTGCCATCGATGCGCACATAGCCGTTGCCGAGTGCCGTGGTGTGATAGCCGTCGGTCTTGCGTGCCACGTCGATCAGCGGCGCGAACTCCGGTACGTCGAGCACGTAGACCGACGCCCTGCCCTGGTCCGCCACCGCCTTCTCGATGCGCTCGGCCTTGCGCTGCCAGACCGGATCGATCGACGAAAATGGCGCGCCGGCATCGCGGGCACGTTCGAGCTCGATGGCCGAGTCGATCGTCAGCGCGGCATCGTGATGATCGGCCTCGCTGAACGGACGCACCTGCCAGGTAATTTCGATCGGGTAGCCGTTTGGATCGTTGAAATAGATCGATTCAATCACCTCGTGGCGAATCTGGTAGCGCAACGGAATGCCAACGGCTTCCACGCGCTGGCGCCATTGCAGCAGTTCGGCTTCGTCGCGCACGCGCCATGCGGTGTGCGTGGCGCGGTCCTGATAGTGCTCACGCACCGTCAGCCAGTCCGGGCGCTCGGTACCGATGTAGTAGAAGAACGCGATGGTGCTGCCATTCCCGCTATCGAAGAAGAAATGCAGGAAGTCGGCGTGGTTGTCCGGACCCCAGCCCTTGGCGGAGATTGCGTGGACCAGCGGCAGGCCCAGCAGGTCGCGGTAGAAGTTCACGGTCTCCGCGAGCTTCCAGGTAGGACGGGCGGTATGGTGGACGCCGTGCAGTTCAACAACCGGCACGTTGGCTTGGGTGGATGGGTTCATGTCGCGTTCCTTCGTCACTTGGCTTGCTGAACAGTGTCGGTGTCTTGGTCTTTGGCGGCTTCGGCTTGCAGGACCTGCACGATGCGATCGCGCAGCAGTACCTTGCTGAGCTTGCCCGATGCGGTAAGCGGGAATTCCGGGATGATCTCCAGCCGCTCCGGCCACTTGAACTTGGCCAGGCCAGCCTCGCCAAGGTATTGCGTCAACGCTTGCAGCGTCAGGCCCGCTGCCGCCGCGGGTGGCTTCAGCAGAACGAATGCGCAGACGCGCTCGCCATAGACCTTGTCTGGCATGCCCACCACGGCCGACGCGAGGATGGCGGGATGCTGGTTGATCACGTTTTCGAGCTCCTCGGCGTTGATCTTCTCGCCGCCGCGATCGACCACGTCCTTGATGCGGCCGCGAAAGAAGAAGTAGCGCTTGCCATCGATCACGCTGGCCGACATCAGGTCTCCCGAGCGATAGAAGCCGTCGGCGGTAAAGCGCGTGACATCTTCTTTCTCGGACTTGTAGTAGCCACGGATCGTATAGGGGCCGCGGAACAGTGCTTCGCCGGCCTCGCCGTCGGGCACGTCGTCCTCGGTACCCGGAAAGACGATGCGCACTTCATCGGCGACCGACACAGGGTGTCCGATCGACTGCTCACGGACTTCGTGCGGATCTTCGGGTCGCGTGAACATGATCACGCCTTCGGTCATGCCGAAGATATGATGCGTCGGCGAGCCGGTCAGCCGCGTAAGGTTGGCCGCATTCTTCGGCGCGATGAAGTTGCGGCGCGCCTTGTCGGCAGCCGTGCCACGCAACAACTCGGGCGCGATCCGGTTCAGGATCGGCCCCGCCACGCCAAACCAGGTAGGTTCGTAGTTGCGCACCAGCGCCTGCAGCGTGTCTTCCGAGATATCGGCGGCGACCGTCACCTTGGCGCCGCGCAACAGGAACGGTCCGAAGAAGCAACCCATGTTGAGGTTGTGCATGTATGGCGTGGGGAAGAACAGTACGTCTTCCGCGGTATAGCCATTGCACGCCGCCACCGCCCGCATGTTGTACAGGTACTCGTTCTGGAAGCGCGGGATGATCTTGGGTACGCCCGTGGTGCCGCCAGACAACTGGAACACGGCTACCTGGAACGGCTCGTGCCTGACATCGGACAGGATTGCCTGCGCTTTCTCCAGCGGCATGTCGCGGATCAGGTCGGCCAGCAACACGGCTCGACCGCGCCGCTCGCCGCGCGCCTGGAGGATGAATCCAAGGCTCGGCACCTCGGCCTGCATTTCCTCGGCAAATGCCACGTCGTCGAACTTGGGGTCGTCGCCCTGCACGACGTGAAGCCTTGCCTCGCACAGGTTGCCCAGATAGCCGATCTCAAGCTTGCGGAAGGCCTGCAACGAGCACAGCGGGATGATGCCGGCCTTCAGGCAGCCGAAGAACGCCAGCAACAGTTCTTGGCTGTTGCCGCACTGGAACACGGCGCGATCGAGTGGCTTGAGTCCCAGCGCAAGCAGCGCCGCGCCGAGCCGGTCGGTCTGCTCGTCGAGTTGCTGGTATGTGATGTCGCCTTCCGGGCCGACCAGTGCGAGACGATCCTTGTGCTCGCGGAACGACTGGCGGAATGCGCCAACCAGCGTCTCGTCAGTCAGGTAACCATCCGCCACATACTGGCGCAGGCGCTCTTCATCGGGATAGCGCACGCCGTCGAGCAGCATTGACGGGCGCACATGGGTGGGTTGCAGCATTTCTGTCTACCTCTGTCTCTTTATAGGTTCACCGTCGCCGCTCAAACCATGGTGGCACGCAACCACTCGACGATCTGGCGGCCGGCAATGCGCTGCCCTGGCTCTTCGTCACGGCCCAGGGCCATGCCGTGGTGGTTGCCGCGTACCCGCACGTGCTGCTTGTCGGGTGCCGGGATCTGGTTGTAGATCTCGCGAATATCAGCCGGGAACGTGCATTGATCGCCGGTGTATTCGATCAGCAGCGTCGGTTGGTGGAGCGCGCCCAGCGTCTTGTCGAGCGCGGCATGCGAAGACAGTCCCGACCATGTGGACAGCCACGACTCCGGCGTGACAATACGGCCAAATCCCACGCTGCCCCAGTTCGAGATCAACGGGTCCTTGCCCCACAGCGATCCGGTCTTGCGATCTGAAGGGTCCAGCGTGATATCCCACGAACGCAGGTCGGCATCGGTGCGCCAGACCTGGAAGATCGGTGCATGCGCGGCGGTGCGGCGCTCGGCTTCGGTGGCGGTGCCGGCCTTCACTGCCTTGCGCGCTTCATGCTTGGCCATCAGCAGTGCTTTCGCGCGTGCATCGATGCGCGCCACGCGGGCTGTCTGGCCCGCCTTGTAACGCTCGATAAAGTCCGCCGCGTAACTGCCTTTGCCGGTCTCCGCATCGAAGCCGTTGGCCTTCGAGAACGGATCGAGTGCCGGGTCGGTCTGCATCGGGTCGTCCTCGTCGACCACCGACGGGTCGATACCGCTCATCAGCAGCTTGCCCTGCCCCGGATGCGGCGACACCAGGATGAACGCATCGACTTCGGGCATATGCAGCTCGCCCAGATTGGTGGGGCGGCCGCCCGGCGTGCGCGCGATACGCATTTCGCGCGGCGTCAGCGCCTGCTGGTTGTAGAACGTATAGAGCCCGGCGCCACCCGAATTGCCGAGCATCACAATCTTCTCGAAGCCCAGCTCGCGCAGGTGCGTCATACCGGCTGCCACGTCGAACAATGCCGTCTCATGCTCCAGACGCAGATCGTTGCCGATCGAACGCGGGCCCTGTACCCAGCAGGCGCAGCCGGCATCGAGTACGAACGGGACCAGGTAGTGCGTGATGGCCATTTCGCGCGGATGCATCAGCGAGACCACGGTCTTCTCGTTGCCGGTCACGCTGAACAGGAAGCCAAGCGTGCGCTGCCCGTCGGCCGTGCCCAGCGCATACGGCACCATCTGATACGGGCGGTTCATCAGGCGGGCGTCCCACGAGGCGCCACGCATTCCTGCCGTCACCTGCGGCTTGTCTGCTTCCGTCACGTTGTCTCCTTCATAAATGCGACCGTCTCAATAATCTAGTACTTAATTGATATACTGTCAAATAATTCCGCGGAACTCGAACCAAAGCGGGAAAAATGAGCGTGCCACACGCGTGGCACGCCCCAAGGCGCGACCCAGCCGGCGCGCCAGTCGACAACCTGATCAGAAGTTATGGCGCAGGCCGAGTACCGCGCCGAACTGATTGGCACCGGCAATCACGGTGCCGTCGTAGCCATTCGCGCTTAATGCGGAACCGCCCTTGTTGAGCGTGTACGACGCCGTAAGGTAGGCATCGGTACGTTTTGAAAAGCGATAGTCCGCCGACAACACCAGCGACATCGGATCCTTGGCCGAGGTGCGATCGTTGGTCTTGTAAGCGGCGCCGGTCAGCGCAATCGCCTGGCTGAAGTTGTAGGTGGCGCCAGCCCAGAACAGGTCCGTGCGCGTCATCGATGTCAGGATCTGGCTGACCAGCCGACGGTAGCCAACATACGTCGACACCGGCCCGAAGTCCGCCGCGGCCGATGCCACGTAGCGACGCTCGGTGCGCCCGGCTGTTGCCGCCGATGTGCCGTTAAGTTGGTCGTACACGCCGGCGAAGCGCACGCCGCCCATGTCATAGGAAAACCCCGCGCTCATTTCCCGGCCCACACGGCTATTGCCCGGCACCTCGGCACCGTTGGCAATGGTCGAATCCACGCCAAAGCTGTACAACGCCGCGGCGGTCAGCGCGCCAAACTTGCCGGTGTATTTCACCGCGTTATCGGTGCGGCCGGCCAGCCAGGTATCGTGCGAGTACGACGAATACTTCGGCGCGAAGTACATCGGGTCGAAGCCGATCACCAGGTCGAAAGTCAGGTTGTGGTGCCGGCCCAGCGTGACCTGTCCGTATGGCGTATCGAGCCCCACATACGCACGCCGGCCGAACAGGCGGCCGCCCTGGGCAGCCGAGCCGGTATCGAGCACCATGCCACCCTCGAGCACGAACACCCCCTTGAGGCCGCCCCCAAGATCTTCAACGCCACGCAGGCCCCAACGGCTGCCGGCGATATTGCCCGAAGTCATGCGCACCAGGCTTGAACTCTGCTTGGCGGCATTGGGTACGTGGTTCAGGTATTCGATTCCCGCATCGGCCACGCCGTACAGCGTGACGGACGATTGGGCGTGCGCGGTCGCACCGGTCGCTAGCAGCGCACCGGCGATGGCCAGGCTCCGTTTCATGTCTTCTCCGTAATTTGGTCTTGGATCGCGGCCGGACAGCGGCCAGCGATGTGCAGCCCTGCGCTGACCGTCACTTGCGGAGCCTTGGCTCACCGACGACAGTAATTGACATGCACATAATTAAAGTTACGGATTTTTTGATACCCAGTCAAATAATGGTTTTCCCTGAAGGATTGGCACGCCCTGCATCGGGTGCCGCCACGCTGCCCGGCAGAATCGGACAGGACCCATTACCATGGTCGTTTTCGCCCACCACAGAACCGAAGATTCCCCATGGCAGATCTGTCCGCTTTTCCGATTACCCGTAAATGGCCGGCACAACATCCTGACCGCCTGCAGTTGTATTCGCTGAACACTCCCAATGGCATCAAGGTGTCGCTGATGCTGGAAGAAACGGGCCTGCCCTACGAGCCGCAACTGGTGCGTTTCGACAAGAACGACCAGACCACGGCAGAGTTCCTGTCACTGAGCCCGAACAACAAGATCCCGGCGATCATTGATCCCGACGGTCCCGGCGGCAAACCGCTGGCCCTGTGGGAATCGGGCGCAATCCTGATCTATCTGGCCGAGAAAACCGGCAAGTTCATGCCCGCCGATCCAGCACTGCGTTACGAGACGATCCAGTGGGTCATGTTCCAGATGGGCGGCATCGGCCCGATGTTCGGGCAGGTGGGTTTCTTCCACAAGTTCGCCGGCAAGGACTATGAAGACAAGCGTCCGCGCGACCGCTACGTGGGGGAATCGAAGCGGCTATTGAACGTGCTGAACGAACGGCTCAAGGGCCGCCAGTGGATCATGGGCGATGACTACACGATCGCCGACATGGCCACCTTCCCATGGGTGCGCAACCTGCTCGGTTTCTATGACGCGGGCCATCTGGTCGGCATCAACGAGTTTCCAGAGGTGTCGCGTGTACTGACAGCGTTCGTGGCGCGCCCCGCCGTGCAGCGTGCAGTGAATATTCCGAAGCGCCCCGAGTAAACCTTAGCCGGCGAAGCCCAGCAATGCGCTGATTGCCGCGGCTTCGTCGCGCACCGCGCGCGCAATCGCCCCGTCGATCGACGGGTCGAAGCCGCCGGTGGCGCCCAATGCAGTCAGCACCGCGCACACACGCCCCGTGTAGTCGCGCACGGGTGCCGCCACCGCACTGATGCCTTTCAGATTGGTGTCGCGTACCGCCGCACAACCTTGCGCGAGCACCGGTTCGCGCAGCTTGCCCAGCGGATCCTGCGCATCAAGATCCGCGCGCTGTGCCGGCGTCAGCGCTGCGAGTTCTTCGCGTGCCAGGGCCTGCACGTTCGATTCGTCGAGCATGCCAAGGAACACACGCCCAGTGGCGGACCACAGCAACGGCATCACCGAGCCCACGCGTACATTCACTATCACCGGCAAGCCCGGCTCCTCGATACGTACGATGGTGGGCCCCTTGTTGCCCATCACCGCGATAAAGCACGTCACTTCCAGCCGTTCGCGCAGACGGATCAGCGAAGCTTCGGCAAGCCGGATCGGGTCGGCCTGCCGCATCGCGGCCAGGCCGATCTGCAATGCCTCGATGCCCAGGTGGTATTGCTGCGTGCCCGCCTCCTGGGCGACAAACCCCTCCTCCATCAGGCTGACCAGGTAGCGGTGCACCTTGGCCGGACTCTCCTCGATCTGCGCCGCGATCGCGGTCAGGCTGGCGCGGCCACCCAGACGCGCCAGCGCCTTGAGCACCGCCATACCGGTTTCGGCGGCCTGCACGCGCTGGCGGCGTTCGCGCGGACGCGCTGCGGAATTGTCGGGTGATGTCGTCATGGCGCTGAGGTTAACCCTCATTCAATGATTACGCAATGCGTATATGATTTACGCAAAACAGGCCAACCACAATCCGGCCAAATACCAAGGAGACAACCCCGATGCCCCGCTATCAGCCAGCCGCGCTGCTTGTGACGTGCCTTGCCCTGGCCATGAGTGCCGCCCCCGCGCACGCCGCCGATGCCTATCCTGCCAAGCCAATCCGCTGGATCGTGCCCTACCCGGCCGGCGGCGGCTCGGACTTCCTGGCCCGCACCATCGGGCAGGGACTGGCGGGCCGCGTCGGCCAGCCGGTGGTGGTGGACAACAAGCCCGGCGGCAATACCGCGATCGGGGCCGCGGAAACCGCACGCTCGAATGCCGACGGCTACACGGTGCTGTCCGCCGACAACGGCACACTGGTCTTCAATCCCGCGCTGTACAAGACCCTTTCGTACAACCCGTCGCGTGACCTGGCACCGGTGACATTGCTTGGCCGCTTCCCGATGATCCTTGTGGTTGGGCCAGGCACGCAGGCCAAAACGGCGCAGGAATTCATCGCCCAGGTCAAGGCCACGCCCGGCGGCGTCAACTATGGTTCGGCCGGCGCTGGCAGCCCGCATCACCTGGCCATGGAACTGCTCAAGGTGGAAGCGCACCTGACCATGACACACGCGCCGTATCGTGGCGCAGCGCCGGCGCTGTCGGATGTGGCCGCGGGCCAGATCCCCGCGATGATGGTCGATTACGCCGCCGGCGCGGGCTTTATCAAGGGCGGCAAGGTGCGTCCGCTGGCGGTGGCCAATGCCACCCGGCTGCCGCAACTGCCCGATGTGCCGACCTTCGCGGAACTTGGCTACAAGAACGTGGAAGCCGCCGCACTGGTCGGCATGGTGGTACCCGCCGCCACGCCGCCCGACGTGATCAACACGCTGAACCGGCAAGTGGTGGCATCGGTGAAGGACCCTGCCATCAACCGGAAGCTGGTCGATTTCGGCGTGGAGCCGGTCGGCAACTCACCGGCACAGTTCAGTGAATTGCTGCGTAGCGAAACCGCGCGCTGGACCCGGCTGATCCAGGACCTGAAGATTTCGCTCGACTGAACCCCGACGTTCCGATGTTTGCAGTTGGAGTTACGCATGAACCAGTCCGCCACGACGAGCCCCCGCAACGGGGGTTGTCCGATCGACCATAGCGCCTTGCGCGCGCCCAATGGCTGTCCGATCAGCCACAATGCCGCGGCATTCGATCCGTTCGAAGACGGCTACCAGCAGGACCCGCCCGACTATGTGCGCTGGTCGCGCGAACAGGAGCCGGTGTTCTTCAGCCCGAAGCTCGGTTACTGGGTGGTGACACGCTTTGACGACATCAAGGCGATCTTCCGCGACAACCTCACCTTCAGCCCCGCCATCGCGCTGGAGAAGATCACGCCCACCGGCGAGGCCGCCAATGCGGTGCTGGCATCGTATGGCTACGCGATGAACCGCACGCTGGTCAACGAGGACGAGCCCGCGCACATGCCGCGCCGCCGTGCGCTGATGGAACCGTTCACGCCGGCCGAACTTGCGCACCACGAACCGATGGTGCGACGGCTGGCGCGGGAATACGTCGACCGCTTTGTCAACGACGGCCGCGCCGACCTGGTGGACCAGATGCTCTGGGAAGTGCCACTGACGGTGGCGCTGCATTTCCTCGGCGTGCCCGAGGAAGACATGGACCTGCTGCGCCAGTACTCGATCGCCCACACCGTGAACACATGGGGCCGTCCCAAGCCCGAGGAACAGGTGGCCGTGGCGCATGCCGTGGGCAACTTCTGGCAACTGGCGGGCCGCATCCTCGACAAGATGCGCGAAGATCCGTCTGGCCCGGGCTGGATGCAGTATGGCCTGCGTCGCCAGCGCGAACTGCCCGAGGTGGTCACCGATTCCTATCTGCACTCGATGATGATGGCCGGCATCGTGGCCGCGCACGAGACCACCGCCAATGCATCGGCCAACGCCCTCAAGCTGCTGCTGCAGCATCCCGACGTCTGGCGCGAGATCTGCGCCGACCCGGCCCTGATTCCGAATGCCGTGGAGGAATGCCTGCGACACAACGGCTCGGTGGCTGCGTGGCGCCGCATCGTGACCCGCGATACCGAAGTGGGCGGCATCCGGCTGGCCGCCGGTAGCAAGCTGCTGATCGTCACGTCATCGGCCAACCACGACGAACGGCATTTTGCCGATGCCGATCTCTTCGACATCCATCGCGACAATGCCAGCGACCAGCTGACATTCGGCTATGGCGCGCACCAGTGCATGGGCAAGAACCTGGCGCGCATGGAAATGCAGATCTTCCTCGAAGAACTGACCAGCCGGCTGCCCCATATGCGGCTGGCCGAGCAGCGTTTCACCTATGTGCCCAATACCTCGTTCCGCGGCCCCGAGCATCTGTGGGTGGAATGGGACCCGGCACGGAACCCTGAACGTGCCAACCCGGCGGTGCTGGCACCGCGCGATGCGGTGCGCATTGGCGAGCCCACGGGCAAGACCATTGGCCGCACGCTGGTCGTGGCGGCGCTGGAACCCGCCGCACAAGACGTGCTGCGCCTGCGGCTGGTGGCACAGGACGGCCGCGCGCTGCCGCGCTGGTCACCGGGATCGCATATCGACGTCGAATGCGGCAATACCGGCATCTCACGCCAGTATTCGCTTTGCGGCGACCCGGCCGATGTCGGCACCTTCGAGATCGCGGTCCTGCGCGAGCCGGCCAGCCGTGGCGGCTCGGCATGGATCCACGGCAGCCTGCGCGCGGGCGACAAGCTCAAGGTGCGCGGTCCACGCAACCATTTCCGGCTCGATGAAACCCACCGCAAGGCGATCTTCATCGCTGGGGGCATCGGCGTGACCCCGGTCAGTGCGATGGCTCGCCGTGCGCAGGAGCTCGGCATCGACTACGCGTTCCACTACTGCGGAAGATCTCGCACAGGTATGGCCATGCTCGATGAACTGGCCGCGCTGCATGGTTCCCGCCTGCATGTCCACGCCAGCGACGAAGGCCGCCGCGCCAATTTTCAACAGATCCTGGCCACACCCGATGCCGACACACATATCTACGCGTGTGGCCCGGCCCGCATGATCGAAGCACTGGAAGCCTGCTGCGCGAACTGGCCCGAAGACACGCTGCACGTGGAGCATTTCAGTTCCACGCTGGGCACGCTGGATCCCGCGCAAGAACAGGCATTCACGGTGGAATTGAAAGATTCCGGCCTGACGCTGGACGTCCCCGCCGATCAGACGCTGCTTACGGCGCTACGCTGCGCCAATATCGACGTACAGAGCGATTGCGAAGAAGGTCTGTGCGGGTCATGCGAAATACGCGTGCTGGCCGGCGACGTGGATCACCGCGACGTGGTGCTGACACGCACCGAGCGCGAAGCGAACAACCGCATGATGTCTTGCTGCTCACGCGCAGTGAACGGCGGAAAGATTGTTCTGGCGCTGTAGAACACCCTCGGTTTTCTCCCCTTTCCCGCACAGGCGGGAGAGGGGAGAAAAACTACAGTGTTTCAGATGCTGTCGGTTATCTCCACGGGCATTCCAGTGTTTCCGGCCTGTTTTGACTACACTTCAAGGACAGCATGGCGTACTGAAACAATGCGGGGGCAGACTCATGGATTTCATGGGGTGGGTGCACCGACGCACAACGCGGGCGGCGTCGCACGACGCTCGCGACATTGCCGAACTCGCCGAGCGCGTAACCCGGCTCAATCCTCGCTTGCGGTTTGTATCGCACTATCAGCGCCAGCTTCAACCCGCGCTGGAGCATGCGCTGGATTATGTACGTGAACTCGTCCGCTGCCTTCCCAATCCCCATCAAGCCACGGCGCATACATGGGGATCCGACGCCTGTATTCATGCTTTCTTCGGCACGCCGCGCGACGTTGCGCCAACCTTGAGCCGGTCTCCGGAACTGCGCGAGTTCTTTGACCAGTCACCGCAGACGCAAACGGCCTATGCGGTGCTCGGGATGGCCATGACAAGACGCACCACGTTGGGGGTGGCGCTGGAAGGCGAAGTCATGCGTTCCGACGTGCCACAGACCAACATCTGCTTCAGCGATCACAAGGTCAGGATCATCTCCGACACCGATGCGGCCCTGCGCGCAGAGATTGTGCGACGCATCTTCGATCAGTTGGCACTGGAAGGCCTGGCCCGTTTTGCTGCCGGAAAATCCCGGCGCGATGTGCTCGACCGGGAACAGACACTGCTCGTGGCACGCCTGCGCCTGCTCGAACGGCAAGGCATGGGGATGCGTTCGGTGGTCGGCAGCGATGGCGAGACCAGCCCTGCGGAGGCGGCCAGGCTACGCGAGCAGATTGCCAGCAACGAGCACGAACTCTCGCAGGTTGCGGTTGGCGCCGGGGCCCTCGAACGTCAACTGGCGTGCCTGGGCGAGACACTTATGGACGCCCACACCAGTTTTACTATCGATCACGACAACGTGCGGCTCAGTGCCACAAATGTGCTGCTCGCGCCGGATAATCCGGCTCCGGCCTGCGAACTGGAACTGCTCACCGCACACGTCCCCGGCGATCCACCCCTGGTGCGAACCTTCACACTGGTAACCATCGCGCGCGCCGACATGCTATCCGCGCTGGCACTGCTCGATGAGGCGGAGCGCCTGCTGTAACCCAAACCGCAGCGCAGCACCATGCGCGATGCCGATCCTTGAAGCGGCTTCTTGCGCGGCTATGCTGTAAGAGAGCCCCACCGCCATCCAGACTGACGGACCGCGAAAGGCAGGCTCGCAATACCATCGGTGCATGTGATGCAATCTACGCGCGCTTGGCTGCTGCCCAGCCTCCTCGGCGTTGCGCTCTGGGTGTCGAGCGCGATATATGCCGCAGTGTTGCCAAACGCGTCCGCGGCCTCATCCGCGACCACTCCTGCCGCGGTACCCCCCACGGCACCGGCAAACCCCTCGCGACAACTGAACCTGACCGTCAAGCCCTGGCGTGGCGACCTTGACGCGATGATCGAGCGCCGCCTGATTCGCGTATTGGTGCCCTTCAGTCGCACCTTGTATTTCAATGACCGCGGACATGAGCGCGGCCTCACCGCGGACTTCGTGCGGGACTTCGAACGGTTTATCAACAAGACCTATGCGGATCGGCTTGGCAAGCGTCCGATCACGGTCGTGATCATTCCCACCACGCGAGACCGCCTGCTGCCAGGCCTCAACGAAGGCCTAGGCGATATTGCCGCCGGCAACCTGACGGTCACCCAGGAGCGGCTGAACCAGGTCGATTTCGTTACCGCGCATGCGCTCACGCCTACCCGGGAGCTGGTGCTGACCGGCCCAAAGTCACCGGCCTTGTCCACCGTCGACGATCTGAGCGGCAAGACCGTGCATGTGCGCCGGCAAAGCAGCTATTACGAGAGTCTTACCGCCTTGAACAGCCGCTTTCAAAAATCCGGCAAGCCGCCAATTCGGCTCGCGCTGCTGCCAGATGCACTCGAGGATGAGGATGCGATGGAGATGTTGAACGTCGGCCTGCTTCAGATCCTGGTAGTCGACGACTGGAAGGCCCGCATGTGGGCGCAGATGCTGCCCCAGGTCAAGGTGAATGAGAAGATCGCGGTGCGCGAAGGCGGCAACGTAGGCTGGGCGATTCGCAAGCAAAGCCCGCAGTTGAAAGCATTCATCGGCGACTTCTATGAGAACTTCATCAGGAAGCAGAGCATCGCCCAGATCCGCCTGAAGCAGTACATGCAAGGCATCAAGCAGATCCACAACAACGCGGAAAGCGCCGAACTCAAGCGATTCGAACTGACCGTGGCCTTCTTTGAGAAATTTGGCCAGCAATACAACTTCGATCCGTTGATGCTGGCGGCCCAGGGCTTTCAGGAGTCGCAGCTCAAACAGGACGCGAAGAGCCGGGTAGGAGCGGTCGGGATCATGCAGTTGATGCCGGCAACAGGAAAGGAGCTCGGTGTCGGCGACATCAAGGTCGCGGAGGCGAACATCCATGCCGGCGCAAAATATCTTGACCAACTGATGACACGCTACTTCCAGGATGCCAGGTTCTCTGAAGTGGACCGGCCACTGTTTGCGTTTGCCAGCTATAACGCCGGGCCCGGGAATATCGCGAAGATGCGCAAGCTGGCGGCGGAACGCGGGCTCAACCCGGACGTCTGGTTCAACAACGTCGAGATCGTCGTGGCGGAAAAGATCGGCATCGAAACCACCACATATGTGAGGAACATCTACAAGTACTACGCCTCCTATCGCCTGCTCAAGGATGCGCAGCAGCAGCGCGATCGTGCCGTCCAGCAGATCAATCGCTGAAGCGTTTGGAAATAGCGCTGCTATCCTGTAGCAAGCGGCGGCGGCAATCTGCGCCGCCATATCCTTGCTCACCTGGAGGTTTCACATGGACACCCCGTTCCACCAATTCTCCGATCTGTTCGCGCAGTTGGGCTTGCCATCCGACGAATCCGACATCCGTGCTTTCATTGCAAAGCATTCGCCGCTACCGCCAGATGTCGAGCTTCCGGAAGCATCATTCTGGACGCCGGCCCAGGCCTCGCTGTTGCGTGACGAACTGATCGAGGATGCTGACTGGGCGGAAGCGGTCGACCAACTGAATCTGGCGCTGCGCGCACCGGCCTGAGCCAACCTGCGGCCCTGCTTCGGCGCGGCAGTCGCATCGGCGGGCGTGAAGTTTCCATTGCAGCATCTGGCGTCTGGTGCCTAGACTGTTACCTTGTACGGACCCGGCCTCTTGATCCACCCCGGGTCACGTAAAGGGCACCTCAATCGGTGCTTTCTGCGATTCGACATGGAGCCAATAACATGAAATATCCGTTCATCGTCGCTCTAGCCACCGCCGCAGTCACAGTCGCAGGCTGCGCCACGTCGCCCTACATCCCCCCGCCAACGCAAGGCACGCGCCCCATCGGCGAAAGCAAACTTGCACCCAAGGCGGCTGCGCAGTGCATCGGCGAAAAATGGGCGCAAAGCACCGGGCAACAAGTGTGGATGCAGTACATGCTCGCCAACGACCAGGCGTTCGACGTCTACGTCCCCGGACAACAACCGCCAGCCGGTTCGGCCGCCGTCGTGCGCAAGTCGCCGACCGGATCTGGCTCATGGATCGGCTATCGCGGTGCCGATAGCGGGCCGGCCGGCGCAATCAGCCAGTGCCAGTAAGCTGATCGGGCAAGGCTCGCCGCCTTGCCTCAGTTTGCCTGCGCCGACGCGGCGCGCTGCGGGAGATCGCCTTCAATCCGCATCCGCGGCAGGAATTGCGGATACTCACGCTGCATGAAGTCGATCAAACCCTCGCGCAACACGCAGCGCAGGTCCCATGCCAGGCCAGACGACGCGGCGGTACATAGCACGCGTAGCTGCATGGTTCGCTCCGTGGCTTCGGTGACCACGAGGTTGAAGAAGCGTTGGTCCCATTCCGGCGCTTGCCGGATGATGCGTTCGAGCTCCGCGCGCAAAGGCGCCAATGGCATGGCGTAGTCCACGTGCAGGAATACGGATCCCATGATCCGGGCATCGTTGCGCGTCCAGTTCTGAAACGGCTTCTCGATAAAGTACTGCAGCGGAATGATCATGCGACGCTCATCCCAGATTTTCAATACAACGTAGGTGCCGGTGATTTCCTCCACGCGCCCCCACTCCCCTTCGACAATCAGCACGTCGTCGAGACGGATCGGCTGCGTCAGCGCCAGTTGCAGTCCCGCGATCATATTGCTGAAGACCGGCTTGGCCGCAAAACCGGCAATCAGGCCCACCACCCCGGCGGATGCCAGCAGGCTGGCGCCGACTTGCCGCGCGCCGGGAAAGGTCATCAGCAGCATCGAGGCGCCGATCACCACGACCAGCGTCATCGCGATACGCGCGAGCACACGCGTCTGGGTGTGAATGCGTCGGGCGCCCATATTGTCCTGCACGTCCACCGGATGCCGATCCAGCACACCCTGCGCAAACCCGGCAATCAGTCGCGCGACCAGCCACGTGGTGGCAACGATCATCAACAGGCCGTTCAGGTGGCGCACGCCATCGATCCAGCGAAGATCGTCAGGCGCGGCCTGCCACACAGTTTGCAGCGCCAGCAACGGCAACACGGCCTTTGCGGGAGCGCGGGCCTTGATCACGATGGTATGCAGCACCGGCGCGGCGCGTGACAGGCGCAATAGCACGATGCCACCAATCCGGTGCACCACGAGCGCCGCGATCACGGCAATCAGCGCTGCGGTCCAGGTGTTGAACCACGGGTGGGCAAGGATGATGGCTGGATTCATCTGGATTTCCTGGCTCGTTTCTTAAGGGTTGCGAATAACGACGTCGCGGAATGGAAAAAGTTTCCACTCTGTGCGCCCTGCTCATTCAATCCGGCCTCGCCGACCTGAGCGTCTGGATCAACAATGCATGCAGGCCATCGACGGCTTTCGAGCCGCGCGAGCCTCGGCTGCGATACGCGGCGACTTCCATGGGCTCGAGTGGCCCAAGCCCGTGCTCGCCACCTAGAATCTGCAGGTGGCCGGGTGCACTACACTGGGTCAGCACGGCTACCGCCAGGCCACTCTCCACGGCGGCAAGCTGTCCGGCAAGACTCGAACTGTTGTACACCACCTTGAATCGGCGCCCCTGCTGTGCCAGCGAATTGAGCGCGCACCGCCGTGCAAGGCTTGCGCTTTCGTAGACGGCAATTGGCAGCGGGTCGCGCCGCCATAGTTCGAACTGGGGCGCCCCCACCCAGACCATCGGCTCATGAAACAGCAGCGTGCCGCGCCGGGAATGGTCTCGCGACACCAGTGCAAGGTCGAGGTCGCCGCTCGCCACGCGCGGAATCAGCGAGGTGGATTGCTCGCAGTTCAACTCGATCTCGACGCCGCTGTGGCGCAGCGCAAAACGCCGGAGGGTCGGCGTGAGGTATTTGGCCGCATAGTCGTCGGGCACGCCAAGTCGGACGCGACCCGTAAGTTCCTCGCCACGCAGGGCCATATGCGCCTCCGCATGCAGGTCCAGGATTCTTCGTGCGTAGCTCAACAGCGTCTGTCCGTCAGGCGTCAGTTGCAACGTCCGCGTGCCACGATCGATCACGCGTTTGCCTAACGCTTCCTCAAGCTTCTTGAGCTGCATGCTTACCGCCGACTGTGAACGACTCACCTCTTCTGCCGCATTGGACAGCGAGCCTGTATCGACCACGGCAACGAAGCATTTAAGCCAATCGAGCTGCAGGTCATGACGGTCCATGCAATCCCTTTCGAAAATCGAATATATCCACTGTGAATTATGCGCTTTCCGCTTTCGCATGGTCGAGACAGACTGTCGCCATGGATACGAAAACGCAAATCATCTCCGGGCGAGCAGCAGCTTCAGCCCAGCAGCAATCGGCACGGCCGGCAGACGCATCCGGTGCGCCAGCCTTCCTTGCCGGCAATGCGCTGCTGGGAACCATCGGTGTATTCGTGCATTACGCCAGCACGAACCCGTTGACCGCCACGTGGTTTCGAAGCGTTTTTGGCCTGCTCTGCCTGACGCTCTGGCTATGGCAGCGGCGGCAAATGCACCATCTTCGCCTGAATCGGGAAACCGGCCCGTGGATATTACTGGCAGGCGCGTTGATGGTGGCCTCCTGGGCGCTTTTCTTTGACGCCATCACGCGCACATCGGCAGCCGTGGCCATCGTGCTCTTTCATTTCCAGCCGATGTGGGTGCTGCTTCTCGGCAGCCTGTGGCTGAAAGAAGCCGTGGGGCGGCAGCGCATTGTCGCGGTCGCCGCGGCGATGGGTGGACTGGTCCTGGCTACCGGGCTTCCCGAGCATCTCGCTGCGTTCGGACAGGACGATGGGGGCCAACGGCCCGGTTACTGGATGGGAGTGGTTGCCTGCCTGGTCGGCGCCTTCTGCACCGCGTGCGTGACGATCATTGCGCGGAAACTACGCGACGTTCCGCCTGGAGTCGTTGCGTGGTGGCAGTGCGCGATAGGCTCCGCGGCCTTGTGGATCTGGCCGCTCACCAGAGGCTGGCCATCATCGGGCACCTCGTGGATCTGGCTGGCCGGACTCGGGCTGGTCCATACGGGGTTGGCATACACGCTGATATACGCCGGAATGGCCCGCCTATCCACCGCGCGCGTCGCAGTCTTGCAGTTTGTCTACCCTGCGGTTGCCATCCTGCTCGACTGGCTGGTCTTCGACCACAAGCTATCCGGCTATCAGCTTGCCGGGGTCACGGTGATGGCCGTGGCCATCCTGCTGGCGGAGCGATCGCCAGGAAAATGAGTGCAGGGCGAGTTGCCGAAACGCGCAGCCCGCCCCGCCATCCGCATCAGAATCCGGCGCGTGCCTGGATATAGACCATGCGCGGTGCACCCACCAGACGGCCGGCGTTGCTGTCGGTGGTACGCGTGTAGTAGCGCTTGTCGAACAGGTTGTTGATGCCGATCGTGATGTCGGTGTTCTTGCGCTGCGGCAGCTTGAACATCGCCTGGATATTCCACGTACGGAAGCCCGGGATCAGGCCGTTGCTACCGTCGGCGGATTCCGCCACCGTATTGGCCAGATCCGCGTACTGCTTGCTCTGGTGCGTCGTGGATACGTTGAAGGTCCAACTGCGCCAGTCATAGCGCGCACCGATCGTATCGGTAGTGCGCGAGTAGAACGGCACGTCATTGCCGGCAGTGGTGCCCGACTTCTGGATCGCCCGCGTGTACGTGTAGTTGGCGTAAAGGTTCAGGCCGCCCAGCATGCTGGCACGGTCGAACGTATAGTCGATTGCCGCTTCCACGCCATCGTGGTCGGTGGCGCCGATATTCTGGAACGTGGCCGGGAACAGGCCCGGCACCTGCAGGATCTGGTTGTCGAACTTGATCTTGAACGCAGTCAGCTCACCCTTGATGTGACTGTCGGTCCAGCGCGTACCCACTTCGAAAGTCTTCGCCACTTCCGGCTGCAGCGGATTGTTCGGCGTCTGGGAGTTGAGCTGGGTATTCTGCACCGGGCCGAAGGATGTACTGTAGTCGGCGAACACCGTCCACGCACTGTTCATCAGGTACGACACGTTGACCGACGGCAGCGCCTTGTTGTTCACGCTGTCCCACTGCGTCGCGGTACCGCGCTGCTGGCGCGTGGTGTCGATATGCTCGAAACGCACGCCCGGCACGATGCGCCAGTTGCCAAACGCGATGCGGTCATCGATATAGACCGCGTGCGCATCGGTGGCATTGTCGAACGTGGTGGTGGCCGCCTTCACGCCGGTCACCAGGCTCTGGTTGTAGGTATTGTCGTCGCCGCGCTCGCGGATGTAGCGGTAGCCGACCGTCACGTCATGCGTGGTGGGCCCCACCCCGAAACGCTGCGTATAGCGCGGCTCGATACCGAATGTGGTGTAGTTGCGCGGTTGGTGCGCGATCACGGTGGCGCTCTGCTGCAGCGTGCTCTGGCGATAGCTGTCGTTGAAGAACGTGCGGATCTCGAACTCCTGGTTGGCCGAGATCGTATTCACATAGCCAAGATCGAAACCGTAGCGGTTGCCGCTCCAGTAGTCGTTAGGCCGCGTGTTCTGGAACGGGTCCGCGTTGTACTGCGCCACCGTCAGCCCGCCCGGCGTGCGCGAGCGGACATCGTAGTACGACAGCTTGCCGTAGACCTGCTGCGTCGGCGTGATGTCGTAGGCAAACTTGACGGCAAGGTCGTTGACGTCGTCATTGCTGCCCTTGCGCCATTCACGGCCGGTCATGCCCGAGTACAGCAAGGCCAAGCCCAATCCGCTCTCCAGCGTGGTACCAACGAACGTGTTGTACTGCGTGTTGCTACCACCACCCTCGGTGAAGATATTCTCGCGGACCGACGCCTCGCCGCTGAACGTGCCCGGAATTGGCTTGGTGTTGAAGTTGATGATGCCGCCCACGTTCTGCGGGCCGTAGCGCACGGCGCCACCACTGCGCACCACGTCGATCGATTCGATATTGCCCAGGCTCACCGGTGCGAACGACAGTTGCGGCTGGCCATAAGGCGCAACGGCCATCGGAATGCCATCCAGCAGCACGGTCGAGCGCGGCGAGTAGCGGCCCGTCAGGCCGCGCACACCGATATTGAGGGAAATGGCGCTACCCGCGGTACCCGAGTTGTCAGTCGATTGCACCCCAGGGATACGGCGCATGACATCGCCAATGCTCTGCGCGCCGCTCTGCTCGATCTGCTGCTCGTTGACCACGGTACGCGCGCCCGGGAACGTCTTCACGCTGTTCTGCAGGCCCGTGCCCAGCCAGTTTCCCGTTACCTGTACGGTATCCAGAACCTTTTCCTGTCCGCTACCCTGCCCGTCTTCACTTGCCTGCTGCGCAATAGCCATGTGCGGCACGCACAGGATGGTGACGGCAAGCGCCGTGGCGCACATCGCGAATTGGGGCACGGCAAACGGCAGGCCGCGGCGGCTCGAGTTCATGGTCTTCCCTTGTAACAAGAAACTTACGAAAGGCCATGAATGTAAATGATTATGGTTCTTGGTTGCACTAACCCCGATAAAAGATGGTGCTGTTCTGATGTACAGAGCGGTGAACTGTTGCAGCGGCACGACGACCAACACGGGATGTGCTCGGTTGATGAGACAACGCACTCTTCCTTTGGTTGTGCCGGGTGGCATTTTCCGATCTTGCCGCGACGACCCCTCACGCAATTTCATTAAGCGGACCGTGGATTCTCTGGCAGCGCGTAATATCAACTTTTTGACGCTTGCATAAAAGGATCGGAGGAAAACATGAAAACCAGCGCACGCAACCAGTTCTCAGGTGTCATCGCCCAGGCGACTGCCGGCGCCGTCAATGACGAGATCATCATCAACGTCGACGGCGGCCAGCAGATCGTGGCCACCGTCACGCATGACAGCGCCGCGCGACTGGGCCTGAAGGCAGGCGCCAAGGCAACGGCTCTGGTAAAGGCCACCTCGGTGATCGTGATGGTCGATGCGGACGCCAGCAAGGTCTCGGCGCGCAATTTCGTGTCGGGCAAGGTCACCAACCTCACGAAGGGCGCGGTCAATACCGACGTGACGATCACCGGCGACAACGGCGTGGCAGTCTCGGCGATCATTACCAATACCAGTGTCGATCGCCTTGGCCTGGCCGCTGGCAAGCCGGCAGCCGCGATGTTCAAGGCGTCGAGCGTGATCGTTGGCGTAGACGGCTAGTTTTTTTCCGCGAAGTGAGAACGTCGGCCGGCGTAGTCCGGCTGACAGCGGGAAGGACGGAAGCCGTCCGACTGCATCGCCGTATCGAAGCGCTCGCCGCCCGGGCATGCGCGAATGAAATCAATACACTGCTGAAATTGCTCGCCCGATCCCGGATTAATGCGAGAGCGTGGGAAATTCCAATATACGAGTGCTGGAAATTTCCGCCGCCCAGCATTTTCAACGCACGTACCGGATAAAAATAGGAAACATCTTATTTCACAAGGTTCTGGAGCCGACCTACATTGAATTTCCTTTCAACGAGACAGATTAAAATATGAATTTAATCCACCGCCATAAAAGGAAATCGATCAGAACCTCACTCTCCATCTTGTTCACGGTACCAGCTTGCATGATGGCATTACCCGCCATCCCTGCCGATACCGCCAATATAGTTATCAAGGGAACGATTCGCCCTACAGCCTGCGATTTGAGCCTGAGCAAGAGCGGCCTGGTGGATTATGGCAGCATTCGGGCACTGACCTTGAGCGATTCCACAATCAATGTCCTGCCAGGCATTCCGATAACACTTTCCATCAGGTGCGATCAGCCGACCCGCTTTGCCGTGCGATTATCCGACGGTCGTCCTGGTACCGCCCTGGAAGAAACCAACACCGAAGGTACCAATCAGAATTTTGGCTTGGGAACGGCTGGGAACCGTAATATCGGATCAGCAAAAGTCTTCCGGAAAGGCGGCTCCCGGGGGGACGGCAATACCACAGGCCATATTTATCAGTTCATGAGCACCCAATACGACTGGTATGCCACCACTGAGGAATACGGGATAAATCATCTCGCCTTTATGGCCTGGGCAATCCCTGGTGCACGCACTCCCTACGCATACTCGACCATGACTCAGAACCTGGAGGTGCAGGCGCGCCTTCCAAGAAAGAGCGACCTGCCTGACTTCAAAGACGGCCTGACGCTGGATGGCTTTATCATCATGACGCTCTACTATCTCTGATAGCGTTCCATGAGGCGAGCGTTGATCTCGCTGTCGGCGCTCGCCCCCCCCGCTCAGACCACCCCCACGCAATCCACCTCGGGCTGCACCGCCACTTCGGTGGTCGGCTGCGCCATGCTGGAGCCCAGCACGAACTGATCGCGTCCCCGCTGCTTGGCGACGTAGAGCGCCCGGTCGGCATCGGCGAACAGGCTGCGCCAGAGACCTTCCCTGCTCGATGCTCCGCTATGCAGTTGCGCAATGCCGATACTGACACTGGCATGGCCGCAGCCCGGTCCGTCGCCGGGCGGCAGTTCGATGGCCCTGACCTTGCGCAGGATCCGGTTGGCCAGGGCCGTGGCCTGGTGTTCGTCGGTATGGGGGCAGAGAATGCAGAACTCCTCGCCGCCGTAACGCGCGGCAATATCCGAGGCGCGCCGGGAGTTGTCGAGCGCCATGGCGATCTCGCGCAGGACATGGTCGCCCGCGTGGTGGCCATGCCGGTCATTGACCTGCTTGAAGTGGTCAACGTCGATGACCAGGCATGACAGTGGGTCACCCTCGCGCTGCCAGCGGGCCACCATACCGACGGCGGTCATGTCGAGCGCGCCGCGATTCAGCAGGCCGGTCAGCGCATCCAGCCGCGCGCCGTTCTCGTTGCGCGCGATGATCTGCTCCATCGCCATCAGGCTGAAGCCGAACAGGCCCAGCAACACGGCCACCAGCGGCGCCAGCGGCCAGACCGATGCGCTGGTCTGCAGGAAGAATGGCGTAATGGCCAGACCCTTGAAGGCCGCGCCGTAGCTCAGCGCGGCCACCTGCGAGCCCAGCAGGACCAGGTGCGATGCCAGCACCAGCGGGCCGCCGATACTGGTGCGGCCGCGTCGGCTGCGCAGCATGGTCACGATGGTACTGAACGAGATCATGGCCAGCATGCCGTAGCCCACGCCATGCTGCAGCAGTTGCGCATCCGGCCGCCCGGTCACCAGCACCAGCAACACCAGCGCCGCCAGCCCAATCCCGCGCAACAGCAGGACGTGGTCAGGCAGGCCATAGTAGACGCGCACGCCGCGATAGATCGTCAGCCTGCCAATCAGATAGAAGCCCGCGCCCAGGGCACCAAGCTGCATCGAGCCGGAGCCGACACTGGCGGCCACTACCAGGCCCGCGCCCGATGCCACCACGTGGCCCACGGCCCAGAGGCGTCCCGCGTCGCTGGCGCGCAGCGCGAGCACCAGCCCCGCTGCCATGACCAGCGTGCTGGAGAAAACCACCATCATGACGACCAGAATGGTCTGCTGAGCCAGGTGCACGGGAATGAGTTTCCTCTAAAGCTACCGGGGGCGACTGCCGTTATCCACGTTAACCCGTAACGGGTGACCCGACGTGGAAACGGTCGATTGAATCGGCGCGAAAACACGCATCATAGCCCGCGCGCAACGCGCGGCGGCACCCCCGACAAGCCGGGTAAGCGCGCGTTGTAACGGATTGAAATAGAAGGGAAATGCTGCGCAGCGGAACACGGGCGCGGGAACGCGTGCGCGCGCTCAGTCGTCCGTTTGCGGCAGCGCCGGTGCGGACTGGGCAGCAGGCGGCGACACGTCGGGAAACGTGCCGCCGAGCGCGTGCGTCAACGACCGCGCGGCATCGAGCACCTGCTCGCGAAATGCATCGGTGAAGCGCGGCGTCGGGCACGTCAATGTCAGTGCGCCCTTCAATTCGCCGCCGGGTCCGAACACCGGTGACGACACGCCGGCAATATCGGGACTGCGGTCGCCTACCAGCGCAATCACCCCCTCATCGCGAATCTTCTGGAAGATCTCGCCGCGCGCGCCGGCGAACGCGCGCAATACACGCCCGCCCGAACCGCGATTGCGCGGCAGCAAATCACCGGCACGGATATGGTCGCGCACCGGCTGCGGCGAATCCACGCGATACAGGCACAGGCGATGCTCGCCCTGTTCGACGTGAAATGCGGCCGATTCGCGCGTTACGCGCACCAGTTCGCGCAAGGCCGGCATCACCACCTGCTCCAGCGAGAACGAAGCGGCATAGACCGCGTTGAGCCGTGCGACCTCGGATCCCAAACCATACCTGCCATCGGCAAGGCGCTGGATCAGCCGCGCATGTTCCAGCGATGCCAGCAGCCGCAGCAACGTGCTCTTGTACAGGCCACTGCGCTGGGCCAGTTCGGCCAGCCCCAGGGACGTATCCCCCTCCCGGAACACCGACAGCACGAACAACGCCCGATCCACGGCCACGGCTCCTCCTTCAGCGGAGTGCTTGTCGGCTTCAGACAGTTGGGCGGCTTTGCGTGGCATCGATGCAGGTGACCCCAGGTGACCGGAGAGGCAATTGGAACGGGCGTTCACCGTATAGAACGGACCATGTGTTGTCAATGACGCCACACTCCTACTCGGGCTTCCACTCAGGGCGCCACGCAAATGCTGCAATGCCGTATGATGGCATCTTCCGGGTTTTCCCTAGGTCGTCATACCTGATTCTGGCAAATCCGGCCAATTCCGCGCCCCCTGAGCCACCCATGTCCGCCCCGAGCCCTTCCCAGGTCACACCGTCGCATGGCGAATCCGCCAATCAAAATGTGACCCGCCGTATCCTTGGCGTTGTTTTCTTCAACTTCATCGCGTATCTGGCGGTTGGCCTGCCGATTGCCGTGGTGCCGGGCTTTGTCCATGGCGACCTTGGCTACAGCGCAGTGCTGGCGGGCCTGGCGGTCAGCATCCAGTACCTGGCCACGCTGCTGAGCCGCCCGTGGGCCGGCACGCTGTGCGATACGCAGGGACCGAAGCGCTCGGTACTGACCGGCATGACACTGGTTACGGGCAGCGGCGTGCTGACGTTGATCGCTGCATGGCTGACATCGATGTTCCCAGATAGCGACTGGCTCGGCCTGGGCTGGCTGCTGGCCGCGCGCCTGATGCTCGGGGCCGGGGAAAGCCTGGTCACCACGGGCACGATCGCCTGGGGCATCGGCAGCGCCGGCGCGCGCCATACCGCCAAGGTCATCTCGTGGAATGGCATCACCACCTATGGCGCGCTGGCCGTGGGTGCACCGCTGGGCGTGGTACTGGCCGACCAGGGCGGGCTGGGCATCATCGGGGTTGTGACCACGCTGGTTGCCGGTGCCTCGTTGCTGCTGGCACGCCGTCGTGCGCCGGTGCCGATCCTGAAAGGCGAACGTCTGCCATTCGCTCGTGTTTTCCGTGCGATGACCCCATTCGGCGTGTGCCTCGCGCTTGGTTCGGTCGGCTTTGGCGTGATTACCGCTTTCATCACGCTCTACTACGCCGGCCATGGCTGGGATCACGCAGCGCTGGCATTGACCGCGCTCGGCACCTGCTTCGTACTCGGGCGCCTGCTGATGGCCGACAGCATTTCGCGTTTTGGTGGCTATCCGGTGGCGCTGGTGTCGTTTGCGGTGGAAGCGGCTGGACTGGCCATCATCTGGATGGCCCATGCCCAGTGGCAGGCGCTGGTCGGCGCGGCCGTGGTCGGCTTTGGCTTCTCGCTGGTATTTCCGGCGCTCGGCATGGAAGCCGTCAAGCGCGTGCCGGCCACCAACCGGGGCTCGGCACTCGGTGCCTATGCACTGTTCCTCGATTTCGCGCTGGGCCTGACCGGTCCGGTGGCAGGCCTGATCGCCGGGCAAGGCGACTATCCGGCGGTCTACCTGTTCGCGGCCGTCAGCGCGTTGCTGGCGCTGGCACTGAGCCAGGTACTGGCCGCGCGCTACCGCGACCAGTTCGCAGCGGCGGTCTGACTAGCGCCGTTCGCAGCAGTAAGCCTCGGTACTGTAGGGGAACGACACCACGTCGCGGCCCTGCAGTGCCGGATCGGCAGCAATTACCGCGTGCAGGCGCGCACGCACGGCGTCCTGTTCCGCTTGCGGCAGCGATGCGATAAAGCTGACCGACATGACGCGGTCGACGATCACCTGTTCCGGCGCGCCGGTATGCGTATAGGGTAGGCGGGTCAGTCCGAGCGGCCCGAAACCCTCGGCAGGAAACACCTTCTTCCAGTCGCCCTTGTAGAAGCGCGGCGCATCGCCTTCATGAGGCGTCATGATCGCCGTGAGTTGCGCCACCCACTCCACCGATTCATCGCGCACGTTCCACACCAGGCCCAGACGGCCGCCCGGCTTCAGCACGCGGCGGATCTCCTGCATGGAGGCAGTATTGGCAAACCAGTGGAAGGCCTGCGCGCAGACAACGGCGTCGACGCTGGCATCGGGCAGCGGCATCGACTCGGCACTGCCCTGCAGGGCCTGCACGTCGGGGAGCTTCGATGAGAGCTGGGCACGCATGGCTTCCACCGGTTCCACGGCAATCACCGTGGCGCCGGAAGGTATCAGCAAACGTGTAAATTTCCCCGTGCCGGCCCCGAGATCGACCACGGTCTTGCCGGGTGCCAGGCCAAGCGTATCGCGCAGCCAGTCGCCGAGTTCGGCGGGATAATCGGGACGCCCGCGGGCGTAGGTATCGGCCTGGGTCGAGAAACCCTGGGCGGCAGCATGATGGATCGTCGTCATGACCCGTCACGATACGCCGCCCGCATGACATCGGCAAGTAAATCGGCAAGGCTCGGCACCACAAATTGCTAGTGCTGCTGGCCCCAGCGGCGCACGGTCAGCCGTTCCAGCGTGGTGAACACCAGCCCTTCCACGGCAAGGCCGATCAGGATCACGGTGGCCAGTCCCGCGAAGACGCGGTCCGTGTAGAGTTCATTGCGGTTCTGGAAGATGTACCAGCCCAGCCCGCCCTTGCCCGATGACGCGCCAAATACCAGTTCCGCCGCGATCAAGGTCCGCCAGGCAAAGGCCCAGCCGATCTTGAGCCCCGACAGGATCGCCGGCAACGCGGCCGGCACGAGGATCAGCACCACGTACCGCAGGCCGCGCAGGCCATAGTTGCGGCCCGCCATGCGCAGCGTTTCCGGAACGCCGCGGAATCCCGCATAGGTGTTCAAGGCCAGCGGCCACAACACCGAATGGACCAGCACGAAGATCAGGCTCTTGCTGCCAAGCCCGAACCACAGCAACGCCAGCGGCAACAGCGCGATGGCGGGCAGCGGATTGAACATCGCGGTCAGCGTATCGAGCAGGTCGCGGCCGATACGCGTGGACACGGCCAGCGTGGTCAGCACGAATGCCAGCGCGATGCCAGCCGCATAGCCTTGCAACAGGATCGACAGCGATACGGCCGCCTTGTCCGGCAACTCGCCACTGGCGATGGCCTCGGCAAACGCACGTGCAGTGGCCAGGAAGGTCGGCAGCAGCAGGTCGTTGTCCTGCACGCGCGCGATGGCTTCCCAGAGCACGGCCAGGACCACCAGGATCACCGCCTTGCGCAGCCAGCCATGGTCCCACAGTTGCCGATACCACGGCAGCGCGCGCGACAATGGCACGGCGGTGAATGGTTCCAGCACGCGCTCGTACTCGGTGCGCACCGTTGGTTGTGCAGTTGTCATGATCAGTGTCGTACAGCCTGGAATACGTGGTCGGGCGTATCGTGCGGTGCCTTGCGGGTTTCAGGCGGCGCTTCGAACAGCATCTCGTGGATGCGTTGCGCCGCCTGCTGGAATTCGGCGCTGCCCTGGCTGGCCAGCGAAAACTGATGGCTGTTCAGCTCTGCGCGCACGCGCCCCGGATGCGGCGACAACAGCAGGATGCGGCTACCTACCACCAGTGCCTCTTCGATCGAATGCGTCACGAACAGCAGCGTGAACGCCGCGTCGTCCCACAATTCGAGCAGTTCCTCCTGCATGCGCCGACGCGTCAAGGCATCGAGCGCGGCAAATGGCTCGTCCATCAGCAGCACCTTCGGCCGCATGGCCAGCGCGCGCGCAATGGCCACACGCTGCTTCATGCCGCCCGACAACGTGTGCGGATAGGCATCGGCAAACGCAGCCAGCCCCACCTTGTTCAGGAAATGCATGGCCACGTCCGAAGCTTCGGACTTCGACATGCCACGCGCTTGCCGCAGCGGGAACATTACGTTCTGCTTGACGGTCTTCCATGGCGGCAACTGGTCAAACTCCTGGAACACGACGATGCGATCCGGCCCCGGTGCCTGCACGCGTTGCCCCTCCAGCCGGATCTCGCCCTCGGCTGGCGGCACGAAGCCCGCCACCGACTTCAGCAGGGTCGATTTGCCGCAGCCGGATGGTCCAAGCAGGACAAAGCGGTCGGCCGCATGCACGTCGAAGCTGACGCGATGGGTGGCTCGCACCACGCGCTCTGGCGTGCGATATTCCAGCGAGACGTTGTCGACCTGCAGCAGCGGCTGCGAATCTGACACCACGCGCAAGCGCGCGCTGCCGTGCAATGCGTCGCCCATGTCAGCTCCCCTGTGCAGTGGCCGGATCCTGGAAGAAGTAGTCCTGCCACGACTTCGGCTGGTTCTTGATGGCGCCTACGCGATGCATGAACTCAGCCAGCGGGAACGTGTTCTGCGGCGTGACCTTGAACTGGACCTGCGGATTCTTGAGAATCTTCACCAACAGCGCACGATCGATCTTTGCCTTGTTCACGCGGATGTAAAGATCCGCCGCTGCTTCCGGGTTCTTCGTCGCGAACTGGGCCGCCTCGGCCAGCGCATCGACAAACGCGCGATAGGTCTTGGGATTGTCGTTGCGGAACTTCTCGGTCGCGTACAGCACCGTGGCCGAACTCGGTCCGCCGAGCACATCGTACGAATTGAGCACGATGCGCGCGTTCGGGTTGCCCGCCAACTCCTGTTCCTGGAACGGCGGGTTGCCGAAGTGGCCCGTGATTTCGGTGCCGCCGGCAATTACGGCTGCCGCCGCATCGGGGTGCGGAATGGCCACGGTCCATTTGTCGAGTCGATTGAATTCCTTGTCGCCCCACTGCTTTGCTGCGGCCAGTTGCAGTACGCGCGACTGCACCGATACCGTCACTGCCGGCAACGCAATACGGTCCTTGTCCGTGAAATCGGCAATCGACTTCACCTTGGGATTGTTGCTGACCAGGTAGTACGGGAAGTTGCCGAGCGACGCCACGCCTTTGACGTTCTGGCGCCCATTGGTGCGGTCCCACATCGTCAGCAGCGGCCCCACCCCGGCACCGGCAATATCGATCGCGCCGGACAACAGCGCATCGTTGACCGCCGAGCCGCCGGAAAGCTGCGTCCATTCGACCTTGATGTCGACGCCTTGCTGCTTGCCGTGCTTTTCAATCAGTTGCTGGTCGCGTGCCACATTGAGCAGCAGGTAGACCACGCCAAACTGCTCGGCAATCCGCAGCCGCCCTTCCGCGTGCGCGGTGCCGGTCAGCGCCAGGCCAGCGGTCAATACGGCCAGCGCGGCGCGGCGGGTCAAGGTCGAGGCGGACGAAAGTAGCGAAAGGCGCGAGGACAGGCGCAGGGACATGCGGAACTCCGGAGATTTGAGTATGGAATTGCAATTCAGAACGGCGTATCGCCTTCGATCGTGGTGCGGTACATCACGCGGCGCAGGTGGTCAGGCGTGCCGGCGGCCAAATGCTGCAACGAGCGGTTGTCCCAGAACACAAGGTCGTGCTCGCGCCATTGATGGCGATAGACATACTCGGGCTTCACGCTGTGCGCGAAGAGCTCGTCGAGCAGCCCGCGGCTTTCGTCGTCAGACAAACCAACAATCCGCGTCGTGAAATGCTCGCTGACAAACAGCGCCTTGCGCCCCGTTTCGGGATGGGTGCGTACCACCGGATGCACGACTGGCTTGACCTGCGCGATCTGCTCGGGCGTCAGGTTCGGCCGCCACGGGCTGCGCTTCTGCAGCTCGGCGTAGCGCGCCAGATAGGTGTGCTCGGCGGTCAGCCCTTCCAGCTTGCGCTTGAGTTCCGCTGACAAGCCGTCGTACGCGGCATGCATATTGGCAAACAGCGTGTCGCCACCTTCGGCCGGCAGCTCGATCGCATGCAGCAGCGAACCCAGGCTTGGCGTTTCCTTGTACGACAGGTCCGAATGCCAGAAATGACCCGCATCGCCAAGCCCGATCGGCTTGCCGTCCTTGAGCACGTTCGACACGATCAGGATTTCAGGATGATTGGCCAGCTGGAACTGGTTCAGCACGTGGATCTGCAGCGGCCCAAAGCGGCGGCTGAACTCGATCTGCTGCGCCGGCGAGATACGCTGGTCGCGGAACACGACCACGTGGTAGTCAAGATGGGCGCGATGAATACGACGGAAGTCTTCGGGAGACAGCGGCTGGTTCAGGTCGAGCCCGACCACTTCGGCACCGAGTGCGGCGTCAAGCGGACGGATCTCGAAATCCTGGAGGGTATCTGCGGCAAGCGTCATGGCAAGTAGCGGCTCTGGGGGAAAGCACAAGCCATGCACTGTAGGGACGATGCACGTGGCACACAACGAATCAAATCGCGCTCGGTTATGCGCTCGGCGTATATGGCCCCGCATGCGAAGAGCGCGCGCAGAATCTGCATAAGCAAGCGCGCTTTTCTTCGTTCCCGCACCATGCGGTGCCGCTTAGGCTGCCCCGCTGGCTCTAGAACGGAATGAAGGAATTCAGCATGTCACTGTCCAATCCCGCGCGCAGGCGCATCGTACTGAGCGGCCTGGGCGGCCTCGCCGGACTCGGGGCCGCAACGCTGCCCGGTCTGGCGTCAGGCGCGGAGAACCCCGAGACCCTGCGTATCGGCTACCAGAAATCCTCGACGCTGATGATCTGGCTGAAATCGCGCCAGACACTTGAACAGGCGCTGGCACCGCGCAAGGTCAGTGTTCAGTGGCATGAGTTCACGTCGGGCCTGCCGTTGCTCGAATCGCTCAATGTCGGCAACCTTGACCTGACTGCCGATGTGGCCGACGCGGTTCCACCGTTCGCGCTGGCCGCGGGCGCCAGCATGACGTACTACGCGATCGAGGCACCATCACCAACTGCGCAGGCCATCGTGGTGAAGCAGGATTCGCCGGTTCGCACCGTGGCACAACTGAAGGGACAACGCGTCGCCTTCTCCAAGGGAGCCGGCGCACACTACCTGCTGCTGGAAGCATTGAACGAGGCCGGGCTGTCGATGCGAGATATCGATCCCGCCTACCTGACCCCCGCGGATGCACGCGCGGCGTTCGAGCGTGGCAGTGTCGCCGCATGGGTGATCTGGGACCCGTTCCTGGCAGCGGTACAGCGCCAGGCCAATGCGCGCATCCTGCGCGATGGCACCAGGCTGTCGAGCTACCGCCGTTTCTACCTGGCCGCCACGCCCTACGCGAAGCGCCGTCCCGACGTACTGGCCACGGTCTACGGCGAACTGCGCCGCGCCGGTGAGTGGCTCAAGGCAAATCCTGCCGAGGCCGCCGCATGGCATGCGCCGCTGATCGGCCTCGATGCGGCCACCGTGGAAGCCGCCAATGCGCGCCGCACGTATCAGGTCCAGCCGGTCGATGCGGCCTCGCTCGATGAACAACAACGCATTGCCGATGCATTCGCCGGCCAGTCGATCCTGCCGCGCAAGGTGACCGTGGCCACGTCGCCGGTATGGAAGCCGGTTTGATCGTCTGACGCCGCTGTCCTGCTCCCCTCTCCCGCGGCGCGGGAGAGGGGAGTCAATCAACAGCATTGACGCCAGTGCGCCAGCGCACGCCCAAACCCTGGTTCCTTGCCCTATAGTCCAATGCAGCAGCGTCCACAAGATGCTGCGCCGCACAGGACACAGCGAACCACAAGGGGACTTCCACATGGGCACTGTTGCGCGCTTTGAAATTGGCTTTACCCGCTATCTGTCTCCCGAGGGCACCACCGCCCCTGATCTTCCCGCCTTTGCCCGCGACCCGGCCGCGCTGCTGCCGCTGTATCGCGCCATGGTGCTCACCCGGCAATTCGACCTCAAGGCCATCGCGATGCAACGCACGGGCCAGATCGGCACGTTCGCGTCTGCATTAGGGCAAGAAGCCATCGGGGTGGGCACGGCCATGGCGATGCGGGCCGACGACGTACTCGTGCCTTCGTATCGCGATCATGCCGCACAGTTTGTGCGGGGCGTCACGATGACCGAGAGCCTGCTCTACTGGGGTGGCGACGAACGTGGCAGCGGATTTGCGGCGGTGCCGCACGACTTCGGCAACTGCGTGCCGATCGGTACCCAGGTCGGCCATGCGGCCGGCGTGGCCTACGCGCTGAAACTGCGCAAGCAGGCGGGCGTGGCGGTCTGCATCATCGGCGATGGCGGTACATCGAACGGCGCCTTTTATGAAGGCATGAACATGGCCGGCGCATGGCAGGTGCCGCTGGTCATTGTCATCAACAACAACCAGTGGGCCATCTCGATGCCGCGTGCCAGGCAGACCATCGCCGCCACGTTGGCGCAGAAGGCCATCGCGGCCGGCATTCCTGGCGAGCAGGTCGATGGCAACGACGTGATCGCCGTGCGGCAACGCGTTGGCGACGCCATCGAACGTGCGCGCGATGGCGCCGGGCCGGCGCTGATCGAAGCGGTCACCTACCGGCTGGGAGACCACACTACCGCCGACGATGCCTCGCGGTATCGGGACGAAGCCACTGTCAAGGAGGCGTGGCGGCATGAGCCGATCACGCGCCTGCGCGACTACCTGGCCAGTCTGGGCGCATGGGACGCCGCGCATGAGGAAGCGCTGATCCGCGAATGCCAGCAGGCGGTGGGCGCCGCCGTGGCCGCGTATCTGGAACTGCCCCATCCCGATGTCTCGGCGATGTTCGACTGCCTTTATGAAACGCTGCCCGCCGCGCTGGCCGACCAGCTCGAAACCGCGCAGCGCTACGCCACGCAGGACCAGGAGGCTAATCATGGCTGAACTGCATCTGGTGGAAGCGGTCAATCTGGCGCTGGCACATGAACTGGCCAACGACCCCGACGTGGTGCTGCTTGGTGAGGACATCGGCGTCAACGGCGGCGTATTCCGGTCGACGGTGGGCTTGCAAGCCCGCTTTGGCGAGGCCCGGGTCATCGACACGCCGCTGGCGGAAGGCGGGATCGTTGGCGCGGCAATCGGCATGGCCGCGATGGGACTCAAGCCCGTGGCGGAAATCCAGTTCGCCGGGTTTATCTATCCGGCCATCGACAACATCCTCAACCACGCGGGCCATCTGCGGCATCGCACGCGCGGTCGGCTCAGTTGTCCTCTCGTGGTGCGCGCGCCCAGCGGCGCCGGCATCCACGCCCCCGAGCATCACTCCGAAAGCCCCGAGGCGATGTTCGCGCATATCCCGGGGCTGCGTGTGGTCATGCCCTCGTCCCCCGCACGCGCATACGGGCTGCTGCTGGCCGCGATCCGTGATCCCGACCCCGTGATCTTCTTCGAACCGACACGCCTGTACCGGCTGTTCCGGCAGGAAGTGGAAGACCATGGCCAGGCGTTGCCGCTCGATGCCTGCTTCACATTGCGCGACGGCAGCGACATCACGCTGGTCAGTTGGGGCGCCATGGTGCAGGAGACCTTGGCGGCCGCCGACCAACTGGCCGACGAAGGGGTGTCCGCAGCCGTGATCGACGTGGCCACGCTCAAGCCGCTCGATATGGACACGATACTGGAATCGGTGGCGCAAAGCGGCCGCTGCGTGATCGTGCACGAGGCCCCGCGCACGGCGGGAATCGGCGCGGAGATTGCCGCGAACCTGGCCGATGCCGGCCTGTATTCGCTCAGCGCACCGGTGCAGCGCGTCACCGGCTACGACACCGTGGTGCCGTTGGCACGGCTCGAGCACAGCTATCTGCCGTCGGTGGCGCGGATTGTTGACGCCGCGCGCGTCGCGCTGGCCGCATCCTAGATATCGCAGGCAAACGGAGACAACCATGCGGATCTTCAAGCTGCCCGACCTTGGCGAAGGCCTGCAGGAGGCCGAGATCGTGACCTGGCACGTCAAGCCCGGCGATACGATCGATGCGGACAAGCCCCTGCTGTCGGTGGAAACCGCAAAGGCCATCGTCGAGATCCCGTCGCCATTCGGTGGCAAGGTGGCCAAGCTGTATGCCCAACCGGGCGATATCGTGCACCTTGGTGCGCCACTGGTCGGCTTTGAAGGCGCCGGCGCCTCCGACGATGCCGGCACCGTGGTGGGCGCGGTCAAGGTGGGCACCCACGTGGTACGCGAAGACCAGACGCGCGTGGGTGCGTCGGGCATGGCAGGTGGCCACGGCATCAAGGCCACGCCCGCGGTACGCGCGCTTGCGCACAAGCTGTCGGTTGACCTGGCCATGGTCACGCCATCGGGCCACGATGGCGTGATTACCGCGACCGATGTGCAACGCGTGGCCACCACGCTCGCGGAGATTGGTCCCGCCGAGGTGATACGGGGCGTGCGCCGTGCCATGGCGCAGAACATGGCACGCGCGCAGAGCGAGGTGGCCGCCGCCACCGTAATGGACGATGCCGACCTGCATGCATGGCAGACCGTAGGTTCCGCCGCGGGCCACGACATCACGATTCGCCTGGTGCGTGCCCTGGTGGCCGGGGTACATGCCGAACCCGCGCTCAACGCCTGGTACGAGGGCAAGACCAGCCGGCGCCATGTACTGGAACGGATCGACGTGGGCATCGCGGCAGACCTGCCCGAAGGCCTGTTCGTGCCGGTGCTGCGCAACGTGGGCAAGCGCGACGCCGCCGACCTGCGCAGCGGGCTCGACCGCATGCGCGCCGACATCCTGGCCCGCACCATCGCACCAGAGGAAATGCGCGGCAACACCATCACCCTGTCGAACTTCGGCATGATTGCCGGACGCTACGCGGCCCCGATCGTGGTACCGCCCACCGTGGCCATTCTTGGTGCGGGCCGTATCCACGACGAAGTGGTCGCCGCCGGCGGCGTGCCGGCCGTCCACCGCGTGATGCCGCTGTCGCTGACATTCGATCACCGCGTGGTCACCGGCGGCGAAGCGGCACGCTTCCTGCGCGCGGTCATCGCGGACCTGGAGCGGCCCGCATGAGGGTTGGCTGCAGGTTTGAAGTGAAGGTGTGACGGGGACGATACCGGCAACGCGCAAGCTGTCGATCAGAGGTATCCCTTCCTCCTCCGGGACGAGCGCCAACTGGCTGCGCAGTTCCTATACTGGAGTGCTGCCCGTCTGCCCGGGCCGGCCGTAGTGCCCCGACGTTCCCATCGCTCCACACTCGACCACGCAACCTTTCGAAGGAGTTTGACCATGGCAATCCGACTAGGCGAGACCGCCCCGGACTTCACTGCAGACACCACCGAGGGCAAGATCAATTTCCATGAATGGATCGGCGACAGCTGGGCCATCCTGTTCTCGCACCCAAAGGATTTCACGCCAGTCTGCACCACCGAGCTCGGCTACATGGCCAAGCTCAAGCCCGAGTTCGACAAGCGCAATACCAAGATCATTGGCCTGTCGATCGATCCCGTGACCGATCATTCGCGTTGGGCCAAGGACATCGAGGAAACCCAGGGCAGCGCCGTGAACTACCCGATGATCGGCGACGCCGACCTCAACGTGGCCAAGCTCTACGACATGATCCACCCCGAAGCCAGTGGCAGTGGACCGCGCACGGCCGTGGACAACGCCACGATCCGCTCGGTGTTCATGATCGGCCCCGACAAGAAGGTCAAGGCCATGCTGGTCTATCCGATGAGCGCGGGGCGCAATTTCGATGAGGTACTGCGCCTGCTCGACTCGCTGCAGCTGAATGCCAAGCATACGGTGGCCACGCCAGTGAACTGGAAACCGGGCGAAGACGTGATCATCCCGACTTCGGTGTCCGATGAGGATGCGAAGAAAAAATATCCGCAAGGGTTCAAGACACTGAAGCCGTATTTGCGTACAGTGGAACAACCCAAGTAGAAATGTGGGCAACAACGCGCGCGGGTATACCTGTTTGAGTTACCCGCGTGGCCCGCTTTTGCCGCGGAACTATCCACAGATTGCGTGGATAATCCCCCTCTTGACAACCCGCCAGCCCGCGCCGGTTCTGGATGGAGCTGGACTGCCTTTTTTTTGTGCAGCCGTTGCTTCAAGGGCTTTGTTGCGTTGGGGTGGGATTTATGCGTGGCGGGGTTTTGAAGCGCGGATACTGATGTTGTTGCTCCCCTCTCCCGCAGGCGGGAGAGGGGTTGGGGGTGAGGGCATGAGGTTCTGCTTGCTGCTTATCGCATTTTGAACCGCTGGCCCTCTCCCCCGCCCCTCTCCCGCACGCGGGAGAGGGGAGAACACCGAGGGCATGGCAAAGGTATTACGGATGCCTTGCCAACACGCCGCGAATCGTATCGGCGAGGTCCTTCGCCAGGAACTTCGACACGTATGCATCGGCACCGACCTTGCGCACGTGCTCCTCACTGGCTTCGCCAGACAGCGACGAGTGAATGACCACCGGCAGCGACTTGAGCCGGGCATCGGCCTTGATCTTGCGCGTGAGTGTGAAGCCGTCCATCTCGGGCATTTCCAGGTCGGTCAGCACCAGTGCCACTTCGTCGCGCACCGACTTGCCCTGGCTCGACGTCAGGTCGGCAATCTGGCCCAGCATCTCCCAGGCTTCCTGACCGGTCTTGGTCATCACCACCGGTACGCCCATCGCCTTGAGGCCGTTCTCGATCAGGCCGCGCGCCAGCGCGGAGTCGTCCGCGCACAGGATCTTGGTGCCCGGACGCAGGTTCAATTGCGGACCCACCGTGGCGGGGTCCACATCGGGCTGGCGGGTCGGCAGCACGTCGCGCAGGATCTGCTCTACATCCAGTACCTGCACCAGGCGCGGGTTGTCGCCGCCGGCATCAAGCTTGGCGATGCTGGTCACCAGCCCGCCCTTGACACTGGTCTCGGCCGAAATGACCTGGCTCCAGTCGAGCCGTACGATTTCCTCGACCGCCTCGACCGCAAAGCCCTGCGTCGAGCGCGCGTATTCGGTCACCAGCATGATGTTGAGGCCCGACTTCGGCGAGCACTCGAGCAGGCGTGGCAGGTCGATGACCGGAATCACCTGACCGCGGATATCGGCCATGCCAAGGATCGAGGGTCCCGCGCCAACCACGGTCGTGACCGACGGCATGACCAGGATTTCCCGGACCTTGAAAACGTTGATGCCGAACAGTTCGGACTGTCCGCTGTGCGTCGCATCGCCAAGTCGGAACAACAGCAACTCGAACTGGTTGTTGTTGGTCAGGTTGGTGCGCTCGTCGATGTCCCTCATCGCGCTGGTCATGCTATTGCTCCGCTGGCTCGGTATGTGGATATGGGTGTTGCCAAAGGGCTATCGGCCACGGCGCCGTGACCTTTAGCCCGGCATGCGCCTGGCACCTCCGTTGTGACGCATGACTGGCCTGACGGCGCGAATTCCCCGCCACCAAGGGAAATCCCTGAGCTTCCGGAAGCACCGGAATGCCGTGGTTATTCGGGCATCGGCATGTTCCGCATGCACACCCGATGATGAACATGCCCGAAGCCTCGCCTACCTTTGAGCCTCGCCGGATCCAGCCCACCAGAGGCAGTCGACCGGCCCCGGCCCAAGTGGCCGGACACCGAGGAACGAGACACCCGCACCCCTTGCCGATGCCAACGGGACCTCCGCCCTCACCCGGAACCACGTGAGACGAGGCTGACGCCCGATCCGTACGCGGACGCGCGCAGCGCCCCTGCAAGGAGACAGAGCATGATCGAACAGCCGTATCCGTCCGTCACGGACGTCGAGGCCGCCCCCCAGAAATCCGGAGGCCCGGTCGACCAGTATTTCCAGATCAGCGAGCGCGGCAGCACGCAGCGCCGCGAAGTCGTAGCCGGCATCACCACCTTCATGGCGATGGTCTATGCCGTATTCGTCGTGCCCGGCATGCTGGGCAAGGCCGGCTTCGATACCAGCGCCGTATTCGTGGCCGTGTGCCTGACCACGGCATTCGGATCGCTGCTGATGGGCCTGTGGGCCAAGCTGCCGATCGCCATCGGCTGCGCCATCTCGCTTACCGCGTTCATGGCCTTTGGCCTGGTGCTGGGCCAGAAACTGTCACCGTCCGTCGCGCTCGGCGCCGTGTTCCTGATGGGCGTGGTGTTTACCGCGATCTCGGTCACCGGCGTGCGCTCCTGGATCCTGCGCAACCTGCCAGCCGGCGTGGCGCACGGCGCGGGCATCGGCATCGGCCTGTTCCTGCTGCTGATTGCCTCGAACGAAGTCGGACTCGTGGTGAAGAATCCCGGCCCGGGCCTGCCAGTGGCGCTGGGCCACATCACGGCCTTCCCGGTGATGATGTCGGTACTGGGCCTGGCCGCGATCTTCGGCCTGGAACGCCGGCGCGTGCCTGGCGGCATCCTGCTGGTGATCGTCGGCATCTCGGCGCTTGGCCTGATCTTCGATCCGGCCGTGAAGTTCACCGGCATCTTCGCGCTGCCGTCGCTGTCCACGCCTGGCCATGCCTCGCTGATCGGTGCCATGGATATTCGCGGTGCGCTGTCGGCTGCCGTATTGCCCAGCGTGTTGGCGCTGGTCATGACCGCGGTCTTCGACGCTACCGGCACGATTCGCGCGGTGGCCGGCCAGGCCAACCAGCTCGACGCCACGGGCCGTATCCACAATGGTGGCCGTGCACTGACCGCCGATTCGGTCAGCTCTATCTTCTCGGCGTTCTTCGGCGGCGCACCGGCCGCGGCCTACATCGAATCCACGGTCGGCGTGGCCGCGGGCGCGCGCACCGGACTGGCTGCGGTCACCGTCGGCGTATTGTTCCTGGCCGTGATGTTCTTCTCGCCGCTGGCCGGGCTCGTACCGTCGTACGCCACGGCACCCGCATTGATGTACGTGGGCCTGCTGATGCTGTCGAGCGTTTCGCGCCTGCATATGGACGATCTGGTCGATTCGCTGTCGGGCCTGGTTTGCGCCGTGTTCATTGTGCTGACCTGCAATATTGTCACCGGCATCATGCTCGGCTTCTGCACGCTGGTCATCGGCCGCATTGTCGCGGGCGAATGGCGCAAGCTCAATATCGGCACGGTAGCCATCGCAGTGGCATTGGCCGCGTTCTATGCCGGTGGCTGGGCCATCTGATAAAGACTTCTTTGATTTCGCGGACGCCTGCGGCGTCCGCAAGGTTGTCTCCTCCACCTGGGATACCGGTGGATTTACCACCCCCGGAGCTTTCCTCCCGGGGGTTTTTTTATTGGGCCGCGCCGCTTGCAGCAGGATCCATATAAACCAGTTCCCAGATATGGCCATCGAGATCCTGGAAACCATGGCCATACATAAATCCCAGATCCTGTGGCGGCTTGTAGGTCGTGCCGCCCGCGGCCAGCGCATCGCGCACCATGGCATCCACCCGTGCACGATTTTCCACTGACAGGCACACCAGTACCTCTGTAAATCTGCGCGCGTCGCAGATTTCATTCGGCGTGAAGGTACGGAACTTTGCCTCAGTCAGCAACATGACAAAAATATCATCGCTGACAATCATGCAAGTTGCGGTCTGATCGGTAAATTGGGGATTGAAGCGGAAGCCGAGCCGGCTAAAGAAAGCGATCGACTTATCGAGATCGCGAACCGGAAGATTGACGAAAATTCGGGTTGCCATATTGCCTCCTATTAGCAGTTGTGGTTACGATGCGATGCGGTGCAAATCATGAAATAACCGACCCTGCATCGTGCCAGCGCAAGGCGGATCCGGTAAAAGGTAGTGGCTGCGCGTCTTTTTTGCCAAATCCCTTACGATTTCTTTCTCGATTCGCGTTTGAATCGTGCTTTTATCGTGCTTTTCCGGATGGTTCTTGTAATATTTTTCTATGCGGACACGCTTGCGGCAATATTGCGGCAGCCGCCAATCTGAACGGGGATCCAAGAATGCCAACCTACAAGCAACTACTGGCCGAAAAAGAAGCACTGGAAGCCAAGCTCAGCGAAGTGCGCGCGAATGAAGTGGCCAGCGTGATCGAGCAGATTCGCCAACTGATGGCCGATTATGATCTGACCGTCGACGATATTGCACCGAAGCGCCGCCGCGGCCGTCCGGCCGGCACGAGTATCGCAGTGGGTGCGGCACGCAAGACGACGGCGGCGCTGCCCCCGAAGTACCGCGATCCGAAGTCCGGCAAGACGTGGTCCGGCCGCGGCCGTGCACCGGCATGGCTAGGCAAGCGCCCGGAGCGCTTCCTGATCGAACAGGCAGCCTGATCGGCTTATGGTTTTGCGAGGCACGCCTTAGCGCGCCTCGCACAGATATTCCGCTCGCAGCGCCCGGAAACCCTGCTGCGTGGGCTCGGGCGCCACGCTCGCCCCTCCATCCGCCAGCGGCTGCAGCCGCATGACTTGCGCCGCGCAGTGCGTTGCGGCGTCATCGCGCGTGTAGCGAATCTCGTATTGCGCATTGACCTGCGGGATAAACGACACCCCTGCCGCGCAGCGGGCATCATCGGCCGGCGGCGCCACGTACGATGTCACGGCCACGAAAATCCGCTTGCCCGGTAATACCTTGCGTTCGCGCGTGCGCGATGGCGGCTCTGGCGAACTGCCGGCCATCTCCAGCGTGGAATCGCGACCCATCGAGGCAAGCTGCTTGCCCATGCCGGCCAGCACCAGTGGCCGCGGCGTCGGACACTTGGCCGGGTCCAGTACGTTGAATGTCGTGCGGTCATCGGTACTGGTCATCAGGCGCACGCTGGCATAGGGCGCGTCGGAGGGTACGCGGTATTGCGTCACGCAACCCGCCAGTGGCCAGGCCAAAAGCACGACAGAAGACACTGCGGCAATCCGAATCCTGCGCATAGCGAGCACGAAGCTGACAATTGACCGAGGTTGATGCGCCAGCATATGCGAATTGCCGCTGCGCGACTGTGGGCGAGGATACGTTGAGGATATCCACAGAAACTGTGGATATCCTGCCATATCGAACCGCTACGCCCGTGTCTGTGCGGCATCGCACTGGACTGCTCAAAAATTAGGCAACATCTGTGCACACGCGGCAGCGTTCCGTCCAAGCGGCCGTAACAGATCAATGTAGATCAGGATTGGCCGGGACCCAAGGCCGGCCCACCTGGAGGCGTATTGCGCCAGCGGTCCGCTACATAAATGGCACTTACGTCACATACCACTACTCGAATGACGACGGCGTTCGCAACACACTGAAGACACCTGCCTCGCACCATCTCTACACAGCTTGATAAGTGTCAACGAGATAACCGCATAACTTCACGATGATGATGCCCGCATGATGCGGGCGTGCTCCGGTTCATCGCAACATTCGGCGCCTGCGCATCGACTCCGTGCATTGCACACGCATTGTCCCGACCGTCCAGATCGCTCGCCATGTTCGACGAAACCAAACTCTACGACCATATCCAGCACGACTTTCCACTACACGACCGCCCGTATCAGCGTACCGGCGAAGCCTTCGGCGTCTGCGAACGCACCATCCTGAGCTTGCTTGCGCGCGACCTTGGCAACGGACGCATCAGCCGCATCGGCGCCATTTTCGCGCCCAACGCGATAGGTGCCAGCACCGTGGCGGCGCTGGCGGTGCCACCTGCCCGCATGGAGCGCGTGGTCGAGCGTATCAATGGCGACCCCGATATCAGCCAGAGCCACGCGCGCGACGGGCATCGCTACAACCTGTGGTTCGTGGCCGGTGCGCGCGACCGCCCGGAGCTCGATGGCGTACTGGCGCGCATTGCCGCCGATGTGGGCCAGAAACCGATCGACCTGCCACTGGAACGCGAATATCGAGCCGATCTGGGCTTGCCGCTGGGCCTCACGCGCTGCGCACGCCGCACGTCGACGCAGGCACCGCAAGCGGCACGGATACTCGGGCCGCTGGAACAGCGTGAGTTCGACGATGCAGACTGGCGACTGGCCACCGCGCTGGAAGCGGGTCTGCCGCTGACACCGCGGCCGTACCACGCATTGGCGCGACGCACCGGCCTGGCGGCATCGGAAACGCTGGCAAGACTGACGAACTGGCGTAACGCGGGCCTGATTCGCCGGTTTGGCGCGATCCTGCGGCATCGCCACTTCGGCTACACGCATAACGTGATGTGCGTCTGGAACGTGCCCGATGCGCGTGTCGATGCAATTGGCTCGCGGATTGCCGAGGTGCAGCACGTCACCATGTGCTTTCGCAGGACGCGGCGGCTTCCGGTGTGGCAGTACAACCTCTTCGCAATGGTCCGCGCGCGCAGCGCCGCTGAGCTCAACGTGACGCTGGCACGCTTCCAGACCGTCGGCGGACTGGTCGATGCCCCATGCGCGGCATTGCAGGCCAACCAGTGCTTCAAGCAACGTGGCTCGCGTTATGGCGGAGCCATGCCGGAGTTCTGACCACCCTGCCACCTCTTGCCGCAGCCGCGCACTTGGTCAAGCCGCGCGCGGCTCCGGAAACAACAGCGACAGCCGCTGCGCCAGCACGGCCAGCCAGCCGGGGCGTGGCGCGGCATCGAGCCAATACTTGACCTCCAGGCCCAGTGCCGTGTCGCCACGAATCGACAGGCGCCGCTGGAAGAACAGCGTATCGGTATCGGCATCGCCGCCGATCAGCCGCAGGTAGCTCAGCGCGCCCGCACGCAGCGTCAAGTCGGTCTCGCGATGCTGGAACGGCCCTGGCAGGAAGCGTCCGTTAGCGCAATGAAAACGCACCTCGAGCCCCATATCGTCGACCGTCAGCGAGAACGTGCGGCCATCGAGCGCGGCAGGCGGCGCAAGCCAACCAGCCCGACGCATGGCTTCGAGTGCCATCACCAGTGGCGCAGCGCGCATCGGCGCGGGCATATGGCGATGGACACGCATCAGTACCGCATTCACATTCAGTCCGCTCATATGCCGGCCCTCTCCTGCGCTGCCCAGCAGATGCCTGGCGCGCCGGTCCAGTAGCCATTGCTCGGTGCCGCATCGGCTGGCATCACATTGCTTGGCGATGCTACGCGCAGGCCGCTACGGATTGCATCGAGATGGGCCACCACTTCCAGCGTGCCCGTGGCATGCGGGCTGACGCGCATGTAGTCAATTCCAGCGCCGGCCATGCTCGCCACATTGCCGCACAGGTCGAGGCAGGTGGCCGACTGGGTCTGAATGCCGTTGAGCGTGAAGAACGCCTGCCCTTCACCGGTGTTGGCCACCAGGCCATCGGGATACTCGATGCAGCGGAATTCACAGGCATCCTTGCGCAGGCGATGATGGCGCGCGGTAAAGCAGCGCGCCGAAAACGCCAGCGGCATGCGGCCCCAGACCATGGCCTCCAGCGTCATGCCGGCGGGGCGCGCCGCTGCCAGCGCCATCATCGTTGCGCCATCCATCTCCACGGGCACGGTGCATCCGTGCGCGCCCAGCCCGCCAAGCCAGGCCAGCGTATCGGCATGGTAGACATTGAGATGCGGTCCAGCGACAAACGCACGGCGCGTGCGGCAATGCACGGCACCGAGGTCGTTGGCCTCCACCAGGAAATCATCTTGTGCGCAGACCCGACGCATCACCGCGATATCGCTGTCCGATTCCACCAGCACTGGCGTGGACAGCACCACCTGCTTGCCGGACTCGCGCAGCATCTGAGCTATGTCGAGCCAGTCCGCGAAGCGCATTTCATGTCGGCGCGTGCAAACGGCTTCGCCCAGGTACACACGGTCGATGGCCGATTCAGCCACCGCCGCGTAGAACCGCAGCACGTCGGCACGCGGCCAGTAGTACAGCAGCGGTCCCAGCGCGATGCGAAACGGCGCCGGGTTCGGTTGGTTTGTGGTTGCCATGGCTTGTCCTGGCGGTGTGAATTGCATGGAGGTGAATGTCAGCGCCACGGGCGGTCGTACGCGCCCTGGGTGACCTGGTCGCCTTCGGCGTGGCGGCCCAGCGTGGCCTGCCAGTCCTGGCGCGGCACGAAACGCCGCGGGTCACGGCAGGCATCGTCGATGGCGGCACGCAGCACGCCAACGACATCGGCCACGTAGCGCGGGCTGCGCTGGCGCCCTTCGATCTTGATGGCGGCAATGCCGATATCGATCAGGGCCGGCAGCAAGGACACCGCGTTGAGGCTGGTCGGTTCCTCCAGCACGTAGCCGCGCTCGCCCTCGACCGTGAAACGTCCCTTGCAGAGCGTGGGATAGCCGGCGGGTTCGCCCGGCGCATAGCTGTCGATCAGGATTCCGGACAACCGTGCATGCATGGTGCCGTCCTGCTCGTCCCAGCGCACCGCATGGGCTGGCGAGCACACGCCCTTGTTATTGGGCGAATCGCCGGTGGCGTAGGAAGACAGCAGGCAACGCCCCTCGGCCATGACGCACAGGCTGCCGAAACCGAATACTTCCAGTTCGATATCGGTCTGCCTGGCCAGCTTTGCGATCTGCGGCACCGACAGCACGCGTGGCAATACCACGCGGCGAATGCCAAACTGCTCGCGCATCAACTCGATGGCATCGGCATGCGTGGCGGAGCCCTGTACCGAAAGATGAATGCGCAGTGACGGATGGCGTCGCGCCGCATAGGCAATCAGGCCGGCGTCAGCCATGATCACGGCGTCGGCACCGAGCGCGGCCGCCGCGTCCACGGCATGGTGCCAGCGCTCGACCTGCCCCATCTGCGCAAACGTATTGATGGCGAACAGCACCTCGGCACCGCGCGCGTGGGCCTCGGCCACGCCGGTGCGGATGTCGTCCTCGCTAAAATTCAGGCCGCCGAAATTGCGCGCATTGGTGGCATCGCGCAGGCCCAGGTAAACCGCGTCGGCGCCGTGCTGCAGCGCCATCCGTAGCGCCGCGAGCGAGCCGGCCGGCGCTACCAGTTGGGGGCGGCGAACCGGGTTCGCCGAGGTTGATGTCATCGCGTGGGATCAGGAAAGGGACCCCCCGGATGCTAGCGATTCTACGAGTCCAGGCCTTTGACCACGCGCAAATGCCGGTTGTCAGGCGCGGGCGCCGAGCCGCGCCGAAAGCTGGTCGGCCAGTGCGCGCACCTGCTGGCCAATGCGTTCGCCAGTGGCGACATCGATTTCGCTGGACAGGAAGCTGACCGCTATGGCACCGGCCGCACGCGACTGCAACGCATCGAACACTGGCGCGCCATAGCAGGTCATGCCTTCGCGCATCTGGCCGTTGTCGACCGAATACCCCACCGCGCGCACCTGCGCAAGCTCCTCGACCAGGGCCTCGGCGTTGGCCACACTGGCGCGCGTCAGTGGCGGCGGCAAGCCATTGGCAAACAGCCGGTGCACATCGGCGGTCGACAGCGTGCTGAGCATTGCCTTGCCGGTTGCGGTATAGGGCGCAGGTAGCCGCATGCCGATGCGGAATGTCACGCCGAGCGGATGGTCGCCATTCTGGCAGGCCAGGTAGACAACCTCGACACCCTCCATGGTCGACAACGTCACCGTGGCATCGTGAAACGCATCGGTCTGCCCCCACAGCCCGCGAAACTCTTCCGTGATCTGCGTCTGCGAAAGGAAGGCGTTGGCCCAGGTCATCACATGCGGTCCCAAGGCCATCGCCCCGCCGGCAAGACGCTTGACCAGTTGCAGTTGCACCAGCGTTTCGCACATGCCGTGCAGCGAGCTTTTCGGGGCACCGGTGAGCCGGGTCAGGTCGGCCAGCGTCAGCGGCACTGACGCGGCGGCGATGGCATCGAGCACTTGCACGGCTCGCACCACGGCTGGCGACGTTGGCCTGGCGGCCGACGCTGTACCGGCATCGTCATCGGATAAGGAGTAGGCGGACTTGGGCATGGACGCGATTGTACTGGGCAGGCAAAACGGAACGGTCACTCCCACTGGCGGTCTGCCAGACATGGGCGTATGATCTGACCATCGTTCGACATATCGAATATAGTTCAATCTATTGAACGAAGACAAGTCGGTGTTCTGCCTTGTTCTCGTTCAAGCTCTTATCCGGGAAATTCGCCATGCAACTCAAGGATCCTTCGCTGTTCAAGCAACTGGCCTATGTCGATGGCCAATGGACCGCCGCCGAGTCCGGCGCGACCTTCGACGTTACCGACCCCGCCACGGGCGAGATCATCGCCAAGGTGGCCGATCTGGGCGCCGCGGAAACCACCCGCGCCATCGCGGCCGCGGAAAAGGCCCAGAAAGGCTGGGCGGCCAAGACCGGCAAGGAGCGTGCAAGCATCCTGCGCCGCTGGTTTGACCTGATGCTCGCCAACGCCGATGACCTCGCCTACCTGATGACGCGCGAGCAAGGCAAGCCGCTGGCCGAGGCCAAGGGCGAGATCACCTACGCGGCCAGCTTTATCGAGTGGTTCGCCGAGGAGGGCAAGCGCGTGGACGGCGAGGTACTGGCCACGCCTGCCGCAGACAAACGCCTGGTTACGCTACGCCAGCCGGTAGGTGTCTGCGCCGCCATCACGCCGTGGAATTTCCCGGCCGCGATGATCACGCGCAAGGCAGCCCCGGCACTGGCCGCGGGCTGCGCCATCGTCATCAAGCCGGCCGAGCTGACACCGCTGTCCGCGTTCGCCCTGGCTGAACTGGCCCACCGTGCCGGCGTGCCGGCCGGCGTGCTGCAGGTGGTAACCGGCGATGCCAAGACGATTGGCGCGGTGCTGACCGGCAGCCCGATCGTACGCAAGCTGTCGTTCACCGGTTCCACCGAAGTGGGTCGCATCCTGATGGCACAGTCAGCGCCGACCGTGAAGCGACTGTCGCTGGAACTGGGCGGCAATGCGCCATTCATCGTCTTCGACGATGCCGATGTGGACGCGGCCGTGGAAGGCGCGATTGCCGCCAAGTACCGCAATGGCGGCCAGACCTGCGTCTGCGCCAACCGCTTCTACATCCAGGACGGCATCTACGATGCATTCGCGGCGAAGTTCGCCGAACGCACCAGCCAGTTGCGTGTTGGCAATGGTCTTGAAGACGGTGTCGTGATCGGTCCGCTGATCGAGGACAAGGCCATCGAAAAGGTCGTATCGCTGGTGGATGACGCGACGTCCAAGGGTGGACGCGTGATCGCGGGCGGCGGCGTGCACAAGTTGGGCGGCACGTTCTACACGCCGACCGTGATCGCCGATGCCACGGCCGACATGCGCATGGCACGCGAGGAAATCTTCGGGCCGGTGGCGCCGCTGTTCCGCTTCAAGCACGATGAAGAAGCCGTGGCCGCCGCCAACGCCACCGAATACGGCCTGGCCGCTTACCTCTATACCCGCGACATCGCCCGCGCATGGCGCACCGGTGAAGCGCTCGAGTACGGCATGGTCGGACTCAATACCGGCCTGATCTCGAATGAGGTGGCACCGTTTGGCGGCATCAAGCAATCGGGCGTCGGCCGCGAAGGCTCACGTCACGGTATCGAGGAATACCTCGAAATCAAGTATCTTTGCCTGCAGATGTAAAAATCTGCTGTTGGTATATGTTTGCTCCCCTCTCCCGCACGGCGGGAGAGGGGAGCACAACTACAAAACATTCCCAGATCCGGAGACACCATGAACCCGTTCCGCTTTCAGACCGTGCCGACGATGGTCGTCGAGTTCGGTGCCGCGCGCCGGCTTGGCGCATTGCTGCGCGAGACGTGGCCGCAGGCGCGGCGCCTGTGCGTCGTGACCGACGGGTTCCTGGCCAGGAGCGGCCTGCTGGCGCCCGCGCTGGACGACCTTGCCAGGCACGACTGGCAGGTCACCGTGATCGACGACGTCATCGCCGACCCACCCGAGCATGTAGTGCTCGACGCTACCGAACGCGCGCGCCAGGCCAATGCCGAAGTGGTGCTCGGGCTGGGCGGCGGCTCATCGATGGACGTGGCCAAGCTGATCGCGGTACTGCTGCCGGCCACGCAGTCGATCAAGGACATGTATGGCGTGAAGAAGGTCACCGGCACACGCCTGCCGCTCGTGCAGATGCCCACCACGGCCGGTACCGGATCCGAGGTCACCGCGGTTTCGATCGTCACCACGGGCGAAACCACCAAGATGGGCGTGGTCGCTCCGCAATTGTTTGCCGACCTTGCCATCCTGGATGCCGAACTGACGCTGGGCCTGCCGCGCGGCGCCACGGCGGCAACGGGTATCGACGCCATGGTGCATGCCATCGAGGCCTATACCAGCGCGCACCTGAAGAACCCGGTCTCCGACATGCTGGCCGTGCAGGCGCTGCAACTGCTGTCGCAGAACCTGATGCGTGCATGCGATAACGGCAACGATCGCGCCGCGCGCGAGGCGATGTTGCTGGGGGCGATGTTCGCGGGCCAGTCCTTCGCCAACTCGCCGGTCGCGGCCGTGCATGCACTGGCTTATCCGATTGGCGGCATCTTCCACGTAGCCCATGGCCTGTCCAACGCGCTGGTACTGCCACATGTGATGAAGTTCAACGCACCGGCAGCCTGCAAGCGCTACGCTGAACTGTGCGATGTGGTCCTGCCCGGCACCACCGGCAGTGAAGAGACCAAGACGGCCGCGCTGATCGCTCATATCGAAGGCCTGGTGGCAGCCACTGGCATTCCACGCACATTGCGCGAAGTGGGCGTCAAGGAAAGCGACCTGGCACGCATGGCCAGCGATGCGATGCTGCAGACCCGCCTGCTCGTGAACAATCCGCGCGAAGTACGTGAAGCCGATGCCTTCGCCATCTACAGCGCCGCTTTCTGATTTGTTGAAGTGCCGATGTGCCGATGTGCCGATGTGCCGATGTGCTGATGTGCTGATCAGGCGTCGTCTTATTCCTACACTGATTTCAGCCCTTGCCCGCCTCAGTGCGCACTGGTGCTGTCCTAACCTTGAAGCATCGGGACAGCCGCGCGGCAGCACTATCTCCGCCGCGCCGCCAGAACCACAACAAGGAGCGCAATATGGGCATCGGCACCATTCTTCTGATCATCCTTATCCTGCTGCTGGTTGGCGCATTGCCGACCTGGCCGTATAGCTCCGGCTGGGGCTATGGCCCGAGTGGTGGCCTTGGGCTGATCGTCGTGATCGTCGTGCTCCTGGTCGTCTTGGGCCGCATATAAAGGAGATCGACATGCCAGCCAAATCGAAGGCACAACAAATGGCGGCGGGCGCAGCGCTCTCGGCCAAGCGCGGCGAACGTAAAGCCAGCACACTCAAAGGCGCATCGAAGTCGATGGCCAAGTCCATGAGCGAGACCGAACTCAAGAAAATGGCAAGCACCAAGCAAAAGGGCAAGCCAACGCACAAGTCCAAGAGCTAAGCCTTCTCTCCCCTCTCCCGTGACGCGGGAGAGGGGCCGGGGGAGAGGGCAAACAGTTCAACCCACGGCGACGGATCGCGCACGCCCCCACACCTCCCCCTACATCCCCTCGCACCTTCCCACAAACCCCGGCAATTTTCTCGCCTTGCTGCTTCGTGCAAGTGGAATGGCCAGTGTCATGGCCCGCGCAAAGCCGGCAATGCTGTGCATATCCTCTTCAACATGCCGGCGAAAAAACGCGGCCCACTGGAAATCGCCATAGGCATTGCCGGGCTTGCGATACGCTCCCGCATTACGCGTGAATGCCGCCAGGCTGCGATACGGATCGTCGCGCATTCCCATCAATGTCGATGGCAATGCCTTGGCATCGAGGTGTTTGCCATGTTCATCGTACGGATGCAGATGGCCCAATTCACGCATGCGCTTCCAGAACTTCCCCGGCGACAGCGCGCTGAGGTCATCCAGGATTTCCACCGGCGCCTGGTGCCAGCCGAGTTCCAGCCATGCACGTGCCCAATGGTGATGATCGGCGATAAACAACGCGCCGCCGGGTCCGGCAATGGTCTGGATGCGATGACTGTTCATGAAGCGCGTTCGCGCGGCCTGACCGCGTGGCCGCCCACTGACATCCATTTTCTCGTGCACCTGGTACAAGCCCAGCGTGATCTGCGTGGGCCGTAGCGTGTCGAGATCCGCCGTCGTCTTGTGTCCCATCGGCGTGCGGCCGGATCAGCTGTGGCCCGCGACCTGACGGTCGACGTAGTGCTCGAGCTCACTGCCTGGATCCTCATTGCCGGTACTGTCTTCAGCCACTGCCTCCTGGGCCACCGGCGCGGCATGGTCGTTCCGCGCTACGTTGCCATTGCGCGTGCCGGGCATTGGCCAGCATTCGCCTTCCGGTGCGTCGACCAGTGAAGGCAGGTGATGCGGGTCGAAGTCGCTCCACTGCCCGCCTTCCCATTTGCCACTGGCGCGCTCGCAATCGCAGGCGCCGCCTTCGCGCAGCGCATCCAGCGCCTCGTCGCGCCGCTCGCCCTTGGCGCGAGCGGCCAGCAGAACGCCGGGCGGCCGCGCGCCGCCGGGGTCCACCGACATGATGGATACATCCCAGACCGAAAATCCGCGCGCATACAGCTTCTGCGCTACCTTCTCGGCCTCCGGAATGGAGGCGAAGCGACCGGCGACAATCGATGACATGATCGTTCTCCCTGTGATCAGGTGTAGCGGCAAATATCGTGGTCAGGCATTGACCACTTCCCCGCCGTTGATATGGAGGACCTGGCCTGTGATATAGCTCGCGGCATCGGAAGCCAGGAACACATAGCCGGCTGCCACCTCGAAAGGCTGCCCCGGACGTTCCATGGGCGTCTTCTTGCCGAATTCCGCGACCTCCTCCGCACTGAATGTTGACGGGATCAATGGGGTCCAGATCGGCCCCGGCGCCACACCATTGACGCGAATCCCGCGCTTGACCACCTGAAGTGCCAGGGAACGCGTGAAAGCGACAATCGCCCCCTTGGTGGCCGAGTAATCGAGCAGATGCGCGCTACCCCGGTAGGCGGTGACCGATGTGGTATTGAGGATGGTCGCACCCTTGCACAGATGAGGCAACGCCGCGCGTGTCACATGGAACATGGCAAACACATTGGTGCGGAACGTGGACTCGAGCTGTGCGTCGCTGACATCCTCGAGCGAGGGTTGCGGATGTTGCTCCGCGGCATTGTTCACAAGAATATCGAGACATCCAAACTGCGCTACGGTGTCGGATACGACCTTGTCGGCGTGAGCCACCTCGCCAAGATCTCCCGCAATGGCCAATGCCCGCTGTCCGGCTTCGACGATCAGGCGCTCGGTCTCCGCGGCATCCTCGTGCTCATCAAGGTACGCGAACGCGACGTCCGCCCCTTCCCTGGCGAACGCCACGGCGATGGCCCGGCCAATACCGCTGTCGCCGCCGGTCACCAGCGCGACCTTGCCACGCAGTTTTCCGCTCCCGACATAGTCGTCTGAACCGCTATCGGGCTGCGGGACCATCTCACTTTCCAGGCCCGGTTGCTGGTCCTGGTGCTGCGGAGGGAGCTTGCTGGGGGTAGACATGGTTTTCCTGACGAATCTCGCGGCATTGCATTGCCATTGGACATGTGAGGCGCAAATTCCGTGCCGCGCCGGCAACGGCACCCAGCGGCAATCCGGCGCCTTCGCTTCACCTGCCCTCGCGTAACCATTACAAGCCGTGGCAAGGTTTGCCGCAGGCACATGCGGGTTCATCCCACCCAGGGCACGAAGCTTGCTGTAATCCGGACACCGCATGCTCCGGAACCAACACGCCATGACGAAGCAAGAATCGCAAAGAACGGCCGAAGCGAAGAAGCCAACAAAAGCATCAACGAAAGCGATAACGAAAGCGTCAACGAAGAAGAAGCCGGTCAGGCTACTCAGGGAAGGCGCTGCACTGATGGTTCCGGTCGATCATCTGCGGCCTACGCAGATCACCGTAGGGGGCTACCACGTGGCGCAGAAGATTCACGTCACGCGTCGCCTGTCACACGCGGACCTGCCGCGCTTTCTCGACAAACATCGCATTCACGTGGTACTCGGGCCCGAGCAATCGCTCTACGTTGTCGACCACCACCACTGGGTCCGCGCCTGGCACGAGATGGGCATCGTGATGGTGCCGGCGATCGTGCGCGCGGACCTGAGCCATCTTTCCGAGCGCAAGTTCTGGCAACAGATGGTGGCCACCCACATGGTCCATCCCTACGACGAACATGGCAGGCGGCGCCCGCTCAAGGAACTGCCCCCGGATATCCACGCGATGCGCGACGATCCGTATCGCAGCCTGGAAGCCTTCGTGCAATTGTCAGGAGGTTATCGCAAGGTCAAGGCCGCGTATCCGGACTTCCGCTGGGCCGACTTCTTCCGCAAGCATATCGAGGGACCATTCGATACCCACCACGCGTTCGCGGGTGCACTGGCAGAAGCGGTGAAGCTCGCGTTGAGCACCAAGGCACGCGGCCTGCCGGGCTATATCGGGCCGTGCAAGCCGGCCCGATAGCCGCGCGGCAGTTCAGGCCGGCCGGGCCTCGGCAGCGTTGTGGCGCGCGCTGCGTCGCGCTGTATCGCGCGCCAGCGCCAGCACACAGCACAGCAGCAGATAGGCGCGCTTGAACTCGCCCGCGGCTTCGCGCTGGCTGCCGCTACGAGCATGCTTGAAGCCAGCATCGAGCCGGTCTTCGATACCTTGCTCGACACCGGCTTGCGTGTACAACGCACGCTCGCGGTTGCGCCACAACGCCATCGTCGTGGTGTGACGGCTGTCGAGCGCGGACGGCGACCACTGATCTTCGCCCAATTCCACGCGCATTTCGCACAGCGCCTGCATCAGCACGTGTGCCTGACGCAGATCCGGCCCGCGCACTGCACGCGCCACCCCACCCTTGCCGTAACGCGCCAAGGTAGCCAGCCGTGCGGCGGACAGTTGCCGTTTGGTCAGCGAAACGCCGGCAGACTCGCTGGACTTCGCAAGCGCGGCAACTTCGATTAAAGGAATATCAGCAGCAGGCAGCGTCTGGCGCGCCTCGGAATGCTTGGTTGCCGGGCTACTGCTGTCAGCCTGCTGGCAACTGATGACTTCGTGTTCCACCTTGGACCTCGATCGCTATGCGTTTCTGCTTGTTGTTGGTATCAGTAACGATGCAATAGCCGTGCCGGCCCTGCAGGTATGAAGCTGACGCCGGTTGGACGCCGGTGGGACAACTTATGCGGCCTTGCGCGACGTCAAGCCGGCGGCGCAGCTACTTTCCAGCAACGCCAGCAAGCGCGCCTCGTCGACACGCAGGCGCACGCCTGCACGCGGTGCCGGTAAAGCCTGCAAGGTATCGGCCATGAATGCCGCCAACACATCGGGATGCACATAGCATTTACGGCAGACCGCCACGGTATTGCGCAGGCGCTTGGCCACGGCACGAATCACTTCGATCACGGCCTTCTTGCGCGCCGTCTCGCTGTCGGCTGGAGTCTTGCGCAACAACGCCAGCGCATGCGCACTGCCGGCCCAGGTGCGGAAATCCTTGGCCGTGAAATCACCGCCGGTGACTTCCTGCAGATACGCATTGACGTCGGCCGAACCAATCTCGCGCACCTGGCCTTCGCTGTCCTTGTACTTGAACAGCCGCTGCCCAGGCAGGTCGGTGCAATTGCGCACGATGCGCGCGAGCCGTGCGTCATTGACCGAGACATCGTGGGTTACGCCGCTCTTTCCCGTGAACTGGAAGCGCAGGCGACTGCCGCGCACCGCCACATGCTTGCGATGCAGGGTGGTCAGCCCGTATGTACGGTTCTGTTCGGCATAGCGTGGCGTGCCCACGCGCACCAGTGTGGCATCGAGCAAGGTCACCACCGCCGCCAGCACCTTCTCGCGCGGCATGCCGTTGCGCGCCAGATCGCGCGATACGCGGCCGCGCAGATGCGGCAGGGCGTTGCCGAACGCCATCAGCCGCGCATACTTGTCGGCATCGCGCAGTACCGCCCAGTCGGCATGGTAGAGGTACTGCTTGCGCCCCCGCGCATCGCGGCCCGTGGCCTGCAGATGCCCGCACGGATCGGCGCAGATCCAGACCGCTTCGTAGGCGGGCGGAATTGCCAGCGCATGGATGCGAGCCACGGTGGCCGCGTCCACGCGCTTGCCAGTCGGACCGATATAGGTGAAGCCCTTGCCCGCACGCCGTCTGGTAATGCCAGCGTCGCTGTCGTCGACATAATGCAAACCGACCTTGCGCAAGGCGGCTGCCACGTCTGCAGGGGGATTGCCGGAATTGGCCGGATCTGAGGTTGTCATGTGCGTGCCCATACGCACAAGACATGCCATCCAGTCCACGCCAGCCTTTACACGGCGTCAGACCCCGACTTTGAAATTCTTACCTGGCAAGCAGTGGCAAATCGCAAAGCTTGCAAGTCCTGCAACCGTGTAGCGCTAACGGCGCTCGGGCCGGGGGCTGGCCGCGATGACTTGTGGGTCGTTGTCATCATCGTCGCCGGCAAGTGCCACCACCCGAGGCTCGCGAGGTTCATCTTCCTTGCTGCCCTGGGGATCGAGGCCGTCGTCGGGGTGCGGCACCTTTGGCGCCGTGGAAGCCTTCGATGGCCGCGCCGGCACTGCGGGGCCAGTCCGGGCTTCGGTCACCATCTCGCGCAGCCATCCGAGCAGCAACTTCGTATAGGCGCGCTGGCTGTCTTCGGTCGCCAAACCATGGTCTGCGCCCTTGAGCACCCGATACGTGATGGAGCTGGCCTGGATGCAGGCATCTACATAGCTCAGCACCGCCGTGTGCGGCACGATACTGTCGTGCTGCGATTCCACCACCAGAACGTCGCCTTTGAAATTCGTGCAGGCACGCAGCGCACGATTGGTATCGGCCGCCACCACCTTGCGGCGATAGGCAACCAGATCCTGGTCATGATGCAGCTGGCGCTTGGGCGATTCCCAACCACTGTCCATATACAGCGCTGGTGCCCGAAACGCGAGCCAGCGGACCGGACGCAGTTCGCACAGCACGGCGGCCAGATAGCCGCCATAGCTGCTGCCCACCACGGCAATCGCATTGCGGTCCACTTCGGGATGCCGCACCAGCATGTCATATGCAGCCAGCACATCGGCCAGGTTGCGCATGCGGCTGACCGTCTCGTACTGTGCGGCGGTGCCGGCATGGCCGGTCAGGTCGAAGGTCATGCAGACCGCCCCAAGGCCCGCCACTTCGCGCGCGCGCGCCAGGTATTGCTGCTGGCTGCCACCCCAGCCGTGCACAAACAGCACGCCGGGCAACTTGGTGGCTGGCGAGATCACCGTGCCGGCAATCATCCCTCCTTCAGTATGGATCTTGATCGACTCTTCATGTGTGGCCATCGGATACGGACTCCAGTCTTGCGTATTTGGTCAGTGCGCCAACGCTGCGGTCTTCGCCCTGGAAGTAGACGTCCGCATCGGCCGGCACGTTGGGATTCTCTCCGTAGATCTCGCAGGTGCTGGCGGTGGCGCGCATGCATTGCGGGTCGGCCCGGAACGCCGCCAGGGCCGCCAGTTCGGCACCCGTGGCACCGCCCACGCGCCAGGATTGCTCGAGTACCCCCAGGCGCGGCACGCCATGGTCCGTGCCAAGCGCCACATCGTAGTTCGAGCGCGACACCAGCACATCGGGGAAACAGGCCACCGCCGCCGCGTGATACGCAATGGCGGCACGCACGGCATCGCGCAGATGCAGTTCGACCGGATGCGCCAGCAGGTCTTCCAATGTACCGCGCACCACACGCAACGTGGAACCGCCATAAACCTGCTGCCCGGTATTGTTGGGCGTCAGGTCCTGCGTGCCGCAATAGCTCGCACGCAAATCGCCGATTTCTACCTGGCCGACACTGAACGTCCTGACGGCATCGAGATTGCGCTCGATAACCAGCCCTTCGGTGGCCAGGCGCGCGGCGTCGATGGCTTCCAGCGCGGCATCCAGTTCCTTCTCGGTCGCCACCACCTGCTGGCCCAGGCCGCCGATGCCACATGGCTCCTTGAGGCGCACCTTGCCATCGGCCAGCATCTGCCGGCCGGCACGGCGCGCATCTTCCAGCGAAAACACCGTAAACCCTGGCAGCACATGCGCGCGCACCCGCTCGGCAAACGGCTCGCTCCAGCCGGCGGGCGCCGCGGCATCGGGCGCGACAAGGCCATGTGAAATCGCCTTGGTGCCAATGAACGCATGCGGCACCACCCCGCCCAGCAGGTCCTGCAATCCGGTAATGCCCAATTGCCGCGCGCAATCGACACCGGTCAGCGTGTCGGCCGGCACGAAATAGAAACGCGCCTGCGCGGGCGGCAGCGCTGCAGCGTCATAAGTGCCGGCAAACCTGAAACCGGCAAGCTGCGCCACACGCTGGGCGATGCCCTTGAGCGTGGTGCCCTGGTGGCTGGCCGGATCGTCGCAATCCGCGCGGCCGTATGCCACCACGTGCACATCGCGTTCATTCGGGTCCGGGGCGGCGATTTCCATCGCCACTGCGGTAGCTGCTGCATCGGGAGTCGCCGGGGTTGCCAAGGTAGGCTCCTCTGCGGCCAGGCCGCATTTGCCAGTTGGAAATCGGAATTCAGGATTGCATCAATTGCCTCGTCCGCTACTAGGCCTGGGCGGTGTGGTTGCGCCGTTCGGCGCGCCGCGCCGGGCGCTCATCGCGTCGAGAGCGTCGCAAGCTTGCCTTCTCCTCATGGTTCTGCTGCGCCTCGTCTATCGAATGACTGCATTTGACCCCGCCCTCCTCATCGGCAAGTTTTGCCAGGTGACGGTAGAAGGTCACGAGTTGCCGCAGTTCCTCTTCATCGAGATCCTCGATCGAAACCAGGTGATTGCTGGCTTCCCGATGCGACGCCAGCAACTCGTTGAGCTTCAGGTGCACGGCCATCGCATCCTTGTTCTGGCTTTGCTGGATCAGGAAGACCATCAGGAAGGTAATGATCGTGGTACCGGTATTGATGACCAGTTGCCAGGTTTCCGAATAGCCGAACATGGGCCCGGTCACGGCCCATGCCATCACCACGAACACGGCCAGCACGAATGCCACCGGTGAACCGGCCTGTCGCGTGGCCGCGCCGGCAAAGTGGTCGAACAGATGCAGGATGCGACGATGCGCGGGCTGATGCATGAAACGCTCCCATGCCTGACAGGACTGTCTACATTGTAGGGAGCGCCCTCTTGCAGTTTCAGTCGGTGTCGTCCTACAAGGATGTCATCCGGCACCGTGACAAGTCGTTTTTACAAGCAACGATCCGGAACCAGGGCGCCCGCGTGGGCATGGCGTTTGCGTCTCACCGGAGTTCCGGGCGTGGCCTGGCGTTGCGTGACGCCGCGCCGCGTCGATCACTCACCGACTAAGGACCACCATGATGCAGACCGAAAGCCAGGCGCCCGAACGGACCAGCCCCGATGACGAAGACGAACTGCTGCGCGAGCGCGTGGGAACATGCATCGCCGAGTTCTGTGGCGGCGACATGCCCGATGGCGTGGCCGTGCATGTGGTGGCGCGGCGCGTAACGATTACCGGCCGCGTGGACGACATCGATATCTCCCAGCGCATCGAGAAGGCGGCATCGACGCCGCCGGGCATTCTCGGGGTCTCGAACCAGCTTACCACGCGCGTGCCCGCACCGCAGCAACCGCCCGGACAGCCCGTGCAGGCCACAGGCATGCGGGCCGACCCGTCGGACAAGCCGCCTGGGCAGGTCAATCACAAGGTGTGACCTACTCGATCCCCCAGGCAAAATACCCCTGCCCGCCTTTGAATTTGCCATTGGCGGGCAGGGGCACTTCAACGCTTCATTACGCCCACGGGTCGTAACGGTCCTTCTCCCAGTACGGCGAGATACCGTAGTACTCGTGAATGCTCGTGGCCCATTGCGAATTGGCCATGGTGGGCCAATGCTCCTTGTCAAACCCGGGCGCTTCCTTGATGCGATCCTTTTCGACGCCGAGCACGAAACATTTCCGGCGCGTGTCAAGCGTCAACGCCGACCACGGCAGCGCATGGAGTTTCTCGCCGATACCGAGGAAACCGCCCATCGCCATCACCGCATAGGCAATTCGCCCGCCGAGCACGTCGAGCATGATGTGGTCGATGGTGCCGATCTCCTCGCCAGAGGGGTCCACCACCTTGTTGCCTTCGAGCGTGTCCGAGGCCATCACGAACGGGCCGCATCCAGCCATGTTCTGATCAACATCGCCAATGATCGACGCGCCGCGGGCGGGCGTGCCGGAGGGCGGTACTTGCGGGTCAATGGGCTTCATGAGCAGATCCTCCTGCGTGGGAAATCAAGTTCGAAAGGTTGCAATACCTAACCTGCAGTCTTTACAGTCTTCATCGTTCAGCGGACCGCGGGCCTGGGCGGCGCCAGCGGATCAAAATCCTTCCACTGACCGTCGCGCCACTGGCCTTCGGCACGCTCCACATCCAGCGCGCCGTTCTGGCGCAACTCGTTCGCGACCAGCGCGGTATTGTCGGCGCTCACGTGTGCCGCCAGCAGGACACCGGCATGGCGCACCGGGGTGGGCTGGCGGCTGGTCAGCGAGAGCGCGCCCATCAATGAACCAGCATAGGCGCCCACACCGGTGGCAAACGCCATTACCAGCACCAGCACCCACGGCTGCACGGACGCGGCAAACCACACACGCTCCACCGCAGCCAGGCATAGGCCCAGCGCCAGGCCAGCCACGCCGCCAACCAGCATGCCGCGCCCGGCTCCCTTGCCCGCCTTGCGCGCGGCCGGGTCCACGGCTTCGTCGCCACCTATCGGATAGGTGCCATGCTGGCCCGGCGGATTGACATAGAACATGGTCAGATCGTCCTGGCGAACGCCCTTGGCCATCAGTCGTGTTGCAGTGGTCTCGGCCCGGGCAAATGTATCGAATCGTCCTGCGATGATCGTAGACATCCTGAGGCTCCGTTCAAGGCATGTTGCAATGCAATGGTGGGAAGGCGCACGAGGCGCCCGCTTTCATCGTGCTCCTGCCTACCGCTTCTTGTCGTGCGTAGCGTGCTTGTCGCTGGTGCCTTTGCGCTCGGCAACGGCTTTTTCGCCGGCCGGCTGATGCTGGCTACCCTTCTTCAGGGTCCAGTCCACATCGTCACGGCGGGTCTGGGTCTGTCTCTCGGCATGCTCGGCAGCACCCGGGGAAATCGGATCGCTGGCCGGAAAGGTCATGTCGAGCGATTCGTCGACGGCCGCCTGGTAAGTCTTGCTCGACTTGTCGGACTTACCGCTGCCGGTCTTGTCCGACGTCGACGACGACCGTTTGGCGGAAGGCTTGTGCGATCCCTTGGAAGCGTGGGCGTGTGACATGGCATCTCTCCTGTGGAGTATCGGATCCCGGACCCCTGTCAGCGGGGCCCTGCCAGGAAATCATGCAAAGCCCGGGCCAGCATGCCACCGTAGCGTGAGAAGCGCTTTATGCCGGCGGTGTAATCGGGTTACTCGCGTCGCTCGTCTTGCGCGGGAATCGCACCGCGATGCACACCGTGACGTTGTCGTTATCGGCGCAATCCTCGTTCTCGGCGGTCAGTGTGGCGCCTTGCAGTTCCACCATGCGTCGCGTGAGTAGCAGGGCCGTACTCTGGCGCGGCGAGTGGCTACCCTCGGGCGGCATGCGGCGACCAAAGAAGTCCGTCAAGGCACCCAGCCGCGTAGCTCCGCGCGAGCGCTCGATCGGCTGGCTTTCGGTGATGCGGAACTTGATGTAGTCGGCCTCGGCAGTCAGGAACACGCGCACTGAGCCGCCCGCTGGCGCACGCCACAGGCAGTGCACCAGCAAGTGCCGCAGCAGCGGTCCGATACGCAATGAATCGCCGGGCACGATAAAGCCGGCACCATCGGAACTCTTGCATTCAAGCGGCGCCAGGATGACACCGCGAGCCTCCGCCGCTGGCCGCTTGTCGTCGATGGTCTGTTCGGCCACCACGCGCAGGTCGGACTCCGCCCATACCGACGCGCGCTCGTCAGCCAGCAGGTGGATGCCCTCCTCCATTTCCTCGATCAGTGCCAATTGCTGCTGCATGCCCGAGCGCATGCCGTCCAGCGCTCGCTGCGCGGGCGCCGCAAGCGAATCGATCGAACGATCGAGCACATAGCTCCAGCTCTGGATCGCGTTAAGCGACGACCGCAGGTCATGCGCGGCCTGCTCGATCAGCGCCGTCACTTCGGCAATGCTGTGAACCACCGGCAGTTGCCCGGAAGGCGTGTCGTCCTGGGACGGCGCGCCGCTGACTTCGGAAGGAGTGCGCGAGGCATCAGCCATGATCAACCATCGGTTCTGTCATCGATCGGGAACTACATTTGCCCTTGTCACGCAAGAACCACGCAAGAACCGTGCACTACCCCGTACATCGGCCTTGCCACGATGGATCAAACCGCACGAAACGTGCGTGCGTCGCCCCACTCACGAGGCCGGAGGCGGGTTGGAGTCACCGTTACGCGCCGCACGCAGACTTTCGGGCAGTTCGCCCTTGGCGGCGTAATCTTCCAGACGGTTGTACAAAGTCTTCAAACTGATACCCAGAATTTCCGCCGCATGCTTCTTCACGCCGGCGCACTGTTCGAGCGTGGCGAAAATCAACTGGCGATCGGCCTCGGCCAGCGACATCCCTACCGGCACCGACACCACCGCGGCACCCGCGTTGGGCGCGGCCGCTACCTGCAGCGGAATCTGGACTTCGGTGATGACATCCTGATCGGCCATGATGTACGCGCGCTGCACGAAGTTGCGCAATTCGCGGACATTGCCTGGCCAGGCATGCATGCGCAGGCTTTCGAGCACCGACGATGAGAAGCGGCGTTGCGTGCCTTGTTCCCCGTTGAGTTGTTCGAGCATCGTATTGGCGATCTGCACCACGTCTTCACCGCGCGCGCGCAGCGGCGGCAGCTCGATCGGAAATACATTGAGCCGATGGTACAGGTCGGCGCGCAGCTTGCCGTCGGCTACGGCTTCCTCGGGATTGCGGTTGGTGGCGGCCAGCACGCGCACGTCCGCATGCGTTTCGCGGTTGGTACCCACCCGCATGAAGGTACCGGTCTCCAGCACGCGCAGCAACTTCACCTGCAATTCGTGCGGCATCTCGGTAATTTCATCGAGGAATAGCGTGCCGCCGTCGGCGCGTTCGAAATACCCCTTGTGCTGACGGTCGGCGCCGGTAAAGCTGCCGCGCTCGTGACCAAACATTTCCGTTTCGATCAGCGTGGGTGAAATTGCACCGCAATTGACCGCCAGGAAGGGCTGGCGGCGGCGCGCCGACAACTCGTGCACGGTCTGTGCCGCCAATTCCTTGCCCGTACCGCTTTCGCCAATCAGCAGGACGGTAGCTTCGGTCGGGCCGACCTTGCCAAGCTGGTCATAGACTACCTGCATCGCCTCGGAACTGCCCAGCAGCCGTCCAAAGCGGCCATAGCGGCGTAGTTCGCCGCGCAATGAATGCACTTCGGCGCGCAACTCGCTGGTCGTGGCGATGCGCTTGAGCACGGTCTGCAACCGCGTAACGTTGATGGGCTTGACCAGGTAGTCGGTGGCACCGAGGCGCAATGCCTCGACGGCAGACTCCACGCTGGCATAGCCGGTGGTCAGGATTACCTCGACGCCGCTGGAACCGACCTCGTCGAACAGTTCCATGCCATTGCCATCGGGCAGGCGCAGGTCGGCCAGGATGGCATCGGGCACACGCCAGCCTATCTGCAGACGCGCTTCGCGCAGATTGCCGGCCGTGGCGGAAGAGAAGCCTTCAATCGCCACGATCTCCGCCAACGCCGCGCAGGCGTTTTCGTCATCGTCAACGATCAGGATATGTGGCATAGGAAGGTCGGATGGCGTCGTCTTGCCGGCGTCTGGTTGTCATGGGCCCTGTGGGCTGGTGGTTGATCCGTCACCGCATGCACGCCCGGAAAACAGACGTGCAACGATAGGCTGAAGTGTAGCGACCGTGTCCTGCACCTTATGCCGGTGTCCGTCTGACACGCCTGTGGGACCTTGCCGCGACAGTGCCCCAGGCGGTAGCCACCCGGCGCGCGAGCGGATAGCATGGTAGCCATCTTCCACCATTCCGACGCGCTTGCGTACCCTACCGCCGCCCCCTGGAACAGAAACATGGCGCAAGGAGTGCAAGCCCCATCGACATCCGTGTCAACCACTGCCACGCTACCTCCCGGACGCCCCGCCCCGCCGCCACCTCGTGCTCCGGGCCGCAGAGTCGTGCCAGCCCAGGTCTCGCTGCTCTGGGAAAGCACCTCGCCCGCCATGCAGCGCCTGATTGGCCAGCTCAACCGCGTGGCCAATACCGATGTGACCATGCTGGCTGTCGGCGAAAGCGGCAGCGGCAAGGAGGTGGTCGCGCGCGCCGTGCATGAACGCAGCAGCCGGAGGGGCGGACCTTTCGTAGCCGTGAATTGCGGCGCCATCGCGCCCACGCTGATCGAATCGGAACTGTTCGGCCACGAGAAAGGCGGGTTCACCGGTGCGCTGGAGCAAAAGGCCGGCTATTTCGAGCAGGCGCAGGCGGGAACGCTGTTCCTGGACGAAGTTACCGAAATGCCGGCGGAGATGCAGATCAAGCTGCTGCGCGTGCTGGAGAGCCGGTCCTTTCATCGCGTGGGTGGCGATACGCCACTGGTCAGCGATGTCCGTATCCTGGCAGCCACCAATCGCGACCCGATGGATGCGGTGCGCGGCGGCCAGTTGCGCGAGGACCTGTTGTACCGGCTGGCTGTCTTCCCGCTGCATATTCCCCCGCTGCGCGAGCGGACCGAGGACATCGCACCGCTGGCGCGCCATTTTCTGGACGAGTTCAACGCAATCGAGCAAACCGAAAAGGCGTTTGCGCCCGGCTCCCTCGAACGCCTGGTTCGCTACGACTGGCCCGGCAACGTGCGCGAACTCAAGAACACGATCTATCGCGCCTATATCCTGGCGGACCGTCAGGTCGAGATCGGCAATCCGGGGCTGGCCAGCCAGCCCCAGCGCCCCACCACCGTCGACGGCGTGGTCAGCGTTCGGGTGGGTACCACGCTGGCCGACACCCAGCGCGAAATCATCCTGGCCACCTTGGCCAAGTTCGATGGCGACAAGCGCCAGGCCGCCAAGGCGCTTGGCATCAGCCTGAAGACGCTCTACAACCGCCTCGACGTCTATCGGGCCGGCTGAAAGCCCACTCCCATCAGGCACGCGCCCGCCACACCGGCGGGCGTTTTTGTTTGCGGTGAGCGGTGTTTCTCCTGCGATTGGCCTGCATCTTGCCTGCATCTCACCCGTTTGGAGGTGTGCATCGGGCATCGCAAGGGCATTCCTACTCCACCGGCGTCCGTCGCCATGTACTTCTTACACGGCTGACCTATCAGAAGTGTTGTCAGACATCCTTTGCGAAGCGTTGCTGCACCGCACTTCAGGAGGCCGGTGCCACCTTGCGCCAGTGACTGGCACGTGATTCGCATGTCCTCATGGAATTGACCATGACACTGGTGCGCCCAACCTGCCCCTGGGCGCTCACGGCCAGAGGACGTGTGACGTGCGCATTTGCCAACTCAACCTGAAAGAACTGCGGGCAGTGGACGACGACGCGCTTGCCCGCGCAGTGCAACTCGGATTCGACCATGTCCTGCTAGCGGGATGGTCCGCCCCTCAGATACGGCCCGACCTACTGGGCGCCGCGCTCGCGGCCTGTCGCCGGCACGGCCTGGCGCCGCTGCTGGACCTGGCGCTGGACCGCTTCCCCAAGGACGCCGCCGCCATGCACGATGGCTGGGTCGATCATGCCCGGCCCGCAGGCAGCCCCGATGCCACCGACAATCATCTGCCGGGCGTGCGCGTGCGGTGGTTTGACGACGCTACCGCCAGCCAGCTGGTGGCATGGTGGAGCGCCCAACTGGGCGATGCCGTGGCCGCCGGCGCGGCAGGTTTCTGCTGTCGTGCGCCAACCCGTGTGGCCGGAAGACACTGGACCGAACTGATCGAGACCCTAAAGCGCCGTGGCGATGCGCCGGACACGAGCCAAGCTCCGATATTCCTGGCCTGGACCCCCGGCAGCACGCCGCAGCAACTCGATGACCTGGCCTTTGCGCCATTCGATGGCGCCTTCTGCTCGCTACCGTGGTGGGACTACCGCAGCGCCTGGCTGACCGAGGAAATTGCCCGGCTGCGCCGCTTCGGCCGGGTACTGGCCGCTCCGGCACTAGCGCCCGACGGGGTCGACGTATTGGCCGCGCGGCGCGCACTGTGGACTGCCGCGGCAATTGGCGATGGCTGGCTGGTGCCAGCCGGATATGAAACGGGGGCGGCCGCCGTACATGACACCGCGCCAGTGGCGCAGGCTGACGGCCACCCGGACGATATCGTCGATGCGCCTTACGACCTGACGCACGAGGTCATGCAGGCCAATGCATGGCTCGCCGCGCAGGATGGCGAGCCGGCAGTGGCGGTGCGCCAGGTCAGCGGGCCCGATGCCCCCCTGACGGTGCTGGCACGCGTCCCTGGCCATCTGGCCAACGGCGCCGCCGGTACGCCGGCCCTTACCGTGGTGCTGAACCCGTGTCCGCTGCAGCCGGCATCGTTCGGCGTCGATCGCGTGCTGAGCGCGCTGCCGCAGCCGGCGGCTACCCTGGCCCCAGCTGAAGGCGGACCAGGCGGCACGCTTGAGGACGGCACCGGGCTCGGTCCATGCGGCACCATTACGCTGCCGCCGGCCGATATCCGCCTGTTCGAAGCCTTGCCGACCCCGACTGCGACGCCGGCAAAGCGCAACGGATCGGCGCGCAAGGCGTCTGAGCGGGCCCTGGCTACGGCGCTGGAAGCGCCACGTGTCGCCATCGAGAACCTGTCGCCCACCACCGACAATGGACGCTTCGCGGTGCGCCGCACCGTGGGCGAGCGCGTGGAAGTCAGTGCCGATATCTGGATGGACGGGCACGACAAGCTGGCCGCGGTGGTGCTATGGCGTGGCCCCGGCGAACAGGCCTGGCATGCCTCACCCATGGTTCATATCGTCAACGACCGCTGGCGTGGCAGCTTCCCGATAACGGCACTGGGCCGTCACGAGTTCACGGTCGAAGCGTGGCGCGATACGTTTGCAAGCTGGCTCGACGAAGTCGGCAAGAAACGCAAGGCGGGCGTCGACATCCACCTCGAGATCGAGGAAGGCGCACGGCTCGTGGCGGAAACGCTAGGCGCACCGGAAGGCGGTGCAACAGCCGAGGCCAGCGCGGTGCTGGCCGACCTGTCTGGTGCGGCCGACGACAATGCACTGCGGCTCGAGATCCTGCTGTCGCCACGCACCGAAGCCGCCATGCGCGCGGCCATGAGCACCCCGGCCGGCCGTCCGTTCGCCAGCCGCTATCCCACCGTCATGCCGGTCGAAGCGGACCGGCTCGCGGGTCGCTTTGCAAGCTGGTACGAACTTTTCCCGCGTTCCGAAAGCGGCGATGTGAACCAGCACGGCACGTTCGATGACGTGATCCGACGCCTGCCCGCGATTCGCGCGATGGGTTTCGACGTACTGTATTTCCCGCCGATCCACCCGATCGGCCAGGCCCATCGCAAGGGCAAGAACAACAGCCTGAAGGCCGAGCCCGGCGATGTCGGCAGCCCTTATGCCATTGGCAGTGCCGAAGGCGGGCACGATGCGCTGCATCCTGAGCTTGGCACACTGGAGGATTTCCAGCGCCTGCGGCGCGCGGCCGCAGGCATGGGCATCGAGCTGGCACTGGACTTCGCGATCCAGTGTTCGCCAGACCATCCGTGGCTACGCGAACACCCCGAATGGTTCTCGCACCGTCCCGACGGCACGTTGCGCTACGCCGAAAATCCGCCCAAGAAGTACGAGGACATCGTCAACGTCGATTTCTACGCCCCGCCGCCGGCGGCCGAGCAGCTATGGCAGGCGCTGCGCGATGTGGTGATGTTCTGGGCCGACCAGGGCGTGCGAATTTTCCGCGTCGACAATCCGCATACCAAGCCGTTGCCGTTCTGGGAATGGATGATTGCCGACGTGCGCGCCAAGTACCCGGACACGCTGTTCCTGGCCGAGGCCTTCACGCGGCCCAAGATGATGGCGCGGCTGGCCAAGCTTGGGTTCGCGCAGTCGTACACGTACTTCACCTGGCGCAATACCAAGGCCGAGCTGACCGAATATATGACGGAGCTCACGCAAAGCCCGCTGCGCGAGTACTACCGGCCGCATTTTTTTGTCAACACGCCCGACATCAACCCGTTCTTCCTGCATGACGGCGGACGCCCCGCTTTCCTGATACGTGCGGCGCTGGCCGCGCTGCTTTCCGGCCTATGGGGCATGTACAGCGGATTCGAGGTCTGCGAAAGCGCGCCGCTGATACTGAACGGCGTGGAGCGCGAGGAATACCTCGACTCAGAGAAATACGAACTGCGCGTGCGCGACTGGAATGCGCCCGGCAATATCGTCGCCGAAATTTCGCGCCTGAACCAGATCCGCGCCAATCACCCGGCGCTGCAGAACCATCTTGGCCTGCGCTTCTATCACGCCAGCGATGACGCCGTGCTCTACTTCGCGCGCTTCGTTCCCACCGGCGCGGAAGGTGCCGGCGCATTTGGCGACGATGTGCTGCTGGCCGCGATCAACCTCGATCCCCGCGCGCCGCGTAAATGCGAGATCGAACTGCCGCTCTGGGAATGGGGATTGCCCGACCATGCCGCACTCGACGTGGAAGACCAGATGTTCGGCACCCGCTTCACCTGGCATGGCAAGCGTCAGCACATCACCCTGGACCCACACGAACTGCCATTCTCGCTCTGGCATGTCCGGCCCCAACAACAACCGGGAGACACGGCATGAAGCGACTCTCCGAGCGCGCCAACGCCGCAATGCTCAACGCCGACCCACTCTGGTACAAGGATGCGGTCATCTATCAACTCCACATCAAATCGTTCTTCGATGCCAATGGCGATGGCGTGGGCGACTTTGCCGGACTGCTGGCCAAGCTCGACTACCTGGTCAACCTTGGCGTCGATACGGTCTGGCTGCTGCCGTTCTACCCGTCGCCACGGCGCGATGACGGCTACGACATTGCCGACTATCGCAATGTGCACCCCGACTACGGCACGCTGGCCGAGGCCAAGCGTTTTGTCGCCGCGGCGCATGCGCGCGGCTTGCGCGTGATCACCGAACTGGTCATCAACCACACCTCGGACCAGCATCCGTGGTTCCAGCGCGCACGCAAGGCCAAGCCAGGCTCGGCCGCGCGCAACTACTATGTCTGGGCTGACAACGACCAGAAGTACGCGGGCACGCGCATCATCTTCTGCGACACCGAGAAATCGAACTGGAGCTGGGACGCCGAAGCGGGCGCCTATTTCTGGCACCGCTTCTATTCGCACCAGCCCGACCTGAACTTCGACAATCCGCAGGTGCTCAACGAAGTGCTGTCGGTCATGCGCTTCTGGCTCGATATCGGCATCGACGGCCTGCGGCTCGATGCCGTGCCCTACCTCGTGGAACGCGAAGGCACCAGCAACGAGAACCTGCCCGAGACGCACGAGGTGATCCGCAAGATCCGGCGCCATCTGGACGAACACTACACGGGACGCATGCTGCTGGCCGAAGCCAATATGTGGCCCGAGGACGCCCAGCAGTATTTTGGCGGTGCCAGCAGCGGCGGCACGGCCGACACCACGGGCGCCGCCAGTCCCGACGGCGGCATTGTCGGCGACGAATGCCAGATGTCGTTCCACTTCCCGCTGATGCCACGCATGTACATGGCCATCGCGCGCGAGGACCGCTTTCCGATCACCGACATCATGCGGCAGACGCCAGAGGTGCCGCCCAACTGCCAGTGGGCGATCTTCCTGCGCAATCATGATGAACTGACGCTGGAAATGGTCACCAGCAGCGAGCGCGACTACCTGTGGGAAGTCTATGCGTCAGATCGCCGCGCGCGGATCAACCTCGGCATCCGCCGCCGACTGGCCCCGTTGATGGAACGCGACCGACGCCGCATCGAGCTGATGAACAGCCTGCTGTTCTCGATGCCGGGCACGCCCGTGATCTACTACGGCGACGAGCTCGGCATGGGCGACAACATTCACCTTGGTGACCGCGACGGCGTGCGCACGCCGATGCAGTGGTCGCCCGACCGCAATGGCGGCTTCTCGCACGCCGACCCCGAGCGGCTCGTGCTGCCGCCGCTGCAGGGACCGTTGTATGGCTACGAAGCGGTCAACGTCGAAGCGCAGACGCGCGATCCGCATTCGCTGCTGAACTGGATGCGCCGCATGCTGGCGCTACGCCGGCAGCATCGTGCATTTGGCCGCGGCACACTGCGTTTCCTGTTTCCGGGCAACCGCAAGATCCTGGCGTATCTGCGCGAGTACGACGGCGAGCACATCCTGTGCGTGGCCAACCTGTCGCGTGCGCCGCAGGCCGTGGAGCTCGACCTGTCCCAGTTCAATGGCCGGGTGCCGGTGGAAATGCTCGGTGCCACGCCCTTCCCCGCCATCGGCCAGCTGACCTACCTGCTGACGCTGCCACCGTATGGTTTCTACTGGTTTGTGCTCAGCGAGGACGCGCAACCGCCCTCGTGGCATGTCAACGCGCCCGAACAAATGGTCGATCAGGTCACGCTGGTATTGCAGAACAACGCAGGGCGTTCAGAACTGACGGAGTCGGCGCGCCGCGCGCTGACCACCGAGGTGCTGCCGAACTATCTGGCGCGGCGCCGCTGGTTTGCCTCGAAGGGCGAGCGCATCGAACGCGTCAGTGTTGCCTATGCCTGGCCAATCGTCAGGGCCAACAGTGGCGAGGAAATCTGGCACTGTGAAGTCGAGGTGGCACTACCGGGCCGTACCGAGTGCTACCAGCTTCCCGTCGCGCTGATGTGGGACCGCGAAAACACCGATGGCATGTCGCAACTGGTGCACGGTCTGTCGATGGCGCGCGTGCGGCGCGGCAGTCGCGTGGGCGTAGCCACCGACGGTTTCGTGGTCGAGCCGTATGCACGAGCCGTGGTGCAGGCGATGCGCGACGGCACGAGCGCCGAAACCACGCATGGCACGATCCGCTTCCTCGCGGAACCGGGCCTTGCAACCGCACCGCTCGAAGACGAGCCGGTGCAGTGGATGTCGGCCGAGCAATCGAACAGTTCGCTGGCATACGGCAATACCGGTGTGCTCAAGCTGGTACGCCGCGTGGCCGGGGGCATTCATCCCGAAGCCGAAATGACGCGTTACCTGACCAGCCATGGTTTCGCGCACTCGGCCCCGCTGTTGGGTGAGGTGGTGCGCACCGGTGCCGACGGCGCGCCGCACACATTGATGCTGCTGCAAGGCTATATCCTGAACCAGGGCGATGGCTGGGACTGGACGCTCGACTACCTGGGCCGTTCGATCGACGACGCGTTACCCGCCACCGAAAGCGAGGATGAGTTTGGCGAAGCCATGACCGGCTACGCAACCATGGTCGGCACGCTCGGCAAGCGCCTTGCCGAATTGCATGCGGTGCTGGCACGCCCCACGGACGAGACCGCGTTCGCCCCCGAACCCGCCAATGACGGCCATGCCGAGGAATGGGCCGACGAAGCGCTGCGTTCGCTCAATGAGGCGCTCGACCTGCTGGAAGCGCGCCGCGCCAAAGCCAGCGGCGATTTCGCGCGCGATATCGAAACGCTGCTGGCCGCACGCGACCGGTTGCCACGCCTGGTCGCACAACTGGCCACGGCCACGCCGGGTAGCCTGCAAACGCGTATTCACGGCGACTTCCACCTGGGTCAGGTGCTGATCGCGCAGAACGACACCTATCTGGTGGACTTCGAAGGCGAACCGCGCCAGCCGCTGGCATTCCGCCGCCGCAAGACCTCGCCACTGCGCGATGTCGCCGGACTGCTGCGTTCGCTCGACTATGCCGCCGCCACGGTCGGCACCGATCGCCAGGAGCGCACGCACGCGACGCTTCCGCCGACGCTGGCCGAACGTCGCGCGGCGTTGCTCGACCGCTTCCGCAGCACGGCGGGCCAGGCATTCCTGAACTGCTACCAGCAGACCATGGCCGCCGCGCCGCAAGCGTGGGTGACGCCCGACCAGTTGCAGCCGCTGCTGGACCTGTTCCTGCTGGAACGCGCAGCCTACGAGGTGGGTTACGAAGCCGCCAACCGCGTGGCATGGATCGACCTGCCCACCAGCGGCCTGGCCCGGCTGGTGCGCAAGCTGCTGGGAGACGAAGATGCCCGGCCCTGAAACCACCACGCTGGACCTGCCAGCGCCGGCATTGCCCGAACCGGTACTCGACGCACTGCGCGAGGGTCGACTGGCCGATCCGTTTGGGGTGCTCGGCCCGCATCGCGACGAACACGGCATTGCGGTGCGCGCGATCGTGCCCGGCGCCGCGGCCATGCAGTTGACCGATGCGCAAGGCCAGGTGCAGGCCGAGATGACCCGGCTCCATGCCGACGGCGTGTTTGCCGGCCGCCTGCCGGGCTTCGCGCAGGGCCAGCCCGTTGCACAGGACTACCGCCTGAAGATCCACTGGCCGGACGGCAGTGAACAGACCAGCGCGGACCCCTACGCATTTGGCCTGCTGCTTGGGGAGCTGGATCTGCATCTGTTCAACGAAGGCCGCCACCTCGAACTCGGATCGTGCCTGGGCTCGCAATGCGTGACCATCGACGGCATGCCCGGCGTGCGCTTCGCGGTCTGGGCACCGAACGCGCAACGGGTATCGGTGATCGGCGACTTCAATGGCTGGAACCCGGCCCGCCATCCGATGCGGCTGCGGCACGGTTCCGGTGTGTGGGAACTGTTCATTCCCCAGGCCATGGGTGCCGCGGGTGGCAGCCGCTACAAGTACGACATGACCGGCCCGCATGGCGAAGCGCTACCGGACAAGGCCGACCCGCTGGCGCAAGCCACCGAGCTACCACCAGCAACGGCATCGGTGGTGGCATGCGCGGGCCACGCCGCACCACCATTCGCATGGAACGATGAGGCCTGGATGACGCAGCGCGCGCATGCCGACCCGTACGCTGCGCCGATGTCGGTGTACGAACTGCATGTCATGTCATGGCAGCGCGCGGCCAACGATAGCGGCCATGGCTGGGACATCCTGGCGGAACGGTTGATCCCCTATGTGCGCGACCTGGGCTTTACCCATATCGAACTGCTGCCCGTGACCGAGCATCCGTTCGGCGGGTCGTGGGGCTATCAACCGCTGTCGCTGTTTGCACCAACCTCGCGGCTCGGCTCGCCCGAGCGCTTCGCCGCGTTTGTCGACCGCTGCCACCAGGCTGGCATCGGCGTGATCCTGGACTGGGTGCCGGCGCATTTTCCGACCGACCCGCACGGGCTGGCGATGTTCGACGGTACCTCGCTGTACGAGCACCAGGACCCGCGCGAGGGTTATCACCAGGACTGGAACACACTGATCTATAACCTTGGCCGCAATGAAGTAAGGGGCTTTCTGCTGGCCAACGCCGTGCACTGGCTCGAACACTTTCATGCCGACGCCCTGCGTGTCGACGCGGTGGCCTCGATGCTGTACCGCGACTACAGCCGTGAACCGGGAGAATGGGTACCAAACCGCTTTGGTGGCCGGGAAAATCTTGAATCGGTAGCGTTCCTGCGTGACCTGAACACGCTGGTGCGCGAGCGCTGCCCCGGCGCGCTGACCATCGCCGAGGAATCCACCGCGTGGCCCGGGGTCACCGCGAGCGTCGAATCCGGCGGCCTGGGCTTCCACTTCAAATGGAACATGGGCTGGATGCACGACACGCTGCGCTACCTGGCGCACTCGCCGGTCCATCGCCCGTGGCACCACGGCGACATGACGTTCGGCATGGTCTACGCGTGGTCCGAGGCGTTCGTGCTGCCGCTGTCGCACGACGAGGTGGTGCATGGCAAGGGCTCGATGATCGGCAAGGCGCCAGGCGACGACTGGCAACGGTTTGCCAACCTGCGCGCGTACTACGGTTTCATGTGGACCCATCCGGGCAAGAAGCTGCTGTTCATGGGCGGCGAGTTCGCGCAGTGGCGCGAATGGAACCACGACGAGGAACTCGACTGGGCACTGCTGGACCAGCCGGCGCATCGCGGCATCCACTCGCTGGTGCGGGACCTGAACCGACTGTATCGCGACCTGCCGGCGCTGCACGCCATGGACCATCGGCCCGAGGGCTTCCAGTGGATCGTGGGCGATGACCACCAGAACAGCGTGTTCGCATACCTGCGCCGCGCCGCGCCGAACAGCGCCGAGGTGATGCTCGTGGTGGTCAACATGACACCGGTCCCGCGCCACGACTACCGGCTCGGCGTGCCGTTCGCTGGCATTTGGGAAGAATGCCTCAATAGCGACGCCGGGATCTATGGCGGCAGCAATCTCGGCAATGGCGGCTGCGTCGAAGCCATCGCGGCGCCATCGCATGGCCAACCCGCATCGCTGTCGTTGCTGCTGCCACCGCTGGCCACGCTGATCCTGCATCACGTTCCCGATTCGAATGCATAACCAGAACAACCATCACGACAGGAGCACCACGCATGGCCAGCACTACCGTTGACCGGCTGTTGCCGGGCAAGCCATACCCGCTTGGTGCGCATTGGGACGGGCTCGGCATCAACTTCTCGGTATTCTCCGCGAACGCGAGCCGTATCGACCTGTGCCTGTTCTCCGGCAATGGGCGCAAGGAAATCCAACGCCTGCCGCTGCCCGAATGCACCGACGAAATCTGGCATGGCTACCTGCCGCACGCGCAGCCGGGTACCCAGTATGGCTTTCGTGCATTCGGCCCGTACGAACCGACGCGCGGCCACCGGTTCAATCCGCACAAGCTGCTGCTCGATCCCTATGCGCGTGCGTTGAGTGGCCCCGTGCGCTGGTCCGACGCGCTGTTTGGCTACCGGCTCAACAGCCCGCGCGCCGACCTGACGCCAGACCGCCGCGACAGCGCGCCGACCATGCCCAAGGGCGTGGTCATCGACGAAAGCTTCAACTGGGGCGATGACCGTCCGCCGGGCGAGCCATGGGCCACGACATCGATCTACGAAGTGCATGTGCGCGGTGCGTCGATGCAGCGAGAAGACCTGCTGCCGCAGTATCGCGGCACCTTCTCGGCGCTGGCCGATCCACGCTTTATCGACCATCTGCACCAGCTCGGCGTATCGTCGATCGAACTCCTGCCGATCCATGCGTTCCTGCAGGACCGCTTCCTGATCGAGCGTGGGCTGCGCAACTACTGGGGCTACAACACGCTGGCGTTCTTCGCGCCGGAACCACTGTATCTGTCCGGCCGCCAGCACCACGAGATGAAGATCGCGATCCGGCGCCTGCATGCCGCGGGCATCGAGGTAATCCTCGACGTGGTCTACAACCACACGTGCGAGGGCAACGAACTCGGGCCCACCATGTCGTGGCGCGGGCTCGACAATGCCAGCTACTACCGGCTGATGCCCGGCGACGAGCGCCACTACATCAACGACACCGGTTGCGGCAATACGCTGAACCTGTCGCATCCGCGTGTGCTGCAGATGGTGATGGACTCGCTGCGCTACTGGGTGGAGGTGTTCCATGTCGACGGCTTCCGCTTTGACCTGGGCAGCACGCTGGGCCGCGAAAGCAATGGTTTCGACCCCGGCTCGGGCTTCTTCGACGCAATCCTGCAGGACCCCGCGCTGTCGCGCGTCAAGCTGATCTCCGAGCCGTGGGACCTGGGCCCCGGTGGCTACCAGGTTGGCAATCATCCGCCCGGCTTCGCGGAATGGAATGACAAGTTTCGCGATAACGTGCGCCGCTTCTGGCGTGGCGACGCGGGACAGCGCGGCGAGCTGGCGGCGCGGCTGACCGGCTCCGCCGACCTGTTCGACCGGCGCCATCGCAAGCCGTGGGCCAGCGTCAACTTCATTACCGCTCACGATGGCTTCACGCTGGCGGACGTGGTCAGCTACGCCCACAAGCACAACGAAGCCAATAACGAGGACAACCGCGACGGCAACGACGACAATGCCAGCGCGAACTGGGGCCCGAACGGTGGCGTGGAGGGCCCGACCGATGACGAGGCGATACTCGAAACCCGGGGACGCGTGGCGCGCGCGATGATGGCCACGCTGCTGCTGTCGCAGGGCACGCCAATGATCACTGCCGGCGACGAATGGGGGCGTAGCCAGCAAGGCAACAACAATGCCTATTGCCAGGACAACGCACTGTCGTGGCTGAACTGGGACGATGCCGCCAATCCGTCGAATGCGCCGATGCGGCGCGTGGTCAGCCGCTTGCTTGCCTTGCGCCGCCAGTTGCCGGTGCTGACCGAGAACCGCTTCGTGCATGGGCGTTCGCGACCGGCGCCGGGCCTGCCCGATATTGCATGGTTCGGCCCCGATGGCAATGAGCTGACCAGCGAGCAATGGGCCAACCCCGAAGACCGTACGCTGGCGCTGCGTCGCGCCACGCACAGCCAGGATGAGGAAGTCGAGGTCATCCTGCTGTGTCTCAATGCCAGCCCCGACGATGTCTCGTTCACGATGCCGCCACCGGGCGAAGACTGGCACCTGCTGTTCGACAGTACAGCCCCCGACCTCGAGGACGAGCCGGTTGCGCTCGATGAGGGCGGGCAGTCCACTTACACGGTGGCCGCCCACGGCCTGGCCCTGCTGGTGGCGGCGGTGCCCAAGGACGAGGACCCTTCACGATGAACGGCAACGACCCACTACGCCAACTGGCCTTGCGCGCGGGCTTGCAGCTCCAGTGGCGCGATGCCTGGAACCGGTCGCAGACGCTGTCCGACGAGGCGCTGCATACCGTGCTGACCGCATTGGATTTGCCATGTGACACACCGGGACAATGCGAGGCATCGCGTGCGCGCCTGCACGCCGACGATGCCGCGCACCCGTTACCACCGTTGATTACCGCGGACCAGTACAAGCCCGTTGCGGTGCCGTGGACCCATACGTTGCAGCAGCGGCCGTATCGGCTCGAACTCGAGGACGGCTCCAGCGTGGAAGGCATCGCGCACCGCACCGCCGATGGCGTCATGGAGATTGCCCCGATTTCGCAATGGGGCTACCACCGCCTGCACCTCGGCGAGGCGCAAACTACCGTGGCCGTGGCGCCGCCGCGTTGCTTTGGCGTGGCCGACGCGCTGGCAGCGTCGACACGCCCGGTACTGGCAAGCAAGCCATGGGGCCTTGCGCTGCAACTGTATGGATTGCGCCGCGGGGCGGACATCGGCATCGGTGACCTGACCACACTCGCGCTGGTCGCCGAAGGCGCCGCGCGGGAGGGTGCCGATGCCGTAGCAATCAACCCGCTGCACGCCGGCTTCTCGGCATTGCCGGAGCGCTACAGTCCATATTCGCCATCGAGCCGCATTTTCTTCAATCCGCTCTATGCCGACCCGGCGCGCGTGTTTGGCGTGGACGTGTTACAGCGGGCAACCGCCGAACTCGGCATCGGTGCGGTACTGGCCGAAGCCGAGCGCCGCGCGGAAATCGACTGGACAGTCGTGGCCGAGGCACGCCATGCGCTGCTGCGCTGGCTCTGGGACCGCCATGACACGCTGCTGGGCCCGGCACAACGGCAGGCATTCGCGGCATTCAGGGCGCGTGGCGGCAACGCGCTGCTGGCCCATGCCAGCTTCGAGGCCATCCAGGCGGAACTGCTGGCAGCAGCACGAACTCCCGCCGAGGTGCATGACGCGTCGGACTGGCGCCGCTGGCCCGTTACGCTGCGCAGCCCCGACGGCGCCGCCGTGGCGGCCCGGGCGACCACCAGCGCCGAGGCCATCGGCTACCACGAATTCCTGCAATGGCTGACCGCGGACGGCCTGGAAGATGCCCAGCGCCGCGCATGCGCGGCCGGCATGGCCATTGGCGTGATTGCCGACCTGGCGGTTGGCACCGACCCCGGCGGCAGCCATGCATGGACGCGCCAGGACGAGATCCTGAACGGCTTCCACGCCGGCGCCCCACCCGACCTGTACAACCCGCGCGGCCAGGACTGGGGCGTGGCCGTGTTTTCACCACGTGGCCTGCGCCGCAACGGCTATGCCGCGTGGATCGAGATGTTGCGCGCCAACCTGGCCCATGCGGGTGGGCTGAGGATCGACCATGTACTGGGGCTCGCGCGCATGTGGCTGGTACCGGCTGGCGCGCCGGCCAGCGCCGGCGCCTACCTGAGCTATCCGCTCGACGACCTGCTGCGGCTGGTGGCCATCGAATCGTGGCGGCATCGCGCCATCATCATTGGCGAGAATCTGGGCACCGTGCCGGAAGTACTGAACGCGGCGCTGGAGCAGCGCGGCGTACTCGGCATCGATGTACTGTGGTTTGCACGCGAGCCGGATTCCCCCGCAGCCGAAGCCGAGCCCAAGACTACGCCGGGTCCCGGCGAAGCACCCACGGCGGCGGAACCGGTCAGCGCGCCATTCCTGCCGCCTGAACAATGGCCAGCGCTGGCCGTGGCCACTACCACGACTCATGACCTGCCCACCATCGCCGGCTGGTGGTCCGGCAACGACATTGCCTGGCGGGCCCGGCTGCATCAACTGGGCACCGACGAAACCGAATCCGGCTTGCAGGATTTGCGAGCCACCGAGCGCAGCGCACTGTGGCAGGCGATGTGCAACGGCGGCGTGGCCCACGGCGCCGAACCTGCAGCGGATCTGGCGCCCGTGAATACCGTACTGCGCTGGCTCCATCGCGCAGCCACCCCGTTGCGCCTGGTACCGCTGGAAGACCTGCTGGGCTTGCGCGAGCAGCCCAACCTGCCCGGTACAACGTCTGGCCACCCGAACTGGCAGCGACGGCTCGGCGCCGACGCCCGCACACTGTTCACCGATGCCGGGATCGAACAGCGTGTGGCCACCGTGCGCGACGGCGGCAACGGAAGCAGCGATGTCTGAGGCGTTGCTACTTGTCTGGGCGGTCCGCCAGCGCCTTGCACAGCGCCTCGACCGTGAGCGGCTTGACCAGATGCGCGTCGAAGCCGGCCACGCCGGTGCGCCGGCGATCCTCGGGCGAACTGCGCCCCGTCAGCGCGAAGACGCGCAAGGCAGTATCGGTCGGACCTGCCGCGCGCAGCGCTTCCAGTACTTCGTACCCGCTCATGTCCGGCATCTCGAGGTCGAGCAACACCACGTCGGGCGCAAACGCGCGCACCGCATCCAGGGCCTGCAAACCGGTATAGACCGGGCGCGCCTCATGCCCGAGCACGGTCAGCAACTCTGCCATGCTGTCCGCCGAATCGGCGCTGTCATCGACGATCAGGATGCGTTGTCCCGTGCATTGGGCGGCGGTGGCCCGGCTCACGCTGGCGCCGTCCATCTGCACCTCGGGCAGCATCACGGTGAACGTGCTGCCGTGCCCTTCGCCTGCGCTGCTGGCCTGGATGGCACCGCCATGCGCCTCGACCACGGCGCGCGCCAGCGCCAGGCCAATGCCGAGTCCGCTGCGTGCGCTGTCATCGCCCTCCTGCGCAAACAGGTTGAAAATGCGGTCGAGCGCATCGGTAGCAATGCCGCGTCCCGTATCCTCGATCGTGGTAATCACCTGGCCGGCCTCCGCTTTCACGGTGACCGTCACGGCACCGCCACGCTGCGTGTATTTGGTGGCGTTGCTGAGCAGGTTCGACAGGACCTGTTCGAGCCGCGCCGCATCGCCGTTGACGAACACCGGGTCGGCCGGCAATGTCACATCGAGCTTCTGGCTCGCACCCTCCAGCGCGGGCCGCATGGCCTCGATCGCCGTGGAGACCACCTCGTTGTAGAGGATCGGTACCGGCTGCACCTTGAGCTTGCCCGACGTGACGCGGCCCACATCCATCAGGTCGGTCACCAGCCGGGTCAGCAGATGAAGCTGCCGGCCAATGATCTCAGCGCAGTGGCGGATGCGCGAATCGCTGACCGGGGTAAGCCGGATCACATCCACGGCATTACGGATTGGTGCCAGCGGATTGCGCAATTCGTGCGCCAGGATGGCCAGGAACGCCTGCACGCGACGGCCCGCGTTCTCGAGATCGGCAAGGCGCGACGAGTCCGAGATGTCACGGGCCGCCCACAATATGCCCGACACGCTCTCGCCGCCATCGCGCAGCAATACCTCACGCACGTGACAGCGCAACAGCGAACCGTCCCGCCGCTGCAGGCGCTCGTCGCCGGACCAGCGTCCCGTGGCGCGCACCTTGTCCAGCCCCGTGGCCTCGGTATCGGATGCCACACCGTGTTGCGAATAAAGCAGCGCCAGCGATTGGCCCACCGCTTCCTGCCCGGTGTAGCCGAACAGCGCCTGCGCACCCGCGCTCCAGCTACGGATGACGCCCTCGGGGCTCAGTTCGCAAACCGCGCAATCATCGAGGGTTTCGAGCAGTTGCTGCTGGCGGGTCTCGATGATCCTTGCATGCTCCTCGGCTGCGTACTGGATCGTGATATCGCGGTACACCGCGGCGAATCCGTCCGGGTTGCCTTCGAAGTCGCGCAGTTGCACCAGTACGGCACTGGCGTAGAACATGCTGCCATCGAGCCGCACGCGCCAGCCTTTTTGCTCGGTGCGGCCGTCATCGCGCGCTGCCGCAAGCCAGCTGTCAGGCTCGCCAGCCGCAACGGCCTCGGGGGTATGAAACATCGCAACAGGACATCCGGCCACTGCTTCCGCGTCGTAGAGCAACACGCGGCGCGCGGCATCGGTCCAGGCGCGGACGCGTCCTTCCTGGGTGAGTTCGAAGATTGCCGTGTCGTCAACGGCATCGAGCAACGTGGCGACATGCGCGGCCCGCAGCGCTGGGTGGCCCGGCGCACGCTCCCGCGCAAGGTCCGATATCTGCCGGTCCATGGGCAATTTCAATCCTCTGTGTCTGGGTCTGCTTTTCTTGGAAGCAGTCAAGCAAGCATGGCAAGCCGCGTGCAAAAACTACACGGTTTGCAATACCGGATCAGCAGCAATGCTCGCGAACGCGTCCACCGCGTGCCTTGACGGACGGCGGCGGCGGATGCTTGTCGGGCAGGTTGCGCGCCGGCTGATCCCCTTTTTCCTTGTTGTGGTCAGGGCTTTGGTCAGGTCGCCGGTCCGGTCGGCGCACAGGATCGTGCGGAATATGGATCGTCATGGCACGTCTCGCATCAAAACGAGTGGATCGGGGAAACCTCCATTCAGCAGTTTCCATACCAGCCCCGGCCGCGTCGTTTCATGCGCAGCCGGCGAAATATTTTCTGGCCTGAACGCCTCAATCGTAGTAAGTGTTTTACTGTTTTGCACAGGAGCCAAGCGATGACAGATGCATCCCGGCTGCGGCCGGCCCCTGCCCATACCCCTGGCGATACGACGGATGGCTCCCTGGGTGCCAAGGGCGCCACCATGGCGCCGTTCCAGGAACATGCCGACGATACACGCACTGCGATGTCCAGCGCAACGATCCGGCGCGCATTCCTGGACCACGTCTTCTACACCCAGGGCAAGCTCCCGGGCCATGCCAGCGGCAACGATCTCTACCAGGCGCTCGCGCATACCGTACGCGACCGGCTGGTACAGCGCTGGATCAGCACCGCCGAAACCTACCAGTCGCAACCGTCGCGCACGGTGGCCTACCTGTCCGCCGAATTCCTGATGGGCCCCCACCTCGGCAACAATCTCGTCAACCTCGGGATCGTCGAGGAGGTACGTGCGGCCATGGCCACGCTGGATCTCGACCTCGACGACATCCTGTCACACGAGGACGAGCCCGGGCTGGGCAACGGCGGCCTGGGACGGCTGGCCGCATGTTTCATGGATTCGCTGGCCACGCAGGAGATCCCGGCCCTCGGATACGGTATCCGCTACGAGTACGGCATCTTCCACCAGAACATCATCGACGGCCAGCAGGTGGAAACCACCGACACCTGGCTGCGGCACGGCAACCCGTGGGAAATCCAGCGCTCCGAATGGGCCGTGCAGGTACGGCTGGGCGGCCACACCGAGCACTATACCGACGACCGGGGCCGCTATCGCGTGCGCTGGGTGCCGGAAAAGACCGTGGTCGGCGTACCGTTCGATTCACCAATCCTTGGCTACCGTGTCAATACCGTCAATACGCTGCGGCTGTGGCGGGCCGAGGCGACCGAACAGTTCGACTTCCACACCTTCAACCGGGGAGACTACCTGGGCGCGGTCAGCAAGAAAATCACCTCGGAGAACCTGACCAAGGTGCTTTATCCCAACGACGAGACGCAACAAGGCAAGGAACTGCGACTGGAGCAGCAGTACTTCTTCGTGGCGTGCTCGCTGCAGGACATGCTGCGCCTGCTGGCCACCCACGGCATTCCCGTGACGCGCTTCCACGAGAAGTTTGCGGTGCAACTCAACGATACCCACCCGGCCGTGGGTATCGCCGAACTGATGCGGCTGCTGGTGGACGACCACGACCTTGGCTGGGACGACGCCTGGCATATCGTGCGCAATGCCTTTGCCTACACCAATCACACCCTGCTGCCCGAGGCGCTCGAACAATGGCCGCTGGAACTGTTCAAACGCATCCTGCCACGCCACCTGGAAATCATCTACGAAATCAACGAACGCTTTCTGGACGAGGTACGGATACGGTTCTATGGCGACGAATCGCGGCTGTCGCGGCTGTCGCTGATCAATGAGCATGGCAGCCGCTTTGTGCGCATGGCCGGACTGGCGTGCGTGGGAAGCCACGCCATCAATGGCGTGGCCGAACTGCACTCGCGGCTGATGCGCGAGGATGTACTGAAGGATTTCTATGCGATGTGGCCCGAGAAGTTCACCAGCATCACCAACGGTGTCACGCCGCGCCGCTGGCTTGCATTATCGAACCCACGCCTGACGCGACTGGTCAGCGAAGCCATCGGCGACGGCTGGATCAAGGACCTCGAACAACTGCAGGCACTGGAGCCCTACGCCGATGACGCGGGCTTCCGTGAACAGTGGCAAGCGGTGCGGCGCGACAACAAACGCGACCTGGCCCTGCTGATCCGCGAGTCCACCGGCGTAACCGTCGATCCGGCCTCGATGTTCGACGTGATGGTCAAGCGCATCCATGAATACAAGCGCCAGCATCTGGCCGTGCTGCACATCATCGCGCTGTACCACCAGATCAAGTCCGACCCGCATGCCGATGTGCAGCCGCGCACCTTCCTGTTCGCCGGCAAGGCCGCGCCCGGATATCACTACGCCAAGTTGATGATCCGCTTCATTACCTCGGTGGCCGAGGTGGTCAACCGCGACCCGCAGGTGCGCGACCGGCTCAAGGTCGTTTTCCTGCCCAACTTCAACGTCAGCCACGGGCAGCGGATCTACCCCGCTGCGGACCTGTCCGAGCAGATCTCGCTGGCCGGCAAGGAGGCGTCGGGTACCGGCAACATGAAGTTTGCAATGAATGGCGCCATTACGATCGGCACCATGGATGGCGCCAATATTGAGTTGCGCGATGCCATCGGCACCGACAATTTCTTTCCGTTCGGACTCAATGCCTCGGAGGTCTATGCGCTCAAGGCCTCCGGCTACCACCCTTCCACGTTCTACGACAGCAGCCCCGAACTGCGCGCGGTGGTTGACCTGATCCAGCACGGCTTCTTCTCGAAAGGCGATGCCGCGATCTTCCGGCCCCTGTTCGAGGACCTGTTCCGGCACGACCCTTACCTGCTGATGGCCGACTTCGCTTCATATTTGCAATGTCAGCGCGAGGTGTCCGCCGCCTACTGCGATACCCAGCGCTGGCAGCGCATGTCGGTGCTGTCTTCGGCGCGCTCTGGCCGGTTTTCATCGGATCGCGCCATCCGCGAGTACTGCGAGCGCGTCTGGCGGGTCGACCCGGTTCCAGTCTGCCTGCTGCGGCGTTCCAGCGGCCAGATCCAGGGACCGCGTCGCGCCGGCGACGGCCTGGAACCCGGCGTCAGCTTCGACCATATCGGCGGCTTCAGCGAGCGCTGCAACTAATGGCTGATGAGTGGTGACTGGCTGCCCGCGCGGCAGCAGTTTCTACAACGGCACGGGAAGCTTATACATCGGCGTTGCCATGCCCGCCATGACTTGTGGCCGCTGCTGTTGATGCAGCGCGGCAACCACGCCGACCCGCTACCTGGCACAAAGTTCGCATTGCGACTCCCCTGCAGCGTCGTAAAAGTTGTGCGACGCGCCGCGAACCCTCATCCCAAAGTAGAACAGCAACGAAGCGGGAGTCTCACCTTGATCGCAAACACCTTGTATGTGGCGGCAGAAGCCCAGCCCCTGGCCAAGACCGGCGGACTGGCCGATGTGGTGGGTAGCCTCGCGCGTGCGCTGCAGCAACGCGGCGCCGACGTCACGATCCTGATGCCCGGCTATCCGCGCGCGGTAGCTGCCGCACGCGACGTCCGCAGCCTGGGCGCGGTTCACCTGCCGATGGCCCTGCCTCCCGGTCATAGTCCGGCCCGGCTGCTGTACGGGCTGATGCCGGATAGCGGTGTTCGCGTGGTATTTCTTGACTGCCCCTCGCTGTACGATCGCCCGGGCTCACTATATGTAGATGCCACCGGCCGCGACTTCTGCGACAACGCACAGCGCTTTGCCGCACTCGCCCATGCGGCCACGGCCATTGCGGCGGGTGACACCCCGCTGCCGGTGCCAAGCCTCGTCCATGCCCATGACTGGCATGCGGCGCTGACCCCACTGTTGATGCACGCCCGCGGCGTGCGCATCCCGACGGTCTGTACCATTCACAACCTTGCGTTCCAGGGTGTATTCCCGATGGACCTCGCAGAAGCACTGGGACTGCCCAGGGAGTACCTGACGCCGGACGGGATCGAGTTCTGGGGCAAGCTCAATTTCCTGAAGGCCGGTATCCGCTTTGCGGACCGGGTTACGACCGTCAGCCACAGCTATGCAAGGGAGATCCTCACGCCGCGCTTTGGCCATGGGCTCGACGGACTGCTCAATCACCGCGCCAGCGTGCTTGGCGCGATTCCGAATGGCATCGACACGGATACCTGGTCGCCACACAACGACCGCCTGCTGCCCCAGCGCTATGACGCCCGCACACTGGCCGGCAAGCGCGCGTGCAAGACGGCATTGCAGGAACGGCATGGCTTGCCAACCGATCCGGCACGGCCGTTGATCGCCATGGGCAGCCGACTGACCCACCAGAAAATGGCCGATGTGGCGCTGGAAGCCATCGCCATGGCACTCGACACCCATGCCGATGCGCAGTTCGTGGTGCTGGGATGTGGCGATCCTAAGCTCGAAGCCGCGTTTGCCGCGCTTGCACAACGGCATGCGGGACGCGTCGGCGTATCGATCGGTTATCGCGAGGAAGATGCGCACCTGCTGCATGCGGGTGCCGATGTGCTGCTCCATGGCAGCCGCTTCGAGCCCTTTGGCCTGACACCGGTCTATGCGATGCGTTACGGCACGGTGCCGATTGTCTCGCGCGTAGGTGGCCTGGCCGACACCGTGCGCGATGTTGGTGACGGTACCACCCCGTCCACACGCGCCAACGGCATTGTCTTTGAAGGCGAATCGGTCGAAGCCATGCGTAGCGCGATTGCGCGTGCACTAGGATGGTATGGGCGACAGCGTCACTGGCGCAGCCTGCAGCGTACCGGCATGCAAACCGACTTCGGCTGGGACGGGCCCGCGCGCCAGTACCTGGCACTGTATGGTGCGCTGGCGCCGGCCCTCGCGCACATGCCGCTGGCACAAGCCGCAGCGGCAAACGACACACCGGCCGTGCAACCGCGCAGCACGCGCCGCCCGGTAATGCCCGATAGCCCAGTGCTGGCCCCTGTGGAGGCTGGCCCCGCCGCAACCCCAGCCTGAGCGTTGTCTGACTTCCAGATCGAAGGTAGCGCACCATGATGACAGCAGCGCCAGCCGTGCCGCAGCCTGACGGCATGTCCCCCGCACCTAACTGGCAAACGCTGGGAGCCGACTCGCGCCTGCTGCCCTGCGGCGACGACGGTGCCGCAGCCTATCGCTTCGGACCGGTCAGGCTTGCGGACGGACGGGTTCGCTTCCGCCTCTGGGCACCGGATGCTGCCGCACAGGGTCACGCGGTACGCCTGGAGATTGCCGGCATGCCGCCAGTGGTGATGGTCGAAGCCGAGGCGGGATGGTTCGAGGCCGTGGCGCCGTGCTGCGATGGCGCGCGCTACTGGTTCCGGCTCGACGACGGCGAGATCGTGCCGGATCCCGCCTCGCGGTTGCAGGCCGACGACGTGCACGGCGCAAGCGTGCTCTGCCTGCCGCAAGGCACCGCCACGTTCACGTGGCAGCACACCGAATGGCGCGGGCGCCCCTGGCACGAGGCCGTGATCTACGAACTGCACGTCGGCCTGTACGGTGGCTACGCCGGCGTGACGGCGCAATTGCATCGGCTGGCCGCGCTCGGCTTCACAGCCATCGAACTGATGCCGCTCTCGGAATTTCCCGGCGCCCGCAACTGGGGCTACGACGGCGTCCTGCCGTTTGCACCCGAGCACAGCTATGGCTCGCCCGACGAACTGCGCACGCTGGTCGACACCGCGCACGGGCTGGGCATGATGGTGCTGCTCGATGTCGTGTACAACCACTTTGGGCCGGAAGGAAACTACCTGCATCGCTACGCCAGTGCGTTCTTCCGCGAGGATCGCCAAACGCCGTGGGGACCCGCGATCGATTTCCGGCGCCCGGAAGTCCAGCGTTTCTTTGGCGAAAACGCACGCTACTGGCTCGAGGCCTTCCGCCTTGATGGCCTGCGGCTCGATGCCGTGCACGCGATCGAAGACGAAGGTTGGCTGCCCCGGCTGGCTCAGGAATTGCGCACCTGCCTGCCCGGCCGGCACCTGCATCTGGTGCTGGAAAACGACCACAACGATGTGGCACTGCTGCAAGCCGGCTACGATGCACAATGGAACGACGATGCCCACCATGCATTGCACGTGCTGCTGACCGGCGAGCATGACAGCTACTACAGCGAATACCAGGCCTTGGTTCCCGGCAGTGCACCCGACGATGCGGCCGGCACGCCTGCACTGCGGCATCTGGCCCGCGTGCTTGCCGAGGGCTTTGCCTGGCAGGGAGAAGTTTCTGCTTATCGCAGCGGTGCAGCCCATGGACCGCTGCAAGGCCGCGAGGTGCGTCGCGGGCAGCCCAGTGCCGCGCTGCCGCCTACGTCGTTCGTGATGTTCCTGCAGAACCATGACCAGACCGGCAACCGCGCATTCGGCGAGCGCCTGGCCACGCTGGCCGATCCCGACGCCTTGCGTGCCGCCGTGGCATTGCAACTGCTTTGCCCGCAAATACCGCTGGTTTTCATGGGTGAAGAGCATGGCGCGCGCACGCCGTTCCTCTACTTCACCGACCATCCACCCGAACTGGCGCAGGCGGTACGCGACGGACGCCGCCGCGAGTTCGCCACATCGGTCGCGTTCCGCGACGATGCGCATGCCGCGCGCATCGCGGATCCGAACGCGCCGGAGACATTCGACGCCTCGCGCCCGGTCTGTGACGACACGGATGGCTATTGCCGCGCGTGGAACCATTACTACGGTGAACTGCTGTCGATCCGGCGGCATGAGATCGTGCCGCGTCTGCGCGACTGCCGCGCGCTTGGCGTGACCCTGCTCGCCGATCTGGCGCTGGTGGCGCGGTGGCGCATGGGCGACGGTTGTGTGTTGTCGATCTGGCTGAATCTTGGCGAGGCGCCAGTACTGGTCGACTGCGACGGCGGACAAATGCTGCATGCGAGCCAGCCCGGTGCCATCGCGGCGCTTTCCGCCGGCACACTGTCCGGATATTGCTGCATCGCCTGCCTGCATCCTGCGTGAGCTTGCCATGACCGCTCCCGTCGATCCCGCCGATCCCGCCGATCCCGCCGATCCCGGTTATGCTGGCGTGCCACGCGCGACCGCGCGACTACAACTGCATGCCGGCTTTACGTTTGCCGATGCAGCGAGGCTGGTTCCGTACTACACCGGGCTCGGCATCAGCCACCTCTACCTCTCACCGATCACGACGGCCCGCCCCGATTCCACGCACGGCTATGATGTGACCGACTTCACGCGAATCAACCCGGAACTTGGCGGTGAGGACGGCTTCCTTGCGCTCGCGGCATCCGCACGCGCCGCGGGCCTCGGCATCGTGCTCGACATCGTGCCCAACCACATGGCGACAGACGCGGTTCACAACGCCTGGTGGCGCGACGTGCTCGCGCGCGGCACGCAGAGTGCCTACGCGCATTACTTCGACATCGACTGGCAATCGCGCGATCCGGACCTGCACGGCAAGGTGTTATTGCCAATCCTTGGCGACCCATACTGGGACACCCTGCAAGCGGGATCGATCCGGCTGGCACACGATGGCGATGGCTGGATGGTCGTTCGTTATGGCGATCTCGATTTGCCGTTGGCCGTGCCGGCTGAACCTGGCGGGTCCTTGCACGATGTCCAGGCATTGCACGCGCTGCTGGAGCGGCAACACTACCGGCTTGCGTGGTGGCGCACTGGCGCGGCGGCGCTGAACTGGCGACGCTTCTTCGAGGTCACGGAACTGGCTGGCGTCAGGGAAGAATGCGACGACGTGTTCGAGGCCGTGCATGCACTGGTGTTCCGCCTCTATCGGGAAGGCTGGATCGACGGCCTGCGGATCGACCATGTCGATGGCCTGGCAGATCCGGCCGGGTATTGCCGACGTGTACGAGTGCGGCTTGCCACGCTGCGGCCCGGGCGCCCTGCCGAACTGGCACGTCACCACCCATGGCTGGTCGTCGAAAAGATCCTCGGCGAGCACGAGCCGTTGCCCACCGACTGGCAGGTCGATGGCACCACCGGCTACGATTTCATGGACGAAGTCAGCGCGGTGTTGCACGATCTGCGTGGCGCAGGTCCGCTCAACATGCTCTGGCTGCAGATCAGCGCCGACGACCGGCTCTTTGCGGACTACGTGCGCGCCGGCCGGCACCGTGTACTGGCACGCCACCTGATTGCCGAGGTCGACGCGATCTGTGTGCGGTTGCATGACATGGCACGCGCGGCACCCGCCACGCGCGACCTGACCGCTCATGCACTGCGCCACGCATTGACTGCGCTGATGACCGCCATTCCGGTTTATCGGAGCTATTACACCGCCGGCCATGACGAACGCGATCCATCGTTCGATGACAACATGCTGGCGACTGCCGCCGGCGCCGCGCGCAAGCACCTGGCGCCCGATGAAGCCGCCGCGCTTGATTTCATCCTGGCCGCGCTGCAAGATGCCGCGCCGCTCGACAGCGACGCCGGAAAGCTGCGCACGCGGCTGCAGCAACTGATGCCGGCATTGGCGGCCAAGTCCACCGAGGACACCGCGTTCTATCGCTATGGGCGCTTGCTGTCGCGCAATGAAGTGGGCAGTGATCCCGGTACGCTGGCCATCTCCCCGGAGCGCTTTCACGACCGCATGAAGGACCGCCAACACAACTGGCCGCATGCGATGCTGGCAGTGGCCACGCATGACCACAAGCGTGGCGAAGACGCACGCATGCGGCTGGCTGTACTGAGCGAACTGGCCGAACCTTGGGCCGAGGCCGTGGCCACCTGGGAGGCTCGCCTGGCACCGCTGCTGACCGCATCGCCCAAGGGCCCTGATGGCGTGGACCGCCTGATGCTCTATCAGACCCTGGTAGGTGCCTGGCCCGCCGATCCGCGCGCACTGCAAACCGAATCTGCCCAGCGCGAATTTGTCGAGCGCGTCCTGGCATGGCAACGCAAGGCCATTCGCGAAGGCAAGCGGCATGGCAGCTGGACGCACCCCGACACCGACTATGAAGCTGCTTGCGACGCATTCCTGCCCGCGCTGGCCATCGGCGACACCGAAAGCGTGCTCGACGACATCGGCCGCTTCGCGACACGAATCGGCACCGCAGCGGCGCTCAACAGCCTGGCCCAGACCGTCTTGCAGTTGACCGTTCCCGGCGTGCCGGACCGCTATCAAGGCAACGAGACCTGGGATTTCAGCCTGGTCGATCCGGACAACCGCCGCCAGCCCGACCATGCGCGCCTGCAGGCGCAACTCGAATGCCGTGGCGGGTGGGCTCACTGGCTTTCTCACTGGCAAGACGGACGTATCAAGCAACAGTTGATTCGCAGTGTGCTGGCAATACGCCGCGACCAACCCGCGCTATTTGCACAAGGCAGCTACGATCCACTATCCGCCAGTGGTGAGCTTGCCGCCAACGTGCTGGCATTCCGGCGCCGCTGCGGCAACGCCGAATCCGTGATTGCGGTCACGCGTCTGGCCGCGCATTACGTGGAACCCACGCTACCACGCATTGCACCCCAATGCTGGCGCGATACGGGACTGCATGCCGGCGACGGACAGTGGGTCGATGCACTGACAGGCCACGCGGTGGCCTCGCATGCGGGATGGCTGCGGTTGAAGGAAGTGTTCGGGTTATTGCCGGTGTCGGTGCTGGTGCGGACAGATAAGCGATAACCGGCTCCCCTCGCCCGCAACGCGGGAGAGGGGGTGGGGGAGAGGGCAATGCGGTTCAAATTGCCGATGTCGCGTCTTGATGCGCTGGCCCTCTCCCCCGCCCCTCTCCCGCGCGCGGGAGAGGGGAGAACACCACGGGCATATCAAGAACTGCTGGTTTGCTCCCCTGTCCCGCGAGCGGGACATGGGAGAAAATCTACCGCGCCAATCCTGCCGCCAGCACCGCTGCAGCCTCATCATCAGTACGCTCGAACCGCAACGGCGTCACCGAAATGGCCCCTCGCCCGGTCACCATTGCTTCGGCATCGTCTACATCAGGGCGAGGTCCGCGTGAGAACTGGAGCCAGTGGTACGGTATGCCGCGCGGATCCACATGGGCGCGTACGTCGATCGCCTTGACCAGACCCATCCCCTGTCGCGTGACGACCAGAGGCCCTGCATCTTGGGGATCGACGTCGGGAAAATTCACATTGAGGCATGCCTGGTCCGTCCACCCCGCGGCCAGCAGCCGGCGGATCACGTCAGGCGCCAGCGCGCGCGACGTCTGCCATTTGACCGCATTGCGATCGGTGAAGACCTGGCTCAACGCAATCGACCGGATGCCAAGCAGCATGCCAGTCATTGCCGCGCCCACGGTACCCGAGAACACCGTCTCCAACCCAAGGTTACCGCCGCGATTGATGCCGGACAGCACCAGGTCCGGCGGGTTATCGCGCATGATATGGCGCGCGGCCATCACGACACAGTCGCCCGGCGTACCGCTAATGCCAAAGCGGCGTGGCCCGTGCTCGGCAACCCGCAACGGCGCATGAAGGCTGATGGAATGCGAGGTTCCGCTCTGGTCATGTTCGGGCGCGACGATCCATACCTCGCGTGCCAGCGTCGACGCCACCTGTTCCAGTACCGCGAGGCCCGGCGCCTCGATGCCATCATCATTGGTTAGCAACACACGGTCAACAACGAAATCGGACATGGGAAACACCTGTTGAATGGGTTGAATGTGTCGATGGGTACTGTATCCGAATCCTATGTCTGGACGAAAAAAAGCCCGCATCATCGTGATGCGGGCTTTTCACTGCAGGGCAGTCGGCTTACAGGTAGACGACCGAGATCGTGGCCGAGCCGTCGAGCGACACATTCGAAGTCAGCGCGGGCAGGTCGCCGGTCTTGTTCAACGCGCCAACCACTTTCAGGACTTGCGAGACGGTCGAGGCGCTCACCGGGGCGCCACCATCGGTAGCCGACCAGGCATAGACCGTTGCCGGCGCAACGTAGTTCGACACCGTGCCGGCACCTTGCCAGCTACTGCCACCATCGGTCGAACGCGTACTGGCGGTTGCCGCCGTGCCGTCGAGCGTGGCATCGGCAGGCAACGCGCGAATCGCAAACGCGCCAAGGCTCTTGCCGTCGACGCTGCCCAGGCCATAGCCCATCGCGTTGGCGATAGTGGAATCCACGCCATTCAGAATCTGGGCCGCGCTGGCCGAACGATTGTCGTCGATGCGATAGCCAACGGCTGCTGCGGCATCGCACGTCATGGTCATGGTGATTTCGCGTTCCTGCAGCTTGGTGGCAGCAGATCCGCTCAGGCTCTTCGATGAAATCGTGCCAAAGTCGACCGAGCCGTCGCCGGACAGCGTGACCGCGCATGCAGCCGGACGGATAACACCCTTGACGATGAGGTCTGCACTCTCCGCAGCGAAAGCCCCCGCGGATGCAGTGGCCAGGAGGGTCAGCAGAAGGCCGCCACGCAGTGTATTGGTGATGTTCATGATGTCTTCCTTACAGAAATAGGGAGTTCGTCTACCAGATTGTTTTTCTCTCGCTCAACGTCAGCGGGACAAACCCTAGTCTGGACAACAGACATCAATCGATTAATCGCCAATCGCTTAAATTTCTGAATCTACATCGTTAAAGACCTTTTCTACCGTGACTGCCGCACCGTTATCCCGCCAGGAAAAGGTCCCGGCGGGATCGTCAGATCCTTAATGCAGGCGATGCGCGTCGGCATCGAGCGCGTGCTCCGCCGCGTCTCCTGCCAGTCCGCGATAGTAGAGATGCACGCCAATCGCCAGGGAGTCGTGGCGGATCTCATGCAAGGTGCGCCATGCCTGCGCCACGTCCTGGAATACCAGGTAGTGCGCTTCACGCGCTACCAATGCCGCCACTTCATGCAGGCCATGGTTCTGCAAGGCGCCAACCAGATGGTCCAGGCTGCGGTGGGTACGGGCATCGGTGCGTGGGTAGAGCATGTGCAGCACGGCGACCGGTTGGGAAGCGGGTCGCGCCGTAAAGGCGGCAACGATGTCCTGATGATGGATTGCGGTGACGGCTGCGGCTTCGTCAGCCTGGGTACGGAATGACTGGAATCCGGTGTCGAGGGTCGTGCTGTTCATTTCATCACCTCCTGGTCAGAATCTGAATGACAGTGGGTGAAAGATAGTGGAGTTTTGATGCATCGCAATATTCGATTCACGCAATAGTGAATTTCATCCATGCCGCGGAACATATTGTCCAGTTGGATACTCACGCCTCGCCTCGCATCCACTGAAAGCAAAATGAAAGTTATTGTCGAACATCGAAATATCGATACGCGTTCTTGTTAGTTTGCCGCGCGCGCGGCCCGTCCTACGATGCTGCCTTTCCTCAAGCGCTGACCAGGCCGCGCTGCAGGGCCGTTTTGAGCATCGAGAACACATGACGCGCGACAGGATTGACCGCATTGGGGCGTGCCCAGAGGTAGTAGGTGACATCGGGCAACCGCGGCAGGCCGTCGTTCTCGCCCAAGATGCGCATGTCGGCCGCCAGCAGGTCGATGCTGCGCGCCGTAATGCCAAGCCCACCGCGCAATGCCGCCTTGATGCCGATCAGGCTTGGCGCCAGATAGGCGATGCGCCAGGGGACGCCAGCCTGGGTCAGCGCCTCCAGCGACAGTTTGCGGAACAGGCTCGGCTCGTCGGCCAGGATCAGCGGTACGGGCGTGCCGCGCTCATAGACAAAGTCCGCCGAGCAGACCCAGATGGTGGGCGTGGTACGCAGTACGATGCCTTCGAGCGAGGGGTCCTCGCGCGTGGACACGGTCAGGTCGATTTCCCCGCGACGCAACGACTCCATCAGGAACGGGCTTCTGCCGACATGGATTTCGAGCCGCAGTGCCGGCGACGAGCGGGCGATATGCGAGAGCAGCACCGGCAGGATCGTGTCGGCCACATCGTGCGGCGCACCAATCCGCAGCGAGCCGGTCAGGTCGCCTTCGCGCAACATGCGCAGCGCCTCGTCGTTGATCGTCAGCAGTTGCCGCGCGTATTCGAGCAGCTTCTTGCCATGGCGCGTCAGCAGCTTGCTGCGGCCCTGACGCTCGAACAGCGTCAGCCCCAGTTGCTCTTCCAGCCGCTGCATCTGCTGGGTTACCGCCGACTGGGTGCGCTGCACGGCTTCCGCGGCAGCGCCAAACGTCTCGTGGTCGGCAATGGCCACCAGCGTCCGAAGCAGGTCCAGGTCGAGATTACGCATTCATTAGACCTGCTAATGGATTTTCGTTGTGCATTAAGTAGTTTTCAGGGCAGGTGTTCATTACAGTGAAACACGAAACACCGTTCTACCCCCCAAAAACAGAGATTGCA
>CAUUBQ010000014.1:0-145244 GCA_963543405.1 uncultured Cupriavidus sp.
ACGATGCTCCTTGCTCTCCTGCTTCCCTTCAAGACGGGTTCACCGGGCGCTTACAATTGGGAAGCGTCCCAACTCCTTATGCTCATGGCTGATCTTCGGAGACACATCCGCGCTGATGTGGCATTCGTAGGTCAATATCACCACCTCAACAGAGTGAATCGGGTAGACCCATGCATCCAGAAGGTCGCCGATTCGGGCGGCTACACTCAGTTCCTCGTCTATTTCACGGGCGAGGCACTCCAGAATATCTTCGCCCGGTTCCAGTTTCCCACCAGGCAACTCCCATTCGTCCCGCTCGTTTTTCAGCAGGATGACCTGCGCGCCGACAAGCATTACGCCTTTGACGGAGATCGGGAATCTTTTCGCGTTTGCGTCACTTGGAATGTTCATTGAATTTCAAACTTTACGATGGTGGCGTCGTCCCTGGCCTTCACGCGAGGCCAACGGGTCTCCTTACTATCCAGCGCCTCGGCATCCCGGGTATTGCTGACCAACCGCTCCAAGCCAGAGACACTGAACGCTTCCTCAAAGAACTCTTCCCTACTCATCAGGTGATAGGTATCCACAATCCGGTAAAGCCCATCCGTCACGAGAAGACCGCGAACCTTAGTGCTGAACCTCATCGCCATCCGCTGCAGTCCGGACAATCCGTGCCCTCTGGGCTCGAGGATCCAGTAGCCGCCAGGTGTATTCATCCTCGCGCGATTCTCACGAATCAAAGGCACCAGCGCCTCCCAGACCGCGCCCCGCTCCAAGACTGTCTGCCTGAGCGCCAGATAGCTGGATAACAACGCGGCATCAAGCTGGCGGACAGCAGAGTCCCCGAACGACGTGATCGCCCCTTTATCGGCCTGCAGCAACATCGTGCAGTCGCCCAGGTTTGCCACTTGAAGACACTGCCCCGTCAGTTGGACTGCCGCGAAGCTCGCCGACGGCACATCGAAGTCCTCCGCGAGGTAGCCCTGTATGCCTTCGTCCTGCCTGACCGATTGCAGCGCGCTATCGAGCGCTTGGGCAACATCCTGCCCAAGCCCCATACCCCGATGAAACGCGGCTGAGAGCGTGGCAACAAAGTGGGCGGCATCGGAAATGCGCTGACCATTGGCATCCAGCACGGTGCGGCGCGACAGGCTGGTAGCGCCGTCCAGGATCCAAGCCGCATTACTGACGCCGCCGCCGATATCCTCGTTGCAGCTTCCCGCTGCAGATGTGTACGTTTCGCTAGTGAACCGCAAGGCCTGCCTCCTTAAGTGTGTTTTCATCGCCTGTGGACAACAAAAGTCTGTATGCGGACCGAGTACCAACGAAATGTGTACGGTCATGCAGCGATCTCAGGTTGTCGATAAGGTAGCCCTGACCTGGGCGCAGGCGTAGACACGGCGAGACGGGTTCAGCACAAGGTCGTTGATCCAGACAGCCGCGTCTAGATTGAGGGCAAAAAGAACAATGTCGCCAGCGTGGTCATCCTGTCATTCAATCGGGAATCGAGCCGTCGAGTTGCGCCAATCGTACGTATTCCGACAGGGGTCGCGTGGCGCGAAAGTACAGGTCGCGCAGAACGGGGCGTTTTCGCGGCCCGACAATTGAAGCCAGATCGGACAGCTTGATCGTCCCCAGTTCGGGCATGCCGATGCCGAGGTCGATCAGACCCCAGGCCGTATCGCCATCGCTCGGGTCGAGCGTGGCCAGCAACCACGTCACGTGCGCATCTGGGGTGAACATCCGAACCACGGGCACAGGGTCGATGGTCCGACCGGCGGCGCTCATCTTCCCATTGGCCAGCAGTTGCTCACGTTGATCGTTTGTAATCAACTCGTTCATGTTCACTTCCTCCTAAAAGGTCAATTTCAGGGTGCATCGCGGGGAGTTCTCCACTGCGACAACATCGCTTTCGATAGCGCCTTCGCAGTCCTCCCGTGCGAGGGCGCTACTGAAGTTCATATAACTTCTGCTGACTCGCCGGTCGGATACAGCCATACAGGCAACTAGGCCTCAGCCGATGCGTTGGCAGCGCCAAGCTCTGGCCACAGGACGTGCCATCTATCCGGCGAAAGATCGTCGAGCGAAGTTGGCGCCCTGCCAGTGGCAAAAGCCAGTTCGGTGACTCTGCTCCGCGGGATTCCGGTCTTACGCCAGTCACTAACCGAGGGCGCTTTGATGCCCAACAGTTTCGCCACTGCACTGGTCCCGCCGAGAAGATCGATAAGTTCGGTAGCTGTAGCCATGCCTAATTTTAGGAATTCCTTATTATAAAGTCAAGGCATTCCTAACGATGATCCTGTTAGGATTTCCTAATGAATACGCTTGCTGACCGGCTTAAAGAAGCCATGTCCGAAATGCCTGAGGTGAAGGCCGTGGAAATCGCTCGCGCCTGCGGGATAAAGAGCGCGTCGATCGTTGACTGGCAAACTGGGCGCACGAAGAAGATGGAGGGTAGCAACCTGCTTGCCACAGCAGAGCTGCTACGGGTGAATCCGTGGTGGCTGGCCACGGGCAGGGGAAACAAGCGGGCTGCCTACGCGCTCGACCCCGGTTACGGTGTTGTCGGTGGAAGCCAATCAGAATCAAACCGCCAAACGTGGCCTTTCAGCGCAAGTCTTGAGGACTACGAAAAGCTGACCGCCGCGCAAAAAATAACACTGGACAACGTCGTGTCCGCCTTTCTATCTTCTAGCCTCGCAGAGGGACGTGAGCTGCTCAGCACACCTACTGCCGTAGGGCCCGTGAAAGCATCGGCCCGACGAGTTCGAAAGGATCCCAATTCGTAGTCCTCGCGTAGTCGGCCTTTGGCGTCGGTTTTCTTAGAGTACAAAATAAGGCCGCTTATCTTGCACTAGTTTGCGAAAAATTCAGTGCGGCTTTCGGCTATGGCAAATCGACCTAGTCTCAAATGAGATGATGGGTAAGCATCAAGCGGCAAGAATGCGTACCTTGCGAGGATTTAGCTTCATAAGAGGCAGAATTCTTCCCTTTACGGCAATGCTGGAGGCTTTCGCGAAAGCCAGCGCGACTTCATTGAAGTTCTAATACGCTGACGCAACGACATGCTGATGAGATTCCGGATGAAGAAGATTCTGCAAATCGCGATGGAGACGAGATTTTTTGGAAGGCGACAAGAAGCGCGGCCATCTGCCGGTAAGGTCGTCAGCACAACGTTCGTCCGACGAGACGCTACCTTTGGCGATCGGAAGGGCTTAGCGTAGGACATCCTCGCCGCTGCCTGAGACGTGTGCGGTAAGGAAGTCGCGACACCCGCACAGTCCACGCCGGCCATACGCGCGGCTCGCCGCTGAGAAGACCGAGCAACGCCCGGCTCTCGCTCCTCTGCTGAAAAGAAAAACGAGCGCCACAGAGGACGCCCGTTAGAAGAGGCGTTGCGACTACCACATCAGATGAGCTGCTCACCCTCCTGGTCGAGGCCGAGCACCGGCTCGCCATAGGGAGGAAGGTCATCCAACCAGAAAGTCCACCTGAATGGAAAGACCACCATGCCGCTCTCGCCTGCATGGGCAAAGCACCGGCGAAGCTCCATGTGATACTCATAGAACTTGTCTTCACCCACCGATTTGACGGCCTCCTCCCATGCATCGAAGTCGGCGACCAGCTTCGCGCAGGCCACTGGACCGAACGTCGCGCCGGTCATGCCGTAACGGAACAGCTCCTAGAATGGACCGCGTCCGCCGGTCTCCGGATACTTCTCTTCGTCCTCGACCAAAGCGGCCACCGCTTTGAACCATTCTGCAGGAGTTCTGCGACCTTGCAGCGGCTTCCCTGGAGCAATCAGAACAGTGAGCTTGCGGCAGTAGTTGTAGAACCACGGATTATTGATGTCGTCGTAGCAGAACATCTCCCGGCTGCTCGGCTCGAACTCGTAGGCAGCCTCGGGGAGCAAACCCTCTGCGAGCTGCGGATACGAACTCGGCGCGACCACTGCAACCGTGGAGCACTGCTTCCCCAACAGCGAATGGTGAAAGCCAAGGCGGTCAGGGGTTCTGGCCAAGTTCGAGATGGCAATGAAACAGCAAAAGCGCACACCCATGGAAAACTCCAGCGAAACTAGCATTGGAAGTTGGCGTGTCGAACGTGAAGCCGACTTCCGAAACGATGTTATTGAGCAGGTCTTTGACCTCGGTTCTAGCTCGCCGACAGAACGGCTTGCGGAGAGGTATATTGCGAAATTGCTCAATGACGACGTGCTGGAGGAATGGGCCGACGGAAATCGCCCCTCAATGCCAAGGTGTTTTCGTCGGAAATTTCTTTTGTAACAGAGGAAAGGAAGACCGCAGGCAGCGGTCCCGCTGCGGCGCGATTGGAAAGGTCGAGGTCGGCGAAGGTGGGAAGACGGAAAATGTAGCGGGCGCATTGAGCGTTGCCCAGGGCTACCGGGAACGCAGTCTCGCCAGCGCATCCCGTGGCACTAGGACTGGCCAGTCACCCCGCGTTGCCTACGAGTTACGAGAGGCAACCACGAATATCGCAAGGCGACAGCCCCCGCTGATCCGTATCAGTCTTCCTGCGTAAGAGAACGCAAGGACCGGCCGTTTGTTTCCTCTATTCTGACTTCGCCCTTCCACCAAAGCGCGATGGTCTTCTCGCTACGAGCGATCGGAAATCCCCGAGCCACTTCTTCGCCCTTGTCCAGCAGGACGTAACAGTAGTCGTGCTTCTCCGCGGCAGCCTTGCAACCCCTTTCGTAATTCTTCACCTTCGCTTCGGCGGCTTTGTTGCCAGCATAGTTGCCTATGTACGGCACGAACACGAGAGCTAAGAGCAAGAACTACGGGATGGAGAACGTGACTCCTATTGCAAAGGCATTCGCACCAAGCCAGTTCAGCGCACCAGTGGCCCACTTAGCATCGTTCAAGACCTGCGGGTTAAATCTAAATTTGGTAGAGAGCTTTCGCAACACCGAAGGCGCAAACCAAGCGAGGGTGGTGCCGCCACAGAGCATTAGCAGTGGAATATAACTGCGGGTCGCATACTCGACCCACCCTGACAAGCCAAACACAGCAGCTGAGTACGCCCCTACGTAAAGGTCTCTGTCTCCGATCGCAAACAGAAACGCCTTCAGTTTGAAAACATTGCTGTAGGCCTCGTTGTAGGCCAGGCCATTCAGATAGGCCACCTTCAGACCGATTCCCCCCGAGATGATCGCCTTGAGAATCCATTGCGCTCGCTGAAACCATAGCTGATTGCCGTTCTCTTGGGGAACGAGCTTCTTGTACTCAACGACATCCATATTTCCTCTTGCGATTGCGGAATGCCGAGACGAGAAACCGCTGACTCTATAATACAGGCTGCCTGCTCATACCCCTGTAGCCTCTACGCCTGCTGTTGCAGTGCATAGACGTTTGCGGCAAGCAACTCTTCTGCAATCGCAGTGTCAGCCAATCCGAAGGCTTCACCTGCAGCCAGACTTTCCGAATACGATTCCTCGGTCGTTGGCCAATGCCGTCGTGATGCGCGGTTACAGCATGACGCCCTGGTTGCCCTCCTCATCCATGGAGTCCAAACCCGCCCAGTGCTGAAATTCGACGACGACAAGGAGACACGATGGAACTCACCAGAATCGTTGTATGCGAGTGTGGAGTGCCGGCCCGAGTTCGCGAGATTCCCTACGACCTGGGCGGCACGACGCTGCGCGATTGGGCGCCGTGCCCGTGGTGCTACCGGAAGCTGCATCAGATGGAAGGTGAAGGCATCGTCCTTGTCGAGCTGGTGACCGCAGAGGAATGGGACTAGCTCAGGTTTCTGCATCCACCTCTCGAAGTGTTGGTTACGTTACTCATAGAGTGCGCGACGATAAGTCGCGTCGTGATGAAGCCCACGCTGACAGTCCGAGCCGGCGCACGTCCATTGCCGCCTGCTTCTTTTTTGCGGCCGGTCGTATATACTGTATAAATATACAGTGCCTTTGGCTTCGACCATGCTTCCAGAACCAGCAAACTGCCCGTTGTGTAGCGCTGCCGCAGAGCGAATCCGGTCGTCCGTGCTTGGGGGATACCGATACACATGCCCAAGGTGCGGTTCGTTCGGCATAGATTCGGCTGCCTTGGTCGATTTGGAAGCCGCCACATCGGCCCGGCAGGCCGTGGCTCGATTGCGATCGTATGGCCACCTGCCTGTCATCACACGGAATAAACAAGGCGTTTGCGTAGGGCCTGGCCGCACTTGAAACGTATGAACAGTCGCGACGGCCAATGCCGTGGGAGAAGGACAACATGGGGAACAACCGTCTGGCTACGAAATGCCATATGCCGGGAGCAACATCGAATCAACCTGCGGCCCCGGGAGCTAATGGGATTCTCGGGCGTATTCAAGGTCAGTACGTATCTGCTGCCATCCTTGCGCTTCCTCCCGCAGCAACCTCCTCTGAGGAGCACTTGGAGGTCGATATGGACGCGGGTCCGGATGGCCGAGTACGGTTCTTCGCTGAGAAGAAACAGGCCAAACGCCACCAGCACTCCCACTACTTTTGGTCGGTGTACCGGGTCGAGCCGGTGAAAGCTGACAATTTGCAGTAAGTCACGGGCAGCCAGGACGACGCGCTTCACTGCACGGAAAGCATCGTCGAGGAGCGAAATGATGATGACGCATGAAGACTGGCGCGAACGGGTGGTTGCCACTGGCATCACGCTATGTCCGGCCTGCGAATCGACAGATATCACTCTCGGCGCTTGCGGGGTAGGCGCAACTACCATCCATCAGGAATATGTGTGTGAGAGTTGCCAGCATTCGTTCGCTGGCATGTTCACGTTGCTCGGCTACTACGACGAAGGTTCGACTTGAACTCGGCCAGCGCGAAACGATTGTTTGCGATGTGACTTCCCTGCAACGGGGTGGCAGCGGCATCAAACCACCTTGTGTATGCTTGCCTCGAGTCCAAGCATAGGACTCATACACCGATATGCTCCATCGCTGGATTCGACTTCTCGCTCAGGCTTTCTTTGTCGCGATCATCATCGTGGCAGCTGCAGTTTTGTCTCGTGGCATCTACCTTCAGGTTGTGCAACCACCGGCAGCAGAGCTTGAAGACGTGAGCGATATCGACCGGTCTACGCTTGGCTGCCCAGCACCGCGCTGGGAGCAGAAGGCTAGAAGTGACGGAAGCTCTGAACCCGAGGCCACTAGACCTGCCGGCTGCCTGGAATCCTGACGAGAGCAGCAAGCGGGGCACTGCAACCAGTTGCATCTGGCGTGAATAAACTGCGCGCAAAGGTGAGCATTCCGGACATCGCCTCTTGGGTTAAGACTGGCTTCCGGTAACCGTTACTCCAAGTCTGGCTGCGAACCCCGCTCCAGTACTTCTATGGGCGGGCGGTACTATCGTACTGCTCGCCTCTTTTCCGCATGCACTGGCGTGTCATCGTGACGCGAGAAAAAGAAGCCCATCACATGCGGCGATGGGCCCGTCCATAAACGTGTGCAGATCGTCAGCGTCCGTTCGTTGAACCTAGAAATCTTCAGCGCGTAGCACGACGTAGTGGTGGCCGCCAATCGATGTGCGCTGAATGCGCGCAGCCACGTTGCGAATGCGTTCCCATCCCTTCCGAAACGCTTCGGCAATTGCCACATCTCGTTGCTGCGGGGACACCCCTGTTGGCTCGAGACCGAAGTGGTCCTCAAGCGCTTGCCGTGTGACTACGAACGTTTGGCTGCGTCCTGCAATTAGGTAGTCGAACTGAACTGCCACGTCGCCCTCGACGTGAGCAATCTTGGGCTCAATTGGGTAGACCATCCCGCCTCCGTGGATTGGCAACCCAGTTAGAATACACTGGCGCGAACGGCGGCAGGCATGACCCTTGAGACGCGACCAACATTCACCGCGCTGTCGGCTTACCACCCGGTTTCACTGCCCTCCCTCGGTCCACGCCCTGACGACCGTCTCAAGAAGGCGCCAAACTTGCACACCCAAATGGCCAGCTTCCACAATCCAGCGCAACTCTCGATTCTTCACAATTCCGAGGCTCAAACGCTTCGCGAGCGAGCTGCGGCCATTCTTTGGGTGAAATCGCAAATGGCCAGGCATGGCATCACCGCAGACGACCTGGTTTCAGCGGGTTGTTTCGGGGAGCAGTTCGTGGAACCGAAGGTAGAAGTGCGTGCCCAGTACAAAGATGCCGTTGGCCACTCCTGGAATGGCGAAGGCGCACTTCCAGAATGGCTCCAGCGCGCGGTCAACGCCGGTCAATCCGTTGAGCACTTCAAGGTGGCGTAGCGTTACTCGCAGCGCTGATCGCACGGAGGCGGCCTGACGGTGTGCATCGTTGTGGCGCTCGTTATTGGTCGGCTAGGCACGGCAGCGATAGGGAAAAACTGGTCTCTGTGGGGGAAGGTTGAGACGACCAGCACGCGGGCGAAGATAGCCCGTCTATCGGAACTATCCAGGATATGGATAGTGAAAGGATCCGACATCTTGCATGCAGGAATCCGCTACAGCGGCTCCCTCTGGTCGTCCATCTCGGTCGAAAGCATCATAAAGTTCACGGCGCCGGCACTGGCACGATCTTCCTGACCAAATTATTGAAGGTGTCGGCCACATATAGCGTGCCATCCTTGTCCATGGCGACACCGTAAGGCTGCTTGAACCTCGCTGCAGAGCCGATCCCATTCTGTGCGCCAGTAGCGCCCGCCTGCCCGGCAAGTGTGGAAACAACGCCGGCCGGCGTAACCTTGCGGATCAAATTATTGCCCGTATCCGCCACGTAGATGTTCCCATCGACACCTACAGTCACGCCACCCGGCGAATTGAACGATGCCGTGTTCCCCGGGCCATCCAACGCACCGTTCGCACCAGAACCAGCGAGCGTTGTCGCCACCCCTCCCGATGTCAGCTTACGGATGCGGTTGTTTCGGCTATCAGCCGCATAGATGCTGCCCTGGCCATCCATGGCAATGCTGTAGAGCCCGTTGAACAGCGCTGCCGTTCCCGTTCCATCGGCAAAGCCCGGCAAGTTGACTGTGCCAGCCAGCGTTGACACATCCAGGCCAGGCGTGATCTTGCGGAAAACGTGGCTGTAGTATTCGGACACATAGAGATTGCCGGACTCATCCAGCGCAATCCCGGCCGGACCCGCGAATGATGCAGCTATACCATTGCCATCTACCGCGCTTCTTGCCCCATTGCCGGCAATCGTGGTCACATCGCCTACCGGGGTAATCTTGCGTATGCGATTGCCGCTCAGCTCAGTTGCGTAGACGTTCCCTGACCCGTCGAGAGCGATACCACCCAGACCGTCAAAGTACGCCGCGGCCCCAATACCGTCCACTGGGCCGACAAATGAACCGCCACCTGCGACCGTCGACACATCCCCCGAAGACGAGATTTTTCGCAGGAGACCGGTCTGCACATCCGACACAAATAGGTTTCGGTCTTTGGTGATGACGATCCCGTACGGCAGGGACAAGGTTGCCAGGCTCCCGCTCCCATTGGCTGAGCCTGCCGCGCCCGAGCCAGCTAGCGTCGACACCTTCGCAGCGGCGGCGGAACAAGCCACCGCGACGTCCGTGACGGCTGCTGAAGCCTTGCCACTACCTTGAGTAACAGAACAGAACTGCCAAAAAGGCTGTGTACGGACAGTGACAGCATAGGAAGAGCCGTCTGCGACGGGAGAGGCAAAGACAAATCTGCCGTCCGCCAACACCTTCAGGTCATCACCAGCATTGTTCTGAAGCACCATGCTGCCGCTGAGGCCGCTGATAGTTCCTCCGACTACATGCGTAACCGCGGCAGGAGTTGCTGGCACCGCTGCGCCACCTGGCTGCGATGCGGCAGGTTGAGGCGTATCGCTATGGTCTCCCCCGCAAGAAGCCAACAGCCATGCTGCCCCTACTACGGCACCCACGCGACCCATTTCCTTGGCTCGGCTCAAGCTCATCCCTTCCCCCCCTTTCTTTTAGTGTTTTTGAGTTCCCGAAAACGTGAACGCTGCGCAGCGCGCGTTCCGATGCTGCTCTACTTGCCTACATCGATGAAATGCCGACAGGCTTTTCCATCAGGGCACCGACCCTATCGCAAGCTCCCGCAAACTGTATATCCCCAATAGTGGGGACATTCCTTCGTTGCGCAGCCACGTGCCCCAGCGAGGAGGATGGCTACGTCTTCGCATCTACGATGCGTCCAAAAAAAACCCGCCAGAGAACTGGCGGGCTAGGGGTGTCGGGACGGGTCAATATCCCGAAGCAAAGAATAAGGATTCGGACCCAAGCGCGATGTCAGAGTTTGTCTGATACATGCTGAACTTTCCTGAACTCAGACTTCAGCAAAAAAGAAGCCCGTCACATAGCGATGACGGGCATTTGCTCAAAACCTCGGAGGTGAAGAAAGGCACGATTCTGGACACGCGCGCCGTCTCCAATGTAAGGCCTCAGCACTGAGCCCCGATGTAGGCGTTCCGCTGATTCAGCATCGCACCGTCCTGGCTGCCAATTGCGCACCAGCGATGTCTTCATGCGCGTCATCACCACCCGCGCGCACCTATACTGAGGATGCAAAAACATCCTCAACTCCAAGCCGCAGAAGCTGGCACCCTCCTCTCCTCCAATATCCCAGCTCAGGCTGGGCCGATTTTGAAGTGGCCTGGCGGCAAGACCCAGCTGCTGCCCATGCTCAGAGACTTGCTGCCTGCAGGCAACCGTCTCATTGAGCCTTTCCTCGGCGGTGCCAGTGTGTTCTTGGGAACAGATTTCCCGAGCTACCTGCTACTCGATGCGCATAATGACCTCATCGGCATGAACAAACAGATGGTCGAGCGTCCCGAAAGGATTATCGAGCTGGCACGCCCGCTGTTTTCCGAGTACGCGGCCAACCAGGATATTTACTTACATGTCCGCGATGCCTTCAATCGAGCAACGCCGGCCGACGTGCGGGCAGCATACTTTCTGTACCTGAACAAGTTCTGCTTCAACGGGCTGTCGCGGTACTCCGCAAAGGGCAACTTCAATGTGCCGTGGAATCGGTCCGCTCGGGCGCCAGCGCTACCAGAAGACAGCATTCGGGCGTTCAGCGAACGTGCGCGAAGCAAGGCGGTCATCGTGCAAGGAGATTTCACGGATGCGTTCAAGCTTGCGGTGCTTGGCGACGTCATCTACTGCGACCCACCGTATGTGGACCTAGCGGATGCGCCGTCTTTTACGAAATACACGGCAGAGGGCTTCCCTCGAGAACGTCAACAAGAGTTGGCAGATTTGGCTCGCGCCACGGCGGCTAGAGGCATTCCGGTCGTAATCTCCAACCACCTGACTGCCGAAACTCGGGAGCTGTATCGAGGTTCCGAATGTCACGAAGTCGGAGTTCGAAGAAGTGTCGCCGCCCGGGCAAGCAGCAGGAGGATAGTCTCCGAAGGACTTTTCGTGTTCCAGCTCCAGAATTGACGGCGATAAGTATATGCAAACAAGCCCGCTCACGAACCGAGCGGGCTTTGGCTGCTGAAAACTGCCGCGACTTAGAAATTTCGCGGTGTCGCATGTCGTCAATTCGTAGGCCGTTCATCCTTCGTGGCCGCCATACATGAAACCTTACGCTGTGACGGACGCGCGCAGGCGATTCACCACTTGGTTGTCCTTTCCTTGTACCAGCGGTGTCAACTCGAAGTTAAACTCGATTTCCTTGAACGCGTCGTCTTTCAGCCCGAGCGCAGCGCCGCCTGTCTTTTCGACGACGTGTGGAACCAGTTCTTCGCGGGTGGCATAAGCAAAATCGTCCCAGATTAGCGGATCGCCTTCGATGTTGATTTGCGTCGTGAGCTTGCGGGTCTTGTCGCTCGTCACGAAGAAGTGCACGTGCGCAGGCCGATTGCCGTGGCGGGCCATGGCGTCGAGCAGTTGTTGCGTCGCGCCTTGCGGGGGACAACCATAGCCGACCGGCATCAGCGTGCGGAACTCGTATTTACCGTCGGCGCCGGTCTTTACCGCGCCGCGAAGGTTGAAATCGTCCTGGGCACCGGTCGGGTCGAAGTGCGAGTAGAAGCCCTTGGAGTTGGCGTGCCAGCATTCGACCACTGCATCAGCCACAGGCTTGCCGTCTGGTCCGGTGACGGTGCCACGGATGACGAGGGGGCCCGCAGCATCGTCGGCATTGATGTCAATCCTGGATACGCCCTCACGCACCGGGGCGCCCGCAACATACAGCGGGCCTTCAATGGTGCGCGGGGTGCCACCGTGGATGTCGGCTTCACGGTCCGCGGCATCCATGCGAATGTCGAGATATTTTTCGAGACCTAGGCCGGCGGCCAGAAGCGCCGCCTCGCCATCCTGGCCAAGCTTGTTGAAGTAGTTCACGCCGGCCCAAATCTCGTCAGGGGTCATGTCTAAGTCGTCAATGGCCTTGAAGAGGTCGCTCAGCAAACGATGCGTGATCTGCTTGGTACGCGCGTTGCCATCTTGGCTCCCCAGATTGGCGGCGGCCTTGAGCAGGTCCTGCACTTCCTTGGCGTCGAAAACTTTGGCACTCATGTCTGCTCCTTTGTTCTGTAATTATTGTTTGGTGGTCATCCCCTCTTTTCAGATCGGCCTCAACCTGTTCAAAAGGCGTCGTCCCTGAAAGCAGCAAGGGGGAGTGCCACGCATGCGGCGCCCGGCATATCCGAACCATGAGGTAACGCAAGGAGTCAGCTCTTGCCAGTTTCCTCCGATTGGAAAGCCGCCCTCAGGCTAAGCCGCCCGAGTACTTTTCAAGCAACGCCCAAGCTTCCTGCCCGAATCTTTTCTTCCATTCAGCGTAGTAGCCGGATTTCTGCAGCGCCGCCCGGAACGGTCTTCCGTCCACACTATTGAATGTCATTCCTCTCAACTTGAGCGATTCAACCAACGAGTCGTTGACCTCTGCATTTACCCTGCGTTCCTTCATAGCGTGGGCGTCGAAATTTCGAGAGGCCACCTGCCTTAGATCATCTGGCAACGCGTCCCATGAGCGCTTATTCGCGCAGAGCCAGAAACCATCCCATGCATGCGACGTCAAAGAGCAACTCTTTTGAACCTCATAGAGCTTGGCCATTTCGATCAGCGAGAGAGGATTCTCTTGCCCATCGACAATCTTGGTTTGCAAGGCCGTGTACAACTCAGCGTAGTTGATGTTGGTCGGTGCAGCGCCGAGTGACTTAAACAACGAAGTCAACATTGGACTGACTGGCACCCGAATCTTCATCCCAAGCAAGTCGTTGGGCGAGCCAATGCTCTTGCCACTACTCCTGACATGGCGGAATCCGTGGTCCCAAATTTTGGTTTGCGGAACAAGATTCACCTTCCCGAAAGCTGATCGAATATAGCTACCGAGGTCTCCATCCATCGCATTCCATATAGTCTGATAGTTGGGAAATGCGAATGCCGTTCCATTGATTGAAGCGACAGGGACGAGGGTTGCCCATACGAGACCGGCCGTACTGACGAAGTCGATTGCGCCAGAGCGGACTTGAGAGATCGTATCGGTATCGCTGCCGAGCTGGCCATTTGCATGCACTTGGATATCCAGGCGGCCGTTTGACTCACGGAGAATGTCAGTACACGCAGCCTTCAGCGCGGTTGGTATCGGGTGCTTGTCAGGGAGGGAGATGGCCAGCTTGTACTTATACTTCCGGGACTCTTCCGCCCGACCGATGACTGGGACAACCAGACTGCTGCATACGATGGCAGTTGCTGCAACCCCTACAACCTTCTTCAGAGCTCCCCGCCGGAGCAAATTGATATCCGGCTGCTCGCTGGACTCGGCAGTTTCTCGGTCGCTCATGTCTTGTCTCCCGTCCTTGTGCTCAGATTCTCAATGCGGGCTGCGGAGCGATAGAAGGACACTCACTCGGCCTGAAGCACGAATTGAAATGCCCTTCCAAATAGCCCAGCAGTTATTCGAAGGCCAATACTTCAGGCACCGCTTTGCGCGGCTTCTTCGGCCAGTTCGCCGGCCCTGGATGTCCCACTGTGACCAGCATTACCGGCACATCGGTATCCTTGAGTCCAAAAGTCTTGGCGACTGCGACAGGGTCGAAGCCGATCATCGGTCCCGACACCAGCCCTTTGCCCTGCGCGGCCAACATGAGGGTCATTGCAGCCAACGAGCCCGAGCGAATGGCCTCGTCGCGCTGGAACGCCGAGTTGTCCTCGTACATGTTCTGTGCCGCGCCAATCCAGCCGTTGTAGATTGCATCGTTGATGATGCCTGCGTCGAGAGTCGGCTTCAGTGCAGTGGGCAGGGTGAGATGCGGTTGAAGCGTACCGCAGACAATGAACGTGACAGCGGCATCAATTATCTTCTGTTGACCAAATGCCAGCGGCAGCAGGCGTGACTTCGCCTCGTCGCTGCGTACCGCGATGAACTTCCAATTTTGCAAGTTGAACGCGGATGGGGCGTGCGTCGCCAGTTCAACGAGGTCAGAGATCTCTTGGTCCGTCAGTTGTCGCGTCTTGTCGTAGCTGTTAGCCGACACGCGGGCTTTGATCAGTTCGGAGATGTTCGGCATATCGAACTCCTTCTTCAGATATCACTTGGGAAACACGCGTGACTGAGGCGACACAGCTTGCCCCTGGCTGATTGAACCGAGCCGCCACGCGAGATAGGTGGTCGATATTGTTATGCCCTCACAAATGGAAGAGAATGACCAAAAATGAAAGCATCCCTTTCATAAATGAGAATTAAGCGAGTATGGATCTCAACGCCGTTCAAATGTTTGTCACCGTGGTGCAAGCTGGTAGCCTTTCGTCGGCGGCCGAGCGGCTCAACATTCCCCTCCCAACGCTCAGTCGGCGCGTTCGCGAACTTGAAAGGCAGCTTAGTGTTCAATTACTCGAGCGGTCTGCGCGAGGTACGAAACTCACTGAAGCCGGGATTCGGCTCTACGAACACGCCAACCGCGGCATCGAACTGCTGGTTGAAGGTGAGCAAGCCGTGGTTAGCGACCAGGCGCTCCTGAAGGGGCGTCTGCGGCTGTCGCTGCCGCAGACGTTTGAACCGTGGTGGGAAGTGCTATCTATATTCCAACAGCACTACCCAAATGTTCGACTGCATGTGTATACAACGGAACGTCGCGTTGATCTGATTGAAGACGGCATCGATGTGGCGCTACGAGTAGGATCTATTGCCCACGACGCTCTCGTGGCCAGGCGCATGCTCTCGTACCGGCACGTTCTAGTCGCAAGTCCGAAACTGGTCGCCAAGCTCGGTACGCCAAAAAGCCCGGACGACCTGCATCGGTACCCTTGCGCGATCTGGGGATTCGGCGGCATTTCGAATGGCCGCTGGCGATTGGGCGAGCATGATATTCAACCCGACGCGGTGCTATCCGCGAACGACTACGCCCACTTGCGTCACTGCGCGATAGCGGCCGAGGTCGTTACCGAACTGCCACCATTTCTCGCTGCGCAATGCATTCGTGCAGGGCAACTGGTCCCGTTGCTTCCAACGCACCCATTTCCCGAGCAACAGGTCAGCCTGCTCTACCCATCTCACCGGCATCCCTCTGCCATCGTCCGAACGTATTTGGATTTTTGTCAGTCGCGGACTTCCTGGTTCGCCGAAGCATGTAAGACACCTCAGGGGTTTCACGCGTAACGATGATGTGGTGACTGAACGAAATTAAAAACCCCCTCGTTCTTTTCATGACGAGTGAGTCGCTCCTAACGATATCAAAGGAAAGATATCCTCCCTTTATTTTCATATGTTTCCGGGAGGATATGAATCTTTTTTTCCTTTAAGAAATCCTAGACTGAGGGAATCTTGAACAACCGCCTTTCGGTGATCGAGTTTCGTCTCTTTCTCTACCTATCTTCGCCAAGATATTGGCCGCTTCGCAGTCGGGCAGCCAGGGAAGGAGTCTTGAGGTATGCCTCCACAATCTGCGAGTTGCCAACGCGACGCCCCATACGGGCTGTGGAAAGCGTCCGTTAAACGAGCATCTCTTGCTCGATCCAGTCGACAACCGAACTGAACTTTGGCCGCCAACCCAACTCGGCCCGAGCGCGAACGCCTTTGACTCTGCTATTTCCACCCAACGAGTAGCGTGCACGGTTATAACCCCAGATCTGCACCGCTTCTTTCTCAGACAAGCCCTCGCCTCTGGGCAGCTTCAGTCGCCTCGATAGTGCATCTGCGATGTCACCGAAGCTCGCATCCCCGTTCTCGACGAAATAGAAGGCATTGGCCGGTGCAGCAGACAAAGCCAAAGAATACAGGTCGGTCACGTCCGCAATATGCACGGTCGACCACCGATTCAGTCCACTTCCGACAACGCGGACGGAGCGATGATCCAGCGCGTACTTTACCAATGGCGGAATTTGTACGCTGTGTCGTTGAAGACCGGTTCCTTCTCCATAGATAAGACTGTTACAGAGTACGATTCCTCGGACACCAGACGCCTCGCGAACCAGCGTATCGATGGCAAACCGGGCCTGTTTGTCCGGCCCAACGACCAATGGCGTATCCTCAGTAAAGATTCGCGTTCCGGCATTGTCGCCGGCTGCGGGCTCGCCGATGAGACTCGTTCCGCTCGTGTGGATGAGCGGCTTTTCGCTTCCCGCCAACCCTCGAATCAACGCCTCCACCGCTTCCCGGTGATCACTGCTCGCCGCGTTGATCACAGCATCTGATTGACGCGCTTCATTCTCCAGGAGGGCGCTGTCATCCAGGTCGCCGAATACGGGTTCGACTCCCAATTGCATAAGATCATCTGCTTTTTCTCGGCTACGGACCAGCCCTCGCACCGTATGCCCCTCAGAAAGCAAATGAACGGCGACAGAGCCTCCAATGTACCCAGATGCACCTGTAATAAAGACTTTCATATCTCACTATCGGGTCGAAAGACAGATGGAGCGAAAAACAGTGGCTGCTGTTATTCCGTGAACGCAACATTCTTGAAATGTTCGACGAATGGCGGAATGGCGAAAAATGGGCCAACTACTTCACGCCATTTCTCGAACGCCGGAGATTCGCGGAATCCTTTTGTATGTGCCTCAACGCTATCCCACTCAATCAGTAAAACGTAGCGTTCAGTTGACTCAATGCTTCGCTCGAGCGTGTAACGCCGAAACCCAGAGGACTTGGACAGGATTGTTTCAAGCGCCATGCGAACAGCAGTTTCAAAGTTGGAGTTCTGGCCGGCGTGAATACGCAGATCGGCGATTTCGACAATCATGTAGGAGCTCACTTCAAAAAGGGATTAACGACCTTGTACCGAAAGCAACCGATACACCTTTGCGGTCATCCAGCGGCACGATGTGGCAAGCAGACTAACCGTATCGCTCTTTCACATATGACGTCAATATTTCACTAGTGAAGTTGCATCAGAAATGGCCGATTATCGGACAGGCGTGAAGTTTGGAGCTGAGGAAGCGCTAGCCGGTGGAGGTCTTAGGCGGACATGTTCGCAATGGTGGAGCCAAGGTCGTTTGCGATGGGAACGCTGTCAAACGGCGCCGCTCTGCGTCGAAGCCGGCCCGAAAACTTCCAAGGCAAAGTCCAAGAAGCTCTTGAGCTTGGGCGTCATTCGTCGGTCGGGAGCGTACAAGACATGCATTGGCCGCGAAGGTGCATCGTAGGACGGGAGAAGTCGAACAAGCCGTCCGTCGGTAAGTGCAGCCCTTACCACTTCCAAGGGCTGTAAAACAATCCCCATGCCTGCCAAAGCCGCGCACATCAAAGGTTCGTCATGATCTACCACGAGACGGCCGGAGACAGGGACAGTGACTCGACCATCAGGGCCGTCGAAAGCCCAATGCGTGCGCAGTTCGGTGTGGGCAAAGCCCAAGCATTCGTGAAACTGCAAATCGTTTGGCGTTGTTAGAGGAGGTCGGCCCTCCAAGTAGCCAGGTGCAGCGCACAATACCAAGCGGTAAGGTGCCAGCGGCCTCGCGATGAGCCCACTGTCTGACAGTTCGCCAACGCGAAAAACAACGTCAAAACCCTCCTCCGTGAGGTCGACTGCTCGATTACTCAGCCTCAGGTCGACTTCCACTAGGTGATTTCGCTTCATGAATGCAGGCAACTGCGGTGCCAAAGTGTGCATTCCAAAGCTAACAGGTGCGTTAACTCGTAGACGCCCCGTGGGGACTGCTCGAGTTGCTTCAGCCAAACTCTCTGCAGCCTCAACCTCGGCCAGGATAAGCCGCGCACGTTCGTAGAATGTTCGACCAAAGTCAGTGACACTTTGGCGTCGCGTCGTCCTGTTTAGCAGTCGCACCCCCAAACGCTGCTCAATTTGCTGGATATGTCGTCCGACCAACTGAGACGACATCTGCAACGCTTCGGCAGCCGCACTGAAGGAGCCAAGATCAACTGCCTTCACAAACACGGCCATGCCAGTGAGGCGGTCCATTTGAAACTCACACTTTCTAGTGAAGACTAATTCTAGCCATTTTTCCGAAAACTGCCTGAATCTACCATGAGAACTCATCGACTCTACTTAAGAGGTTGTCCATGAAAATCGCAGTCATCGGAACGGGCAAGATCGGCGCGGCTTACGCCAACGCGCTCGCTAAAGCACAAATTGAAGTCATCATCGGCGACCGTCATCAGGAAAAGGCTACTGCGCTAGCTCAAGAGATTGGCGACCAAGCGCAAGGGACCACTATTGAGAAGGCACTCGGGACAGCCAGCGTCGCGATTATGGCGCTACCCTACCAAGCCATCGTCGACGTAGTCGCTGAAACGAAAGGCTTGAACGACAAGGTGCTCATCGATGTGAGCAACCCCGTAAATGACGACTTCCAGAACTTGGTAGTTGGACTTACCACGTCGGCAGCAGAGCAAATCCAGGCTACTGCACCCAAAGCTCGGGTCGTCAAGGCATTCAACACCATCTTTGCCCAGTTGGTTTCTCCGGACGCGCGGGAAGGCCGGAGCCTTCAAGTCTTCATCGCCGGCGATGATCCGGATGCGAAATCCGTCGTTCACGAACTGGCAAAAAGGCTCGGCTTTATCGGCGTTGATGCTGGCGGTCTACGCAACAGCCGCTTTCTGGAGCCGGTTGGCATGATGAACATCCAGTTTGGGTTCTTCCTTGATGCGGGACCGACTACGGCTCCGTCTTGGGCTCACGCATAACCGACAACGTCACCATTAGGCCCTTGCCTCAAGCTACTCCTCAACCTTACATGCTGCGCCCTCTACTCGCCTGCCTTGGGATGCTCCTTATCATGTCAAATTCCTTCGCCGAATCAGCAATAAAGGTGCTTGGCAAGGACTTCAAATTTCCTAACCGGATCGAAGGTCTTCCGCACACCCTCTCTCACTTTTCAGACCTTGAGATACAAAGATTCAAAACGTCCGACGGAGTTGAACTGGCGTATTGGGAAGCCGGCCAAAAGCAAGCTCAACCTCTGATCTTCATCCCTGGCTGGTCTGCAAGCGGCGCCGACTATGTCAATGTGATGTATCTGCTCAGCAAGAACTATCACGTCTTCGTTCTCGATCCGCGCAACCAGGGTCTATCTCAACGGGTTGAACACGGCGGCAGAATTTCTCGGTTCTCAATGGATCTTAAGGAATTCTCTGACCACCTCGGCCTAGCCAAAGCCGACTATGTCGGCTGGTCGATGGGCGCAGCAGTACTTTGGAGTTACATCGATCTGTTTGGTACGCGTGGAATCAAAAAGGCCGTATTCGTAGATGAGCCGGTTTCGATTTACGCCCATCAGGACTGGAGCGAGCAAGAAAGGATTCAAGCAGGGGGAACCACTACCTCGCCTGAACGCATGGTCGCCGGGTTCACCCGCGGAGAGCCACTCAACAGCCTGGTGACCGACTTGCTACCCTGGCAACGCGCGGCCTTGAAAGATTCTCCGTATTACGCCAACTCATCAGCATTTGCGAGTGAGTTCATCAAGAACGATCCGCAGGCGCTTGGAAGAGTGTTGTTCGACCACATCATGAATGACTGGCGAGACGTCATTCGAAGCAAGATCGATATCCCGGTGGCGATCTTCACCGGTGAGGAGAGCAACAATTTGCCAAGCCAGCGGTGGATTCACAGCACGCTGCCCGGCTCGAAGCTCTATGTGTACACATCGAAGGAGCAGGGTGACCACTTCTTGATGCTAAAGAATCCGGTGAAGTTTACAGCCGACCTCGCTAGCTTCCTATCGGACGGCACGGCTCACTCCCCCCACTCCTACCGATTGTCCGGTGTCAAGCTTCAATCGACGACATATCTGGGAGGGCCGGCATTGGAACTTCGAATGCCCTCCTCAAGTTACCAAGATGCAAGTAAGGAAACTCTCAGCGACCGCGACTTCATGGCCTGGTTGCCGGTTGATTTTCATGATGGGACTGTCGAGGTGGATATTGCCAGCGACCTGGCTCCTGACGCTCCTGACTACGCTAGAGGGTTCGTCGGCCTCACCTTCCGTATCGACGACCAAGGAAGGTTCGAGAGCATTTACCTGCGCCCAACCAACTCCAACGCAGACGAGCAATCCCGGCGTGACCATACCGTACAGTACGTCGCGTACCCCGACTTCCGCTTCAATCGCTTGAGAGCTGAAGCCCCTGGCAAATACGAAACACATGCCAACATCGGTCTAGGAAGATGGATTCACATGAAGCTCGTTGTTGTCGGAAACAACGCGTCGCTCTTCTTAGATAACGATCCTGAGCCAACATTAGTTGTGAACGACCTAAGGCTTGGCCCTCGGCAGCACGGCGGGGTTGGAATTTGGCTTGAGTCGGGCACGGTCGCTCACTTCCGCAATCTTGTGGTAAAGCAAGCAGACTGAGTATCAAAAACCTGTTGGCTGCCGGGGCAAAGTTGTGCACCCACCCATCGCCCCGTCAGCCACGCATCACCGCACTAGAACTTGTGGCGAATGCCCAGCGCCACACCCACCATGTTGTTCTTGCCAGCCCCAGGAAAGTATCCGTTCGCGAAGCCGATGGTCGACGTATCAAAGTTCAAGCCGGAGTTCTTCGCAAAGGCTGTCGTAAGGTAGACATCGGTGCGCTTCGAGAAGTTGTAATCTGCAATGAAAGAGACTTGCCAAGGATTCGCTGGATTCGTCGCCGCCCCCGAGCTACTAAGCTGAATGCGCTTTACGTCATCGTAGTACCACGCGGCAGTCAGGGTTACGGCGGGCGTCGCCTGATAGTTCACACCTATCCAATAGAGGTCATCGCGCAGGAAAGTAGCGCTGTTGATGTTGTAGTTGTTCTTCCCCCAGCGGTATCCCCCCATCACTTTCACTGTCTGGCCGAAAGAGTAGCTTGCCGCGACCGCCGCCTTTTGAGTTTTACCGACACCGGGGTCGCCAAAAGCAGTCATCGATGGATGGTACACGTCATATCCCACACCGAGCCCGAACCGATCGGATAAGTAATAGATACCGGTCCCATATCCGCTATCGCGGCTGAATTGGCCGGGTACCTCACCATTTCCGAAAACGCCATTTCCGAACGACCAGTGCGCGCTGAGTGTGATGGGTCCGAGGACACCCGTGTACTTCGCGGTATTGTCAGAACGAAAGTTGAGACCAGTCATGGCAATCACCGGTTCGTACTGGGTCGCAAATGCCGTCGGCGAGAAGTTGGCCAGCGCATCGAACATTGACGTGTATTGCCTTCCCAGCGTGACCGATCCCAGTGCTTTGGACTCCAGGCCGACAAAGGCCTGCCGGCCAAAGAGTCTCCCGCCCTGTTGGGTCGAACCGTCGTCGCTACCGTAGCCACTCTCCAACACGAAGAGCGCCTTGTTTCCGCCACCAATGTCTTCTTCGCCCCGCAACCCCCATCGCGTCCCTGCCAAACCACCAGACGATATTGCAAACTTGTTCCCGGCCTTGCCGGGAAAGCCCGGGCTCCCCGGAGGCACGGACGAAACGTTGCTTACATACTCGATATTCGTATCGATAACGCCGTAAAGAATCACACCCGATTGCGCCCAAGCGGGTACAGCGCATCCCATGAGGGCGCCAATAATCAAAGACTTCTGTTTCATGCCGCAATGTCTCCTCGTGCCTTGGTTTTTTGATGGTCGGCGATGACCATCGGCACGGGATCGCAGACTCCATGCCAGGAGTCCGTTCCTTATCAATCAGATACTTAGGAGACCTTCGCTAGTTGCAGCCGCGACAGCTACGCAACGGACGTGTCGCATAGTGCATCAATGTGGCTCACCTGGAGACCTGCTGTCGCTAGGGCTAAGCCTTCGGGGGCGTCCACGCGCGCAACGCAAGACCCCTTTAAGATGCAACGCCTTCTTATGGTATTGAGATGGCCTTCCATTAAGAGCGTGTTACCTGAGCGCCCGATAGATCTATCAGCTAGGTTCTACTGCCCGTCAAAAAAATGGGCTCAGCATTGCCGAGCCCATAACGCCACTGCCTCAATTGATTTTGAGAACGCCACGATCTACACGGGCATCTCGTTTCGAATCCATTCCAGGACCGAATGATGTGCTGGTCGCCACGCTAAATCGTTCTTTGCGCGTTCGGCTTTGACGAGACTCTGACCTGCCAGGGAGTACTTCGCCCGATTGACACCCCAACGTTCGATTGCCTCCGCCTCTGACAACCCTGGTCCGCATGGAAGTTTCAATCGCGCCGCGATCGCATCGCGGATCTCTACGAACGACGCATCTCCACTTTCGACAAAATAGAATCCCTTGGCTTCCGATCTTTCCAAGGCAAGTCTGTACAGTGCAACTACGTCATCAATGTGCACTGTGGACCAACGATTGAGACCTCTACCAACTACACAGACACTGCCGGCTTCGCGCGCAAATTGGACCAGCGGTGGAACCTGAACGCTGTGTGGCTGCATAACAGGACCGTCACCATAGATAAGCGCATTGCACAAAACGACGCCGCGAATACCTGCCGTGGTGCAAACAAGCATATCGATGCTATACCGAGCCGCCTTGTCCGGACCGATTACCAAGATGTCACGATCCGAGAAAGCGTGCCCGCAGCCTAGTTCGCCCCATAGGGGTGCGCCAACGAGGCTAATGCCACTCGTGTGTAGCAATGGTTTCCCGCTTCCCTCCAACCCTTCAATCAGAGCTTCGACAGCAGCTCGATGGTCACTGCTAGCAGTATTGATGACCCCATCAGCACGCGCTGCCTCACTCTTTAGCAGCTCAAAGTCGTCAAGGCTCCCTAGTACAGGCTCTATGCCCAATTCGCGCAGAACTTCGTTCTTCTCTTCATCGCGGACGAGGCCACGAATCGAGTATCCCGCTGAGACGAGGTTAGCGGCCACAGAGCCACCGATGTACCCTGTGACCCCTGTCATGAATATGTTCATAAGTACGCCCTGCCTATAGTTAGCCAGAAACGGCTAGCATCCTTCCGTCGAAACTAGCCTTTGCGCATGTGAGCCCACACCGTGGACTAATTGGAGTTAGTCATCCACATCCCACTCGATACGCTTAGTGAATATGGCTTCCACCATTGACATCGATGGTGGCACCAGTGACGTACGCCGCAAGGTCGGAGGCGAGGAACAAGCAAGCACCCGCAATGTCTCGCGCGCGTCCCGCGCGCTTCATTGGGATTGCTTCAATGATCTCCTTGAACTTCGCTTCGGAGACGTTTCCGTCCAACATCCCGGTCTCGGTCATAGACGGACACACGACGTTCGCGCGGATCCCTTGGGGACCGAACTCCCGGGCAATGGTGCGCGTCAGGCTAATGACACCACCTTTTGAAGCCGCATAGTGTGCACCGCCCACAAGTCCGCCACCGCGCTGTGCAGCAACCGAAGCAACGTTGACAATAATCCCCTGCTTTTTCTCGACGAACGTATGCAGGACACTCTTGCACAGATTGAAGGCACCCTTCAGGTTCACATCCAAAATGAGGTCATAATCCGGCTCCGAAATCTGAAGCAGCGGTTGCGACTTCACGACAGCGGCGCTGTTCACCAAACAGTCGAGCGTCCCGAATCGCGCCATCACGGTTTCGACGAGACGCGAACAATCCTCGGCTCGACCGATATCGCACTGGACGCCCAGGATCTCGACGCTGTGTCCGACCTTACGCTCGATCGACGCGCGAATCTCCGTCGCGACCTCCTCTCGCATTGCCAGGTCAACCACCACCAGCTTCGCACCATGCTCCGCGAACAGCTCCGCGGTGGCATAACCAATGCCGCGCAATGATGCGGCTCCAACAATGACACAGACCTTATCTTTGAGAAGCATCTTTCACATCCAAACAAATTTGAGAAATTTCGCCCACTCGCCGAGCGCACTTGGCTCAGTTCGTTCAACGCCTCACAGGAAGCCAGTGGAAATCCAAGGCACCGCCGCGATCAAGATCGTTCCCGCGACTAAAGCCGCCAGATATCCCAGAATCGGCCGAATTCCTTCGTTGGGATGAACACGCGCGATCGCGCAAGCTGAGTAGTAGCCAACACCAAACGGCGGCGCGAAGAGACCGATGCCCATCGAGAGAACTACCACCATGGAGTAGTGGATTTCGTTGATGCCAAACTGCTTGGCGATCGGAAACAGCAAAGGTCCAAAAACCACGATTGCTGGAATACCTTCGAGCACACTTCCGAGGACAATGAATGCAACGATAGACACAGCGAGAAAACCGACCGCTCCTCCTGGCAGCTGTGACATTGCTTCAGCTAGTTGATGCGAGAAACCAGACTGTGCAAGTGACCATGCCATGCCAGTTGCAGTACCGATGATGAGCAGGATTGCGCCAGACAGAACTGCCGTGTCCACCAGCGCCGGCCATACCCTTTTGAAATCGAACTTCCTATAGATCAGCAGGCCGACCAGCACGGAATAGACAATGCCGATGGTGGATACTTCCGTCGCCGTCGCTACGCCTTCGACAACTGCCGCACGAATAAGGAATGGGAGTGCCAGCGCAGGAAAAGCGGCCAGCAAAGCGCGGCCAATCTCCTTGCGGGTAGCGCGCTGAACTACGGGCATCGCAACGCCCCTGCGGCGGTACCACACAACCCCGACCAGAAAGGCGGCCAACACAAGCCCTGGCAGAAGGCCGCCAGTGAAAAGAGCCGCGATTGAGATGCCGGTAACCGACCCGATGGTAATCAAGACGATGCTGGGCGGAATTGTTTCCGTCTGCGCGCCTGTCGCAGCCAGAAGTGCCAGCATTTCTCCGTCCTTTGCCCCTCGCTGGCGCATCTCGGGAAACAGTACAGGGGCGATAGCCGCCATGTCTGCTGCCTTCGAACCAGAGATACCGGAAACCAGATACATTGCCCCGATCAACACATATGAAAGGCCGCCCTTCACATGGCCGAGCAGCGACGCTAGGAACTGCACCATCGCCCGCGCCATGGAAGTCATCTCCATGATCAGTCCCAAGAAGATAAACAAGGGCACGGCAAGCAGGATAAGGTGCGACATCCCTTCATCCATGCGTCCGACCAAAACGATGGTTGGCGTGCTGGTGGTTAGCGCAAGATACCCAAACGTCGCGAGCCCGAAGGAGAAGGCAATTGGAACTCCCGCAAACACTAGCAGTGCCACAATGCCGACGAAGAAGATCAGTAGATTGATGTTTCCAAGATCCTCGAATGCGGGTTGCACAAGCAGCATGCACACTGCGACTAGACCTACGATTGCCACTGCTCCCGCAAACAGTCTCCAGTTCGCGACTTCTGCCAAGCGCAGGAGCGAAGCAACCACCATCAGAACAACCCCGCATGGCAATGCAGCTGCACGCCAAGCGTTCGAAAGCCCCAGGGATGGTGTCGTTACGATGACTTCTTCAGCGGCGAACTCGAATGCAGGTTCGACCACCATCAGTAGGAATGCGCCCGCCGCCACAATGGCCAAGACATCCAGGAACGCACGGCGACTAGGCGAAGCAATGTCGACCAAAGCAGTCATTCGCATATGAGTGCCACGACGCAATGCAATGACCGATCCCAACATTGCCAGCCAGAGAAATAGAATCGAGGCCAGTTCATCCGACCAAATCAATGGCTGATGAAAGACATAGCGACATACGACGCCGGCGAACAGCAATATTATTTCGGCGAGCACCAGCAGTGCTGCCGGCACTTCGGTAACGTAGTCCATGCCGCGACTGAAAACGGTCAGCCAGGCAAGACGACTGTTCTGGCGATGCTTATTGCCAGAATCGCTTCCCTCAGGTGTCAGCTTCGTGGTGGTGTCCATACTTTTTAGATGCAGCGATGTCATGGTTGTTCGCCCTAGTTTGGAGTCGTGTCGGGTGAGATGCCCCGCTAGCTCACACCTTCAAAAAGACGCTCGCTACTAGGGTGTTCAAGCACGATTTTGTTGCGCACGCGATAGCCATATCGCGTGCGCGATCACGCGGGCAGAGACCGCGTTACGTCAGGCTAGGCGACCCGAATACTTCTCGAGAATGGCCCAGGCTTCCGGTCCGAGCTTCTGTTTCCATTCCGCGTAGTAACCGGCTTTTTGCAGATTCGCACGGAACGGCTTGCCGTCAACGCTATTGAATGCCATGCCCCGACCCTTCAAGGACTCGACCAGCGACGCATTCAACGCAGCGTTCTCGACGCGTTCTTTCATGGCGTGGGCGTCAAAGGTTCGATTAGCCAGTTGCCGCAGGTCCTCAGGGAGTGCCTCCCACGAGCGCTTGTTTGCACACAGCCAAAAGCCGTCCCATGCATGCGACGTGAGAGAGCAAGACTTCTGCACTTCGTAGAGCTTTGCGGTTTCAACTACTGCGAGGGGATTCTCTTGGCCGTCAACGATCTTTGTTTGAAGCGCGGTATAGAGCTCACCGTAGTTGATGTTGGCTGGCGCGGCCCCCAAAGACTTGAAGAGCGACGTCAACATTGGGCTCACCGGCACCCGGATCTTCAACCCTGCGAGATCCTGGGGAACGCTGATCCCCTTTCCACTTGTCGTGACATGGCGGAATCCGTGATCCCAGATCTTTGCTTGGGGCACCAGATTGACCTTCGCGAAGGCATTCCGGATGTGAGCCCCGAGCTCGCCGTCCATTGCGTTCCATACGGTCTGGTAGTCAGGGAATGCGAATGCTGCGACGTTGATCGAAGCGACCGGCACAAGGGTTCCCCATACCAACCCGGCGGTACTTACGAAGTCGATGGCACCCGAACGCACCTGAGCGATGGTGTCGGTATCGCTTCCAAGCTGGCCATTGGAAAAGACCTGAATATCAAGCCGGCCGTCTGACTCTCGCAGAATATCCGCACATGCGGCTTTGAGACCGATGGGAATTGGATGCTTGTCTGAAAGGGAGATAGCCAGCTTGTACTTGAACTTTCGAGTATCAGCTGCCCGTACTACTGCGGGAGCTAGCATGCTGCCCGGGACGATCGCAGCACCCGCGAGCCCGACAACCTTCTTCAGTGCGTCACGACGATTGAGATTCGCCTGCGGCGTGATGGCGTTGGCCTTGGCGGCCTTGAGGTCGCTCATGCTTGTCTCCTGTTCTAATTTCTTGTTCACGTCGCTTTTGGACGCTTTCGCTTGCATCGAGAAACCGGACAAGTGGCACTTGTCCGGCACTTTTCTTACCCGCCAAAAACTCCGGGCTGGTGAACTTCAATCACGTTCCCATCCGGATCTTGCAGAAAGACTTGGTGCCAACCTGCAATCGCCCACCGGCCATAGTCCGAATAGCGGATACCAAGCTTGTCGAGCTTCGCCTTGAAGCCCTTGATGTCATCTGTGCGGAAACAGAAGTGACCTCGCGCCATCGGATTAACGATCTGATTCATCTTGAATCCGGTATTCAGATCACGCTCGGCCCAGTGAAACTCGATAGCCCCGTCGGTCAGGAAATCCACGTTACCGTTGTAGCCGCTGGCATCGCTTTCTGCGTTCACCCGCGTGTGCTCCTCGTCGCGAATCGTGCCCAGGTCAAAAAGCGTTTGATAGAACTTGGTCAGGCGCGGCAGGTTGTCCGTGCACAGGTTCATGTGGTGAAAGTTGAATTTCATGTCGTTCCTCTTGCATACGAAAGTTGCGGCGCGGGCGGCGCCAACTTGTGTCGCGCCAGCTCTTTTTCACCAGGAGCGAAACAGGCTGATGAGCACATGGAGGTAAGGTATGCGTATTCATCTATGAAGTCAATGATGCATAGGTGAAAACACCTACCTCTAGACGCACGAAATTTTCGGGCTCGTTGACCCCTTATTTTCCAGCCTTTAATGGGATTTCGCCGCACGTTCCCCACCTCACCCCCAATAGGCTGCATTCATATACGCGTGAAGTCTTTTGTGTTTGAAAGCGAAGTGGCGTGATGCACGAGAGCGCGATCCCTTGCTGTTTGGAACGATAGCCCCGCTGGGTTGTCGTCGAGTGCGCCCTGCACAACGAGACAGTGGTGTCGCATGGGTGTCGCAGGGTGGACAGAGGGATCAAATCTAAGCTACTGATTTTTAATGACTTTTGTGCTGGCACGGCGTGTGCGCTATTCGAGTCGAGATCAACTCTCAATCCGAGGTGGCCCAAATGTCGTCAGTACCTATTTCTCCGATCCAGACCGCCGATGAGCAGTCCCTTGCATCGGACTTCCGGAACGCAATGCGACGGATCGCATCCTCCGTCACGTTGGTCACAAGCCGTGACGCAGAACTTCGGCCACACGGGATGGCGGCGTCCGCCGTCATTCCCGTGTCGATGGATCCTCCGTCGATGCTTGTCGCCGCAAACCGCAGCTCCGGCCTCCATCCGGTGGTGCTGGCGAATCGGCGCTTTTGCGTGAACGTGCTTGGCGAGGCACATCACGAATTGCTCGCCCCATTCTCACAGAGCAGCCGACGAGAAGAGCGTTTCGTGTCCGGAGATTGGCAAGAGGGCCCGCACTCTCTGCTCTACCTTCCGACGGCCCCAGCCGCAGTGTTCTGCGAACTGGACCAACAGATCGACTACAGCACGCACACGTTGCTCATCGGCCGCGTTATCGGCGTGCGGCTGTACGACGAAGTCATTGACCCGCTTCTATGGTTCAACGGCGCCGGCGCACGTGTTTCTCGAGCGCTTGCTGCTTGAAGTCTGAAAGCACTCATCCCTGGGCGACTTTGCCCAAACAAAACTGAAAGGAGACAAAAATGAAATTCGGCCTGTTTGGAATGCCGCTGCATCCCCCCACTCGCCCGATGTGGGAAACCTGCGAAGAGAACGCGCAGAAGATCATCTACGCGGATGAACTCGGTTTTGACGAGGCTCTCATCGGCGAACACACATCCTGCACTACCGAGCCTATTGCCTCGCCGCTCATCTTCCTCGCGTCGGTTCTGCGACAAACGAAGAACATCCATCTTGGCACGGGCGTTATTGCGCTACCGAACCATCATCCGGCACTCGTCGCTGCAGAAGTCGCTCAGTTTGACCATATGGCAAAGGGCCGCTTCATCTTCGGGATTGGACCGGGCGGCCTGGCAAGCGACATGGAGATGTTCCAAGTTCAGGACAACGCCTATCGCACTGAACGCATGATGGAGTCCATCGACACCATCATGAAGATTTGGGCGCAGGATCCTCCGTACGATATTCAGGGCAAGCACTGGAACATCTCGCTAAAAGACAGCGTCATTCCGGAGCTAGGCATCGGTTACATGCCCAAGCCTTATCAGAAGCCGACGCCGCCGATCTCGATGACCGCGATGTCGCCATTCTCGGACAGCGTCAAGGTCGCCGCAGCACGTGGATTTGGGGCCATGAGCGCAAATTTCTGCCCCGAATACGTCATTGCCAGTCATTGGAAAAAGTACACCGAAGGCTGTGAGCTTGCGGGCCGAGCTCCCAACGGCGACCAATGGCGGGTTGCGCGGAATCTTGTCATTGCCGAGAGCGACGCAGAAGCGTTGGATCGCGTTATGGATCCGAAGGGCAGCAGCTACTACTACTTCGAGTATATGTGGCGCGTCCTGAAAGCCGTCAATTACACGGCGGTAATGAAAGACGACCCTAAGCAGCCCGATGATGAGGTGACAGTTGAACAGCTGATTAATAGCATGGTCATTTACGGATCGTCGACGACCGTGCTGGACAAGCTCATCGCCTTCCGTGAGCGGACCGGTCCATTTGGTGGCCTCCTGATGGCATCGATGGACGGCTCCGGCAAGAATCGCGCTTGGGAATGGGAAACGATGCGTCGCCTGGCCCAAGAAGTCATGCCGGGACTGCGCTCGGCGACCTCGACACAGGAGAAAGCGGCACTCGCCGCCTGATGTAGCCCTCCGAAGTTGTTCTGCGGTGCCTTGGAAATTGATCCTTCAAGGCACCGCTGCCGACAAAACAAGTAGCTTCCCCTCTCGACAGAAAAGGATAACGACTATGCGAGCTGCGGTGTACTACGGCAACAACCAACTACGTATCGAAGATGTTCCTGAGCCTAAGGTATCCGATGGCCAGGTGAAAGTAAAAGTCAGCCGCAATGGCATCTGTGGTACCGATCTTCATGAGTTCTACGATGGCCCCATCTTCGTCCCACAAGACCGCCCGCACCCACTAACTGGGAAGAAGCTGCCCGTGGTCTTGGGCCATGAATTCTCGGGCATCGTAACCGCGGTTGGCCCTGGTGTAACAGGCGTAGTGGAGGGCGATAAGGTCGCCATCGAGCCGATCTATCGATGCGGAGACTGCCGTCCTTGCCGGACGGGCTACTACAACGTCTGCAACTGCATTGGATTTCACGGACTAATGGCGGACGGAGGCATGGCCGAGTACACCGTCGTTCCTCAGAACATGGTGCATAAGCTTCCAGAAAGCATTCCCGTCGAGATGGGCGCACTTGTCGAGCCAATGTCCGTTGCCTATCACGCCGCGACTCTCGGGAAATTGACCGACCAAGGACGCGCCCTGATTTTCGGCGCAGGTCCCATCGGCATAGGTCTTTGGTTCGCGCTCCGCGGCATGGGCTTGACCGAAATCGACGTAGTCGAACCGTCGGAAACGCGACGACGCGCCATCGAAGGCCTCGGTGCGCGCACGTTGGATCCTCAAACCGTCAACGTCTCGGAACTGATCGCTGACCGAACGAATGGGGCGGGAGTCGATGCTGCATTCGATGCAGCGGGGGTACCGGCTGCCGTGTCAACAGCTATCGACTGCCTTGGCGAGCATCGCCCACTCGTAAGTGTGGCGATCTACGACAGACCAATGCCCACGCCCTTGCTGAACCTGGTACTCCGGGAACGGAGCATTCAAGGGACCATTTGCTACACCGAGGCTGACTACCAGGCCGTTATCGACCTTATGGCACGCGGTCATTACCAAACGACAGGGTGGGTTGAGACGATCCCGATGAGCCATCTCATCTCGGAAGGGTTCGAAGCACTTCGAGCAGGCAGAAAAATGAAGGTTCTTGTGGACCCAACTCTGTAGAAGCCAAATCACAACTAATACATACAAGGAGACAGCATGACCGTTGCACACATCACCGGAGCCGCCCGCGGCATCGGAAAGGCTATCGCGCTTCGACTAGCCCGAGACGGCCACCACATTGCCATTTCCGACCTGCCTTCTATGGCAGAGGAACTTCGAGTGACTCGTCGGGAGATAGAAGCGCTTGGCGTCAGGGCCATCGATTTGACCGGCGACGTTTCCGACCACAAGTCGGTCCGGAAACTTGTGCGCGACACCGCTGAGCATCTTGGCTCGCTCAACATCATGATTGCCAACGCGGGAATCGCCCAGACGAAAGCCTTACTGGACGTTAGTCCTGAAGAGTACGACCGCGTCCACGCGGTGAACGGACGTGGAGTATTTCTTTGCTACACCGAGGCCGCCAGGTTCATGATTGAGCAAGGAACTGGCGGAAAAATCATCGGTGCGTGTTCAATCGCAGGTCACAAAGGTTTTCCTCTTCTGGGCGTCTACTGCTCGTCCAAGTTTGGTGTCCGCGCCTTGACCCAAGCGGCTGCGCAAGAGTGGGCGAAGCATGACATCACGGTTAATGCATATTGCCCGGGGATCGTGGACACCCAAATGTGGGTGGAAGTTGACGCCGACCTAGGAGCCATCAATAAAGTTGGCAAGGGCGAGTCCATGAAAGCCATGGCCGAAGGCATAGCACTCGGACGGGTATCGACCGGCGCAGACGTTGCGGGCCTGGTGTCGTGGATGGCTGGCCCCGATTCCAACTACACAACAGGACAAGCAATTCTAGTCGACGGCGGCATGCTGTTCGTCTGACTCGACGGCATCGCTCTACCACCTTTTCCGTACGGCCCCGTGTAGCGGGGCTACTCGCATTTTTTCTACGGTGGCTAACACCGGCCAACATCATGAGGAAACACCATGATCTATCCCAATACCCAGCTTTTTATTGATGGCCAGTGGATGGAAGCCGGCTCTGGACGTTCACTCCCGGTTCTTGATCCCGCTACTAACCACGAAATTGGCCGCGTTGCTCATGCAGGCACGGACGACCTTGAGAATGCAATCGCTGCTTCGCAGCGCGGATTCGAAATTTGGCGCCGCACCACCCCCGCGGTTCGGAGCAAGATCCTCCGCGACGCGGCCCAGAATTTACGGGAAAGAGCGGATTCCATCGGGCATCTGCTGACCCAGGAGCAAGGCAAGCCCTTGAGGGAGGCTGTAGCGGAAACGAACGCAGCGGCAGACATTGTCGAATGGTTCGCTGACGAGGGGATGCGAACTTACGGGCGAATCGTCCCATCACGCACGGATCAGCGGATTTGCCAGATGGTACTTAAGGATCCGGTCGGACCAGTCGCGGCATTCACACCTTGGAACTTCCCGATTCTGCAGGTTGTGCGAAAAGTCAGCGCTGCTCTGGCGGCCGGCTGTTCAATCATCGTTAAGGGTCCGGAGGAGACGCCAGCATCTCCCGCTGCCCTTGTCCGAGCATTCGCCGACGCAGGCCTGCCTTCCGGTGTGCTGTCCCTAGTCTATGGCGACCCCGCTAAGATCTCCTCGCACCTTATCGCCCACCCGATAATCCGCAAGATCACGTTCACCGGTTCCACGCCGGTGGGCAAGCAGCTGGCCGCCTTGGCCGGCCAGCACATGAAACGAACCACTATGGAGCTTGGCGGGCATGCGCCGGTCATTGTGTGCGATGACGCAGACGTGGAGGTTGCAGTTCGCACTATCGGAGCCGCCAAGTTTCGGAATGCTGGCCAAGTATGCATTTCGCCCACACGGTTCCTGGTCCACGCCGACATTCACCATGCGTTTTCCAGCGCCCTGGCCACATACGCCAAAGGTTTATCCGTCGGCAACGGTTTGCTGCCGGAAACAAAAATGGGGCCGCTTGCAAACGAGCGACGTATCACCGCTATGAAGGCGCTCACACGCGACGCGATGGAGCGTGGCGCCCATCTATTGGCGGGTGGGGAGCAACTGGGCGAAGACGGGAATTTTTGGTTGCCAACGGTACTAGATAACGTTCCCAAGGACGCCAAGGCGTTTAATGAAGAGCCGTTCGGACCACTTGCCGCGATTCGCTCCTTTGAACGGCTCGACGACGCCATCGCCGAAGCTAATCGACTTCCCTATGGCCTGGCCGCGTATGCATTTACCGGCTCCCTGCGAAACGCCGATGTCTTAGCCCGATATGTCGATGCGGGCATGTTGTGGGTCAACATGGCGGCAGCGACCTCCGCAGAACTCCCATTTGGCGGGGTGAAGGATTCTGGCTTCGGGTCTGAAGGCGGGCCGGAAGCACTAGACGCATACTTGACCGCCCGCGCCGTCTCCGTGTTCAACGGGGTATGAGACTAGCGACTATCAAATCCACAATGCGGCTGAAGCCGCATTCTTCACAAGCCAGATCCTAGGAGCAGCTGAACACCCTGAAGTATCATTTCAGAATCACACGAACCGCAAAGGTTCGGGATAGGAGACATGTAAGTGGACCGCAATCATCCCGGACGGGAATTGGTCCTGGCGAATCATGGCCAGACTATGCCTGCGACACCGGCGCAGGTTGATAGCAGCGTCCTTGCGTCTTGGGACCGTTGCGTTGAAACACATAACTTGAGTCCGGACCGCATTGGGCGCCCGTTGGTTCTGACGGCTACTGAGATCCAGGATCACCGTGAGCCGGTAGCCGAGTTGTTGGCTCTTTCCCAGGGCGAAGTTCAACGTTTATTCGACCTTCTGTCAGAGCAGAGTTATGTCGCCTTGCTGACTGACGCGAATGGCATTGCCCTGGACTTTCGTTCGCATGATCTCGCGCGTGATGCCTGCCAGGCCGCCGGCGTCCTGCCCGGGTCTCTCTGGACGGAGGAACTGCAAGGAACGAATGGAATCAGCCTATGTATTAGAGAGCGCCGTCCAGTCTCGGTGGTGATGGGCGACCATTTCGCTGCGACCCTGGGCAACATAAGCTGTACCGTGGCGCCGATTTTTGGCGCATATGGTGAGTTGGTTGCTGTACTCAATCTCACCACACTTCTGCCATCGGACCACATTACTCAATCCGTGGTCCGCAAGGTCGTCGCTGCCTCTGCTCGTCGCATAGAGAACTTGTTTTTCGATCAACGCAACGCTAGCAATTCTATTCTGCGCCTCTCCCATTACGGCGACTTCGGCGACATGGCAACCGAGGCCAGGCTTGCGCTTAACGGCTCAGGTTCCATCATCGATGCGACACCATCGGCCCAGCAGATGCTTGCCTCGCATGGCGTGCAGCTCATCGGAAAGCCCTTGGCAGCGATTCGTGGCATGGAGGACTGGTTGAACACAATCAATCGGCGAGATGCAACTTTGCACTCGGACGAAGGAAAGCTCTTTCTACGCCTGCAGGAGTCAAGCGCTCACCGTTCGTCACATGTCCTACGCCCGGCAAAGGCTCCGCGCGTAGGGACAATGGATCGTCCGTCGATTGACGATCTCGTGGGTGATGATGAAGCAATCAGGGAGTCGATTGGAATCGCAAGGCGTCTTGTTGCCCATCGCGTACCAATTCTTCTGCAGGGTGAGACGGGCACAGGAAAGAGCGCTCTCGCGAGGGCTCTGCATCTTGATACAGGCGGAGATGACAGTAAGTTTGTCTCAATCAACTGTGCGGCTATCACATCCGAACTCATCGAAAGCGAACTATTCGGCTACAGAGCAGGCGCGTTCACTGGTGCCTCTCGCCAAGGCTCACGCGGTCGTCTGTTAGAGGCTGACGGTGGCATGCTTTTCCTCGACGAGATCGGGGACATGCCAATTGGACTTCAAACGCGCCTTCTTCAAGTACTGTCCGATGGCGAGTTTGTGCCGGTCGGCGCCACACAACCGGTGAGAGTCAACTTCGCGCTCGTTGCCGCAAGCCTGCACGACATTTGTCAACTGGTAAAAGAAGGCCGCTTCCGCGAAGATCTGTATTTCCGTCTTGCGGGCGCGACCGTGCGACTTCCCGCCTTGCGCCAGCGCGAGGATCGAATCCACCTCTTCGATAAGTGCTTCGAACAGGCGGCTCGAAATCTTGGCAAGCGCACACCGAAGATTGATGAGCAGGCGCGCAGAGCCTTGGCAGCCCACGCCTGGCCAGGGAATCTACGCGAACTTCAACATGCAGCGCGCTTTGCTCTAGCAGTCGATACAGATGATGTAATTGGAGTGCAGGACCTTCCCGGTCCACTGGGGGGCTCTGGCTGTGGTGAGTCAACGTCCAGGATTCGCAGCAAACGAGACAGCATCGAACAGACGCTGCAGAAGTACCATTGGAACGTTTCACTTGCGGCAACGAACCTAGGAGTGTCACGATCTACGCTGCACCGGCAGATGCGCGAACTTGGCATCGAAAGGCCAGAAGACAAAGGCTAAGGCCGACTTCCGACGCGCTGCGACGCAAGACTGTCGCAGCGCGTTTTAGGCGCGACACTAAGCGCCCCCCTCGCCCTAGATTTTGCAAGGGTTCCTCTCTGGCACATATCGTGCTGTCTCTTCATACCAACATCAAAAATGGAGACATCATGGAACTCGTCAAACCCTTAGCGCGCACTGAAACATCCAGTATTGAAACCGCCTTGATGGCCATGGCTGCTGGCCGCCCTGTTGTCGTCGCAGATGACGAAGATCGCGAGAATGAGGGGGATCTGATAGTCGCTGCAGAGTTCGCGACTCCCGAAACCATAGCGTTTATGGTGCGCTGGACAAGCGGCCTACTATGTGTGGCCCTGCCGCCCGCGCGAACGAGGGAGTTGGACCTTCCGCTCATGGTCGAACGAAATACCGACTCTCATCAGACAGCGTTCACCGTCTCCGTAGATTTGAAGGCAGGTACCACTACGGGGATTTCGGCTGCCGAACGCGCAGCAACAATTCGAGCGTTGGTGGATCCTGAAGCTAAAGGAAACGACTTTACCAGGCCGGGCCACGTGTTTCCTTTGCGCGCAGTCGCCAACGGTGTTCTGGAACGCCCCGGACATACAGAAGCAGCAGTAGACCTGGCACGGCTGGCGGGACTGCGACCCGGTGGAGTTATCGCCGAGCTTGTGAATGATGACGGGTCAATGGCACGATGGCCCCAGCTTGTGGAGTTTGCGGACCGGCATGCTCTCCCTCTTATCACCATCAAGCAACTGATTGCCTACCGGAGCCGACTTGATGGGGAGGCAGGCGCGGTCGACGTGAGCTTGGGAGAGCTCAACTGCATGGCAGCATTGGCAGCTTAGTGCCTATAAGGTGCGCCACAAAGTGGCGCATTAGGCGCAAAAAGACTTTTACCGCTCAACGGCTTTCATTAGTGAAAGTCATTATTTACTTAAGAAAGTCATTCCGCTAAGCTTGACACCACAAGCATAAGACTGCGACGTACTTTAGCAGATCAGCAAGGCGGAAATGATGACCCAAGACGCAAATGCCCAGGAGGGCATGGACACAAACAGCCGGAACTATTCAGCCCCCGCTCTTGAAAAGGGGCTGGACATCCTTGAGTTGCTATGCCGCAGCCAATCGCCGGTCACGCAGAAGGATATCGCCGCGCACATGGGGCGTAGCGTCGGTGAGATTTACCGGATGTTATTGTGCCTGGTCAACCGCGGATATGTCGCCCAGGTCGACGATAGCTATTGCATCACGACCAAGATGTTTGAGTTGGCCCACTTGAACCCGCCGACGCATAAGCTGTTGCTCGAGGCGATGCCGATCATGAATCGGCTGGCAAGCGACCTTGACCAGTCCTGTCATTTGACCGTGTACAACCACGGCAAGCAGGTCGTCGTAGCGAAGGTCGACACCCCGAGCGGCATGGGCTTCAGCTTGCGAGTAGGCTCCGACCTTGATGTTTTGATTTCTGTTTCCGGTCGAGTGCTAGTCGCATTTCAAGATTCAGAGACACGCAAACTACGTATCGCGGAAGCGTTGCAGCGTAGGGATGATCAGGCAGACCCTCAAATTGACGCGGTCTTGGATTTCATCCGAGAACGAGGCTACGAGTCATCGCCAAGCTCCCAGGTTCGCGGTCTTTACGCAGTCAGCTTCCCGATTCTCGACTCGCAGGGCAAGGCCATCGCAGCTCTCACTATTCCGTATGCAGAACGCATCGACCAGACTCAACGCATCACCATAGCGGAGATTCAGGACGCGCTCGGCGCAGCAGCAAGGCTGTTATCTGCAAAAATTGGCGGCGCAGCCGCAGGAATCTGAGCAAGCTTGACTTGCCTGCATTGCGGAGCGGTCCAACGATGAAAACTTCCTGCGACACTGATGGGATACTCATGCCTATCAGTGTCACAGGGCACCATCCATCCTTACTCCGCGTTGGCCTCCTCGGCTAGAACGGCACGTTTCTCAACTAACTCTTGAACCTCTTCGGCTGACAAGCCAAGTTCCTCCAGTATTTCTCGGCTCTCCCATCCGCGGGGCTGAGCTGGCGCGCGAAGAGGCGAGTAAGAGTCGTTGAACCGGATGGTCGAACGCAGAGCAGCCGTCTTACCCTCTGTCGGGTGATTTTCATAACTAATGAGCCCGACCGCCTTCAGGTGAGGATCATCGGGTAGCGATTCCAACGTATGGCACGGCTTTGCGGCGATATCTGCCGCACACAGTATCTCAAGCCACTCGGCCGTTGTCCGTTGGGTCAGCGGAGCACCGCGAATGGCGAACCATTCTTTCACGTAGGTTGCCCGCGAGGACACCGTCGCAAACCGTGCATCACTCAACAACTCATCTTTTCCTACAGCCTTCAGGAAAGCGCGCACCTGCGAGTCCGTGTTGACGGTGAATGAAATCCATCCGTCGGCCGTCTGGACAGGCTTGTTGTGCGGGCTAAGAAGTCGCATGTCACCGGCCGGGCCAACCGGCGGGTCGAAGCTACGCTGTGCCAGATGTTCCTGCAAAACAAATGCAGACATCGTTTCGAACATTGGCACCTCGATACTGCATCCCTCTCCCGTCGTACGCCATTGCGCCACTGCAGCCAACACGGCGCCTGCAGTGATCTCGCCTACAACGTGGTCACAAATAAGCATGGGCACATACGAAGGCGTGCCATCTCTCGCGAGCGATAGGCCTGTCATGCCTGTTGCTGCCTGTACCACGCTGTCATAGGTAGGCTGACCGGCGTAAGGACCATCCGTGCCGTATCCGGTAATAAGGCAATAGATCTTCCCTGGATACTTCCCACGAATCGTCGCATCATCAAGTCCGAGTCGCGCAAGAGCGGACGGTCGCATATTGGCAACAATGACATCCGCGGATGCTACGAGCTTCGCGACGGCCTCAAGAGCACCGGGCTTCTTCAGGTCCAGGCAAATGTTTCGCTTGCCGCGATTGAAATGAAGGTAGGTGCCGGAGTGCTGGCCCGTCGGAGACTGCCCGCCAAGACCTCGCATGAGATCACCATCAGGACTCTCGACCTTGATAATTTCAGCGCCATACTGTGCGAGGCGCCAGGTGCATACAGGCCCCACCACTACGCTTGTCAGATCCAGAATTCGGATCCCTTTCAACGGCTCGAAACTCATTTGACCTCCGCCTCCATCTTTGCAGCAACAACGCCGTGGTCGTCCTGCGCCACCACATACAATTTGTCATCCCGGCGCTCCGCCGTAAGCCGAACTGGACGATCGCAATACAACGGCGCCAAATGCTTTGTCTTGAAACTGACAAGAGACGCCTTTACGTCATTGGAAATGAACTCCGTCATCAGCAATGTCGTTAGCCCACCGTTCACGACCAAGTCGGGAAACCCTTCAACGTCCCTGGCATAGGCGCGGTCAATGTGGATCTTGTGGGAGTTAAAGCCAAGAGCGGAATACTGGAACAACAGAGTCGCATCCGGAACGAGAACCTTCTCGACTTCACCGTGCGACGCATCTCCCGGTACTGATGCACCAGCGCTCGAACTCCGCTGCGCTGATAGCAAGAGATACGTCTGCGTTTCCTCGATGGCCACTTCGTCGTTGACGGCCAACTCGTGCGCAATGTCAACGATCGCGATAGGGCCTGCGGGAGTGCTCTTTTCCACCAGATTCTTTATCGAGCTTATCCGGCGTACTGTTGCTCCCACAGAGATGTCCTTGAAGTACCGAACAGAGCGGCCACCGAGCATAAGTCGCGGAAGGCCCAGATCGGGCATCGGTACGCCAAGCCCCGGAAACCCGTCACTACGCAGTTCGCTGCGCGGCGTATCTGCTCCGAGCAGAACAAACTGCCAGCCACGTGGAAGAGGAGTTCCCTCAATAAGGGGAGTCGGGTCACAGCCGAGCATTGCTGCCACACGTCGAGCCACTGCGACAGAACACGTTTCTGTCCGGACAACACTGTTGTTCTCAATCTTCATACGTACTTCCTGACGTTCGAAATCGGCGATTTCGCTATCGATGCGACCTCGCCGATCTTGTTACTGGTCCGCCTTTACGCCAGAGCGACGCACGATCTCGTCCCACTTCTTCCCTTCGGAACTGATGTATTGCGAGAATTCCTTCGGCGTTGAACCAACCGGTTCAGCGCCCATTTCGGCGTACTGTTTTCTGACATCTGGCTGCTTGAGCGCAGCGGCGGCTTGAGCTGCGAGCTTTTCCACAATTGCCGGAGGCGTTCCTTTCGGTGCCCACAGCCCATACCACGTACTGATGTTGAAACCAGGAAGTCCAGATTCCGATACCGTTGGGACGTCCGGCAAAGCTGTCGAACGCTTCGCAGTTGTCACAGCTACGGCTCTGAGCTTTCCCGATTTAATGAACGGCATTGCCGACGGCATCGAATCAAACATGAGTTGAATTTGCCCCCCCATGAGATCCGTTAGCGCGGGTGCACTGCCCTTGTAGGGAACATGCTGCATCGGCACCTTGGCCGCCAATTTGAATGATTCACCAGCGAGGTGCTGGGACGATGCGTTTCCTGGCGAGCCAAAAGTTAGCGGCGCACCTTGAGTCTTGGCGTAGGAGATGAGGTCCTTGACACTCTTCACCGGCGAATTGTTGTTGACCACCAAGACGAGAGGAACATCTGCAAGTTGCGTGATGGGCGCGAAATCGCTGACGGCGTCATACCTCATCTTTGGCTGAACGAGCGGCGCGATGATATGGAGGGACGCGTTCGACAGCAACGTATAGCCGTCAGGCTGCGCGCGGGCTACAGCTTCCGCTCCAATCATGCCGCTAGCACCAGGCTTGTTTTCAATAACAAAACTCTGACCAAGCCCTTCCCCCATCTTTACAGCGACAACGCGAGTGAGAAGATCAGTGGGGCCGCCAGAGGGGAATGGGAGCACCATCCGAATGGGGCGCTGCGGATACGACTGCGCGTTAGCTACCGTTGGCAGCGCGGTAAACAGCGCAAGAGTGGCGGCGGCACTGAGGGTGGCAAAGAGTGGCAGGCGCATGACGGCAGCGCCGAATGTTTTATTAGTCACTTTTAATGTCTCCTATTTCCTTCTACCTCGATGCGCCGGCCGGCGCCGGTATACGCGCAGGGCTCAAGGAGGATGAGTTATCCTATTTCCGGCTCGCGGCCATGACAATCCGCCAAACTGTGCCAACAGTGTTGATTCATGATTGACAATAATTTCGACCTCAATCTCATAAGACTCTTCGTCACCATCGTTGAATCTCCGAACCTGACAGCGGCTGCGGACCGCAGCGGAATGACGCGTTCGAACGCTTCGCGCCGGCTGAAGATTCTGGAAGAGCGCATGGGTGCTCAACTGATGCGCAGGACGACTCGCAATGTCGAACTCACTGAAGCCGGCCAACTCCTCTATTCACATGCGCTGCGCATGCTCGACGAGCTGCAGTCAGCGGGGGCATCCATCGACCGGCTGGGGCATGTCGTCCGGGGCGATGTACGCATCCGGCTTCCGACCGGTCTCGGACACCTGTATCTGACACCGTTGCTGCTGGAGTTCGCGAAGAGTCATCCCCAAATCTCTCTACGCGTAGCAATCAACGACAGCATTGGGGATTTGATTTCGGCAGAGATCGACGTCGCGCTAAAAATCACCTCGCAGCCTCCGGAGGATCACGTTGCACGTCGGATTTGCGGAGTGGGATGGTGCTTGTGCGCTTCTTCGGCTTTCCTGGATGCTCGCAGCCCAATCCGTGATCTCTCTGATTTGGAGCAGTGTGATTTCATAACACCTCAGTCACTCGGTCGCCGTTTTAGCCTGAAGGTTTGGGTCTCCGGGACACCGCACACCTTGCGCCTAAGTCCGCGCATCCAATCCGGCGACTACCGCTTCCTTTTCGAATCGATGATGGCGGACCTGGGCGTGGCGCTACTTCCACGCTACGCTGTATGGCGTCAGATTCGAGCCGGCGTGGTTCGTGAAGTGTTGGACGAATGCGAACCTGAGGCGGTCGGCGACAGCATCTACATGCTGACCGCGCCCAATCGCTATCCCACGCTTGCAGCTCGCACGCTCATGGACTTCATCCGTAACTACCTTGAGGGACAGGCTGGAAATTGGCAGCGCAGGACCTCTCCAGGACATCCGAGTCTCGACGCCCCGCAGTAGCGACTGCCAGTGGAGTGGCAACGACCTCAGTGGGTGTCACTCTGTACTCGCGAGCACTGATCGACAGTAAGGAGGCAAAGGTGCCCCCTTGTCGATCTTCCTTGTCGCTACTGCAGAAATCGGTTCGCTAAAGTCGCAACTCGCTTCCCCTGCGACCGAGGCCTCCGCTCGTTTTCCGCTTTGCCCCAACATTTTGGGCGGCTTCCGTGCCCATCGCGCTGAGGGCTTGACTCGATCTCCCGAAACGCGGCCGGAAAGCGGCAAAAAGGCCACTTTTCTTAATTTCACATAAGCAATTTGAAATGCATAGGTGAAAACACCTATGCATCTGCGACTTCGCTCATCCAATCTTTCCTTCAACTCGGAAAGTGCATATCTCCCTGATTTGAAGCCAAAATTTCTGCATGGCAGTACTGAACGTTGAATACTGACATGGGGAAAACCATGACAGGTGGCGTCGTTAGCGCTTGGCTACACTTCACACATAAATTTTTGCGTTCATCAGTAAAGTGATCCAGGCTTTCGTATTTATAAACGATCACTTTCACTTTGAGTCGTTGCAAAACGACCACCAGAAGGCAACAAAAGGAGAGGAGACACCATGCATATGCGAGGCAAGCGAATCAGTCCCGCGAAGAAACGGCTGCACTTGTGGGTGGCAGCGTCTGTCGCGGCATCCCTTTCTGGCTGCGGCGGGGGCGACGGCGATACCACGTCCAGTAGTACCCCTCCGAGCACAACATCGCCGCCAGTCGCCACCGTTGCGCCACTCTCCTGCGATGATGGTCTTAAGACCTCCTTCAAGCCGGATGGCAACACGCAAGTGTTGTTTGTGAAGTCCTTCAAGAAAGGCGATCCGCTATCCTTGGCTGCAACTCCCCCAGCCAATACACCCAAGGCCACAGCTGACATGTGCCTGGTGAAGCTTCGCGTTGGGCCGGGCAATCCCGGACCGGCGGGGGCTCCATCGACGACAGCAGGTATTGGCTATGAGGTCTGGTTGCCAAACGTCGCTACCTGGAGCGGCAGAATTCGTGCTGAAGCGCCTGGGGCATTTATGGGCAATGGCGATATCACGTCGTCGACAGGCATTGGGATGCTTAGCCTGGCCCAATTTGGCGCAGACAACAACACGGTGACAGTGGTCACTGACGGTGGGCATACCGACGGTTTGTTTGGAATGTTCCTCACGCTTCCCGACGGGACACCCAACACTTTTGGCTGGAACGAGATATCCAGCCGCGCAGTTCACGAGATGTCGGTCAAGGTCAAAGCGCTGGCCACAGCCTTCTACGCCAAAGCCCCATCGAAGTCGTATATCTATGGCTGTTCCAGCGGCGGTCGCGCGGTCTATCAGTCCGCCCAGACCTACCCCTCGGACTACGACGGCATCGTCGCCGACGCTGTTTCCCTTGATCAGACACAGTACTTTCCGGCTCTAATGCATGCGCAAATGGTCATGCAGCGTGATCTCGCTGATCAAGGCTTGCCTCTTCTGACTAAGGCGAAGACAGATGCCGTTTCCGCTGCTGCGGTGCAGGCGTGTGACAGCTCCGTGAACGGATCTCACGACGGGTATTTGACCAACTACGACCAATGCAAGTATGACCCGACAAAGGACGCGTCAGTACTTTGCACTAGCGACGGAGGAACGAATACCACGGCGTCGTGCGTTACGAAAGCCGAGGCTCAAGCAATTAACAAAATCTGGTACGGACCAACGGCCGATGGCACCGTGCCTGATCCGGCCCAGGATAATGGCACGAACATTGTCCGCAGCTCCAATCAGCTCTGGTGGGGTCACAAACGAGGCACCGGGCTGGATTTCGTAGCAGGCACTGTCGCCAATGCTCCGAACATTGGCATCTTGGCTGTGGGAACCGACCAAATTGCGTGGAACTTCCAAGACCTCTCCTACACTCGCCCGGACTATATCAATGCTTCTGGGACGGGACAGAATCGCTGGATGGGACTCTCATATAGCCAATACGCCCAGTCGTTCTACCTGGGCAAAGTATTGAATGACAAGGTATTCGCCAACATCGATTCCAACAACCCGGATTTGACGAAATTCAATGGTTCCGGGGCCAAGATGCTGAGCTTTGTCGGTATCTCGGATCCGTTTGTATCGCTAGAGGCCATGTTGAATTACTACGCAAGGTCAGCCGGCATTGCGGGTGGAAATGCGAAGGCTCAAGATTTCCATCGTCTGTTCCTCATTCCTGGTCGTGGTCATTGTGGCGGCACTGGTACGGTCAACGCATCGTCGAACATCACTCCGCAAATCTCTGCGGATCAGATGTACGCCAAACTCGTAGATTGGGTGGAGAACAAGAAGGCGCCAGACACCATCCCTCTCACCTCTCCCGATGCCACGCGCAGCCGACCGATTTGCATGTATCCAAAACGCGTCAAGTATGTCAGCGGCGACGTGAATTCGGCGGCAAGTTACACGTGCCAATAGGCTGACAAAGCCTCTGGATTTCAAGCAATCATCAAACCCGTCTCTTCTTCTTTCGTTGCTATACGAGCGATCAAGAGACGGACATACCGGCCAAACTCAGGAAGTCAGCTCTACGAGCTCAAGTCAAAGCCAGGCTGACTCTCCCCAAAACCTTTCCAATATCAATTTGTATCGACTTCAAGTTCGAGGATAACTCACGCCTCGCATCTCGCGACTATCACCCTTCCAATAATTCCCATCTGGCATTACGGATCAAATTTAACAACCAATCAAATTAACTCAGAGCATCACTAATAAGGGAGCGAAAATGAAGTATCTGGCGAAAACATCGACAGCACTCGCGTTGGGGCTGTTTGGTACAGGGGCCTTCGCCCAGTCCAACGTGACTCTCTACGGAGTCGTTGATGTGCCCATTGAATTTGTAAGCCACCAGGCCATCGGTGCGCCTACGGTGAACACAACGACCGGAGCCATCACGAGTCAGCCGGGTGGCAATCGAGTTGGCCTGCAGACGATCGGCGGCATGTCGGGGCCTCGGTGGGGTATTCGAGGCGTAGAAGATCTAGGTTCCGGCTTGCAGTCCCTGTTCGTACTTGAGAGCGGATTCGGCGTTGACACAGGGACATCGCAGCAAGGCGGTCGCCTTTTTGGCCGTCAAGCCTTCGTCGGGTTGCGTTCCGCATCGCTCGGTACGGTGACGTTCGGCCGTCAGTACACGAGTATGTTTGACACGTTTGTCAACTACGTTCCCATGAATTTCGCGCCGCTGTACGAACCTCTCGCGGCACAAGCCGGCGTCAACTTCCGGGAAGACAACATGCTGAAGTATGTAGGCGCATTTGGCGGACTTACCGCGGAAGCGCATTGGAGCTTTGGCGCGGGAACCTCAACACTCGGTGTCGTACCCTTAGCAGGCGCGGGAGCAGGCGAAACGCCAGGCGCTTTCCGCGACAATACTGCCTATGGCGCAGGGCTTTCGTGGTCGAGCGGCACATACGGCATCGCTGTCGGTTACGACCAGTGGAATCCTGCGATCACTGTAGGAAGTCCGACATCGCTGAAGAAGGCTAGCATCGCTGCAAACTACACTGTGGGCCCTCTTAAGCTGATGGCTGGTTACCGCTGGGGCCACAACCAGGACGCGACGGGTAGTACGCTGTTGCGCGATGACTATTACTGGGTCGGCGCAAACTACCAAGCCACCTCCGCCCTTTCGTTTAGCCTTGGTTACTACTACGACGACCAGAAGAGCTTTAAGGTCAGTCCGACCGCACCCGCAGTCAATCCCGCTAACCCGTGGATGATTAGCTTTCTTAGCGACTACAGTTTCTCCAAGCGGACCGATCTGTATCTCATCGTAGGCTACGTGAAAAATGCAGGCTTGAACTTCGATACAGCTGTTACCGGCTTCTCCAACGGTTACTACTTGGCGCAAGGGCAAACCAGCCAAGTCGGAGCGGCAATCGGCGTACGACACAAGTTCTAAATCTACTCGGTGATCTCTTTGGGTAACCTAGGGGAGCCGTGAATGGGTGGGGCTGTCTACGCTATGCTTTACAGCGGCGACAGCCACCTCCGCAGATGACGATGACGAACGTTTCACAAACATCAATCGGTACGACATCCATCGCCACGTTAAAGGTCTGCAGCCACGGACCATGCGCCTACAATTGCGCAGTCCATGTGTTCAATTCCGAGACCTCAGAGCGGTACCATCGCGAAGTCTTCTTTTCCAACATCGCAGAGAGGGCAGCGCCAGTCTGAGGGAATGTCTTCCCACCGCGTACCAGGCGCGATGCCGTCTTCCGGGAGCCCCTCGGCTTCGTCATACACCCAGCCGCAGATGATGCAAATCCATTGCCTGAACGCGCTACCCTGGGACGCCTCGCCAGCGGGTGCCACCATCTGTGTCGAACGGCTTTCGCTAGCAACAAGACCGTCCAGACTCACTACTGTGGGTGGTGTGGTTTCCGGAAGATTTGCGGCAAGCCGCGCCTGGAGCGTTTCCATTAAGCCGGTTGCTTCGTCACGAGATAAATCGATCCAATACGGTTCTCCCGCCCCATCATTCAGTCGGCCTAACGAAAACTGAATCTCTAGTACAGCGCCCTTCTTATACATTTCCAACCTCAAAACTGCCTTGGTGTAAGTCGCCGAGTCGCATCACTTCGTAAAATCAATCTGACTTGCCGCCTTTCCTGCTGTCGGCTCAACCGACTTCATCCAATGAGCTTATCGACGCTCGCGATGCCCAGAACGAGCGCAACAATCGGACATCCAGCAACCAATACAGTCAGTGCCACCCTTGCCAACCAATAGGCGAGTATTCCGGATACGGCGCTGACTACCAAAGTGAAGGTTGGCGGGATAGGAGCCCCTGACCACCTCGTAAAAATCAGAGCAGCAAGTATGGCCACCCCAAAAGCAAACGCCATTCGATAGTGGTCAACGGCGCCCCGTGAAGCGGAACGTGCTTCGTCACCCTCAGTAACAAGTGTCTTCAAAGATACCTCTCGCAATGCAATGGCGGCCGTAACGGACGCATTGGTGAGATCGTAGCGATTTCCTCCTTGGCTATCGAGGTACGTTTGTTACACTGTTCGTTTCCCGAGAAGAAACGATATGGATACGCTTACGAGCTTGAGAGTCTTCCGGGAAGTAGTGGAGCGGAATAGTTTTGCGGCTGCTGCGAGACATCTGGGCATATCTACCGCCATGGCGAGCAAGCATGTTGCAGCGCTTGAGCGCCGCGTGGGTGCACTCCTGCTCAATCGAACAAGTCGTCAGCAGAGCTTGACCGAAGCGGGGATGCTTTACATCGCCCAATGTAGCGAGGCGCTCGATCTGCTCGATACGGCTGAGGCAAGCATCAATCGTAGTTCTGACACGCCACGAGGGACGTTGAAAGTCACTGCGCCAGTGTGGTGTGCCAGTACACGATTCATCAATGCCCTGTCGGAGTATCGTCAACGCTATCCAGCTGTCGTAGTCGATTTGCGACTTGAAAACAAGAAGGTGGATCTTGTCCAACAAGGGTTCGACGTGGCATTGCGCGCGACGGGAGAGCCTGATCCTTCTTTGATTGTGAGGCCGATTTGCCCCATCGCCTTTCACCTGGTTGCCAGTTCCGAGTTCGTGTCTCGTCATGGAAAGCCGCATGCTGCTAAGGACATGGCTCGATATGACGCCATCCTTCCGACATACACTAGCCGCGAATTCGTCACCATGGAAGGTGCCCGCGGAAAGGTGAGCTTCGAAATGCGAGCGTGCCTGAAGACTGACGATACATCTCTAGCGTATCGAGCCGTGCATGCCGGGATGGGCGTTGCTTTTCTTCCTGCGTGGCTCGTCGAAGCCGATCTTGTCGCCGGGACGCTGGTGCGATTGCTGCCGGACTATGCACTCCCTGACATTACGCTGTACGCCGCATACACCAGCCGCAATTACCTCACTTCAAAGGTGCGGTCGTTCATTGACCACTTTTCAAGTGCTCTCGCAGATTAGGCATGCGGTGTCACTGGCCTAGTCATCCCAGTTGACGCCCTTGAAACGTTCCACCAGGAAGTTAATTACGGCGCGAACTTTGGGCGCTAGGTGCTTGCGCGACGGATACACAGCGTAAATTCCGAGTTCAATCGAGCGAAATTGGGGGAGCACTTCTACGAGGTCTCCCCGCCTCAAATCCTCGAACACCATAAAACTGGGCTGCAGCAGAATCCCTCCGCCGGAGACACCAATCAACCTACACGTATCGCCGTTATTGCATCGGACCATCGCCCTAGTCTGTACAGAATGGGGCTCGCCGTGGGGCCCTTCAAACTGCCATTCATTGCGGGAGGCGAAATTGCTGTATGCAATCACACGATGCGCTACGAGCTGCTGCGGGTCCTCCAACGGTTCGTGACGCGCTAGGTAGTCCGGTGAGGCGCACATTCTCATGCGAGTGCTGGCCAGCTTCCGGCCCACTAGTGACGAACTCTCCATTCGCGCAATGCGGACCGCCAGGTCAAATCCCTCTTCCACCAGATCGACGACGCGGTCATTCAAGCTGATATCGAGTTCAATCTGGGGATTCAGAGCCATGAACTCCGCCCACAATGGCGCAAGGTGTTGGACGCCGAAACTCAGAGGTGCGTTGAGCCGCAATACGCCGGACGGCACTTCGGAGCCGGACGCTGCGGCATTCTCCGCTACCTCCATCAGACCCAGTATCTCTCGCGCCTGTTGGTAGAACCCCCGACCTTCATCCGTCAATGACAACCGTCTGGTTGTCCGGTGCAGCAATCGCACCCCAAGACGCTCTTCCAGCGCATAAACGTGTCGCGAGACCGCCGCCTTCGACATCCCCAGCGGTTCCACCGCAGCGATGAAGCTTCCTTTTTCTACGACGGTGCAAAACACCTCCATCTCTAGCGCTCTGTCCATCCACTGTCTCACCAATCGGCACAATATGTCACGTTATAGCACCTTTATCCCGCAAAATGAATCTATAAACTAGCCATATCCAACTTTCTCATCGCGAGGAACAAATGAACATCGCTCTCATCGGCACCGGCAATATGGGTTCGGCATTCGCTAAGCAACTCGATTTGGCAGGTCACAGCGTCCGCATCGCTGGCCGCAATATCGAAAAGGCTCAAGCTGTCGCGACCCAGTTCGCAAACGTTGAAGCCACGGTCATAGAGCAGGTCGCGATGGATCGTGACGTCATCATCCTCGCTACCAGCTACGGCGATGCAGTCCAGGCACTCCAGCACGTTGGAGACATCGACGGCAAGGTAATCATCGACATTACAAATCCTTTGACGCCTGACTACATGGGATTGACCGTGGGTCACGATAACAGCGCTGCAGAGGAAATCTCCAAATCGTTCCCGAACGCGCAGGTGGTCAAGGCATTCAACACGTTGTTCGCTCAGGTTTTGTCCGATGGCCCCAACTTCGCCAATGGCCAGCGCGGCTCAGTTTTCGTGGCTAGCGACAGTGCCCGCGCAAAGAACACTGCAATCGCTCTCGCAGAAAGCATCGGATTCGAGACAGTAGACGCAGGCGGCCTCGTCAATGCTCGCTACTTGGAGCCTCTCGCCGGACTCAATATCTACCTCGGCTATGGCGCAGGCCTCGGCACCTCTATTGCCCCGACGTGGATTCGCAAGTGACCAAGCAATATCGGAGCTGAAAATGGGACAACCTTTCCCCGTCCTTTTCGTATCGCACGGCGCCCCGACATTCGCTGTAGAGCCCGGTTTGGCGGGAGCAGCGTTGAACTCGCTTGGCAAGGAGCTTCCTACCCCACGCGCGGTCGTCATTTTGTCACCTCACTGGCGTAGCAACCGATCCATTCGAGTAACGGGACATGCGCAACCGGAAACGGTTCACGACTTCGGAGGATTTCCTGACGCACTGTACCGCCTGCGCTATCCCGCGCCCGGCGCCCCGGACCTCGCCGCCAGCATTGTAGACACGCTAAATGCTTCTGGATGGGAAGCGGAGATTGACCAACGCCGCGGCTGGGATCATGGCGCATGGGTTCCCCTGCTTCATCTTTTTCCGTCTGCGAACGTACCGGTCGTGCAGCTGTCGATGCCGGCGTCCATGGATCCGGTAAGCGCTTTGCGACTGGGACAAGCGCTGGAGTCTTTGCGATCCGAGGACATTTTGATTGTTGCGTCCGGCAGCCTCACTCACAACCTCTATGAGTTTCGAGGTTCGGGGCCTGATGCCGCTCCGTATGTCGAAGGATTCGCCACCTGGACGGCAAGTGCACTTGCGCGACAGGATACTGACGCGCTGATCAACTATCGGGAGGAGGCTCCTGATGCCGTGCGCGCACATCCCACGGACGAGCACTTTCTCCCTTTGTTCATCGCTCTCGGAGCTGCAGGATCGGATTATCAGCTGCGCGTACTTGAAGGGGGCGTCGTGCATGGCGTTCTGTCCATGGACAGCTATCTGTTCTCCAATCCGTAAAGAAAACATCGCGTATCGACATGACAAATCAAAACCTTCTTTGGTCTGATGCCAAGAAAGAACCTTCCTCCGGCTTGCTTTATCGGAGGTCCAGTCAAACCGAAATGCCACGCGGGCGCCTGATCTTGCTGCATGGGGTAGGTGGTAACGAATCGAATCTTGCGTCAATTACTCCGTACCTATCGCCGGACCTGGAGTTTCTCGTCCTACGTGGTCCCCTGCAGTTGGGGGCCGGCTCTTACGCTTGGTTTCAAGTTAACTTTACCAGCGACGGTCCGAGCATCAACGTCGACCAGGCGGAGGAAAGCAGGCGTCTTCTCTTGGCCTTCATCGATGCACAGCCTCCGCTTCCTACGCTAATTGCCGGCTTTAGTCAGGGAGGCATCATGAGCGCCAGCGTAGGTCTTAGCGCTCCAAACAAGGTCCGAGGTTTCGGGCTGCTCAGCGGTCGTATCCTTCCTGAACTGCGAGACCGAATCGCACCAAAGGAAGAACTGGCATCACTCTCCGCGTTCATCGCGCATGGGCGACATGACCCTAAGCTGCCCCATTTCTGGGCGGACCAAGCCGTTGAACTGCTGAAAGATCTCGGTGTTACTCACAAAGCCCAGTCATACGAGATGGGCCATGAGATGACGCACCCCGAAATCACCGATTTTTCGAACTGGGTCAATGAGACCCTTGCTCTTGTCTAACCTTTCATCATCAGAACTTCTACTATCATGACTGACAACAAAGCCGCCCCCATCGCAGCCCTTGTTCTCCGCGTCGCGCTTGGAATCATGTTCTTAGCGCACGGCCTGACGAAGCTGTTTGTCTTTACGCCCGCTGGAACGGCAGGCTTCTTTCAATCCGTAGGTTTCCCTGGGTTCCTGGCTTATCCCATCATTGCCTTTGAGATCATCGCTGGTGTCATGCTGATTGCGGGTGTGTTTGCCCGCTGGGTAGCAGCCGTCGCCGCCGTGCAGCTGTTCGTAGCGTCGACAGTGCACTTCGGCAATGGCTGGAGCTTCACCAATCCCCACGGCGGATGGGAATACCCTGTATTCCTCTCGGTCGCCGCTGTTGCCTTGGCGTTGATTGGCGACGGGGCCCTGGCTCTGGTCCGATCGCAACGGACGTAATCCCTAGAGCAACCTGCTATAGGTTGCCCAACCGCACCTCTCGTTTCTCGTCCACCAGAGCGTTTCGGCAAGCCGAAACGCTCGTTTGCGCTTTGAACCTCACCATGCCAGACAAATTGCCCGAGAACCTCGGTGGGATTGCCACTTTCGTTGCGACGGCGACATCGAACAGCTTTACCGAGGCTGCGGCACGACTAGGAGTTTCTAAGTCTGCTGTTGGCAAAAGCGTCGCAAAACTGGAGGATCGACTCGGCGTCCAACTCTTCCATCGTAGTACACGCAAGCTCGCCCTTACGACGGATGGAGAGGCTCTTTACGCAGCATGTAGTGCCGCCTTGAGCGAGATCGCCGCAGCGCAACAAGCGTTAGCCCGCGGCGAGCAGGCCCCATCGGGGCCGCTCCGCGTGGACATGCCGGTGAGCTTCGGGCGCAAGTTCATGATGCCTGCACTGTCCATGATTGCGAAAGAGCATCCAGGTCTCGAGCTCACACTCACTTTCTCGGACCATCTGGTCGATCCCATCGATGAGGGGGTTGACCTGCAGGTGCGCTTTGGAGAGATACAAGATTCGTCAGATTTGGTCGCGCGGTTCTTAGTTCGATTGCGCCGCGTCCTGTGCGCCGCGCCCGACTACCTGGAATCTCATGGCGTTCCGCGTACGTTGGAGGACTTGGACGCTCACGTTGGAATAGTAATGCTCCGACGACGTCAACCTCTGGAATGGTCATTCGCCATCGGCGAACGTGAAGTCCGTTACCTCCCGCCAGTTAGACACAACATTGGCGATGGGGATGCGCTGATTGATGCGGCCGTTAGCGGCCTGGGAATATGCCAGTTTCCACACGCTTTGGTTCGTGAGCACATAGACGCAGGACGTCTGATCACGGTATTGGACTCACACGCCACCGAAGTGAATGTGCATGTCCTATGGCCTCGGACGGCTCGGATGCGCCCAAAGATTCGATACACCGTTGACCGCCTTGTCGAGATGGCACGCAACGGCTTCTTCGGTCAATAGGGTCAGCCGACCCGTCACTAGATGCGCATAAACACGCATCCCGAGCAGTACCAAACTAGCTGGAAGCTGCTTCATCAGAAGACGAGCCGAAGAGTGTTCCCGCGCCGGCCCAGTCGGAAGGCGCTACGTCCTCAAAAATCACGTAAATGTGCTTTGGATCCGTTCCCGTGTTGCGAACAATGCTATCCGTGACTTCTGCGGCTACCTTCTGCTTCGCTGAATGATCCTTTCCATCGAACCACGTAATACGTACGACCGGCATTTATATCGCTCCAAGTAAATTCCAGGGTATAGGCCACGCCACAGTGGCGTAGCCGAACAACCGCCCTAGTCATAGATGATATACAGCAACGCCTACCGATTCAGCGCCGTCCCGGGAGCCACAGTGTCGACTTTCAAGCTACCGTCGCGTGTCCGGTATTGCCGCTAGACTACGAAGTTACCGCGGCCTCGCCCGGCTGTCGGAAACCGCGGCAGGCCGACCGCCTATCCATCACGCTCGTCGACTTGTCAAAACGCTCTTTACTGCGGCGAGCCGACGATTTTTTATCGATGGCTGTCTGTCCACCATGGCAGTTGCGACGGATGAAGCACAGAGAGATACTTCGGAGACTGCTTATGGACAAGACGCCCAAGCTTCTGAACTACTTTCGTAGCACGGCATCGTATAGAGTTCGAATCGCGCTGCACCTGAAAGATCTTCCCTACAACTACATCCCCGTCCACTTGACTCGCGACGGAGGGGAACAATTCAAGGCCGATTTTCTACAACAAAATCCTCAGGCTCTCGTTCCCGTTTACGACGACGGCGAAAGCTCGATCTCGCAATCTTTGGCGATCATCGAGTACCTTGATGAAAAGTATCCAGAGACTCCCCTACTCCCGCGCGACCATGCCAGCAGAGCCCGCGTCCGACAGATATCCTTGGCAATCGCCTGCGATATACATCCTCTTCACAATCTGCGCGTACTGGAGCATTTGACTGTGTCTCTGAACGTCACGGAATCTGCAAAGGCTCGATGGATAGAGCACTGGATTGGAGTCGGCTTGGCAGCGCTCGAGAAGGTCGTAGCGGCAAACCGCCCCGTTGGAGCGTTCTGCCATGGAAACACACCCTCCATGGCAGATTGCTGCCTTGTTCCACAGCTTTATGCGGCGCGCCGTTTTGGCATCAACATAAATCAGTACACCACCCTCGCAGCAATCGACCGGGCATGCGCCTCAATCCAAGCATTTCGAGAAGCGATGCCAGCATTTCAGCCAGACGCGGAACCTGGCCCGCCCCTCGTTTTCGAGCACCGCCCCGCTATGTGAAGATGCTGGGTAGGACCAACATCAGAGTGTTGGGGGCGGTGATCACGCGCCGGTTCATTACGAAGCATAGGCACGTTCCGTTGAGGGACACCCACACTGACATCGCAGGTGACTATGCGGTGACGCCTAACGCCGATTTGAAGGTCAGAATACGTGCTTGATACCTGCCGTTACGCCGACCTGGTTGCTTCCTGGGGCAGGATTTGCGCCAGCTGCACCGCTACTCACCGATAAGGCAGACTGGCCTTTATTGTCGATGTAGCCGGCGGTCATGTACACAGACGAACGTTTCGAAAACGCGTATGTGCCACGGACGGCGCCGAGCCATGCTTTGTTGGCGCTGTTATGGAACCGTAAGTAGTACCCTTGCGCTGCGACATTAATGGTCGGCGTGACGTCATAGGAGACGCCCGCAAACCACAAATCGCTGCGGGGCGTTGGGCTTGCATCATTTCGTCGGCTGATTACACCCAAGCCCATCTTCACATTGGAGAGGATCATGTAGCCATTCAAGGAGGCACGATCATCCTTGAGGGCGCTGCTGTTCAGGCCAGCGAACGCCCCAGGCCCGCCTCTCAGAGAATCATAGACAGCACTCACTCCCCACCAGCCAGTTTCATACTGAAGCAGAGCCGACCATTCCTTGCATGCGCGGTAGTCGGATGCCGATTCTCCCGCGCAGTTTGTGGCGGATGGCCCGAGCGGAGTACCTGCTGTGTCTCGCCCGAAGCTGTAGGTCGCTCCAACGGTGAGTCCTCCGAACTTACCCTTGTAGGAAATTGCGTTATCGGCGCGAGCGTTTGGAAGGTAGCTGTCCAACGAACTGGAACCATAGACGTTCGGCCCCAGGATGTCCGAGTCCAGCGTCGACCAGAAAAGCATGGTGTACTGGCGACCCAATGCTACCTGCCCCCAATTGTCTGACAAGCCGACCCAGGCCTGCCGCCCGAATAACCGCCCACCCTGGTTGGATGTGCCAGAGTCCGGTGCAAATCCTGACTCCAGAACAAACTGGCTCTTCAATCCACCACCGAGATCCTCAGTACCACGCAGCCCCCACCGGGAAGGAACGGTACCCGACAGATTCAACATACGCGTCACGCTGTTGCTCTGCGGCCCGACCTTGTTCACGAATTCGACTCCGGTATCGATGACACCATATAGGGTCACCGAAGACTGCGCACAAGCCTCATGCCCGCAGGTCAATATAGCTGCCGCAATAACCGCACATCGCTTGAACCGGCTCATTCTCTTTTCTCCATGGGCTTTTCTCTCCTTTATGAAAGTCACGTCCGACAGGTTTCAGGCGTGCAGATGCACGGCGTCGCACTGGTCGACCGCAGCATCGGTCGGCCAAATCGCCGGACAGTGTCTGTGCTCTTCTATTTGTGCGGACTGCTGTAGGACGGCACGCGTTCAGCGGTGCAGTCCTACAGCAACCTTCTTAGGAAGGGGAGGCGGGATAGCGGGGCATGTATGGTCTCCTTAGTTGTTTTTATGCCGACCTCCGGCTGATCGCCGGAAGTCGGAGCACTACGCAGGGCTCAGTACGAACCAGTACTACAATCTTGCGGACCGGAAAGCCAAGCAACTAGGCAGCATTGCGCTGCGCAATCAAATCAAGCGCGACGTCGACAATCATGTCCTCCTGGCCGCCGACCATTCGCCTCTTACCGAGTTCTACAAGAATGTCCACCGTCTTGAGCTCATAGCGCTTCGCCGCTCCTTCAGCATGTCGCAGGAAGCTTGAGTACACTCCCGCGTAACCCAATGCCAGCGTCTCGCGATCCACACGTACCGGGCGATCCTGAAGCGGACGCACGATGTCATCTGCTGCGTCCATCAGCGTGTAGAGGTCGCAGCCGTGGTTCCACCCCAAGCGCGAAGCAGCAGCAATGAATACTTCCAGCGGCGCATTGCCAGCCCCAGCTCCCATGCCTGCCAAGCTTGCGTCTACTCGGTCACACCCTTCTTCCACGGCGACGATAGAGTTGGCGACACCGAGCGACAGGTTATGGTGTGCATGCATGCCCGTCTGGGTTTCCGCCTTGAGGACGTCCTTGAACTCGCGGAACCGTTCTCGCACATCATTCATACTTAGCGCGCCGCCGGAGTCAACGACGTAGACGCACTGTGCGCCATAGCTCTCCATCAGCTTTGCCTGAGCAGCCAAGGACTTGGGCGTGGTCATATGACTCATCATCAGAAAACCGACCGTGTCCATGCCCAGTTCTCTGGCGTACTCGATGTGCTGCCTCGAGACATCTGCCTCCGTGCAATGGGTCGCGATGCGAACAACCCGTGCCCCAGCATCGTAAGCATTGCGCAGGTCATGGACTGTGCCAACGCCGGGAAGCAGAAGCGTCGCTACCTTTGCGTGCGTCACGGTCTCTGCAACAGCGGCAATCCACTCCACATCGGTGTGAGCGCCGAATCCATAGTTGAAGCTCGAGCCGGACAAGCCATCGCCGTGTGCGACTTCAATCGAGTCAACACCGGCAGCATCGAGGGCTTCCGCGATCGTTCGAACGTGTTCGAGACCATACTGATGACGAATAGCGTGGCTTCCGTCGCGAAGCGTTACGTCCGAGATGTACAACTTCTTTGCCGAATTCATATCCTTCTCCGCCCTCACTTCGGTCAAGCCGACAGTCGTGTTTCGGCCAAACGTTCTGCACACGCCAGCGCCGCACTTGTCATGATGTCAAGATTCCCGGCGTAAGCCGGCAAGTAATGCGCCGCTCCCTCGACTTCCAGGAAGATCGACGTTTTCAACCCAGAAACGGCGCCAATTCCAGGCACATTCAGCGGAGCCGACGCAGGAATTCGTTCGAACTGCACCCGCTGCTTAAGTCGGTAACCAGGGACGTATGCTTGGACAGCCTTCGCCATGGCTTCGACACTCGCTTCAATCTGTTGGGTGTCTGCATCTTCGGAAAGCGTGAACACCGTATCGCGCATGATGAGTGGCGGCTCGGCCGGGTTCAGAATGATGATGGCCTTACCTTGGCGTGCTCCACCTACAGAGCAGATCGCATTGCTTGTCGTCTCCGTGAACTCGTCAATGTTCGCTCGGGTTCCCGGGCCCGCCGACTTACTTGAAATGGAAGCAACGATCTCGGCGTAGTGGACGTTGGCGACTCGAGAAACAGCCGCGACCATGGGGATAGTCGCCTGGCCGCCGCAGGTCACCATATTGAGATTGGTGGCATTCAAGTTTTTGTCGAGGTTAACGACAGGCACGACGTACGGCCCGATTGCCGCAGGCGTCAAATCGATAACTTGAATTCCGTGCTTCTGCAGCATCTCGTTGTGATGCTTGTGTGCTCCAGCCGACGTCGCATCAAACGCAATTCGGATGTCCTTGAATCCCGGCATCCGGACCAACCCATCGATACCCTCCGCGGTCGTCGGTATGCCGAGACGTGCGGCGCGAGCAAGGCCATCGGAGGAAGCATCGATACCGACTAGCGCCCCCATTTCAAGATTCAGGCCATTGCGCATGACCTTGATCATCAGGTCGGTGCCAATGTTTCCCGAACCAATAATTGCGACCTTGTGCTTGCCGCCTGATTTCATATCCATCTCTCTCTCCTTCTTGTCGCGGCGGCTTCAGCGGCCGAGTTCCTTTGCCGTCTTGCCACCAATGCCGAATTGCGTCTTTGGCATCTCTGAAATAATGACCCGGACACTTTCGATCGGCACTTCGACAGCCTCAACCGCGGCGTCCGTCAGCGCTGCGATGAGCCTCGCTTTCTGTTCATCGGTTCGACCTTCCATCAGAAACACTTGCATAATCGGCATGAAATGACTCCTAAGCTCGGCGCTCACACAAAGCGCATTGAAACGCTTCCCAGGTGCTGGTAGCGAACCGTTACGTTGTCTCCCGCGGCAACAGCGACCGCTTCAGTCACTCCGCCGGTCATAATGAACACCCCCGCCGGCAATTCACGGCCCCGTGCTCCGAGCATGTTTGCCAGCATGGCAACGCTACTTGCTGGGTGGCCCAAGACCGCCGCGCCTGCAGCGGTCGCTACTACTTCGCCGTTCTTCTCAAGTACGACCCCCAGATTTTTGAGGTCCAAGCCTTCAGCGCTACGGTGTGTTCCACCGACAACGAAGCGGGCCGACGAGGTGTTGTCGGCAATCACACTCTTAAGGTCAAATTTGAAGTTCTCGTAACGAGAATCGATGACTTCAACGGCGGGCACCACAAAGTCGGTAGCGGCCAGCACATCACCGATATGGCAGCCGGGGCCCTTCAGAGGACGTTTGAGTACGAAGGCAATCTCCGCTTCCACCTTAGGGTGGATAAGCTTGGATGTATCGATGGCCATACCATCCATACACGCGCCGTAGTCGGTGAGAAAGCCGTAGACTGGCTCGCTTACGCCCATCTGACGCATTTTTGCGAACGAGGTCAGCCCCATCTTGAGGCCCGCGACTCGGATGCCTCTCGCTTCTTTGCGAGCACGAATGGCATCCTGAATCGCATAGGCATCGTCCCAATCCATGTCGGGATACTTGTCGGTAATCTTCGACACCGCCTCACGATTCAGTTCGGCGTTTTCGAGGTGCTCAGCAAGCTGAGCGATGACGTCTTGATTCAAATTCATAGTCACACCTTGAAGTGGGCTTGGCCCCTCAAATGAAACGCACACCGGCCGATCCGATCCCGCCAAGGCTAATGCGAAGCTGGTCACCGGCTTTGACAGGAACCATTGCAGCCAGGGAACCAGAGAGAATGACCTCACCGGCTTTCAGAGACATCCCCAGAGTACCCAGCGTGTTAGCAAGCCAGGCAACCGCATTCGCGGGATGGCCGAGTGCCGCTGCACCCGCCCCTGTCGCTACAATCTCTCCGTTCTTCTCTAGGGTCATGCCAACGGTGGCCAGGTCCAACCCCCGCGGGTCCACGCCGCAATCTCCCAGCACAAAGACGCCTGAAGAAGCGTTGTCTGCAACCGTGTCCTGAATCTTGATCTTCCAGTCACGGATACGAGAGTCGACAATCTCGAAGCACGGGATAACATGCGAAGTTGCGCGGAGTACATCGGCCAACGTCACGCCTGGCCCTGACAAATCTTCCTTGAGCACGAAGGCAATCTCGCCTTCCGCCTTGGGCGCGATAAGGGAGTCAGCAGCAATCGCGGCGCCGTCGGAAAACACCATTCCAGACAGTAGATGGCCGAAGTCTGGTTGCCCGACTCCAAGCATGTCCATCACGACTTTGCTTGTAACGCCGACCTTCTTCCCAACCACCCGCTCCCCGGCGTCCAGCCTGTGCTTAACCATCGCAAGCTGAATCTTGTAGGCATCTTCGATTGAGATGTCATCCCAGCGCTCTGTCAGAGGCGCGATGGGCTGTCGATCTGACAAAGCTCGGTGAAGCATCGAGCCGATTTCATTCACTTGATCGTGTTGCATATCGCAGACCTTAGAGTTTCACGCAGACGTTTCGCAGTTCTGTATAGAACTCGAGGGAATGGACACCGCCTTCTCGACCGATACCGGATTGCTTAGCCCCGCCAAATGCTGTCCGGAGATCACGAAGGAACCAGGAGTTGATCCAGCAAATGCCAACATCGAGAGCACGCCCCATCCTGTGCGCCCTGCCGAGGTCGGACGTCCAGACGGTCGCAGCCAGGCCATAACGTGTGTCGTTAGCCATCGCCACAACCTCGTCCTCAGTGTCGAACGGCCTGATATGGCAGCAAGGCCCGAAGATCTCTTCGCGTACAACTGCCGCTGTTTCCGGCAAACCGGTCCAAATCGTCGGTTGGACCCACGCACCTTCTGCCAGAGCTCCCTGCATTTCCGGTACACCGCCGCCACTCACGACTGTGGCGCCTTCCTCTACAGCTTTCTGGTAGTACGAAAGGACTTTCTTTTGATGAGTAAGCGATACCAAGGGGCCCATAGTCACCCCTTTGGCATTGGGCGGCCCTAGTGTCAGACCTTCCGCCTTTTCCTTTAGAGCCGCCACGAAACGGTCAAAGATGGGGCGTTGTACATACACGCGTTCGGTACCCAAACACACCTGCCCACTGTTCTCGAAGGCGGATCGGGCAATCCCCGCGACAGCCTTGTCGAAATCGGCATCTGCGAACACGATGCCAGGATTCTTGCCGCCGAGTTCCAGGGAAACCGGCCTCACGCCCGTGGCGGCCGCTTTCATAATCGCTTCACCGGTGCCTGTCTCCCCGGTGAACGTCAAGCCGTTGACATGGGGATGCTGTGTCAAGAAGGCACCCGCTGAGTCGGGGCCAAATCCATGTACTACGTTGTAGACGCCAGGCGGCACTCCGACTTCGTTCATCACCTCGCCAAGCAAAGTTGCCGTCGCTGGCGTCTCTTCGGACGGTTTCACCACTACCGTGTTGCCACACGCGAGTGCAGGTCCTACCTTCCATGTCATGAGCAGCAGCGGCAGATTCCAAGGGCAGATCACCCCGATCACGCCGCGTGGAACTCGTACCCCGTAGTTCAGGGCATCTCCTCCATCAGGAGTCGCCATGGCGAAGCTTTCTGCCGGAACGTTCTTAATCAGATCGGCGAAGACCTTGAAGTTCGCTGCACCTCGCGGAATGTCAATATGACTCGCCACTGACGCCGGCTTTCCAGTGTCTGCAATTTCCGCCTGGAGGAACTCGTCGAACCTACGATTGATGCCATCAGCAACCGCATGAAGCATGTCCACGCGTTGGGCCACGGTCATTCGCCCCCACGGTCCTTTCAGTGCATTACGCGCTGCCAAAACCGCCGAATCTACTTCGGCAAGTCCGGCTTCATGAACACGGCCAATCAAGGTGTTGTCGATTGGATTTCTATTGTCGAACTGACGGGCTGTGGACACCCACTCCCCGTCGATGAAGTTCTTGAACTCTTTCATGAAGGTTACCTCTTGAATCAACCTGGAAAACTAAGTCGGATCTAATGGCCGCCGACGGACATTTGTGCTGCAGACACAGCGTCTCGACGACGGCGCGACAGCCCACCCAGAGCGATGGCGCCGAGCAGTGGTGGAATCGCGATGAACTGAAATAGCACCGCACCATCCGACAAGACGCTCAGCAGAACGCCACCGCTCACGGCACCCACAATCGACCCGAGGCGTCCCATTGCCAACGCGCAGCTCAAGCCCGTCGCGCGAACGTTCGTCGGATACAGATTCGCTGTCAGCGCGTTCATCCCAGTCTGCCCTCCCACAACTCCGAACCCCGCGCAGAAGACTGCGGCGGCCAACGAGGTTGGAGTTGTCAGGGTGTAGCCAATCAGAACCAGTGCTCCGCTAGAGAGCAAGTACGCGGCCCCAAGAACGTAGAATGGATTCAGACGATCCATCAGTCTCGCGAGCACCAGGGCACCAATCGTTCCACCGAGCGGCGCCATTGCCGCGATGCGCGCTGCCGTGCTGATGGCATATCCCTGTTCCCGCATGATGGTTGGCAGCCAGCTGGACAGGAGATAGAACACAAAGAGAGAGCAGAAGTAAGCCAACCATAGGCTCACCGTCGTCATGCGCCAGCCGCGACCGAGAAGCTGGCGAATACGCGGAGCTGAGTCACTGGCGGACGTCTCTGCGGCGACGATGCGGAATTGATCCCAGCGATCGTCTCCACAAATGCGGCGCACCAATTTTTTGAGCTCTTCGCTTCGCAGAGGGCGCATAGCCAGGAAGCGAACTGACTCTGGCAGCCACAGCGCGAGCACTGGGAGCAGCACGAGCGGTACCACACCACCCGTCAACAGAACGCTTCGCCAGCCAAAGCTATCGATAAGCCTTGCTGCCAGCTCCCCGCCGAGGGCAAAACCTGCGGTGAACCCGCAGAAGCTAAGCGTTACCAAAAACATCCGATGCCGTTTCGGTGAATACTCAGACGTCAGTGCAATTGACGTCGGCATCGCTGCCCCTAGGCCGAGCCCGGTCAGAAAGCGAAGCACAATGAGCATCTCCAGGCTGGTGGATGCTGCGGAAGCCGCCGTTCCGGCACCGAAAACAAGTACGGACAGGAGCATTACTCGCTTACGTCCTAGGCGGTCCGCCAGCGAGCCAAGCGCCAATGCGCCGACCATGAGACCAAACAAACCTGCGCTGAACGCGGGAGCGAGTGCGGTGACGGGAAGCTTCCACTCCTGTCTCAAAGCCGGTGCGATGTACCCGATAGCAGCTGTGTCAAAGCCATCGATTGCCACGATGGAGGCGCAAAGGGCAAGAACCAGTATTTGGAAGCGTGACAGTGGACTTTCGTCCACGATGTCCTCGATGCTGACGGTCTTTTGCTTTTCCATATTTGTCTCCTTGGGTGATTTGGACCACCTCAGTTGTCATTTTTTTGGTACTACAGTTATAGGGGCGACCTACTTGCTTTCGGGGTCTCCAAACGTCATGTATTCCCACATCCGTTCAAAGATGCGACCGCTGTACGTAGCGCGTTCTGACGCCTCGCTCGCTGAAATGAGCGCCACTTCTCCATCAAGATTTGCTGCACGTACTTCTTGGTCGAGGCGCGCGGCATCTTCCAGATACCAGGAAAGAACTACCGCCTCTTCAAGCGACCTTCCGGCAACGACTGCTCCGTTGCCGCGCATAACGACAGCATTTGCATCGCCCATTTCATCGATGACTGCGGCTGCTTGCACTGCGGTTCGGATGAGTTGTGGATCATCCCAAAGAGGCACACCTGCTCCAAAATACGTACCCATACCGTGAAGGCAACGGGGAGTCAGGCGCGCTGCTGAAAGCGACATAACCGTGGGCGGCATGCTTCGCACAATGCCACCTACGTCGGGGCGTCGACGGTAGATCTCTTGGTGAATGCGCACCTCACCGAGGACTCCCTGCGGCAAATCCCCGTGGACGCTAACGGTCATACCGAGGTCGCCCTTTTGGATCAGGCCCATCGGCTTTGCCGCGCATACAAGAAAGCTGTCTACTCCTGTACGAACGCTGCAGTGGCCGTAGGCGTGTGCCAGTTTGGATCGACCAATGGCGCGTGCGGCCATACGTACCAAGCGCTGCTGCTCTTCTTCGGTCTCATTGGGTTCAACCCGGATCGCGCTCATGCCTTGAACTCCTCGATGTCCGGCTTTGATCCCCACATGCAAAAGGATGAATAGGTACTCGGAAACTGGCGCGGCCGATACGACGACTCCTCGTCAGCCGTGATACTCCGAACTCCCGTTGAGTACTCGTAGATCATTCCATCGGGACCTTCGAAGTACAGGAAGATCGCGCCAGACGTAGGATGCCTGCCTGGTCCGAACAGGATGCGAATCCCGCTTTCCCTGAGCATGTAGTAGGACCTCATCAGATCATCAATACTCTCGACCTGGTGATTGATGTGCTGTACGCCTGCATAGGTTGATGGGAAAAGCGCGATCTTGTGATGCACCTCGTCAATGCGCAGCAGCGGCGCATCGCCAATCCAGTCACTGACCCGAGCGTTGCACAACTCCGTCCAGAACTTCTGATCGCGAGGGGGGTTCAGCGACCGCAAACCTATGTGGCTGAAGCCGCTAATGCCAGCATCGCGAGAGGGGAAGTAGCGTCGGCCACTATGGTGAGGAGCTACGACAAGTTCGATCTTGTTGCCCGACGGATCCTTGAATTTGACGAGCTCACGGACACGACGTAGCTCACATTGTTCGCTGGTACCGGCAAGCGGCTGCATGCCATGCGCTTCAAGCAGGTCCGCCGCGGCCTTGAGTGACGCTGAATCGGTCACCTCAAACGCACTCGTATGATCCGAAGGGTCTCCTTCGAAATAGCACAGAGTGTGGTCTCGGTTATCGGAGCGAAAATACACCGCACCGCTGGTGCGATGGGCAACTTCGAGGCCAAGTACTTTCGTGGCGTACGCAGTGCTGCCCTCGAGGTCTCGAGTTCCCAGCCTCACATACCGAATGTCAGATAGATGGATCATCGCGTCTCCTGTAGCCGCCTTGTTTTTGCGCCAGGAGACGCGGTATCTGATGCCACGTCATTGTGGCCCAACCGGTTTGTGTGTCTCCTGTGCCGCGGCCTGGTCGCTAGTAGCTACGGCGGCGTGTCTGGAGAGCAATGTAGCGAGCGCGTGGACATGCGCATAGCAAATGTTTAGGATTCAGATTATTTGATTTTCGGATATTGGGTGTATGGCCCAATATCGTCTTGCGGTGCAGCATGGGCGGATCGCGACGGCGGCCGCCCATGCTGCACCTAGGCATAGGCCGCCATAAACGCCAGCCACAGGGGCTAGAGTTCCCTTAACAATTCCCAATCCAGCACATGAGACTCGATCTGAATCTGCTCCGCATACTCGTCGCCATACATGAGTCAGGTAGTGTTACTGCTGCTGCGAAGCGCCTGAAAATGAGCCAGCCGGCCGCTAGTGCGGCTTTGTCAAAGCTGCGTGAATCGTTGACAGATCCGCTTTTCATAAGACAAGCCGACGGAATGGTGCCGACACCACGGGCGGATTTGCTAGCGAGCAGAGCGAAGGAGGTCCTCGATGCAATCGACCATGGGATTCTCCGCGCGCCGGAGTTCGACCCAAGTCAGAGTGAAGACGAATTTGTTTTCTGTCTGAGTGCGATCGGTGAGATCGTATTTTTGCCGAAGCTTGTTCGAAGCATCCGCGAACGCGCGCCGGGCGCCCGCGTACGAAGCGTGAGTCTGGCTCCAGATCGTCTTGAGGAGGCACTGCGAGTCGGCGAGGTCGACCTTGCCTTAGGGTACTTCCCCGATCTGCAGAAAGCAGAGTTCTTCCAGCGGCGGCTCTTTTCACATGACCTCGTATGTATGGTCAGAGCCGACCATAAGATTAAGGGTCCCCGCATGACGCTAAAACAGTTCACCTCCACGGAACAAGCCTTTGTTAAGGACGGTAATAGAACCCAGGAGATGTTTGAGGCGGTGCTTGCAAAGCAAGGAATCACGCGAAACATCGTGCTCCAGACGTCCCATTACCTGAGCATTCCAATCGTCATCGCAGAATCCGACTTGATCGTCGTCCTCCCTCGAACGGTAGCAAATGTCTTTGCCGACTCCACCCAAGTCCGTATCGTTCAACCGCCGATGGAAATCCCACCCTACGACCTTAAAGTCTACTGGCATCGTCGCTTCGCACATGACCCCAAGGCGAAGTGGCTACGTGAATTGGCCGTCGAGATCTTCGCCGACGATGGCTCGCCCGCTACTAGCGGGACGGTTCGCTAGAAGCGGCTTAACGGATGCAGTGCAATGGCGTTCGCCGGGCTTGCGTAACCCGTCACTGGTTGCTGAAAATCCCGGCGGCCAGATGCAGAAATGCAATGATGAACGGGAAGCTTTCGCGAGCTTCCACGCAAGCTTCCTTAGGTTGAATGCCGCCAGTGGCAGCAGAACTCACTGTACGGTTGCTATTCGCAGTAGATTTGTAGTACCCGCAACTGCAAACGGAAGTCCTGCCGAGACGACAATGGGCTGCCCCCTCTCTCCAAACCTCTCCTGAAGGACGGTTCGGCAGGCCAAGTCGGTCATCTCCACAACGTCCGCGACTTCGTGACAAAGAACAGCGTGTATCCCCCATCCAAGCGCTAGGCGGCGGGCCGTTGCGACCTGAGGTGTCATCCCGAGGATAGGCACCTCGGGACGCTCCCGCGCCATCCGCAATGCCGAGTACCCAGAGCTTGTGTATGTCACGACCGCTGGCGCTTTTAACAGACCTGCCACATGGCGAACCGCATATCCAATCGCGTCAGCCGCTTCCGGTCTCGGAACTGTATGGGACGCCTGAATTCCGTCGTGATACAAGGGGTCCGATTCCGTGCGGCTGATAATGCTATTCATCATCTTTACCGCCTCAATTGGGTAGCGCCCCGATGCAGACTCGGCCGACAGCATGACTGCATCAGCGCCATCGTAGATGGCGGTCGCGACATCTGACGCCTCTGCTCGCGTAGGTACAGGCGCCGAGATCATGGATTCAAGCATCTGTGTCGCCACGATAACCGGCTTGCCAGCCTTACGACATGCCCTGACTATCTGCTTTTGAAGTGAAGGAACAAGTTCCGCAGGCATCTCAACACCGAGATCGCCGCGAGCCACCATTACTGCATCAGCTTCGTTGACGATGGCGTCCAGGCTCTGGATGGCAGCGGGCTTCTCCAGCTTCGCAACGATCCCCGCCCGGCCGTTGACGATGCTCTTGATTTCCACAATGTCTTCGGCGCGTTGTACGAACGACAAGGCGATCCAATCGACGCCCAATGTGATTCCAAAGTCGAGGTCGGCTCGATCCTTCTCCGTCATTGCAGAGAGGGGAAGCACAACCCCCGGTACGTTGACACCCTTGCGGTCTGAGAGCATTCCTCCGTCGATAACGGTCGTTTCTGCGAAATCGCTGCCACAGCTGTCCACTCGCAGCCGAATCTTCCCGTCGTCAAGAAGGAGCTCGGCGCCCTCATGCAACGCCGCAAAGATTTCAGGATGTGGCAAGCTCACCCGATCTTCCGAGCCAGGAGCGTGCTTATCCAGGTCTAGTCGGAACGAAGCGGCCGCCCTCAACTGCACCGGCCCAATGCCAAACGTGCCCACACGCAGCTTCGGCCCTTGCAGGTCCAATAAAACGCCAATTGGGCGCCCCCTTTCCCGCTCGACGGCTCGAATCCTTTCGAGCCGTTCCTTGTGGTCCTGATGAGTGCCGTGGCTAAAATTGAGCCGGAACACATCGGCACCAGCCTCGAACAGCGCATCAATCGCCTCTGGCGTGCTGCTGGCTGGTCCTAGTGTTGCGACAATTTTGGCGTTGCGAAGACGTCTCACTACTTGCTCCAGGTTAACCGGCGATCAAAATCGCCCGGAAGTCGTTGACATTGGTCATCGTCGGCCCAGTAACTACGGAATCGCCTAGCGCGCCAAAGAATCCATGACCGTCGTTGTTGTCGAGACTTATCCTGGGATTGATGTCAGCCGCCCAGGCCCTGGTCAGCGTGTCGGGAGAAATGCTGGCTCCGGCGATTTCCTCGGCGCCATCTACACCGTCGGTATCGGCGGCCAAGGCATGCACGCCGGGAAGTCCATCAAGTGCGATGGCGAGCGACAGGAGAAATTCTGTATTCCGTCCTCCGCGGCCATTCCCTTTGATGGTCACAGTAGTTTCGCCGCCGGAAAGGAGTACGCAAGGTGCTTTGAACGGCTGCCCACGTAGCACTACTTGCCGTGTGATTCCGGCCATCGCACGACCTAGATCACGAGCCTCACCCTCGAGGCTATCTCCGAGGATATAGGGCGTGTAGCCGGCATTGCGAGCAACTTCTGCTGCGGCTTCCAGGGATGCTTGTGGTGTGATGATGGTCCGAATTGTGGCTGCGGCCAAGCGACGATCTTCCGGCTTGATGCTCTCTGCATCATCCCTCTCTAGGTAGCCGACGATGCTCTCTGGTACTTTGATCCGATATCTCTCAAGGATTTCCAGCGCGTCAAGCCGTGTTGTCGGATCTGCAACCGTCGGGCCAGATGCAATATCGACAGGACTGTCTCCAGGCACGTCGGAGATCAGAAGTGTAAGTACTCGTGCTGGATAGCACGCCGCCGCGAGTCGGCCACCTTTGACAGACGACACATGGCGACGTACGCAATTCATCTCAGAGATAGAGGCCCCGGACTGCAATAGCGCAGCGTTCAAATTTTGCTTGTCTTCCAACGAAATTCCTTCGCCGGGAGCAACAAGAAGCGATGAGCCGCCGCCTGAAATCAGGGCAATAACGAGATCGTCCGCAGAAAGGCCCTTGACCATTTCGAGCATGCGCGATGTTGCGCTGCGCCCCTTGTCATCGGGCACAGGATGAGAGGCCTCGACGACCTCAATGCGCTGGCACGGAACCGCGTGTCCATATCTCGTGATTACGAGCCCTTCGAGCGGCGCCGGCCAGTGTGCCTCGAGTGCACGCGCCATGGCAGCGGCTGCCTTTCCTGCCCCCACGACTATTGTCTTCCCCTTAGGCGGCTCTGGCAGATGCGGAGCCAGGGATCGCTCCGGTAGTGCGCTGGCCACTGCTGCGTCGAACATACTACGCAGTAGCGCTTGAGGGGCAACTGAGGAATGCTTATTCATACGATCAAGGGCGCAATGCGGAAGCGCTTAACCCCCACATGCTGTGTGCCGGCATCGCGCAATATGCTGGTGCATTTGAATGCAAGGGTAATATCACAGATGAGGCTGAGGTCGCCTCCATTGAGGATGGCGTACGTCACGGTAGCAGTAACGTACGCTAGGTCGGATATGCAGACTCGATTACTGCTTTGTGAAGATCTTTGGTGCGACAGTATTGAACGTATGCTGAATCGCGACGGCTTGCTTTTGAAGGTCGTCGCCGCGTACATCGGTCACCTTCATGCCATACTCCTTGGCGAAGGCCTTATACGAATCACTTGCCAGTGCCTTGGCGAACATCTCCTGCAATTGCTGAGCGCGATCCGGAGCCATACCCTTCGGCGCGACTAGGTACGACATCTGCTCAAGTGGTCCATACGGGAACACGTCGATCTTCTTTTCTGCAAATGTCGGTACATTGGGCAGGATTGCCACCCGTTCGTTCGAGAAGACCCCGACAGCCTTAATCAGTCCGCCCTGAATCTGCGCCATGACTTCAGATGGTTTCAGTATGCCAGCGTCGATCTGCTTACCGGCCAAGTCAGTGAGGACCTTTGAGCCACCGGTATAGGGGACGTTGACGTAGTCGACATTCGCGGCACGTGCCAACATGGCTGCAAATGTATGGTTGACGTTGTTGTTGCCAGGAGTTCCGATCGAGACTGCGCCCGGCGTCTTCTTCAGCAAGGCCATGAAGTCTTCGACGCTATTGACGGGACTGGCCTTGGGAACGACGAGGACGAGTTGTTCGACAGTCGTTTGATTCAAGGCTTTGAACTGGTCGATGCGCAACTTCGTCTCGTTCTGCGCCACGATGCCCATCAGCGACGACGTTGCGATGCCGACGGTGTATCCGTCCGGCTGGGCGTTGGCCACCTTCGTCAGTCCGATGATACTGGTACCACCCGGCACATTCTCGACAACTACCGTCACGCCCGATTTACCCAGAATTTCCGACAGCTTCCGGGCGGTCAGATCGACAGAACCGCCAGCATTCCACGGAACGACAAGTGAGATGGGCTTGGATGGGAATGCAGCATCTTTAGCATTGGCGGCGGCGCTAAACAGCGTTGCGATGACCATGGTCGCGCCTGCGGCGATACGAAACAGTTTCATTACTGTGTCTCCTCTAATAATGGGTACAACAAGAAAGCTTTAGCTCAAAACTTCACAACGTAACCAGGACCATCGATGAAGGCGAACTCGTCGAAGATCGACTCGTCGACATCAAGACCGAGACCCGGTTTTTCGAGAGGCACGACGCAGCCATTGGCGTCAGTTTGGAATCCAGCACCAAACATGTCCCGGAACGGGTTGTAGTGGGAAACGCATGCTTCAAAGTAGCCCGGGTTGTCTACAGCAGCGAGGTAGTGAACGCATGCCGCGTGATTGATACCCGTGGCAGAGCTATGCGGGTGAACCTTGTAGCCCCAAGCCGACACCATCGCAGCAATGCGGATGGCCTCGGTAATACCACCGGTCTTCGACAAGTCCGGCTGGAATACCTGCACTGCGCCCTCATCCAAAAGCTGTGCGAAGGCATAACGCGTGTAGTGATTTTCGCCAGCGGCCAGGGGCACCTTGGTACTAAAGGATGCGGCGGTCCGATACGCACCAAAGTTGTCGCAGGCGAACGGTTCTTCCAACCATCCAGCACGGATGTCTTCTAGAACTGGCATTAGACGGCGCACTTCGTCCAGGGAGTACGAAGCGTTGACGTCCGTCAGGATATCGATGCTGTCGCCTACATGGGCTCGCACATGGGTTAGACGTGCCGAGTCGTTGGCGACTCCGTCACCCAGACGTAGTTTGATCGCACGGTATCCCGCGTCGATGTATTGCTGTGCTTCCTCAGCCAGGGATTCGGGCGGTTGGTAGCCAAGAGCGATACCGCCAGCATATGCCGGAATGGACTTGCTGCTTCCGCCAAGTAGCTTGTACAGCGGTTGATTGCAGAGCTTGCCGCGTACGTCCCATAAGGCCATGTCGATGCCGCTCAACGCGAGAGACGCTGCTGCGCCGGTGCCATGGCTGGCCAATTGCATCTTGTGAACACGACTCCAAACACCGTTAGTGTCGAATGCGTCCATCCCAACAACGAGCGGAGCGATCGTGTTAGCGATCAGGCTCGTAATTGCGCCTGGACTGCGACCGGGATGAGCCTCGCCATACCCGACAACGCCGGATTCAGTTTCCACGCGAATGATGATGGTGTCGCGCTTAATGGTGCTGCCAATGCCTAGCGTCACGGTTTTGCCTTCAGGCAATCGGAACGAAAGAGGGATGGCTTTGACCGACAGAATTTTTGACATGCGATGAATTTCCTTCCTGATGCTCGGGGGAGGCTGCGAGTCACTTTCAGTGCGAGCCCTGCGTAACCTATGCGGTCCGCTTCGCCCATTTGGCCGTGCCTCCTCATGTTTCCGCGGCCAAAGTAGCTTCCGATCGTCTCCATCCAGCACCACATCGATAGACGAAAGCCATTGACTTACTAATTTCGATGCGATACATAAATGTTTACGTAGTCATTCTATGGCGACCGGCAGCGGAAGGGAAGCGCAAAATATTGCGCACCGCATCAATGTGATCCCGGCATCCACCTGATGCATCGCCTAGATAGGTCTTCGGCACAGGATTGTCGACCGGCGCTACGACTAAACGCTAATTTGGAGATGAAATGAAAGCTGTCGTGAATCGCCGTCCGCGCGTGCTTCTGACGGACGCAATCCTCCCGGAGGCGCAGCATCTGCTCGCAGAAAATGCAGATGTCGATCTACTTCCACCAGGTCTAACGGGCCCCGCCAGCGATGATGCGCTCAGGCAGCGCATCGAAGAATACGACGGCCTGATAGTGCGCCGACAACTGCCTGCTGACATATTCGAACGACCGACTAAGCTCCGTGGCGTGGTACGGCACGGTGTAGGCGTGGACTTTATTCCCGTTGACCGAGCGACTGTTCACGGGATTGCGGTCGCAAACACGCCTGCGACCAACTCAAACGCTGTCGCGGAGTATGCGATCTCTGCCATCTTCGCAATGGCTCGAAGGCTTGCCGAGTTCAACGAGGCGGTGAGACATCACAACTGGGATCACCGTACGCGCTCCGGCACCCACTGTATGGAAATACGAGGTTCGACACTTGGGATCATTGGCTTCGGTGCGATTGGCAGCCGGACAGCAGACATCGCTTCCGCAGGCTTACAAATGAATGTGGTCGCACACACATCGACGCCGTCTAAGCTTCCCCGCAGCGTTGAGTCGGTCGATCTTAATGCGTTGTTCGCGAAAAGCGACTTTATCGTGGTCGCTTGCCCCCTTACGCCGTCCACACGCGGGCTAATCAATGCTGACGTGCTAGCGTCCGCAAAAAAGCGCCCTATCCTCATCAACGTGGCACGGGGTCCGGTGATTCAACAAGACGACTTCATTGCTGCACTGACGGACGGCTCGCTAGGCGGTGCGGTGCTCGACGTTTTCGACGAACACCCGCTTCCTTCTCATAGCCCGCTCCGCACTGCGCCAAGCGTTCTGCTTACGCCACACGTTGCAGGCCTGACCCAGGATGCGCTTCGAGCCATGGGATTTGCAGCCGCAAACACGATGGCGGAAATGCTGGAAGGTAAGGTGCCATCTAGCGTCGTGAACCCCGATTTCTCGAAAAATACATCTCGTGAAATCGCCGGCGGCTTAAATAGCTAAAACGTCACTTAAAATGGTGCAAGTAAGTGGTTACGTATGCATCGCCCGAACAAGAAGGAGGATCACAATGTCGTCCGGCGTAGCACCAAATCGTTAGGCAGGACAAAGCTTTGGGGCGGGCTGTCCCGATCCGCCATTCGCCCCTCTAGCCTCTCCACGACCTGCTCAACCATTGACCGCAAGGGCTGCTGGACCGTCGTCAGCCCAATGCAGTCCCACCTGGCCATAGGAATGTCGTCATAACCAACTACCCACATGTCTTCTGGCACGCGGCGTCCGCACCGTTTCGCGGCATCGAGCACACCGATTGCGACGATGTCGTTCGTACAAAAAACGCTGTCGATAGTCGGTTGTTGAGACAACAGCGTCTGCATAGCTCGGAAGCCGAAGTCGTATCCAAAGTCGGCAGCGTCGGCACGAGTGAACACGGGCGGATCTTCCGCCTGACCCAAACCGTCCATGAAACCGCGCTCACGGTCTCGAATTGTGCTTGCGCGAGAACTTCTACTAGACTTCGCCGAAACAAGCGCAATATGCTTTCGACCGGCAGCGATGAAGTATTCTGCGACCCGCTTGCCGCCGGCGTAGTTGTCACTGACAACCGTGTCGAAAAGATCGCTCCCAACGGAGCGGTTAATCAGAATGATTGGCTTCTCCGCGGCCAGTCGGCCAAGCAACTCTTTTGATTCGTCCAGCGCTGCGGCAAAAACGACACCATCAGTCGCGCTTTCAGCAAGCGCACGTACGGTTGAATCATCCATTGCACCGTCCACCTCCCACACCGTTGTGCGAAAGCCGCGGGTCGCCAGTTGCTCTACCAATAGTTGTAGCAAGAGCGGATAGAGCGGGTTCGACAGACTAGCTACCACGACGGCAACGGTTCCGCTGCGTCTGGTCTTCATTTGTCGAGCGGCCGCGCTAGGCGAATACTCATGGTCCTGTATGACCTTTAGAACGCGAGCTTTGGTCTCAGGCTTCACTGTTGGCAAATCTTGCAGGACCCGGGAAACAGTGGTTTGAGACACTCCCGCCAGGCGGGCAATGTCAATGCTGGTAAGCCTTTTGCTCATCGTGCGATCAAAGTCTACGGCGTGTTATAGGGGAGTGCGCCACGATTCTAATCGAACACGCCGACCCACCCATGCTTCGCCGCCCACATCTGCGCGACACGGTCGCATACCCAAAGTCAGAATGAATCTGTGCGGAAAGTTGCTGATCCATGGCTGGTCCCTATGGACATGAGCGCAAGGGACTACGGGCTTACTCCGCAATGTCGGCATTGCGCCGAGTCATCCATCGGTCACGTACGAAGACATAGTCGTCGGGCATCGATTCGCGGACCTTGTCCATTGGCATAGCGCGTGTGCGGGCGTCGGCCAGCTTCAGTACCGTAATTGCGTTTGTAATAGCGCCGTTGTCCACGTATGAGGTAGGCGATGCCTTTGAGTCGCCGAATATGGAGACAGTATCCCGGACGGTACGAGGCCCAAACAACGGAAGAACAAGGTACCGGGAATCGGTCCAACCCCAAACTGCCAACGTTTGCCCCAGATCTTCCTTGTGAGCAGGTAACCCAATACTCTTCGCCGGGTCGAACACTCCTCCGATGCCGACGGTCGTGTTCACCACAAATCGGCTAAGACTCTCAGCAGCGCCTAGCGGCCTTCCCTGCAATAACTGGTTCGCGGCGGTCCCTGGCTCACCAAGGTTCCCAAGAAAGCGTGACACTCCTGCCTGGACGGCGGTTGGCGTCACCCAATCGTATGCGACCGCTAGTGGTCGTATGAGAAACTTGTCGGCATATGAGTTGAATCGGTGCATTGGGCGATTGAACCCTTCCCAAGGATCATTGATTTCTGCCGCCTTGGGCTCCGAACCACCCTCCGTAGATGCTACTTCTCTTCTTTCTTGACCGCTGGCCCCTGGAAAGGCCTGGTTGGCCGCCACTCCGTTCGTCGGCGCCTCCTTTGGCATCGAACCCGCGCAGGCGCCGAGTAATGGAAGAAACGCTGATATAAGACTAGCGCGACAGAGCATGTTTCTTACCTCCATTTTTGAAGTGTGTTCGAGTTTCTCGACAGCAGCCGTTCGAGCTGCTTTGCCTATTGCTGGCCGTCAGAATGAGTAGATAAGTCCGACGCCTCCCGAGTAGTTCAGCGATCGCTTCACGATGGGGCTGTCCTTGGCATCGCCTAGAAGTTGCGACACACCTGCCGCTGCTCTAACGGTCCAATTGCGAGACACTGTGTGGGAGTAGATTGCCGAGACAGTCGCAGACTGAATGCCTCCGCTCGGCGAGTAAGTAGCGAACCCCGATTGCTGGGATTGCAGAGGCGTAACGCCAAAGTAGGTCTGCGTGTTCTTCCGCGATCCAAAGTTGACACTCGGAACAACGGTGACAGTGTTTGCATCTCGCGCGTAGACCGGGAATACAAGCTTTGCCGTACCAGACCAGCCACGCTCGGTGTTGGTCATCGGCAGCAGGATGGTCACGCTAGCTTCGGTGGCACTCCACAGTCGGGCCCCGACAGTGAACCCGCCAAGAATGGAACCCTTGATTTTTCCCATCCCAGCGAGCTCGTCGGAGCCAGGCTGGGCGTAGCGGTTATAGTCGGCTCGTCCGGGATCGTAGGTAACAGCAGCTGTCGCAAAAATCCGATTGCTGAAGGCGTGCGAGTAGCCCGCGCCGCCTTTGGTGGGGTCGATAAAGAACCCGTTGCCGAAGTCGGCCCTGAAACCGGGCATCACAGCGAAGGCCGTTGAGTCGCTTCCCGCATATCTCGGCGTAGCGATGGCATCGAGCGATATCGAGTACGAAGACTCTCGCGCTTGTGCGGTTGGAGTCGCAAGCCAAGCGGCCGAGATCAGTAGGCCAAAAAGTAGTTGAAAGTTGACGCGCACAGTAGGCTCCTTTGATGGAGCGCAGTCTGGCGTTTCTCAGGGCCGGCAGGTGTTTGAAAACTGTCCGAAAGATGTGCTCAATTGTGCAAAAGTGTGACGGCACCCTTGGGAGGCATTCCGCGTGCACAGAACCCTCGTACACTATCGCGTCCCTTCTGAACGAAGGCGAGTGAGCGATACAGAGGATGGAAATGGTCAAGGTGCTATTGGTCGAGGATGATGACAGGCTGTCGTCTCTCATTAGCGAGTACCTCAGCGGGTATGACTTCAGTGTCGAGGTCGTTCGCCGGGGCGACATCGCTGCAGACGCTGTGCGTCAGCACAAACCCTCCGTTGTCATACTCGACCTTATGCTTCCCGTGATGAACGGCCTAGACGTTTGCAGAAGCATTCGCACGTTTTCGCGCATACCCATACTTATCCTGACCGCTCGAACGGATACTTACGACCACGTCGCCGGACTGGAGATGGGAGCCGACGACTACGTTGTAAAGCCAATAGAACCGCGAGTCCTGGTCGCTCGTGTACGTGCGCTACTAAGAAGAAGTTCCGTTGACTCCGCAACCTCGAGCTCTCCTGCGAAGACTCGCGAGGAATCCTTGAAGTTTGGCTCGCTCGAGATTTCTCCCTTGGACCGCACTGTAGTGTGGCAAGGGCAACCGGTCGAACTCAAAACCGCCGAATACAACCTGCTAGTGATACTAGCCAGAGCGGCCGGCAAGGTTCTCAGCCGAGACGATATTCTTCGACAGCTGCGGGGGATTGAGTTCGACGGTCTGGATCGATCCGTCGACAGTGGTATCTCCAGGCTCCGACGCCGCTTCTCAGACACGTCCCATGAGCCTCAGAAGATCAAAACAATCTGGGGCCGAGGTTATCTGTTCAGCCCTTCGTCCTGGGAGGAGTGAGTCATGTACCGCCCAATCTTCAGGTTGTACCTGATGATCCTGATTGCTGCCGCCTTGACGATGTTTGCCATGAGCGAATCTTTTGTCTGGATCTTTCACGACACCATTACCGAGGGACATCGGGAGAACCGCAAGGGCTATGTTTATCTCCTCCAGCAGTATGTCGAGCATGCGAAACAGGAAGGTACTACTCAGGAGTCGATCGCGCGCCTCAACCACCACGCGCTTGAGAAATTCAGCATCGTCGACCCTCAGACGATTTCGGGTCTCAGCGAACGGCAAGTCAAAGATCTGGCAGCGGGAAATTTGGTCCTCAAACCGAATGGCGAGGACTACTACGTACCTTTGAAGGACGGTGTCGTGCTGCAAATGGTCGTGGACGACGTCAATTACTCAGGCATCAAGGCAATCGCCCTGTCCCTGGTCGCTCTTGCCACCTTACTTCCCATCATCTATTGGATTTGGCTGCACTGGCGCGACCTTGGGAAGCTAGAGGATTCTGCCCGACGCTTTGGTGCTGGCGACCTGAACACGAGAGCCAAGCTTCATCCAAACTCCAACATCGCGACATTGGCTCTGCAGTTCAATAGCATGGCCGAGCGGATCCAAGGCTCAATCACCCACCAGCGGGAGATGATGAACGGCATATCGCATGAGCTGAAGACTCCGATTGCACGACTTCAGTTTGGCATCGCGTTGTTGCAGAGTCAGATGGCAACCGAGAAGAGCTCCCGTCGCCTCCAGGCTCTCCTCGGAGACGTCAGAGAACTCGACGAGTTGGTGAGCGAGATACTGGAACTAAGTCGCCTAGAGCAGGACGCTTCATACGTCGCCTTGATGACCGTCGACGTGCAAGAATGGTTGGACAGCGTCGTCGCGAGCGTTGTCCACGATGCAGCAGAAAGGAACATCGAACTGCATGTCGACACCGAAACGGCTCCGGACGAACTCGTTTGTGATCCTCGTTTGGTCGCGAGAGCCTTATTGAACTTAATGCGCAATGCCTGTAGGTATGCGGCTAGACAAGTCGCCGTTCATGCTGAAGCCACTCCTCTGGGCGGCCTACGTCTTGTTGTTGAGGATGACGGACCTGGCATTCCCGAAGAGGATCGTGGCAGGGTGTTCGAGCCCTTTGTTCGCGTGGATACGAGTCGCGATCGTGAAACTGGACGCTTCGGATTGGGGCTGGCAATCGCTCGCAGAATCGCGATGGTGCACGAAGGTAGCGTTGAAGTTGGCGATGCCACCATAGGCGGCGCTCGTTTTTCGATCGAGCTTCCGGCCCGGTAAAGTAAAAAGAGCCGTTCTGAGAAGGCGTCCAGAATGCGGCCTCGCACAGTCCGACGCCGCCCGGCAACCGACGACGCCTAGAGTTCGTGCTTGCGCCTCAAGTGCTCCAGGAGTTCAGCTGAGCGCTTTGCAACAGGGCCGGCACCATCTTCGGCCGACATCGATTCGTGCCGCGTGGCCTCTCCGACCTGCAACCCAAGATAGATGGGTGCAATCACTTGGAATGGCTGACCTCCCGGGAAGGTTACCTCGAGGCATTCATGACCCTCTTCGTCCGGATCGGGCACCGCCTGGACCACGACACCGGTCAAGGCGCAGATCACTTTGTTTTCGATTTGCGAGTCCTGCAGCGCCGCGTAGAACTGCGGCAACTGAGCAAGTGCGTCAATGTAGCGTTCGCTTTTGGTTCTCATCTTTGACCCTGTCGGTTGTTATGGCTGTCCCCGCCCGGTTACGCTGAGCAAGTCTTCGTCGATTTGCTCAACGTCCCATCGTTGCAGACAAACTTCCCGCCACTGCAATGCGAAACGCCTCCCTTGCTACCTGAACACGGTTTGCGGCCCTTGGCATAGGCGGCGCTGCTGAACATCAGGAAACACACCAGAACTGCAGAAGCAAATTTGTGCATGTAGTTTGACCTGTACGGGAAAGGCCATAAGTCTCCTCACCCAGGGCCGTGGCGAAAACCCTTCGCGAGTAGGGCTGGATTCCACGCCTGCGCAGTCTGGATGGGCATAGCGGCGTTCCCGCGGCAAGACCTCTTTAGGCAACCAGGGAGTTCAACGTAGGCTGGGAACACATATTGAAAATGCGAGCGAGCGCAACTGCGACTAAGAACATGCCATCACATATCCCGAAAACGCGCGACCAGCTGCGGCGTTCTTCGTCGTTATAACTAGGTCATATTTCTAACCCGTCGGTTATCTCGATAAAGTATCACCATCAGCCGATTATGACCCTCTCGAGAACGTATACAAGTAGGTCACACGTCGGCCGACCACAATGGCGACCCGGCGGGAGGGCCGTGCCTTTCAAGCGAGAAGGCTTCGGTGGTGACCGCTCCATTGGTCGGCTTGATACGGCAGCGATGGAGGGAGACTGGTATCTGTGGGGGAAGAGCTGAGACGACCAGCACGGGGGCGAAGATAGCCCGTGGCTTGAAATGACTGTCGGAACTGTCCTGCCTGGATAGTGGAAGGAGCCGACATCTCGGATGCTGCAGGGGGCCTTCGGCTGTCCCTTTCATACCTCAAGAAAGATATCCTCCCAAAAGCATAGCGTCTCTGTGAGTGAGGATATGTCTAGGGTTATTCCTTTGAATTGCTAAGCTAGAGATCGTTACTGGAATAACCTTCGTAGATATCCGCGATCCAGATATTGCGCTTGTTTTGCGTGCATGTTGCCCGCTTCGCGGTCGGCAGCCAGGGTGCAGAGGTTGATGACGAGCAGCTGCTTCCTTGCGCCGCTCGGGTCCCATAGCGAGCCTCGGGTGGGGGGTTTCGAATCCCTTCTTTTCGGGTCCGAGATCCAAGCCTCGGGTCTCGGATGCTGTGTTGCCATCGCGAAAAGTGAGCTCTCCGGTCATAGCCTGGGCGCCCCCTTCACCGGGGTGGGGAGTCAAGCCCTAGCTGCCCCCGTGTTGGTCCGCTTCTGACTCCGCTCTATCGCTAGAGATTCGCTCCGCGAAAGCAAAAAGGGAAGCTTTGCGCTTCCCCTTCTTGCATTCTGGCGAGCCCTTGAACTTACAGGGCAGCGTCCTTCAGCTTCTTCAACGGGCGAACCTTGACCTTCACGGATGCCGGCTTGGCAGCGAACCACTGTTCCTGGCCCGTGAACGGATTCTTGCCGAAGCGCTTCTTCGTTGCTGGCACTTGGATGGCCGAGACCTTGAAAAGGCCCGGCAGCGTGAATTCGCCAGCACCCTTCTTGTGAATCGAGCTCACGATGGTGTTTTCGAGGTGCGACAGCACCGTTTGCACGGTCTTCTTGTCCAGCTCAGTCTGGACAACCAGGTGGGCCAGCAGGCTCGACTTGTTGAACGTATCCTTCAGCGGCTTTGCAGCCGGAGCTGCGGCTGCCGCCTTCTTCGCTACGGGTGCAGCCTTCTTTGCCGGTGCTGCCACTTTCTTTGCCGCAGTCTTCGGGGCGGCCGTCTTCTTCGTTGCCATATGGCTCCTATTACAGGATACCGGCACAATTGCCGGAATCCGCGCAGCATAGCGAAGATATGAGCTGGCCCGCAATGGGGAGAGGCAGCAGAATGTTGCAGCCGGCTTCTTGGCTGCCGTGCAGATGGTGTTCACAGCGACATGGAGTAACGCCCCTGGTTGCCCTCCCGACGTTTGACCTACCGAAAGCTTTATCCGTCCGGCAAAGCTAAGCGATTCTGCCTTTTTTGCGGAACCATGCTTTCGCGAATGCCAAGACAACCCTCAGGCGCTACGAACATGAAATTCTCAATCGTGAATAAAGATCGCCGCGAGGCCGCTCCTGGCCTTATTGGAGCATGCCCGATGTGCGCAGGTCCGATGGTCGCTAAGTGCGGAGAAATGAGAGTATGGCATTGGGCTCACAAATCTCGGCGCGCTTGCGATCCGTGGTGGGAACGCGAGGGCGAATGGCATAGAGCGTGGAAGAATGAGTTTCCCGGGAGCTGGCAAGAAGTTATGCACAGGGCCGAAAACGGCGAGAAGCACATAGCCGATGTGACGACAGACAGCGGTTGGACCATCGAATTTCAGCACTCCTTCCTCAACCCTGAAGAGCGTCGATCCCGCAATGCTTTCTATCAACAACTTATCTGGATAGTTGATGGATCCAGACGAAAGATGGACCGAAAGCGATTCAATGACGCATGGAATCACGGGCTACCGCTTGCTTCAAATTCTCCCGTGCGCAGAGTTCCCAGTGACATGTGCCCACTACTTCGAGAATGGGTGAACACTGGTGCCCCAGTCCTCTTAGATTTTGGAGATGACACGCCACTATGGTGGCTGCTGGCCAAGGGATCAGGCGGCTACGCATATGTCGCACCATTCTCGAAAGCGGATTTTTTGGCTATCCATCTCGACGGCACCGCAAAAATCGCGGGCGACTTTCAATCATTCGTGAACGAACTTGACCGCCTTGTTGCGAGCTACGAAAGCCACCTCCGTGCTCGGCGCTAACATCACCCTCACGGATGCCAGCTCAGCGGCAAACAAACGATACTGAAAACTCCTCAACGTTGTCCGGTGGGTCATCGGAGGAGCAAACTCCGTGCGATACCCCCTATAGGGAGGGCATTGGTCTGCGCGGGCATGAAAGCAACTGAGAAACCATAACTTCCGCGACCTATTTCCATACCTACCCGCTCGACAAGGGCGGGTCCACAACCCCCACGCACAAGCTTCCGCGCCATCTGCACCGCCCCAGCACGCGAGTTGCCTTTACAAATTGCTACATATACCGAAAAATGCGCTCAAAGCCGATATAGCGACATTTAGGACAAATTCTGCAGCGACGGCGACACGGGAGTATCACTTGGGCCTCGAACATACAACCATTACCCATGCATGCCGGCATCGGTTCCCACCACGTCCCCGGACGAGGGTGAGCCTCATGGCTCTCCGCTGCGGCCCAGATCAATAGCGGGAGAGTCTACTGTGTTCACGACTCCCTACGGTCCGTTTGATGGGAATAGCTGGGAAAGGCTCTGCCAACTCGTCCTCAAGCGCAAATTCGCTGCGGATGGCTATTTGAACATCCCTGTCACACCCGGGGACTATGGCCTGGAAGAGTCGTGAAACGTACCGTTTTTTATTCCTGGCAGTCGGACTTAGCGGCGCGCTCCAATCGAAATTTGATTGAGGACAGCCTTAAGCGCGCTATCCGGGCCATTGCTCGTGATGAAGATGCTGGGGTAGAGCCTGTATTGGACCGCGACACCGCGAATCTAGTTGGAACTCCCGACATCGCTCAAAGCATTCTTGCCAAGATCGCCACCGCCGACATCTTTGTGGCTGACGTGAGTATTGTCGGCAGTCTCCGGCAAGGTCGCCCCACTCCCAACCCAAACGTGTTGATCGAGCTTGGCTACGCCGTGGCCGAGCTCGGCTGGGACAACGTGGTGCTTGTGATGAACGGCGTTCACGGTGGCCCCGACCAGCTGCCGTTTGATTTGCGGGGAAGAAGAACGGTGGTCTACGAGATGCGCGACGATGAGGCACCCGCTGAGGCACGCGGCTCGCTGCAGGGGCGGCTCGAAGCGTGCTTGCGGGGTACCTTGAGCACCGGTCTAGCCCACAATCTGCCCAAAGGTCCGGATGCGTCATTGTGGTGGGGATGGTGGAGTTTCGACCCTGCACCCACGGCGAGGAGCCGGGTTTTTATTCGAGAGGTAGGGCCCAGCGGATTTCTTTTTGAGCTTGACGTGTTCAATGGCGCTCATCATGGCCGGATCAGGTCGTACGCTCGCATCCTCTCTACCGATCTCGCTTACTGTCGGCTGCCAAATGGCCCCGGGAAGCCTGACGGTGAGCTCGTCTTTCGACGCGGCTGGCGGCAGGGTGTTAGAACGATTTCAATCGAAGAGGTAGCCCGATGTTCCTATTGGGGAGGGATGCGCGCGCACTTCGGCGGCGAGTTCCGATGGGAGCCTGAGCCGTGGTTCGAGCGTGGATATATCAATGAACTAGAACTTGCTAGGCTTTATTGTCTGGTTGGAGAGAATATCAACACGCTTAGGGAATGCACTGCGGACATGTCGGAGGAGCTATCTCCCGACGATGAACTAGTCCGTGTGATTCGTGGCGGCGTGGCTGGCTTGTACACCATCATGGAGAGCATTGTCATGCTCGACGACGCTGGTCGCATGTGGATTGCATACATCGATGGAGAGCTGGTCCGGTACTTTACAAACGTCCAACAAGACAGGCGTCGACTTCCCGCAGCCATCGACGTTTGGCGGGAGAACTTCCAAAATAAGGAAGTAAAGTATTGTGAGTCCATCAGGACAGTACCGCCAATAGGCAATGAGCACCTCAATGCGCCCCCAGACAGTACCGGAGACCTGCCCATATTGACGAAGCCGGTATCGCCAAAATGGTGGCAGAGAGTGAAATGGCTACTCAATCATCTCCGTTGAACGTAGTGGTTTGTCGAAAGCTGGAGTTTTCTGTCGCTGTTACCGCCATCGGCAAGAACATGGTGTCCAACTTGAGGCAGCCAAGGAATTGATGGTGGACCGCAGTCCCGTCCGCGTACTTCGTCTGGCCTATTCCGCGCGCTGCTCAATTTGCTCGCACCCCTTTTACCTCCAAGACGGTGGCAAGTACTTCTCAGGGAGTCCGGTCGGAAGATGCGAGATCCGGCTGGGCATATCTACTCGTTCGATTGGCATACCTGGGTCGGCAAGCCATTGCGCTAGTGAGCGACACGTATGGAAGACGCAATGCAACCCGCACAGCAATCACTCCTAGACCAGGTCCTGCGAAAGGTCGGAAGAAACCTGCTGCTGAATCAAGAGCTGGAGCACATACTGAAGGCCATCCTCAGCTGCGCTAGGATTGAGGGCACCATCGCAGATGCTCCAATTCGGCTTGCTAAGCGGCAGGCTCGCCTTACCACCACGTCGATGGGTGAATTGCAGCGCCAGTTGCGCAAAGAGCTTTTTGCGCCAGAGGAAGACAAATCAAACGCTGGCCCATCTGACCCTACGCAGATATGGATCAGCACAAGCATCCGACTCGAGCCTGCTGATAAGGAAACACTGGAGGCAGAGCTCGAGGCATTAACGGATGAGCGCAACGACCTTGCTCATCATTTCCTGGACCGGTGGAATCCTGGCTCTGCATCCGCGATGGAAGAGGTCTCTTCTCAGTTGGACGCACAACGAGACAAGATCCTCGCAATGCGCGAACGCCTCAGGTCGATGCACGGCACAGTGACTGAGATGATGAGGACAGTTGCTGACTTTTGGCAATCGCGCGAAGGTATTGCGACGCTGGAACTGGGTTTCCTACAGAGCAGCCGGATGATTGAGCTTCTCGGCGAAATCGCTGCCACGCCGCAGCGTGCCGATGGGTGGACCGACCTGTCTTACGCGGCGGGTATTGCGCACAGTATGGAGCCTGACGCATTTGCAAATCGCAAGGCACGCTATGGCGAACACAGCGTGAAAGCACTCATCATCAAGTCCGAGCTCTTCGAGGTCATCGAGGAAGTGCTGCCACAGGGGACGCGCACGTTAATGCGCAACCGACCTGCCCTAGGCGGCCAGGACGTTCACCTACAAAGGCCGACGTTCCACCCTAGCGAACTGAATCGTTATTAACACTGTATTAAACGTTGTTAATATCAGCTCAACTTCGCAAACCTGGGACACGCGAGGCGACCGACGCACTCCGCAAACTTAGTCTTAAACAACCAAGTAGAGTTGCGTCGCATGTTGCCGTCGAGAAAATGCGAAAAAGTCGCGAGCGCTGAATCCGACGGAACATGCTTGTAACGTTTCGGGCAACTCTTCGGAAACTCGTTCGGCCCGTACCTTGGTTCGTACCACCATCTCGCTGTTCAGCCGATATCGTGGTGTATCGATATCGCTTGATGTGATCCTTAAATCATTTATAAGTTGCTAAGCGATCTGCTAAACAACTTGCTAACGTTTCGCTCGATCGTTTCAGTAGAAGTTCTACTAAACACTCTCACGCCAAACTCTCGCGGAACTCACGTGACGGCTTGCGCACCGAGAAAAAACGGGTACAATGTGCCTGAAATGACGAAACCCCCGCGGGCCTTGGACAGCAGAGCGGGGGTTTCAAGAACTACGGACTACAGTGGCAGGCACTTTTAACCAGCTGAGGCTGGCCCTGCTTCTATGCAACACGAACTTGGAGAAGCCCGTGTCGACGGCCAAAAGTATACAAGCTTACATCCCCTTCGTAAAGGATCAGGTCGCGCACCAGGAGCAGCAAGCTGCACGCGCAACCGCGAAAGGTGACGAAAAGCGCGCACAGTCCTACCTCTCCCGGGCGGCCATGTTCCGGCAGATGGCTGCGGACTTTGAGGCACTGGAGGCCGCTACGGCTGCCCCAGCCAATCTCGAAGCATCCCTCCGCCTTACCCCCGACGACCTGCGCGACCTTCCTGAAGAGCTGATGCAGCAGCTGAGCATCAGCGAAGCCGACAAGCGCGATTTCCTGATCATAGAGCTCATCGACGACCTCGGGGGCATCGCATCCCTAGATCAGATCCTGGTTGCCCTTTTCCGCAAAAACGGCGAAATCGAGAAGCGCAATAAGCTCAACGCGCGCCTCTATCGTATGTCCAGCAAGGGCAGCATCTTCCAGTACCCGGATAAAAAGGGCGTGTACACCACGTCGTATGTTGCAGGTGGCCAGACGGGCGAGGCAGAGGAAGAGCCGGAGATGCTGAGCAACCCCGAAGACGAATCTAACGCTGACCTAGCTTAACAGCCGAGAAGGGTGGAGCGATGAAGAGAAGAAGCGAAGCCCCCCGGTAAAACCGCCGCCGGCGGGGCAAAAGAAAGGCCCTAACAACCATGATCTCTTGCAGGAGGAAGGTTGTTAGGGCCGTGGCGGACCACTTTGGTGCGATTGGATACACATTCCCCAATCCGAGCCGGATCCGCATGTTGACGCATGCGGCAACCCCGGGAAAGGAGGTATTGAAATGGAACAGTTGAAATTCAACTTCCCCATCCCTGACGGCTATACGGTCAAGTTCGTGGCGTATATCACCGTCAAGGGCGGCAAGCGGCTGTACGCTAAGGCGTACGGCAAGCGCGCTTGGCCGATCCTGGTGAAGCTCTAAGGAGCCCCGCCAGCTGGTATCCAGTCACACCGTTTCTCAACTTTAGCGGACCGGGCGCGAGTTTACAACACCTGGGGTCAATCCGCGCAATTAGTAGGGGTAATTTCTTACCGTCAGTTGGGGGAGACTACGGCGCCAGCCGCACCTCCTGTCCGAGCTAGCTCGCGAACGGTGAGGCGCCAAATTTCAGGCGCAGCGACTCGATAAGCGCTTCATCTGCACTCAGCTTCGTTTCCTCAAAAGTACGTTCCAGCGGCGAGAACGACGACGATACGTGTTCGGTGCGGCAGATGGTGAGCACGGCGTCCGGAGGGACCGGTCGGTGCTCTACAGGGCCAAAATCCCACTTTTCACTGCCCGGAACCCAGCCCTCCGGTGTGAGATGCATCTCTTTCCATTCATGACTCGCCGACATGTCGTGATCTCCTGAGAGTACAAATCAGCGTAACCTCATCAGTACTCCCCCGGCAACGCCCGGGCGGAAAAGTGCGCCAAAGCAACAGTGACAACGCCAGCCCGCCCAACGCGCTATGGCTTTCCATTAGCGGTCTCTTGCCTGCTACGACTGGCCCGGCGTTGATACTGCAGCGGCAGCTTGCTTTGCCCCGCAACAATAAAGATCGACCGAAGGCCGGACACGTCGAACCCTAAAGTTCGTCGGATTACTGTCGACAGGAGGTATGCCAGCGTCTACCGCTGGAGAACACATCTGCAACCCGTGGAGATTGAATGCGCAAGCTTCTCCTTGCAACCACCTTAATTTTTGGCCTGGCAGGGTGCTCTGACAAGCCAGCGGTATTCACAGCGACTCACCAGTTCGGAGGCCAGGACGTTGGGGTTACCGTCAGAATGACCCTGAATGACTTCTCAGACAATGACCGAAAGGAAGGCGACGGTCTGATCGAGATCGTCAAGAAACCTGGAACACCTTGGGCCGGAAGCGAAGGGGCATTTCCGATAACTTGGAGTGCCTCGGACCACAATGGTAATCCGTTGACTCCAGGCAGGCCATTTAGGGTTGTGGTCCCGGGCAAGATGGACGCATTCAAGATGGACGTGCACCCAATCAATATGACGATCCATGGGGTGGGCGCAACCGAGGCTTACTATTGTCCCGAATGTGAACTGCTTCGTAGCGGCGCAGGCCTCGGTGTTCTTCCGAGTGTCTTCCTGAGGACTGAGACAAGGTGACTAACTAATCCGCCATGACTGAAACCCTTGTCAACACCGTTGGACAAAGCTTGGTCGCTATCGGGCTGTACACGGTCGCCTTCGAATCAATGGTCCTGACGTTTCGAGCTCAGATGCAAGGCTACCTTCTGACGAACGACCCGCTCTCCCTTCCCGCCTTCAAAAAAGCATGCGAGACAGCAGACAAGACTTTCAAATTTTGCGTACCCACTGTCGTAAAGGCTAGTATTCTGAGTCAAGAGGAAGTTGATTCCTTGGTCGACGTTCGCAAGCGTCGAAACAAAATGGCGCACGAAGGATACAACGCAATGCTCAGTCTCACTGTCGAAGACATTGAAGACGACGTTACGAAAATGTTTGCAATAAGTCGAAGGGTTGAGCAATGGCGACAAGCCGTTACCAAGCAGAATCCTGATGGCAGCACGCCCTTCTCGATCGCCCCCAGTATCTTTGGCTTGTATCTCACAGCAGCTCAAGAACTTGCTCGTACCAAACTCCAAACTGAATTTGGGAGTGGCGCCGCACTTGAGAATAGCGGCTGACGAGACAGCCGAGCCATCCGCCCAGAGATCAAATGCCGTTGAAAGCAATCTCCCAACTCGCTACTTAAGTCGCTCGGCAGGACATGGCGTGCCCGCCGGCGACAACCCAACGATGCTCGATTCGAACTTCGTGCGCCGCAGGCGTGGAAGCATAGGTGCTAGCGCCCCGAACGCAAGAGGCCAACTACAAGCCGACTATTCTGCAATAAGAAATCTGTTCGGGTTCTTTCCCAGCCATGCTGGTGCCCTTCCGCGACCCGACCACGTCTTACCAGTCTTCGGATCGAAATACTTCGGAGGCAACGGCTCCTTGGCAGCCTTCACGGATCCGCTGCCAGCCGGTCGACCTCGACGTCGCTTACCTTGAATGTCCTCCACAGAGAGGCCGTATTGCTCCATCAGAGCGCGGATTTGGCCAATAACGTTTGCCAGTTCAGTCGCCCGGACTTCCGAGATTTGAGCGTCCAGAGCTTCCTTCTGAGCAAGTAACTGTTTATACGTTGCCATACATATTCTCCGTCGACTTCCTGTTGGTAGTTATGCGAACAGCGGACTCTTTCCAATCTGCCCACGGAAGCTAGCGTAGCACGTCGCTACGTGCGCTTCACTCCCATTCGCCGATCAGCTATATTTCGACAAAATCGAACTGTCTAGGGTCCGAAATCCGGATCCACACCTAACCGTCTGACTAGTTCCTGCTGCAACTCAAGAATTGAAAGTCTTCTCTTACCGCCATCGGTCTTGACGTACACCTCTTGACCGCCTGTGGCGAACAGCAGCGTACGTCTCGTCGCAGGAATTCTAACCTCCACAACGTAGAGGTCCTCGACTATCGCACGTCCATTACTTACTTGGTGAAGATAAATGCGGTACGCTGACGGGGCAATCGGAGGAACAATTTGATGCAGACGTTCAGTGACGATGCGCCTCAGTTCGTCACACTCCTGTGGATTCAATTCCACGCCAACAATTGCTCGATCGTGGTCGCGTATTCCCCAAAAAATGGCTCCTTCTTGTTCGTGTCCCGCGTTCATGAAGGCGACTGCATACTGGTCGACAACACCCTTAATCGAGCCCAGGGGGTTCCCTCCCTTGACTTCCTTTAGTTCGCATGTGCGATCTTCCTGGCGCGGGAATGTAGCCCACTGTACCCAGTGGTCTTTTGGGCGTGCCTTTAGATTCGGTCGACGAATTTCAAAATGTGATTCGTATCGTGCCAGCGAGGTAATTCGCTGAGGTGATGTTGCGGGGAGAGACACGACATGATGCCGCTCCCGCCTTAGATTGTCGACATGTGTCGCGAAGACTATTACCTGCGTCTCCCCTGCCATCACATCAAGAAGACGGGTCAACAGTGGTACATAGTTCTCGGGCCAACGCCACGTCCAATCGTCGATCAGCATCGGCAATTTCAAGCGTGCGCGCCGACGAGCTACGAACTGCTTGACTAGTTCCAGTGCAGCGCGCTGCCCCCCCGAACCAGTATTGACTCTTTCAAAAATTCCACACTCACGGAATTGGAGCCACAGCGGGTCTCTGAGTATTGAATCTGGAATAAATGGCTCGACGTCCGATAGACGAGAAGGCGTCATGTTAGTCTTTCGACCAGCAATGATAAGCTCCTGTCCTTCTGGAGCCGACAATTCCGCCATTATCTCAATAGACAGAGGAGGAGGAGTCTTTGAAACCACGACCTTGCGATTTTCATCCTGGGAAACGGAGAGCCTAATATCCTCAACCCGACTTCCATCCTCCACGACCAATTCCACTTGGGATGGTCCAGTGCCACCCTCGTTGATTACTATAGCCGGCCTACCAACGATAGCCGCTACCATAGCACCTGCGAGCTCGGTTTTTCCCGTAGCACTCGCACCGACTACCCAGTTAACCACTCCAGGAGTGAAGCGGTACTCAGCATCAAAAAACGGCCCAAAATTCTTGATTGTGACTTTTGAAAAATTCATAAATCCGATTCTAATGCGGCCAAGTCAATACGCCACTGATGAATACAATCCCGCCGGGCTGGATAATATACCGAGGCAGTTGTCGATTCGCCTATCAAAGCATAAACCCCCACGAATGGGGGGCGCGAGGATCCTATCTGGGAGAGGCTACGGTGTAATCGCCCTTCACTTTAAGCACTACATACCGGACGCCTTGGTACGTACTTACGGCTGCGGGAATAGGCTCATTGAAGGTAAAGTGTGCTGTGCATTCAGGATAGAACTTACCGAAGCGCTGCCAGGCTTCACAACACGTAGTCGAATCCACTGCTCAACTTTCGAAAAATTTTAAAATAAGGTTAAGATAATAAATGATTAAGATTGACCGATCTACAGTCCCATCACCTTGGCCATTAGACAGTGGCGATGCTACGGAAAGATTCAAAGCCGCCGCCGCATTTTTTGAGGTGAAGGAGATTAATCGAAAACAAAAACGTTTCAACTTCGGGCTTCAGTTTGCTCAACCAGAACTTCAATCCCACTTACACGATCTTTTCAAAGACAAATGCGCTTACTGCGAAAGTTATATTTTTTCTGAGAAAAGAGGAACGCCATTTCTCGACCGTTTCCGTCCGACTTCGGGTGCGATCGGTATTGACGGCCATGTCACGGTCGATGCGTATTGGTGGCTGGCGTATGAGTGGGATAACATGTACGCATGTTGCGTCCATTGCAATCGAGCAAAGGGCAGCCGATTCCCTATCGAAGGCAAGCGTGCCAGGCCTGGAACGCGAGGACAGGCACTTGATGCCGAAAAATCGTTCCTTGTTGACCCCTGTAGAGATGATCCCGACGAGCACCTACTTTTTCATCCAAACGGGCATGTAATCGGGGTATCAGAAAAGGGTCGTATAACTATACAAGTATTCAATCTAAACCGCGATGAATTAGTCCAGCGACGTATGAAAGAAGCTCACGATTTCGAGCTGCTTGAATTGTACGGACTTGCAGAAAATGAGGAGGTTTCACCCAGTTCCTTAGATAGCTCAAAAGAGTTCGCAGCGTTGCGTCGCCAAATGACACGCGATCACGCACAGAAAGTTGATTCAGCTTTGGTGAAAAAAGCAGCGGAACGGGAACAAGAAATCGAGAACAAGGAATTCCGCGACCTTAGTCTTGCAGATCCGATTAGAGCCCGCAGGGCTCTCGCACGAACGCGGTATATCGAATCCATTAGGCTTATTAACGTAGGTATTCATGAGCGAACCGAAATCCAGGTCGCGTCCACTGAGTCGGCCGGGGCGCCGTGGACCGTTCTGCTAGGCGAAAACGGAGTCGGTAAGAGTACCGTGCTCAAGGCGATTGCGTTCGTTCTTGCGGGAGAGAGCCGTTGGAACGCTCTGGGCGAGTTTGCGGAAGCACTGCTTCCTCGTAGGACGTCGGCGAAAGGCCGCGTCGGCGAGATTGCTCTCAAGCTTTCCGATGGCCAAGAACTCTCCATGAAGATCAATGCGAACGCCGAGAGAATCGAAACTAATGCGTCAGCTCCCAAGCTCTATCTCTTGGGCTTCGGTTCGACTCGACTACCTCCAAATAAGGTCCATCAACCGCCCGCCGAAGAGCCATACTCACGACTATTGAACCTTTTCGATCCGTTTGCACCTCTTGGCGACGCTATTGCGTGGCTGGTGTCGCTCCCCCCATTGCAGTTCGAGCGAGCGGGGAGAACCCTGCGAGCATTGTTGGATCTTCCTGACGAAACGCACTTCTCAAGAAAGGGAAAATCCGTCTTTCTGGTAAATGAGAACTTCCAGCAAGATGTCGCAACATTGTCTGACGGATACCAGACCATCATTGGCATCGGCTGTGACATCATGTCCGTTCTATTGGCACCTGGGCTACCGATGGAATATGCTGAAGGCATTGTGCTGATCGACGAAATCGGCAACCACCTGCATCCAACTTGGCGGATGCGACTTGTTGACGCTCTCAAGACTGCCTTCCCCAGGGTGCAGTTCATCGCGACTACCCATGAACCGCTCTGCCTGCGTGGATTGGAGAATGATGAAGTCGCTGTTCTCATGAAGGACAGCAAACACAGGGTGCATCTAGTAGATAGTCTTCCGCCCATTCGGGGCTTGCTCGTCGATCAGCTTCTTTCTTCGCCCCACTTTGGCCTCCGGAGCACTATTGATCCTAAATTCGCCAAGGTGTTGGACGAGTATTACGAGTTAATTTCGAAGACCGATCCGACCGAGAACGAACTCGAGCGAATTAAGCTCCTCGAACCAGAAGTATGCAACTTGCGCCTCGTCGGCGACAGCCCAAGAGAACAGGTGTTACTTCGGACGATTGATTCATACTTGGCAAGTGCGGAAGCGTCTCTGGAAGCTATTGATCCCGCACAACTTCCTGAGGACCTGGAAAGTGAGCTGTTCTCTCTCTTACAGGCATCAGAACCGGACGTCTCCAATGATTAAAGTACCAAGGACTATTGCGGCACCGGCAGACTTGGTCAAGCTAGCTGCCGTTGAATTGGCAGAGTCGATTTCGCATTATTCCGACCCGGAAAGTAAGGAAGTTGCCTTTGACGGATACAAGGCCTATCAACACAAGTCGGTCAAGGCAGCCTTGAACAAGCTGTTCAACGAAAAGTGCGCCTACTGTGAGATGGATTACGGCGGAGCCCCACTGGATGTGGAGCACTTTCGACCGAAGTCTGCTGTTGTCGAGTTGCATCCGACCACCTTCAAACGGGTAAAAAGGGCACCGGTCATTAAACCTGGGTACTACTGGCTCGCAGCGGAATGGACAAACTTGCTACCGTCTTGTATCGACTGCAATCGCCCTCGAACGCAAGCGTTTCCTGATGAAGCCGACGCCGTCAGCGGCAAGAGCAACTACTTTCCGTTGGTTCACGGGACCGCCCGCCCCCTGGACCGTACCATCGACATTGAACAGCAAGAGCAAAGGCTGTTGTTGGATCCTTGTCGCGATGAGCCCGGGAGACACTTGGAGTTCGGGCGCAAGGGAACAATTCGCGCAAAGCACACCCCAGGGGGACCTGATCAGAAGGGTGCAGCCTCCATAGAGGTTTACGGGCTGCAGCGCGAGGCACTCGTTCGGAAGCGAGAAGCTACGCAGATCGCGCTTCGATGGAGGATTTACGAAGTAAATCGTGCGGCAAAGTTGCTTGTAGTAGATCCACAGAACACAGGGGCGAGACGGACTCTGCGACGCATCATCAATGAGATTGAAACGCTCTATCTGGCCAAGGAGAAGCCTTTTCTAGCAATGTGCCGCCAGATAGTTCGCGAGGGAATCGGCGCACATCTACGAGCCAGGGCAATTGCGGTCCATGCTGAGCAAGGCGAAGTACGGGAAGTGGCAAACCGGAATGCGGCTCAGTTGCCTGGATAGCTTCCTTGCACGTTCCGGTGCGCTCTTGCTGCGCGACTGGGGAAGACAACAGAGGCGGGACAACACACAGAAGGAGCGTTATTCGCCAAACTCGCGCTGCAGTTTCGTTTTGAGTTCTTGGAGTACAGCGCTTGCTGCGATGCCGAAGATGGAGTTCGTGCGAACAACGTGGTCGGATGTCCAATCTGGCCACCCCTCAGGGCAGTCGTCGACCGCAACCCACGCCACCGGATTCCGACGATGAACATCAAGCAGAACCTGCTCTGGCCGCGACTTGCTCTGGAACCAAGCTTTGCGCATTTCCCGTCGATGGAAGGTTCCACCAATGCAGCGCTCCTGCAGTGTCGGCGAAAGTCTCGCCTCGGCATGATCGTACCCGCCCTTGATGAGCAGCCAGGAGGTGGATAGCACAATCTTCACGTCTGGATAGGGAGCTAGCATCTCGTCCAGCAGGGGTACATGCTCAAACAGGCTGTGACCTGGATGATGCAGCAGCTCGATGCCGCTCCTCGTTCGGTACGCGGAGTCAGGGTGCAAAACGCCATCGAAGTCGAGATAGAGAACCTGTAGCGGTTGGACCGACGATGTCTCTGCTTGCGTCACGGCCACAGCGTCATCCCCAGATGCGCGCCGCGTGCCCCTGACTGCCAATACTTCACCACATGCATGCTCGTCTCCCCTTCATGACGGAGAGATTATGTGGACCGGCAATCGTCGCGGCAACGCTCAATGCCCTCTTTGGGCTGCCACCATCTACAACCGGCAGGGTTGTGCCGATTACGTGAATATTTTTGCAACCGACGTTGCGAACGCCATACACTGCGCTCCCGCTGTCACGCAGGAGAGTCGCTGTAGCGACGCCCATCTATGCTCAAAGTCACCGTGGAAGTAGTTGGCCCAGCCGACATTGGCTCTGGAAGGAAGGTTGCTACGGCCTACATACGTAGGCTCGACCGTAGCGCAGTGTCCGACTATGTCGTCCGCCTCAGCGAACCGCCTTTCGCTGATGGGCAGGAAAGGACCCTACACGCTTACCCTCGATTCGCAGCGTCCGTATTTGACCTGGTGGCCCGTGCATTAGCAGTAGGATTGACTGGAACCGAAGAGTTGCCGCCGCGACCTCAAGTGCCGAGCGTCCCAATTCATCAGTCGGGAGACACCAGGTACGTCCGCCTTTCGGAGATCCCTGAGCCAGCAGCGACGTACTTCCGCAAGCGCATTGAGTTCTCGACGTGTCCAGTTATCGACGAAGACCCCGAACCGACGCAATGCGCTTACGCGTCGGACTGGCTTGCCTTCCTGGGCAGTCGGCGGTAATGCAATCCCACCGGCGCGCGAAGCTCTGAGACACCCCCGCGCCATCGCTGCCCCCCTGCCTAATGGCCTTGCTGCAGAGCGTCCCTAAAAAAGAATGCGCGTCCTTGAAGGCCGCGCATTGAAGATGCTTTTAAGCGTATGTCCCTTCTTCGATGCTCGCCTTCGCGACTTGGTGGACGACATCCTTCGCCCATTCCGTCACAAGCGCGTTCACAAATACATGGCGCAGCGGCACGCCAGAAATATCGCTGGTAGCTTCCGTCTGCAATTTTCCGCTGGCAACCAAGCTGAGGAGCTGGCCCGTTGTGCTTGCGCTAGGAACGACGTTCGCGCCACGCCGGAACACTTCATTGCGCAGTGGTCCGTGCGGTGCATTGACGACGCCTAGTGTCGCGTCCCAAGTTTTGCCGTTCTCCATGTAAAACATGAACGGAAAACGCCCCACCGTCCGCCACGCGTCAATAGCCGCCCACATCACCGGGTCGACCATGTCGGCCAACCAGTAGAACTGCAAATCCCCCATCTGGAAGCGGATGCTCTGCAGCTTGCTCCCATCCTCGAGGTCGATACTCCCGAAGCCGACATTGGTGCGTTCATATGACGAGCCGAACAGGTGCCGGTCCTTCTGCCGGATGGGGCACGTCAGCACAGGAAGGCTGCCAGGCAGGCCTCGCGCTTGCTTGAACCTTGCTCCGACCGAATCCAGAGCATGCAATTGCCCTACCCGCACAGCGTTCGGGCCAAAGCCCGTAATGAAGTTCGTGTCCATCTCTAATGTCCTGCTGAAATTGTGACAAGGATTGCGCGCTCTAGTCAAACGCGGCAGATGGAGTCCCTGTGGTGCGGAGCACCGTCGTGGATGTCTGCCATCTGCAATCCCGTATAGCGCCAAAACTCCTGCATCTAACATGACCGAGTGTGCGACAGGCCCCGCCCTTCATGACGGGGGAGGATAGCGCATCCAGTGCGGCTTTCGGCATCGCTATACGTGAGTATGATTCTCACACTGCGATGCCGACTGAAGGACAAGCACCGTGCCTGGCTGAACGCCCAGGCGCGGGAGGCAAACTTCGTCTGGAACTATGCTGCCAAAACATCCTCGCCCGCGGGCGTGCGGGTCTGGCGGCAGGAACCCTTGCCCCTCAAGGCGAGGAAGACGTCAACCGGAATCACCTGGATTCAGAGAGTTCCAAGATACAAATGGCAGAATCCTAAGGCAGGAATTCGAGGTGCGTTTCGTGGCGGTGGAGGTATGCGCGGCCTCGCCCTCATGAGACAACTACCTCGATGAGCCACGCGTCAACATCAGCTCGACGCCATCGGAGCGGAAAGCGAGACCCAAGATGGGCGGGCGGTGGCAAGGTTTGAGGCTGGCTCCGGATGCGCCGGAGGATTGTGGCGGTGGTGACCTTGAGGATAGCGGCAAGGTCGTGGGCGTCCAGGTAGGAGGTCGATGCCGAATGCATCCTGAGTATAGCGACGCCTATCGGCACTTGTGGCAGCGTTGGCGCAAAGGTCGCAGCCTCGGTGGTTCAGAGACTGCTGGCCATTTCGGCGGCCAACCGGCAGGTGGACCCCGCCCCGCAGCGGTCATCAGTGCAGTGAATGCGAATGGCCGCAAAGCGGCCATTTTGCGTCAGTAGTGCAAGCTTGCCGATTGTTCCAGCTCTATTAGCCGGCTCTCCGGTCTCGCGGAAGGCTCACTTTGAAAACGGTTTGGTGTTCGTCGGAGAACGCCTGAATTTTCCCTTCATGTGCTCTCGCAATTTCGCTGGCAATGTAGAGTCCGAGCCCAATGCCCCCGGTTTTATCATCCTCTTGCCGTGGACCGCGACTCAGCGGATCAAATATCCGCGTCAGCGTTACGGGGTCAATGGCCGGGCCGCTGTTGGTAACGGTCAGTTCAACATCTGCTCCGTTACCCGATACAGCAACACAAACAGGTTGGTCTGCAGACCCATACCGCAGCGCATTGATTACCAGATTGGACAACAGTTGTCGAAGGCGACAGCCATCCCAAACGCCCACCAGATTGCCAGTTATCTCCAACTCAATCAGATGGTCCGGATGGGCACCTCTCAATTGGTCAACACCGTCGCCGATCACGCGAGTGAGGTCCGTATCATCCGGTGCGATGTCGATGCCCAAGCCAAGTTTTGCCCGGTTAAAGTCGTTCAAATCATCGAGAAGGGCATTCATGCTGGCAGTGCTTCGCTCGAGCCGGTCGGCGGCTTCGGAGATGTCTACCCCAACGTTTAGCATTGTGAGATATGCGGCGGTCATCTGAATGGTTTGCAGAGGGCCACGCAGGTCGTGGCCCAACATTCCGAGCAGCAGGTTGCGAGATTCCTCTATCTCGGCCTCGAAGAAATCGACCGACTCTGCCACCGCCTGATCAATCGCTTCGTTGAATCGCATCAGATCGTCCAGGTCTGCAGCGATTAGTTGGAAGTCGTCTATCCAGAGACGCAACACACTTGCACGTAAAGCCCGGTACTCCGCCACCATCTGATTGATGTTAAAACCCCGGCGCGCGCGCATGAGGGCGTGCGTTTGGGCTGCTGTCTCCGGCGCACCAGGCGGCGTGGGAGCCCGCCCGAGAGACTTTTCGCGCTGCTCATGCCGTGTTTGCGGGGTCGCCAAATCCTTGGCAATGGCCTGCAGAATCTGCGGGGCGTGATCACGAAGTGCGAGCGGAGTCATATTTTCCGCAGCGGGAAGGAGCGTGCTGGCGAACGACTCCCACTCTCTCAGGATGCGTCCCATGTCCCGCAAAATGAAATCAGCTAGCCGCATGTCTTTCAGTTTCGATGAACGTCGCACCTGAAGCGTAACATTCTGGCAGCACAGGTCCAGACAGGGCGTGCGCTACCGAACTTCATCCTCCATTCGGAATAGCCCATGTACCCGGGAGGGCGCGCTGGCCGCAGAAGAAGTCAGCTCCATCATACCGCCAGAGTGGATGGCGGAAACGGACTCCACTACAGTCGTCCAAGGGTTGCATATATATAGAGGCCGAGATGAATCGGAAGGCGCCCGGCCATATCGTCATCGCTACAAGCACGTATCTGGCAGCACCGCAGCAAGTCGTTCCGACCTGCCTGCCACGGGCAGACATTGCATCGTCGAAATCTCTATTCGTTTGACTCAAAACTCCTTTGGACTGAGCACGACCTTGAGCCTCTTGGCTCCTTCTGGCGTTGGCAACGAAGGGACGCGATTCGACATCATTGGATATGCCTCTGGATGGCGCTTTACATACTCCACCATGCTATCCCACGGTTCTGGCACGACGCCGACATTCCGGTAGTTGACCAGCCCGTCAGGAGTCGGCGGAAGGTCGGGAATCTCGGGAGCATAGAATCGATACGCCCATGCTCCGCCTTGCTCAACGCCAATCACAACAGGCAAATACTTCCCTTCCTTCCACATGTGGAGGTCTTCCCAAACCTCGCGGTCCCTCGCATCCGCAAGCCAGCGCAGCTTCAGCTCGCCAACCGAGAATGTCATCTCGAGGATGGGATGGTCGCCGAGCTGCAGGCTTCCAAAAGTCAGGGTAGCGGGCGAGAAATCCTCTGGCAGGTTAGCCAGGTCGGATGTGGCCACGGGGCATGTCAATGCGCCAACGTAAGGTGGCAGTCCTTCCGGCATCTCCGGCTTGCGCCAGAAATTCCCGAAGAGGTTGAATTGCACCACGGCATGCACACCGTTTCCGAAATCGTTCATTTGTTTTGCGTTGTTGGATTGCGAGCCACGCGAAGTGCTGGCTCGCCCAGGCATCGAGCCTGTCTATGAGTGTAGGTTCGCGGCGACATCATGATTTGGCACGCCGGCGAGATAGGAAGTGAGCGCAGCAGGTCGCTGCGCTCGAGAGATGCCAGTAGCGTTACGGGATTTGCCAGTCGACGTGGCGATACAGCAAGCCGTCATGCAGGACATGCCCAAACGCGCATCGCGCCCACCAGAAGGTCAGATAGAAAAGAGGTTCGTCCTCGAACTTGCGAGCGCGATCCTCCCAGGCATCGAAATCTGCAATCAGCTTCTGCGCCACTGCCGGACCGATGGGAGAGCATCCAAAGCTTCGATGAAGAATCTCGTAGAACGGCCCACCCGGGGCATTGTTGTCCTCGTTCTCTTCGTCATAGCCGACGAGCCGGGCAAGCGCGGCGTCCCACTCGAGAAAATCGCCATAAAAGAGCTTGTATTCGAAGCGTTGCTCGTACGTGTACAACGCATCGCAAAGATACTCAGGCCGGAGATTCGGATAGGTTCGGTGCGACATATCAAGGCTCGTGATGAGCTCGACGTTTGACCTGTCCTTGGCCGTCACCGGGTCGACCTCGTAGGTGAACGGGTCTGGCTTTTTCTCCAGCAACTTCAGGCCTCGCAATACCCTATAAACGTACATTTCCACTCCTGCATAGAACCTAGATGGTGAGCGCTCCAGGTGATGCGCTCACGCAGCTCCGATTGGGCTGCAGAGGGTATAGGTCGAAATGGAGTAGATGACTGACGCGAAAGTGGATCGTAAGGTGAGGGAATCCTCGCCGCAGAAACCGTCGGTCGGAAATTGCGCCGCTGGGAAGGAAGTTTTCCTCGCGCCGACCGCTGGAAGAATATCTGTGAAAGCGTGCGATTATCGACGGCTCCGCGGTCGCGACAGGAGACTGCGTGCTCCACCATTGCAACGCCCATCGCCTCTCAGGCTTCTACCCAGTTCATTTGAACCGCCCCGCCATCCGCGGCGTGACCAAAGCAGCAACGCAGCCACCAGAATGCGAGGTAGAACTCTGCGTCAGCGAATTCTTTGGCACGCGCATCCCACGTATCGAACTCACCAAGGAGCCTGAGGGCAGTCTTCGGCCCAAGCGTGGCAGAGGACATCTTCGGATGCAGAAGTTCGCGGAACGGCGTTTCCGCGCTCAGCTCAGCGCCTGCGTTTCGGTCGACTCCGACCATCTTGGCAAGCACGTCGTGCCAATCTCGCCCCTCGCAACCGATGGCGAGGGAATATCGAAGGTAGCGACCATACTCGTACACCGCTTTGCGCTTGAACTCAGTTGTCAGATCGTTGGCTTCTGACACGTACAGAAAGTTACTGCGATATTGGCCCTTCGCCTTGTCGAAAACGAAGGCGTAAGAATCCAAAGATATGTCTTCACGGAGCGTGAGGTAATTGAAGACGTCGTAGACAGGGAAAGCGTAGTTCATCGGAAGCAGACTGGATGCGGCGGCCCGACTGCGTGACAGCGCATCCGCGTGAGATCGCGGCTCTCCACTTGGCGAGGTGCCGAGGGCGCGCTGAAGCAGCTATCTGGGCGAGGATTGCGAAGCTGCGGGCGCGCAGTTCGCGCAGGCGAATGGCCTGCTTAGAAGTGTAGGCGCGCGGAAGACCCATGAATTCGACATGAGCTGCACGACTCCCAGCGGGGCACGGCTTGAGGGGGGTGAAAACTCTGGGCTAGCTGGCGCCTTTTGCCGGCGGGGGACGTATATCGAGAAATTGCCCTTGGAGCTACCAGCTCGTAAGAACGGCGCTACTTGACCGACTTTGGCTTGCGGGCAAGCTTCTTCTGGACGCGCCGGGTGGTCTCCATTGCGGCTTCGAACTCAGAAAGCTGCACTTCGACCCGCGCCAGGACGTCGACTATCGTCGTACCAAGCGCCATACACCACTTCCGGAACTCCAGCACATCGAGTCGGCGCCCTCCCAGCTCGCATTTGCTGATGAAGTTCTGATCGACTCCCATCCGGGCCGCAAGCTCAACCTGCGTTATTGCTCTCGACTCGCGTTCCGCCCGAAGAGCGTTGAGCAAAAGGGCGTACTCCTCCTCAGGAATGGAAGTTCTCATTGCCAGCGTGACGGGTAGTGAACCCGGTAGCTTGCCGCCAAATGCTCAATAGTGTTAAATTTGGATACTCTAAAATCGCACTATTGACGAATCTTGGCGACCGGTCCTTCTAGCGCCGGCGCTGAGCTGAAATGGCACATCGGTCTGCGGAGACCCGAGATGGAAATGGAACACATACGAAAAGGCTTGGCCGCTCTGCTAGAAGAGTGGCCTGAGGGAGCCGCGACTACCCATAAGAGGTACAGCTTCGGCAAAACCATCGACCAGATGACCGAGCTGGAACTGATGTACCAACTGTGCATAACAGATGGCCTCGAAATCATTGGCGACCCGACGAAGGCTTTTGCTGCGTACGATGCCGACAGAGGCAGTCTGCGCGTCTATTCGATGAACAATGCCCATGTTCAGCTGACGCCTTGCGACTCGACAAGCCGACTGGCAGTACTCGAGTATGCACAGACGCATGGGGCAAGCTTCACCGTCATTCGCGACGAAGTGACCTGCGCAATTGCCGATGTCACGGCGACGGGGAAGACGTATTTCGTGGCTGCGCTCAGAGCCATGGCGAAGTACCACGCCACCCACAAGCCTGAGTAACGCGGACGAACATGCCGAATCGAGCCGCCCTCCCCTCAAGGTTCAACCGGCAAGACGTTGCCTTTATTCGGGTCGAGCAGGCTTGCAGGGGCAGAAATGCACCGGTAATTGCAGAGATATTTTTGCGCCAAGAGGCAGCGGCATGGCGCGCATAGACCCCGCTCGCTCGTACACCCCCGAAGAGCTTGAATACGAGATTGGCTCGAGTCTCAGGCGACTTCGTATCAATCGCAATCTGGAGCAAGCCGTCCTGGCAGAGCGCGCAGGTGTCAGCACGCGAGCATTGCGGAATCTCGAGTTGGGTAACGGCTCCTCATTGCACACACTCGTCTGCGTCGTTCGCGCGCTCGGCCGGCAAGAGTGGTTCGGCACGATTGGACCAGTCGCGACCGTCAATCCATTGATGATGACCAGGGATGCAGAACCTCGCCAGCGCGCGAGCAAGCCGCGAGGAAAGAAACATGAGACGAACAATGAACCCCAATGACGTGCCGGAAGACTTCCCGCGTGTCGCGATGCCGGCCGTGGTGACTGGCGTGCAGCCAAAGATCGCAGTTCGGGAGGTTGATGGGCGATACGTCGCCGGTCAGACAGAAGAAGAGCGGTACGAGCGTTGGGATGTTTGCGAGGATTTGGCGCGGCAGTTAGTGCGGGTGGCGCAGAAGGATGAGGACGAGCGTCCAGAGCAGTCGCGGGAGGAGACGCTCAAAAGAGTGCGGATCTCTGTGTCGCAGAAGGGCTGGTGTTCCGAGGATGAGCTGGATTGGCTCATTGGAAGATTGGCTGTGCTGCTGCAGGCTTGAGCGGGCGACCAGGGAGATGCTGCCGTGCCGCTTCAACTGACGGATGCAATCGACAAGCTGTACAAGCCGCCGAGGGACGGAACGAGGCAGGTCCTGGCGATGTCGCGGAGTGTCGCTGAGAAGTTGCCACGACTGGGGTCGCTGGCGGTTATCTCGGTAACCGCGCCCGGGAGGCCGTTGGCTAGTTTGGATGGATTCAGACAGGTTCTGCGGCTGAGTTTCGCGGACGTCGACTTCATGAACCCTGAGCTATCGGCGCGAGCAAGAGAGAAGCTGGTGGACGCTTTTCGGCCGGAGCATGTGGAGAGGATTCGGAAGTTCGTCGAGGCGCTACCCGGCGAAGTGGCGACCGTGGTGGTGCATTGCGAGGGAGGATACTCTCGGTCGTGTGCGATCGCGCTCGGGTTGCATCGGTTGTATGGCTGGGAGACAGATGCAGAGCTACTAGCCGAAGCTAACCCTACTGTCCTCTTCCTCTTGGCGCGGGCGGGACCTTAGCGAAAGCCAAGCAAGCCGCTACTTAAAGGAGAGCCGAGGAAAGCAAGCGCAACATCAGACGAAATGTCCTATATTTGGGACGGGGAGTCGGCAAGCAGACCTAAAAATTGGCCCAAGGCAACAAACAGGAGTTCGTGCTGATATGCCGGCGTCGCCAACCTCCCTTCGCAAAGGAAAAGGTTGGCTGAAGTATGCAAAGTCCTTATCCGACGCGGGTTACCGGGTAGGTCTAACGAACTTTGCATACTCTTGGAAACAACTTCACAGACTTTGTTTCCATCTCACACACAAAATCGACCCGAACTACTCCTCCATCACCGCAAATACTGGAACAGGTTCATTCCCTGGATCTGCATGAACGACTGCTGTGCACCTTGCAGTGCAGTCTGGCGCTGGTAGTACTCGGTAATGGCCGAGGCGTAGTCAAGGTCCTGCAGGCCTGACAGCGTCTGGGTGTTGGTCAGGTCGCGGTTCGCGCCGATGGTATCCAGCGAGTCGATTTCATCCATGCGCGAGCCTACCGACGAGCGGACGGTCAGCACGTTGTCCAGCGAGTTGCTGAACTGGCGGATGCCCGTGGCGATCACGTTCTTCAGGTTGGCCGAAACCGTGTCCTGCGAAACGCCGGTATTGATCGGTTGCTTCAGCGCGTCGATCACGCTCTTGAGGTTGGCGAACATGTCGGCGCCAGCCTGTTGTGCCGGATCGGCGGAGAACGAGTCGCCGTCGGCCGGCGTACCCTTGATCGAAAACGAGACTCCGCCGATGCTGATGGCAGCACCGTCGGTGTAGTTGACGGGCGCGCCAACGGCTGCGCCTCCGTTCGTCATGTCGGCCACCACGTACTGCTTGGCGCCGGTCGTGACATCGGTCTGGAACGTTACGCGCAGCGAATGGCCGTAGAGCGGGTCGGTCGGGTCGGTCACCGAAACCGTGCCGAAGGTACCCGTGCCCTGGTTGTTGCTGTTGCCCTTGACCACGTAGCCGGAATTGTTGGTCACGGTCTGGAAGACTTCGGCGCCGGTGTTGCCGGATTCCATCTGGCGTGCCACGTCGACCTGCAGCATCTGGTGGCCGGTGTCGCCCTGGTACACGGTGTTGCCAGCCGCGTCGGTCACGAACGGTGCCGAGCCGGTCTTCAGGCCTGCGAACAGGTAGTTGCCGTTGCCGTCGTCGGCGTTGGCGAGGCCCAGCAACTGATCGTACTGGCCTTGCAGCGCGGTGGCCAGCGATGCGCGGTCGTTGTCGCTCAGCGTGCCGTTACCGGCGTTCACCAGCAGCGTCTGAATGTTCTGCACGGTGGTGGTCACCGTCGACAGCGTGTTTTCGGTCAGGCCCAGCGATGCGGTAGCCTGCTTGCGCGATGCGGTGTACTGGCCGTTCACTGCGGTGGCCTGCGACACGCCCAGTGCGCGCGTGGCGGCCACGGGGTCGTCCGAAGGGGTCAGCACACGGCGGCCCGTGCCCAGTTGCTGCTGCACATGCAGCAGGCTGGACTGCTGGTTGTTCATCGAGGACAAGCCCTGGTGATACAGGGTGGAGGTTGCAACGCGCATGGCGTGATTCCTTCTTTTCCGGTGTTTCTGTCAGTTGACGGCTGGCTGGCGGCTTACTGCTTGCTTATCGGCGGCAATCAGCCAATGTTGATCAGCGTGTCGAAAATCGAACTGGCCGTCTGGATAACCTTGGCGTTGGCCTGGTACAGCTGCTGGAACTTGAGCAGGTTCACGGTTTCCTCGTCCATGTTCACGCCCGACACCGACTGCTGTGCCGTATAGATCTGGTTTGTGATGCTGTCCTGCGACGTCGACGCGATGTCGGTCGACTTCGCCTTGCTGCCCACGTCGTTGACCAGCTGCGCGTAGGCATCGTTGAAGCTCGACGTGCCGTTGATGGTCTTGGCGGTCTGCAGCTTGGCCAGCGCGAGCATGTTGCCGTTATCGGCAACCGAGCCCGAGTTATTGGACAGCGTGAACGTGTCGCCATTCTTCGGCGTGCCGCTGAAGCTGAACGTCATGCCATTGATCGTGTAGTCCACGCCGCTGGCCGTGGCGGTCGCCGTGGGCTGGGGTGCCAGCGCGGTGCCGGTGGCGTCGGAGAACACGTAGGTCGAGGTCGTGCTGTCGTACTTGGCCGTCAGGCTGCCGGTCAGCAGCGAGAAGCCCGCGGTCACACCGCTCAGCGACGCTTTGGCGGTACCGGTGTTCTGCGTGCTGGCGTCGACACGCGCCGGCGAAGCTGCCGCGATCTTGGCGGGGTCCGTGATCAGCGAGCCAAAGCCTGCCGCGGCGTTGCGCGTGGGCTGGATCTCGAACGATTCGTTCGCGTTCATCGCCACGTTGACATTGATCGAGAAGCCATCGGCCGACATCGACAACGGGTAGGTTGCCGTGGCGCCTGCCTGGGTAGCCACCACGGAGTTGTCGGACTTGCGCGTCAGCGTGTAGTTGGTACCGTCATACTTCAGCGAGTAGTCGCTGGTGGTCAGCGCGCTGGCGTTGGTGATGGCTGCCGTGGCGATGGCGCCCGACGTGTTCTTGGCGTTGGAGTAGACCGTCGGCGAACCGAGCGAGAACACATCGGTACCAATTGCGCCGTTCAGGTCGATGCCGAGCTTGTGCTGGTCGTTGAAGGTCTGGCCGATGGCCAGCGACAGGCGGCCAATCGCGTTCTGCGCGCCATCGAGCGTCTCACTGCGGAAGCGCATCAGGCCGCCGATCGAACCACCGGTCACAGCGCCTTCTTCCGATTCCACTACGTTGCCATTGGGCAGCGTGTAGGCAATCGTGGTACGGCTCGGGTCGGCCGACGACGGCACGGCCTTGATGTCGTAGGAATCGGAGCCCATCACCAGCGGCTGGCCGTTGCCGACGAACACGTTGTATGTACCGCCATCCTGCACCACCACCTTGGCGCCCACCAGTTCGGTCAGCTTGGACACGGCCTGGTCGCGCTGGTCGAGCAGGTCGTTGGGCGGCTGGCCGCCGGAGGCGGCGGTCATGCGCGTGATTTCCTGGTTCAGGTTGGCAATCTGCTTCGTGTAGTCGTTGACCTGTGTCACCGACGACGTCAGCTGCGTGTTGATGCCACTCTGCATCTGCTTGAAGTAGTCGCTCGACGACTTGATCTGTCCCGCCAGCGCCTGCGCGGCGGAGATCATGCCCTGGCGCGTGGCCGGGTCTGCAGGCGTGTCCGACACCGACTGCACGGCCGCGAAGAACTTCTGCATCAGCGGGGCCAGGCCGCCCTTCTGGTCGGCCAGCAGGTTGTCGATCTGCGAAATCTGGTCAGAGTATGTCGACAGGTCGGAACTGGCCGACGTAGCACCGCGCAGTTGTCCGGTCAGGAAGCTGTCGTACACGCGCTGCACGCTCACCGTGTTGGAACCCTGGCCATAGAAGCCCGAGCTCGTATTCAGGCCGCCGGCCGATGCGATGATCGTGTTCTGGCGCGAGTAACCTGCGGTGGCCGCGTTGCTGAAGTTATGGCCGACCGTGGTAAGCCCGTTCTGCGCAACGTTAAGGCCCGAAAGACCGATATTAAACAGAGACATGTTTGCCTGACTCCGGATCGAATGGCTAGCCTGCGGCACACAGCCGACGGCAATGGATGTGTTGGATAACGGCGCAAACGTGGCGCGACTTTAGCGCCGCAAGCATCTCGAATGGCACATGGTTGTGAGTGATCGCTCTCTCGGAAATCCTTTGCAGAACGGCCAATAGCGCGGCCGCAGAACGGTCGCGCTACCACGGTTTCCAGTTGTCTTGCTCCCCTCCCCCGCGTGGCGGGAGAGGGGCGTTTCAAACCCCATCCACGCTCAGGTGGATACTTTCTTCATGATGCGGACCAGCTTCTCGCCGTAAGCCGGGTCGGTGGCATAGCCCGCGCGCTGCAGGCCATGCGCGGCGTCGTCGGCATTCGATGCCGCCACCACGCCCGCGTAACGCGGGTTGTTGGTCAGCAGTCGCGCGTAGTCGTTACAGGCTTCGTCATACGAACCATAGGCGCGGAATTTCGCACGCACCTTCTGCGGCTGGCCGTCCACGTATTCGGTGGTGACGATCTCGGTGGTCGGGCCCTTCCAGTTGGCGCCGGCCTTGATGCCGAACACGTTGAAGGTGGTCGATCCATCCGGATTGCGAATCTCGCGGCGACCCCAGCCCGATTCCAGCGCGGCCTGGCCCACAATCAGCTTGGCCGGCACGCCCGAGGCGCGCGATGCAGCCATGGCCGGTTCGGCCATCCGATTGACGAAGCTGCTGATGTGTTCCGGCGAATCATCCGGCAGTTGGCCCAGCTGCGCCTGGCCGTTGCCCTGCCCGTCAGCCTGGTTCTGGTACTGGCGCAGGCCGGCCGTGGGGTTCCACGCGGCGCCCGGCAACGTGGTGCCGACCGGAGGCGGACCATCGGCGTCGGTGGCACCACGACCGTCGAGCAGGTGGGCCATCTGCGCATCGCGCACGCTGGCGCCGGTCACGCCACCGGCGGTGGCCATGCCCTGCGGCAGCTCGGTACCCGTGGCGCGTGCCAGCTGGCGAATCATTACATCAGCCAGGCCAATGCCGCGCGACGACAGTTGCTGCGACAGCTGTTGGTCCATCATCGACATGTACAGCTTGGTCTGCTCGTTGTCGAACATGCCGTCGGATGGCGTGGCATCGCGCATGCTCTTGAGCACCATCTGTGTGAACACCGCCTCGAACTGCTTGGCGGCGGCCTGCAGCGTGCCGGTGTTGTTGCCGGCGCGCGACTGGTTCTTTAGCGATTCGAATCCCTGCGTATCAAGGGCGAAGCGCTGCGAGATATCGGCCTGTCCGCTCAGCGTGTTGCCCGCCGCCATCAGATGATCTCCAGTTCGGCGCGCAGTGCACCCGCGGCACGCATCGCTTCGAGAATGGTCTGCAGGTCGGCCGGGGTCGCGCCCAGCGCGTTCAGGCCCTTGACCACCGCCGCCAGCGATGCGCCCGCCTTGACGATCTGCAGCGAACCGCCATCGCGCTTGAGGTCGATCTGCGACACCGGTGCCACCACCGTCTGGCCCTGACTGAACGGTGCCGGCTGGCTGATCACCGGCTGTGTATTGATGACCACCGACAGGTTTCCGTGGGCAATTGCGCAATCCTCCACCGTCACGGCCTGGTTCATCACGATCGAACCGGTACGGGCATTGAGAATGACCTTGGCCGCGGCCTTGGCGCGCGTGACGTCGATATTCTCGATACGGGCCATGAAGCCCACGCGCGCCGACGGCGACTGGGGCGTACGGACCTGCACCACGCGGCCGTCCATTGCGGCCGCCGTGCCGGCACCCAGGTTACGGTTGATGGCCTCGACCACGCGCTCGGCAGTGCCGAAATCGGTGTCCTTGAGTTCCAGGTTCATATAGCCGCCTTCGGGCTGGAAGGAGGCCACAGCGCGCTCGACGATGGCGCCATTGGCAATGCGCCCTACCGCCAGCTGGTTGATCTGGACCTTGCTGCCGTTGGCCGACGCACCCGCGCCGCCTACCAGCATATTGCCCTGCGCGATGGCGTAGACCTGGCCATCGGCACCCTTGAGCGGCGTCATCAGCAACGTGCCGCCGCGCAGGCTCTTGGCGTTACCCATCGACGACACCACCACGTCCATCTGGCTGCCCGGCTGTGCGTAGGCAGGCAGCGTGGCAGTCACCATCACCGCGGCCACGTTCTTGAGCTGCATGTTCTTGCCGGCCGGCAGCGTGATGCCAAGCTGCGACAGCATGTTGCTCAAGCTCTGCGTGGTGAACGGCGTCTGCATCGTCTGGTCGCCGGTGTTGTCCAGCCCCACGACGAGGCCGTAGCCGACCAGCGGGTTGTCGCGCACGCCCTGGAACGTAGCCAGGTTCTTCAGGCGTTCCGCATGCGCGGTACCCGTGCCCAGCACCAGGATGAGTGCGAGTAGCAGCAAGGACACGGCGCCGGCAAAAGAGACCGCGCGACCGGAGCGGGAACCAGGGCCGAACGGGGTGCCAAAGAACGAGCCTGGCTTATGGGAAGGCATCGGAGGCAGAAACATGGCGGAATCAGTACGGTAGGACATTGAGGAAGAAGCGCTGCAGCCAGCCCATGTTCTGCGCCTCGTCGATATACCCCTTCGCGGTGTACTCGATGCGCGCGTCCGCCACCTGGGTGGACGGCACTGCGTTGTCGCCGGTGATCGTGCGCGGATTGACCACGCCCGAGAAGCGAATGAATTCCGCGCCCTGGTTGATGGCCATCTGTTTTTCGCCAGATACCACCAGGTTGCCGTTGGGCAGCACTTCCAGCACCGTGACGGTGATGGTGCCGTTGAAGGTGTTCGCGGCCGTGGCACCACCGCCTGCCTTCAGCGAATTCGCACCACTGACGTCGGCGTTCTGGCTGGTACCGAACAGCCCGCTCAATGCACGTGGCACGGCATTGAATGCGAGGTTGGTGGTGCCGGTGCGGTTGGCGTTGGTTGCCGAATTCTTGCTGGCGTTGACGTTTTCACTGATCACGATGGTCAGGATGTCGCCAACGTTACGCGGCCGCCGATCCTCGAACAGCGGATTTCCCGCGTACGAGGATGCATAGATAGAGCCGGTAGCAGGGCCCGCCGCACGCGGCTCTGCGCGCGCGGTGGTAGGCATCTGCACCAGCGGCTCCCTCGGCATCATCGCGCAGCCGCCGCTTGCCAGCGCGGCCAGGCCGACGATGACATTGAGGACGATTGCACCGATGCGATACTGCGTGGCGGCCATGGTCATTCCCGTCATTAACCCATCTGCGTCAGGCGTTGCAGCATCTGGTCAGACGTCTGCACCGCCTTGCTGTTGATCTCGTAAGCGCGCTGGGTCTGGATCATGCTGACCAGTTCTTCCACCACGTTCACGTTCGACGCTTCGACGTAGTTGTTCTGCAGCGTACCGGCACCGTTCAGGCCCGGCACCGAGGTGTTCGGTGCGCCCGACGCGTCGGTCTGCACATACAGGTTCTCGCCCAGGCTTTCCAGGCCGGCCGGGTTCGGGAACGTGGCAAGCTGGATCTGGCCAACCGTCGCGGCGTTGGTCGAGCCCGGCTGCATCACGGTCACGGTACCGTCGCGTGCGATGTTCACCGACGTGTAGTTGGCCGGCAGCGTAATGGCCGGATTGATCACGAAACCGCTGGACGTTACCAGCTGGCCATTCGGATCGACCTGGAACGAACCGTCACGCGTGTACGACGTGGTGCCGTCCGGCATCGTGACCTGGAAGAAGCCCTGGCCAATGATGGCCACGTCCTTGGCATTGCCCGTTTGCTGCGGGTTGCCTTGCGTATGGATACGCTCCGTGGCCACGGGACGCACGCCGGTACCGAGCTGCATGCCGGAAGGCAGCACGGTCTGGTCCGACGACAGTGCGCCGGGCTGGCGGATCGTTTGATACATCAGTTCCTCGAACACCGCGCGGCTGCGCTTGAAGCCCGTGGTAGACACGTTGGCCAGGTTGTTCGAGATCACGTCCATCTGCGTCTGCTGCGCATCGAGGCCGGTCTTGGCAATCCAGAGAGAGCGGATCATGGGTTGTCCTAGTTCGCTAGTGTTGTCGTGCGTGCGATCGCTGGCGCGCGCGTCATCAGTTGTTCGAGAGCAGCGAGTTGGCCCGCTGGTCGTTGGTATCGGCGCCCGAGATCATCTTCATCTGCATCTCGAAGCGGCGCGCATTGGCAATCATGTCCACCATGGCCTCGACCGGGTTGACATTGCTGCCTTCGAGCGCGCCGGACACCACACGCACGTTGGGGTCCTGCTGAAGCGCATCCACGCCGGGACGCAGGCGGAAGTAGCCGTCGTCACCGCGCGCGAGCCCTTCGGGCGGCGGCGTGACCACGCGCAGCTTGCCTACCTGCGCCAGGCCGTTGGCGGCCTCGCCCGGGCCGCGCACCACCACGCTGCCATCGGTACCGATCGACACCGTCGAGCCCGGCGGCACGGCGATCGGACCGCCATCACCCATCACCGGGCGCCCCGCCGAGGTCTGCAACTGTCCGTCGGCCGATACCTGCAGCGAACCCGCGCGGGTGTAGGCCTCGGAACCGTCAGGCATCTGCACCGCCAGCCAGCCGTTGCCCTGCAGGGCAACGTCGAGATCGCGGCCCGTATAAGTCAGCGGGCCGGCCTTCATGTCGGCACCCGGCGTGGACGCCAGCGTGAAGGCGCGCGTCTGCGTTTCCTGGCCCTGCACCGGTACGGCGCGGTACAGGTTCACCTGCGCCTTGAAGGCTGGCGTGGAGGCGTTGGCCAGGTTGTTCGATACCGCGGCCTGCTGGTCGAGTATCTGCTTGGCGCCCGACAGGGCGGTGTAGATCATGCGGTCCATGGCGTATGCGTCAGCTCAGGGCCATCGATCAGATGTTCACCAGGGTCTGCAGGACGGTGTCCTGCGCCTTGATGGTCTGGGCGTTGGCCTGATAGTTGCGCTGTGCCACGATCAGGTTCACCAGCTGGCCGGACAGGTCCACGTTCGACTCTTCCACCGCGTTCGACTTCAGCGTGCCCATCGAACCGCCAGCCGTGCCGAGCAGTTCCTGGCCCGAGGCGCCGGTGGCCGACCACACGTTGTCGCCTTCCGGCTTCAGTCCTTCAACGTTGCCGAACGATGCCATGGCGATCTGGCCCAGCGACAGCGTCTGTTCGTTCGAGTACGAGCCCAGGATGGTGCCGTCTTCCTGCACCGAGAAGCCCAGCAGCGCACCCGAGGCAAAGCCGTTCTGCACGATGCTCTTCGGGTCGTTGTCGGAACCGAACTGCGTGGTGCCGGTCAGGTTGACCGCGGCAGTCATCGCGGCGGCGCCATTGGCGGCCGGCAGCGTGACGGTCGGAGCGGCGGGCGTGGTGCCGACCATCGTGCCGTTCGCATCGAACGAGATGGTGGTCGTGCTGAGGACATTGCCGGCCGAATCCGTCAGGTTCATGGTCCAGTCATTGCCGCCCGATGCGTTGAGCGGGGCCGGCGCAACGGGCGGGCCCGCCACGACCGACTTGCCGAAGTACGCGGTCAGCTGCTGCTTGTTGCCCAGCGAGTCGTACACGGTCATGGCCGTGCTGTAGCTGAACATCGACGAATCGGGCACGACCGGCGGCACTGCGGCCGGATTGCTGGCAAACACATTGGTCGGCACCGTGCTGCGCGAATCGAGCTGGAACTGCGCCGCGATGTTGGTCGTTGCCTTCGGCGGCATCTGCGCGTTGCTGATCGTGATCGGCTGCGGCGCCACGCCGCCGGCCTTCGAACCTGCCGGGTAACCGGTCACCTGCAGGCCCGTGGCGTTGACCAGGCGGCCATCGTCCAGGCGCTGCAGCTGGCCGTTACGCGAATAGAACACCGAACCATCGGTATTGGTCAGGCGGAAGAAGCCATTGCCGTTGCTGATGGCCACGTCCAGGTTGCGGCCCGATGTCGAGATATTGCCGTTGGTGAACGATTGCACCACGGCGTTCACGCGCGTACCGAGGCCGATCTTCGAGCCTGCGTACACATCGGCGAACTGTGCCGTCGATTGCTTGAAACCAACCGTGTTGGCGTTGGCAATGTTGTTACCGATCACGTCCAGGTTGGACGCCGCGGCATTCAGGCCGCTTACCCCTTGACCAAAACCCATGATTTTCCCCTAATAAGGCTGTCGTTCGTGAATTGCCCGCGCGTACGCCGGACCGGGTGATTCGTAATTTTCTAAAGGCGTTGAATCCGCTACCGTCGTTGGTGCCGATGCTCAGGAGATACGGCGCACGTCGTCGACGTTGGCGGTCTTGCCGTCGCCCAGGTCCACCAGCACGCCGGTGCTGTCGCCGCTGATGGCCTGCACCTTGCCGTAGATCAGCGCGACCGGGGTTACGTCCTTGCCGTTGGCCGTGGCGGCAACCTTGAAGCTGTAGTCGCCGTCGGCCACTGCGTTGCCCTGGTCGTTCTTGCCGTCCCAGGCGATGTCATGCACGCCGGCGGTCTGGCCCTTCATGTCGATGTTGCGCACCACGTTGCCGTTCTTGTCCAGCACCTGCACCGTCACGCTGTCTGCCGTCGACGGCACGTCCACGCCAATCTTGCCGGCCACACCGTCGGCCACGCTTACGGCCGAGCCGGGCACCATCACGGTCTTGCCGATCAGGCTTGCCGAATCCATTGCGCGGCTGGCGGCGGTCTGCGTCAGCAACTGCGTCATGGTCTGGTTCATGGTCTGCAGGCCGCTCACGGTGCTGATCTGCGCGAGTTGCGAGGTCAGCTGCGCGTTGTCCATCGGGTTGAGCGGATCCTGGTTGTTCATCTGCGTGACCAGCATCGTCAGGAAGTTGCTCTGCAGGTCAGACGCGCTGGCGCTGCCGCTTTGCAGGGCCTGGTTCACGGCCGAGGTGGAGGTGGTGCTGCCTACTGTGGAAGTTGCCATGGTGTATTCCGGCTAGTCGGAAATCAGGGATTCGAAAGGGTTGCGCGTTACTGACCAATGGTCAGCGTCTTCAGCATCATGTTCTTGGCGGTGTTGAGCACCTCCACGTTGGCCTGGTAGGAACGCGACGCCGAGATCATGTTGACCATCTCTTCCACCGGGTTCACATTGGGCATCGTCACGTAGCCATTGGCATCGGCCAGCGGATGCGACGGGTTGTGGATCATGCGTGCGGGCGCGGTGTCTTCCATCACGCCCGCCACCTGCACACCGCCTACATCGCTCTGGCCCGGCGTCGGCGCCATCTCGAAGATCACCTGCTTGGCACGATACGGCTGGCCGTTCGGCGCCACCGCGCTGTCGGCGTTGGCCAGGTTCGACGCGGTCACGTTCATGCGCTGCGACTGCGCGGCCATGGCCGAGCCCGCTACGTCAAAGATGTTCATGGAACCCATGGTCTACTCCATCAGTTCTGGATATCAGTTCTGGATCGCAGACAGCATCGTCTTGATCTTGGAACTCATCACGGTCAGACCGGCTTCGTAGTGCACCGTGTTGTCGGCAAACGCCACGCGCTCGGTGTCCATTTCCACGGTGTTGCCGTCGACGCTCGATTGCAGCGGAATGCGGTACTCAAGGTCGCGCTCGCTGTTGCTGATGGCCGGCGCCTGGGCAGCCAGGTGGCGGGTCGACGTGGTGGACAGCGACACGCCGTCGCGCTGCTGGTTGCCACGCTCCACCGACTGGGCCAGCGTGCTGGCAAAGTCGAAGTCGCGCGCCTTGTAGCCGGGCGTGTCCGCGTGGGCGATGTTCGAGGCAATCACCGATTGCCGCTGGGTCCGCAGGCTCAGCGCTTCCTGCTGGAAGCGGAACGCCGCATCGAGTCTGTCCATGATGTCTGCCTTTCCTGCAATGGCTTCATTTCGGGGAGAGAACTGCCGTAGACCTGGGTATACGCCCCGGTCGGGCTTCTTCAGGGTTGCCATCTTAGGGGCCGCCTTGTCACGCCAATCGCACGAATAAAGACGAGAAACCCGCGCATTTCCGGCTCGGTCTCTCGCGCGAGGCTGCCTACAATGGCTCCCACTGACTGCCTGCGTGGCTTTGCACGGCCGGCTCCAAAGGCGCGCCACACAAGGCCCTGCAGTCAGTGCGGGGATGGTCGCGTCACGGTTGGCCAGACCTCGCCACAAGCGTTTACGAATGTTCAACTGTTGTGCGACGGCATCGTCCGCGGGTTAACACCTTCGTACCGAACCTGCGTTCACTGCCGTCTCATCCTTGCTGGGATGACCCTATGACTCTCTATCGCCAGGCCGCCGCATGGATGGTGCTGGCCGGCATTGCGCTGGCATCGCCCGCAATGGCCGCGCCCGCCCAGGTCACGCCGGTGGCAGCCCCCGGCGCCGCGCACGCGCAGGCGGCCCCGAATCCGTTTAGCGATGACCCCGCACGCGTGGCCGTCGAGCAATTCCTGTTGCGCCAGTCGAACGGACTGCCGGGCAAGGTCAGCGTGCAAGTAGGACCGCCTTCGGGCGGCCGCGCACCTGACTGCGTGAATCCCGAACCGTTCCTGCCCGCGGGTGCCGCGCCTTACGGACGCGTCAACGTAGGCGTGCGCTGTGGTGGCGACCGGCCATGGACCCGCTACATGCAGGCGCGTGTCTCCGTACTGACCGACTACTACGTGGCCGCCCGCGCCATGGGTCCAGGCGAGACCATTACCGTCGCCGATCTGGAATTGCGTCAGGGCGACCTGGGCGCCCTGCCACGCGCCGTGGTGACCGACCCGTCGCAAGTTGAAGGGTCGGTGGCCGCTAACCGTATCGCGGCCGGCTCGCCAATGCGCACCGACCTGATCCGCAAACCGATTGCCGTGAAGTCAGGCCAGACCGTCAACGTGACCGTGGAAGGTGAAGCGTTCCAGTTGAGCAGCGAAGGCAAGGTGCTGACCGACGCCGCCACCGGCAATCCCGTGCAGGTACGTCTGCGCAACGGCCAGGTGGTGAGCGGACTGGTGCGCAACGGCGATACCGTAGTGCTGCAGTAACAGGCACCATGCATCCTGTGCATCACTTTTGGTTTCGATTTCTTTGTTGTGGTTAAGTCTTTGCAGTCTTTGCAGTCTTTTGCGTTATCGGGAAGTTAGTCGTCACACGGGCTGGGACCCTCGAAACAGCAGGAAAAAGCAGTCGTAACAACCGGCGCAGGCAGACCGTGCGAAAATGCGGCCAGCCCGCTCCGGGATTGGCCAGACAGCGCAGGAAATCATCTAAAGTTCCTGCCGGTCGGGCCGATAACCCAGAGGAACCCAGCAAGGATTTCACCGTGAAGATCAACAACTCCACTCCGTCCCGGCCCGCCGACACTACGGCTACCGAAGGCAACGCCCGTCCGGCGACCAACGGTGCCACGTCGACGGACCCCTCCGCCCTGACCGGCGTGCGCGTCAGCCCAATGGCCGCACAGGTTCGCGAGATTGGTGCGCGCCTGCTGCAGGACAGTGACAGCGACATCGATGCCGCCAAGGTGGAAGAGGTTCGTCAGGCAATTGCGGAAGGCCGGATCAAGATCGATCCCAGCAAGATCGCCGATGGCCTGCTCGCGTCATTGCATGAGCTGAGCCAGGGCGGCAGCCAATCCTGAACCTGACATGAGCCAAGCAGCCCTGATCCAGTCCCTTTCGCATGAAGCCAGCGCCATTGCGGCATTTGGCCGAACCCTTGCAGATGAGCGCGAAGCCATCAAGCGACAGGACTTTCAGGCGTTGAGCGAATTGCTCAACATGAAGATGGAACTGGCCCAGGCGCTGAAAATTGCCACGGCCGCACGCGAGGCGCAGATGATTGCGCTTGGCCTGCGTATCGGCGCGGGCGGCCTGCTGGTTGGCCGCCAGGTGGATCACGAGGTAGCCGAGGCGTGGCGCAAGGTGGTGTTCTTTGCGCACAAGGCCAAGGACTCCAACGAGATGAATGGCGCCATCGTCAATGCCCATCTGGAGTTCACGCAGGAAGCCATCCAGGTACTGCGACAGGGCGGCATGGCTCCCAACGAAATGTATGGCCGCAACGGCAAGTCGCACTCGAATGCCGCGGGCGTGAGCCTGGCCGCGGGCTGAGACAGCCCGTTTTCTGCAAGCGCGCGTCAGAGCCTGCCTACGTCAGGCTCGGCAATCGTCCGATTCCGCGCGACGGACTTCCTCCCTACATTGACAGTGAGCCACGCGCTGCAACTGCAGCGCTGTGACGTCCGGTAAGCAAAAACATCGTCCGGAGGAACTGCCATGTCATTTGCGCTATACGTTATTGGTCTTCTGCTGCTGGTAGGCGGCATCGCCTGGGGTCTTTCCACCGCAGGGCTTGCCCCGGTGTATATCGGCATTGCCTGCGTGATCGTGCTCGGCATCGGCATCATGTCGGCGGTATCGCGCACGCGCACCAAAGATCCATCCTGATCCCGCGGCGCCTCACGGCACCAAGCCGCCGTGGATAGCCCACAACTGCGCCCGGAACTGCCGCCCGGGCCCTCCCGCTTGCCTGACCTTCCGAATGTAAACATTGCGGAACTTGGGTCTCGCTCTATACACTCGAAGCGTTCTGATCTCCGGACGGTGATCACCGCGATGTTCGAGGCACTGCGAAAAACAACCAGCGCGCTGTTCGACCCCGACCGACGGTTCCGGCAGGCCCGCATTTTCCACGCCACGCGCGTGGCGCTGGCCTTGCTGGTTTCGATCGCGCTCACGACAGGCATCAATATTCCGCACGGTGAATGGGCCACCATCACCGTGCTGGTGGTGATCGGCGGTCTGCAGCACCACGGCAATATCCGCCGGCGTGCCGCCGAGCGCGGCGTGGGCACGCTGATCGGCGCCCTGATCGGCCTGTTCCTGATCATCCAGGAGAACTACTTCGGCATCCCGATGCTGACGTTCGGGCTGATGGCGGTTATCTGTGGATTCTGTGCCTATCATGCGGTCGGCAAGGGCGGCTACGTTGCGCTGCTGGCCGGGATTACGGTCGTCATTACTGCCGGGCACGGCAATCAGGATGTCTACGATGCCTTGTGGCGCACGGTCGACGTATTGATCGGCACGGTCATCGCCCTGGTGTTCTCGTTCGCGCTACCCGCCTATGCCTCGTACTCCTGGCGCTTCAAGCTCGCGGGCCTGTTGCGCGCCTGCGCGGCCGTGCATGCCAAGATCGAACGTGGCCAGCGCGACGAAAAAGAACGGCAGCAGGACATGATGAAGCTGTCGGCGTCGCTGGTACAACTGCGCAGCCTCATTCCGTCCGTGGCCAAGGAAACCAATGTATCCGCGGCAGATCTGGAAGAAGTCCAGCACAGCGCGCGCGTCTGCATCAGCGCGCTTGAGATGCTGGCTGCGATCGACCCCGATGCGGCGGACACCAGTGTCGACGAGCGCAATATCCGCGACCTGCTATTGGAAATGGCCAGCGCGCTGGAAGCCGGCGATGAAGCGATGGTGCACCAGAACGCGTCGCTGCCGGCGCCGCATCCCGACGACCCATCGATCGGCCATAGCTCCCATGCATTCCTGACCCTGCAACTCTCGGCGGAACTGGGCCACCTGCGCGATCACCTGTCGCAGATGGCCGCAAAAACGCGCTTTCCGTACGGCGTTCGCTAAGCCGACTTGCTTGTCTGACGGGGCTTGCGTGTCAGACAAACCCCGCTTGCGAGATGCCGGGCGCTGGTCCACATTGAACCCAGCACCTTCCACTCCGCCACCATGCAGCTGCTCGATGCCCGCATCCGCCTGGTGCTCCGGCACCCCCGGCGATTCCTGCTCAATGCGCTGACTCACTTCCGTGCCAACCAGGGCCTGCTGCTGGCCGGCGCCGTGGCGTACTACGCGCTGCTGTCGATCGTGCCTCTACTGATCCTGCTACTGATCGGCCTGTCGCACGTCATCGAGCCTGACCGTCTGCTGGCCACACTGGCGCGCTACCTGGAATGGCTGCTGCCGGGACAATCGCGCGCGCTGGTGGCGGAACTGTCGAGATTCATGACCAACCGTGGCGTGATCGGCTGGGTGCTGGCCATCACCATGATCTTCTTCAGTTCACTGGCCTTTACGGTGCTGGAAAACGCGATGTCGGTGATCTTCATTCATCGGGTAGCCATCCGGCGGCGCCATTTCCTGGTCTCCGCGATCCTGCCGTATTGCTACATCCTCGTGCTGGCCGTGGGCCTGCTGATCGTGACCGTGGTTGCAGGCGGCCTGCAAACCATCGGCGAGAGGCATCTGGAACTGCTTGGCCACGATTGGTCGCTCGACCGCCTGTCGGGCGGCCTGCTCTACCTGCTGGGGTTTCTTGGCGAAGTGCTGTTGCTGACGTCGATCTACCTGGTCATGCCGGTCGGGCGCCTGTCGGTGCGCCATGCACTGGTTGGCGCACTGTTTGCCGCGGTGCTCTGGGAGATCTCACGCCATGTGCTGGTCTGGTACTTTTCAACGCTGTCGCAGGTCGGTCGGGTGTATGGGTCGTTGACGACGGCCATCGTGGTGCTGCTTAGCCTGGAGATCGCTGCAACCCTGCTTCTGTTTGGCGCCCAGATCATTGCAGACTTCGAGCGCGGCGAGGATCCTGGCCGCGCCACGGCGGATGCCGGGGCCTTTCATACCTGAGCGAACCCTAACAAGTATCCCTTGAATCACAAAAGTCTGACCATACCCGACTAGCGAGGTCGGACTCTTCTATAAGATATAAGAATCTTCAGATTCACGCACTTGAGATTCTGGCGTAAATCAATGATTTTGAATGCAATTGTCGCCATGAAGACGGGTAGATGATCAACTCGGCCGTGAATGCCTCTGCATACAGCACACAAATTTCACATGAAGGATTACACCCCCGCCATGCAAAATCAGGCAAAATTCGAGTCTTGCCTCGAACCGCGACCCGGGCGGGGCATTATCCAAACCCGAATTTGATGCGAGATAAGCGATGAGCAACCAGCAGCCCACCATCATCTACACCCTAACCGACGAAGCTCCGCTGCTGGCCACCAGTGCCTTCCTGCCAATCATCCGCACGTTCACCGCGCCCGCCGGCGTGAACGTGGTGACCAGCGACATCTCCGTGGCTGGCCGTATCCTGGGCGAATTCCCCGAATTCCTGACTGAAGAACAGCGCGTGCCGGACAACCTGGCCGAGCTGGGCAAACTCACGCAAAACGCCGACACCAACATCATCAAGCTGCCGAACATCAGCGCATCGGTGTTCCAGTTGGTCAGCGCCATCAAGGAACTGCAATCGAAGGGCTACCGGATCCCCGACTTCCCCGAAGATCCGAAGACCGACGAAGAGAAGGCCATCCAGAAGCGCTACTCGAAGTGCCTGGGCAGCGCCGTGAACCCGGTCCTGCGTGAAGGCAATTCGGACCGCCGTGCTCCGGCCGCGGTCAAGAACTATGCGCGCAAGCACCCGCACAGCATGGGCGACTGGAGCATGGCTTCGCGCACGCACGTTGCCCACATGAAGCACGGCGACTTCTACCATGGCGAGAAGTCGATCACGCTGCAAGGCGCGCGTGAAGTCCGCATGGAACTGCTCACCAAGAGCGGCAAGACCATCGTGCTGAAGCCGAAGGTCGCACTGCAGGACGGCGAGATCATCGACAGCATGTTCATGAGCAAGAAGGCCCTGCTGGCCTTCTACGAAGAACAGATGGAAGACGCGCGCAAGACCGGCGTCATGCTGAGCCTGCACGTCAAGGCAACCATGATGAAGGTGTCGCACCCGATCGTGTTCGGCCACGCCGTCAAGGTCTTCTACAAGGACGCCTTCGCCAAGCACGCGAAGCTGTTCGACGAACTGGGCGTGAACGTCAACAACGGCCTGGTCGACCTGTACACCAAGATCGAGTCGCTGCCGGAGTCGAAGCGCGAGGAAGTCATCCGCGACATGCACGCCTGCCACGAGCATCGCCCGGAACTGGCGATGGTGGATTCGGCCAAGGGCATCTCGAACCTGCACGCGCCGAACGATGTGATCGTCGACGCATCGATGCCGGCCATGATCCGTATCGGCGGCAAGATGTGGGGTGCCGACGGCCGCACCAAGGACACCAAGTGCCTGATCCCCGAGTCGACCTTTGCTCGCATCTATCAGGAAATCATCAACTTCTGCAAGACCAACGGCGCCTTTGATCCGGTGACGATGGGCACGGTGCCGAACGTCGGCCTGATGGCGCAGAAGGCTGAAGAGTACGGTTCGCACGACAAGACTTTCGAGATCTCGGAAGACGGCGAAGCCCGCATCGTCGACAACGCCACCGGCGAAGTGCTGGCCGCGCTGACGCAGCAGGTCGAGCAGGGCGACATCTGGCGCATGTGCCAAGTCAAGGACGCACCGATCCGTGACTGGGTGAAGCTGGCTGTCACGCGCGCGCGCAACTCGGGCATGCCGGCCGTGTTCTGGCTGGACCCGTACCGTCCGCACGAAGCCGAGCTGATCAAGAAGGTGGAAACCTACCTGAAGGACTACGACACCAAGGGCCTCGAGCTCCAGATCATGTCGCAGGTCCGCGCCATGCGCTTCACGCTGGAACGCGTGATCCGCGGCCTGGACACCATCTCGGTAACCGGCAACATCCTGCGCGACTACCTGACCGACCTGTTCCCGATCATGGAACTGGGCACCAGCGCCAAGATGCTGTCGATCGTTCCGCTGATGGCTGGTGGCGGCATGTACGAAACCGGCGCGGGCGGTTCGGCACCGAAGCACGTGCAGCAACTGGTGGAAGAAAACCACCTGCGCTGGGACTCGCTCGGTGAATTCCTGGCGCTGGCCGTGTCGCTGGAAGAGCTCGGCATCAAGTCGGGCAACGCCCGCGCCAAGGTGCTGGCCACGACGCTGGACGCCGCGACCGGCAAGCTGCTGGACAACGCCAAGAGCCCGTCGCCGAAGACCGGCCAGCTCGACAACCGTGGTAGCCAGTTCTACCTGGCCATGTACTGGGCCCAGGAACTGGCCGCGCAAACCGGCGACGCCGAACTGGCCAAGACCTTCGCACCGCTGGCCAAGACGCTGACGGAAAACGAGAAGACCATCATCGGCGAACTGTCGGACGTGCAAGGCAAGCCGGTGGAAATCGGCGGCTACTACCAACCGGACGCCGCCAAGCTGGAAGCCGTGATGCGTCCGAGCAAGACGCTGAACGCCGCGCTGGATTCGGTGAAGGCCTAAGCGTTCGCCGTCGGAATATTGCAGGCCGCTTCATCGGTTTGCAGTGTCCGACGACAGCGCGCAAAAACGCCCCGGGGCAGTGATGCCACGGGGCGTTTTTTTTACGTCTTGCGATATTGCCGGCTCAACCCTTCCGGCACGTACCCTGCACCACGAATGTCCAGGGCACCGGGTCCGAAGCCGTGCTTTTGATTTCGGCGTAGTAGGCCATGGTGTTGGCATTCACGGGCAGGAACACCTGCGTGCGCGTATCGGTCGAAGGGGCCGGCAGGTTCCAGATCGCGGTCATCGTACCGGGTACCACGCTGGCCATGCTGTAGCCGATACCCAGCAGGTTGTTGGACAAGTTGGGCAGGAGCAGTGTGCTGGTGCCACGCTTTGCGCTTGTGACCACACCGTTGGTGTCGATGGTGAGCGTTTCAGTCACGATCGATCCATCTAGTGCCGCCCGGATGCCCAAGCCGGTGACTGCCGCATAGGCGGCGCCTGGCTCGGAGCATGTCCAGCTGCCTGCGAACTGGCCGACCGCGAGCGACTGACCGGGACGGAACACGCCGGTGCCGGTCATGGGGTTGCCTTGCGCATCGGCCATGTTGTGGTCCAGATATAGCGTCGGCACGCCATTGTCGAGCAACGGGAACACCCGGCCCCACACCTTGCCACCAAGCGTAAGCTGGTAGGCGCCCGGGTAGCGCGTCTGGTCAGCCAGCGAGAGCGTCCCTAGCAGCGCCGGAAAAGCACTGCAAGTGTCACTGTAGGTCTCGGTCTGGCACATGCGCACAGTGCCGTCGGCATTGACACGCATCTGTCCACCCATGGCGGCTTGCGTTTGCAAGTTGCCCGAGCTTGCGTAGTACGTCGACTGCGTGCGCAGGAATGTATAGGTACCCGCCAAAGTGGCAGCCGATACCGCCGTCGACACGCTGCTCGCGGTGACATGCCCCGACAGCTTGCCGCCGCCAAGCTGCTTCGGCAACCCGCCGATTTCGCCAGTCAGCGTGGTACCGGACACCGTAAATGTCACCGTGATGGTGCCCAGCACGGCGGAGACAAAGGCCGGTGGTGGATCGGCACTGTCCACTACGAGGTTGCTGACCGAATAGACGCCAGCGTTGAGCGCGTAGTCGCCAATCAGCGTGCCGCTCAGGCCAAACGCCGAGTCCGCAAAGCGGATCTTGAGCTTGCCGGCGACCGGTGCGTCCAGCGTAATGGCGATCGTGTCGCCAAAGCTGACAACCCCCATGTAGGTCACCGCAGCCGGCATGACTGGCGTCACCGCCCCTCCAGTCCCACCATTTCCACCATTGCCACTTCCCCCGGCGCTTCCACTACCGCCACTTCCACTACCGGCACTGGCGGTGCCGCTGCCCCCATCGCCACCGCCGCACGCGGCCAACGCCACGCCGATCGCCAGTGCCCCCAGTACCCACCTTGCCTGCCGTACCAATGCCGTTTTCATCCCTGACCCCTTCCCCGTTGTTGTTGGTCTGTAGTGCGTCTGTTGTTTTGATGCATGCACGCGCTGTATTGCGGTGACGCATACGACCCGCACGTGCAACAATTCGGGCGGATCGTAGCCCGATCCCTGCGGTCTGTATGTCCCCCAAACACGTGACATGCAGCCGCTCCCCCACTTTGGTGGGAACCCGCGGTTGCACGGGCCGCTGCCAACATCGTGCGCAGATTCCACGCCTTGCAGCCCAAAGCCGCCGTGTCCACAACCAGCCCTGCTCCGCTTGCCCCGCCCATTCGTGTTGCCCTGATCGATGACGATGCGCACTTCAGTGCCGCGTTTGCGCAGGCGTTGGCCAGCGCGCCAGACATGCGTGCGGCAGGAGCCGCCGCCACACTTCGCGATGGCCTGGCACTCCTGCAGCGTGCAAGCCCCGCAGACATCCTGGTGGTGGACCTTGGCTTGCCCGACGGCTCAGGCATCGATGCCATTCGCGCCACGCGCGCAGCGTGGCCGCATTGCGAAATCATGGTGGCTACCGTGTTCGGCGACGAGGCCCACGTCATGCGGTCGATTGAAGCGGGCGCCACGGGATACCTGCTCAAGGACAGCAGCGCCGCTGATATCGTGCGCGAACTGCGCTCGTTGCATCTTGGCGGCAGTCCAATGAGCCCATTGATTGCACGCCAGGTGCTGACGCGTTTGCGTGCGCCGGCATTGGACACCGTTACAGCACCGCCTCCGGCCAGTCCACCAGTCACCACGCCTGCGGCGTTGTCCCCACGCGAATACCAGGTCCTCAACGACATCACGCGCGGGTTCTCGCACGACGAGATCGCCCAGAGGCTGGCGGTGTCGCGCCATACACTGCTGACCTATGTGCGACGTATCTACGTCAAGCTGGACGTGCACTCCAAGGTGGAGGCCATCAACGTTGCGCGCACGCGGGGCTTGCTCGATGAGGATTAGGCACGGCGCATGCCATGGATGGCTCGTTGCGATGCTCCTGGCAATGCTGTCGGTAATGCTTGCCGGCGAGTTGCACGCACAGGACTTGCCTTTGCATATCACCGCTGCGCAAACGCGTATCACGCCAGACGGCTCGCTGGCGACGCCACCGATGACGCTGGATCCCAAGGAAATCGGCAACACGTGGACGGACACGCCGTTGCCCATGGTAGTCGCGCGTCATATCACGCCCGATGCCATCGACGCTGGCGCCATGGAGACGGTCTGGCTAAGGTTCACGCTGCCCCAGTCGCCATCACTGACCAGCTCGCAGGAGCCGCTGTACCTCTATGCGCCACGCTGGCAAACGGTGGGACGGCTCGCGGTCTATGCCGACGGCAAACTGCTCTGGCACTCGCGCGCCGGGCCGGTATGGAACAGCTACAACTATCCGCTGTGGATTGCCTTGGGCCATGCACCGCGTGAGATCGTCGTACGCATGGATGTCGTCGGGCAGGTCGGCGGCGCCATATCGACGGTGCGCATCGGCACCAATGGGCAACTGCTCTGGCGCTATGCGCTGCGCAGCTTCCTGCAGACGCAGTTTCCATACCTGTCGAGCGGCGCGTTGCTCGCCATCGGCATTTTCTCGCTGCTGGTCTGGTGCAAGCGCCGCGGCGAATCGCGCTATCTGCTGTGCTTCCTGGCGGCATCCAGCTACTTCCTGCACACGCTCCAGTATCTGGTCGGACAAGATCCGCTGCCGATCCCGGAAGCCTGGTTCAGCTGGCTGGCCTTCAACAGCATCGCGTGGCTGATCCTGACCTGCTATGTCTTCATATTCCGCTACCTCGGCATACGTTACCGTCGGCTTGAAGCGACGCTGATCTGCATCGTCATTTTCCTGGCCACCAGCACCTTGCCGCTCTCGTGGCTCACACACGCAGTGTTCCTGTTTCCGCTATCGAACCTGCTGCTGGTTGCCCTGAACCTGGTGGCGTCGATCGCCGCGCTGCGGGCGTCGTGGCGCGCAGGGTCGCGCGAGGCCATGCTGTTTTCTGCCTGGAACGCGATGAGCACGCCTATCGCGGTGCATGATGTGCTGCTGCAGAACTATCGCATCAGCATCGAGGGCATCTACCTGCTGTCTTACCTGGGCTGCGTACAGCTGTTGCTGTTCATGTACCTGATGTACCGGCGCTATATCGGTGCTCTGGAGGAAGTGGCGCAGCTCAACGCAAACCTCTCGGTCCGGCTCGCGCAACGCGAGGCCGAGCTTAACGAAAGTCATCGGCAGCTACGCGAAGTCGAGCGTCGCGAGACGCTCACGCAAGAGCGCCAGCGCCTGCTGCAGGACATGCATGACGGGCTCGGCTCGTCCCTGATCAGCGCCTTGCGCGTGGTCGAGCAACGTCGTGCAAAGATGGATGTCGAAGGCGATATCGCACAGTTGCTGCGCGAATGCATCGACGATCTCAAGCTGACCATCGATTCGCTGGAGCCGGTATCCGCCGACCTGCTCCTGTTGCTGGCCACGCTGCGCTATCGGCTCGGCCCACGCCTTGAAGCTGCCGGTATCGGACTGGAGTGGCAGGTCGAGGATGTGCCGGCGCTGCCCTGGCTCGATCCGCAGAGCGCGCTCCATATCCTGCGCATTCTGCAGGAAGTCCTGACCAATATCCTCAAGCACAGTGGTGCCACGAGGATCCGCGTGCAGACCAGGTCGGATGATCATGCGGTGACCGTGCGTGTACATGACAACGGCGAACCGTTCGATCATGCGCTTGTGCAAGAGACCAGCAACGGGCGTGGGTTGGCCAACCTGCGCAGGCGTGCGCGAGCAGTGGCTGCGGAGATCGCGTGGCAAGCCGACGCATACGGTACGTGGTTCGAACTACGGCTCCCCGTGGCGCACGCCATATCCGACGAGGCCGCATCGTAGCAACGCGTCAGTGGTAGCCTGCAACGCCGACGGCCGCGTGCCGGCCTTGCCGGCCTGCTATCAGCGCCCTGGCCGCTTCGGGACGCCCCTCCTTCAGATAGGCCGACACCAGCGTCAGGTCTACCAGATCGCGCTGGGCACGGCTGCCACCAATGCATACGGTGCGTGGCATGGCCGCTTCCAGCGTACGGATCGCAACGTCCCAGTCCTGAGCGGCGTAGGCCGAGAAGCCCTCGACCAGGTGGACGACGACGTCACCGGCCGCGTAGCGGTTTAATTCAAGCTTGTCGCGAATCTCCGCCAGACGCACCTGCAATGCTTCAATATCTTCCTCGACCACACAGGCGATCAGCGCGTGCAAGTCGACATAGCCCAGCCCCGCGGCCGGATAGCAGTGCTGTGCGTGGGCATGGAGTTCGCGCCAGGCAACTTCATCGCGTGGCTGCCCCGCCAGTTCCGCGCGCCACAGGAACGACACGGCGTCGGTCACGACATTGATCGGCGGCCCCCAGGCACCACCCGGATGCACACTCGCTCGATAGGCCTGCCAGGCAAGATCGGTCTTGCCAACCGCCAACGCGGCCAATGCCAGGTGCCATGACAGATGACAGTGCGTGAGGCTGCGCCTGTCATGCTGGGGCATCCAGCCTTCCAGGAATTCAAGGGCCAGCGCCGACTCGCCACGTTCATACATGACATGCGTACGAAAATGAGCCGCATGGGCATGGCGCGGATTCGCCTGCAATGCACGTTCAAGCCGTGTCCAGGCTTCGTCAAGCCGCCCGGTCTCGCCAGCGGCGAAACCGAGCACGGCATCGAACCACCAGTCCTCGCCGTAGGCCGCTGCCAATGACAACAGGTATTGGTAGAGCTGCTCCTCGTGGTCGGGATCGCCACTGAAGCCGTAAAGTCCGAACACGCTCGTGGCAGGCGCCAACACCATGCCGTCGCGCGGCCACGCCTTCAAGTGCGTGTGCATGGCCGGCATCGCCAGGGCGGATTTGCCCTCGATGCCAAGCGCAAGCACCTCGACGTGGCTCTGCTCGCGTGGCGAGTGATGTGCCACCAGCTTGCGCGCACTTCCGGCCAATTCCCTCGCCTGCGCCACCTCGCCGTCGAGGAACCAACCGCGCGCCAGGGTGATGGCGGCCAGCGCAAACGCGGGATCCAGGTCCATCGCCGCCGCCAGATGCTCACGGTAGCCGGCTACCCCCGACATCACGCTATCGACACCCGCCACATAGGCGTCGCGCGCCGGCACCGACGATGTGGACAGCGACAATCCGAATCTGTCTTCCAGCATGACGCACTCCTCACGCCATGCCCAGCGCCCGCGCGCTGCGGCCATGTCCGACTGTTATAGGTGACCCGGGTGGATTACGGTAGGCAAAGTGCCGAGTGGCCTAGCGCACGTCATGAGAATGCACCTGTAGCGCCTCAAGAAACCGGGACACCATGTTGTAGGCACCCACGGTCGCGGTCAGCTCGATAATGTGCCGCTCCGAAAACCGCTGCCGGATAGCGTCAAAGACCGGTGCATCGACCCGAATATTGCGTGTCATGGCATCGGTGTAGGCCAGCACCGCGCGTTCGGTGTCGTCGAACAGCTGGCTGTCCTGCCACGACGGCAACGCATCGAGCTGGGCCTGCGTCATGCCCTCCCTGAGCGCGATCGGCGCGTGCTGGTCGGCCTCGTAAGGCGCGCCGTTCAGAATCGCAACGCGCATGATGACCAGTTCGCGCAGCGCACCGGGTAGCGTGGACTTCTGCCTGATCGCCGTCAGGTAAGTCAGCCAGCCCTCGGCCACCGGCGGCGCATGGAGCAGCATCTGGTATAGGTGCAGCACACCACCGCGCTCCGCGGTGATGCGCTCGACAAGGGGCCGCACCAACGGATCGGAAAGGTCTGCGTAAGGGATGTTTGCCATCGCGAATCTGTCTCCTTGATTCAGGTTCTATTCCGAAACGATCACCTTGCGCTTGACAAGATCGGCCATCACGTCCGAATCCTTCCTGACGCGCGCGGCAAACGCTTCCGGGCTGTTGTTGACGATATCGAATGCGTTTTCCGCGAACCGCTTCGACACCTCGGGATCATGCATGACTTCGCGCGTAGCGCCCAGCAGCTTGTCGCGTACGTCCGTCGGCAACCCCCTGGGGGCCACCAGGCCGATCCAAGTCGGATACTCGAAGCCCGCGATCGATTCGCTCATGGTCGGTACATCGGGCAACATTGCCGAGCGCTTCGGCGAACTGACGGCCAGCGCACGGATCTTGCCCGCCTGGATATGCGGCAGCATCACGGACAACCCGGCAAACGCGTACTGGATATGTCCGCCAAGCAGGTCCGTCAGCAGCGGCGCGGCGCCCTTGTAGGGGATATGCGTCGTCGCAAGCTGCTTTGCAATGTTCAGTTGGGCGCTGTTGACATGCCCGGCTGACGCCGTACCAGCCGAACCGTACGAGGTCTCCGGATGCGTCTTGAGGTAGGCCACCAGTTGATCGAGATTCTTCACGGGCAGGTCATTACGCACGACCAGCACCTGCGGCGTGGTAACCAGCAGACTCAGGTAGTCGAACGATGTGAACGTATCGAAGCGCAGGTTCTTGACCGTATAGTGATTCACGGCCTGCGAATCCAGCGCCAGCATCAGCGTATAGCCATCGGGCTTCGCACGGGCCAGATCGCTGGCTCCGAGCGAGCCGCTGGCGCCGGGCTTGTTCTCGATGACCACGGTCTGGCCCAGTTGCTTGCCCAGCGCATTGGAAATGGTGCGTGCGGTCTGGTCTACCGCGCCGCCCGGCGCAAACGGCACGATCAGACGAATCGGCTGGTTCGGATAAGGCTGCTGCGCCCATGCCGACGACGCGCCAAGCATGAATGCAACCAGTGCGGCGGCACCGAGCAAGCGCCGGAAAATACCTGTCATCGTTATCTCCTGTTGTTATGGCTTCTGCGGGCGGGCTCTTGTGGCCCGTCCCCATATCCGATGCGGACTAGCGGGTGGCGGCAACCAGCCCGCCGTCCACCACGATCTCCGTGCCGGTGACATAGCGGCTTTCGTCCGCCGCCAGGAACAGCACGGCATGCGCGGTATCCCAGCCGTCGCCCATGCGTTTCATCGGCACCTGGTTGTTGCGATGCGCGATAAACCCTTCGGTATCGCCCTTCGCATACTTGGCCGCGAGTCCCTCGATCAGCGGCGTATGCATGAGGCCCGGCACCACACAGTTCAAGCGGATGTTGTCGGGGGCATGGATCACTGCAGTAGTGCGCGTAAAATGCATCAGCCCGGCCTTGGCCGCGGCATACGCCACTTGTGGCTTGCCCACATAGCGCAAGCCGGCCACCGATGCCACATTGACCACAGCGCCACCGCCTTGCCGCTGCATGATTGGCAGCACATGCTTGCAGCCCAGGAACGCACCCTTCAGGTTCACCTGCATCTGCGCATCCCAGACCGCTTCATCCATGTCCACAGGCCCCCCGGGCTGGGACAGGCCTACGTTGTTGACAAGGATGTCGATGCGGCCATGACGCGCCATGCAAGCCTGCACCACGCCCTCCACCTGATCGGCACGGGTGCTGTCGCATGCCATGACCTCGGCGCCGAAGCCCTCGGCCGCAATCAGGTTGCGCGTTTCGATGGCGTTTTCCAGGTTCAGGTCGGTGCCGAACACCGTGGCGCCCTGGCGCGCCATCAAGACAGCTGTGGCCCGCCCGTTTCCCCAGCCCTTGGCCACCGCGCCACAGCCCATTATCAGGGCCACCTTGCCTTTGAGATCCAGCATCCTGTCTCCGTTTCAATCGCTGACGTCAAACATTGCGGGCCTATTCTAGGCAGGCTACATTTATTGCGGAAATTCCATTTATTGATGATTTGATAGGCTGAGAGAATGAATATCACGCCGCGTCAGCTTCGTATCTTTCTGGCACTGGCCCAGTCGCTGAATTTCAGCCGCACCGCGGAGCAGTTCTTTGTCACGCAGCCGTCGCTGAGCAAGGCGGTCAAGGACATGGAAGCAGAGCTGGGGGTCGCGCTGTTCGAGCGCTCCACGCGCAGCGTACGGCTGACGCCCGCGGGGCAGCAACTGGTGCCGATGGCGCGTCGCATCGTCGGGGAATTCGATACGGGGCTGCAGCACATGCAGAACCGCGCGGAACATGAAGCGCACCGCCTGTCAGTAGCCGCGCTGCCTTCGCTAGCCAACGTGCTGCTACCTGGCGTGTGTGCCGCGCTGGAACATCGCTATGCCCAACCGCAGATTACCGTGCACGATTGCGCGGATCAGGCCGCCGTGATGCGTGTAGTCCACTATCAAGTCGACTTCGCGCTGGCGTCAGCATCGCCATCGAACCCCGAGTTGCATTACGAGGAAATCCTGCGCGACCGCTTCGTATTGCTAGCGCCTTCGGTCTGGCGCAAGCGCGTGGGCACGCGAGTGTTGATGGACAATCTTGCCGATCTGCCGCTGATCAGCATGACCGATGCCAGTACCGCGATGAAGTACATGAGCGCCGCGTTCCTGCAGCGCGGTGTGGTGTTCCGTCCCAAGCTGCAGCTCGACCAGATCGGCACAATTGCCGGCTTCGTCAAGCAGGGTCTGGGCATCGCCGTGTTGCCCTATCTGGGCATCATGCCGCTGCTGTCGCTCAAGGGGATGCACGTGGCGGAGATTGTCGGCGGACCGGTGCGATCCGTGGGAATCGTCAGCCGCAAGACGACCACGCCATCGGATATCGCCGCGCAAGCCATGGCGGAAGTGCGCGCGATTTCAGATCGGCTGAAACAGCAGGCGCCTGAATGGATCTGGCCACCGTTACAGCCACTTGCTACAACCCGGTCATCGAGGAATTCCACTGATGCCCTTGGTGGTCTCCCCTCTCCCGCCCGCGGGAGAGGGGCGGGGGAGAGGGCCGGCGGTTCAAGCTGAGACAAGTCGCAATTTGAGTCTCGATGCCCTCTCCCCCAACCCCTCTCCCGCAAGCGGGCGAGGGGAGCAAAACTGTAGGCATTTCTATTTGAACGTGGCCGACCAGTACGCGCGGATCTGCATTACCAGTGCCTGTGGTAGCGCGACATAGTGTTCGGCAAGCGCATCGGCCTGGCCCTCCATCAACGCCCACTGGAAAAATGCCAGCGCATCGCGCGTACCAACCGCATTGCCTGGCGCGCGCGGCATCAACACGAATACGGTACCCGTGATGGGCCAGACCGTCTGGCCGGGCGGATTGGTCAGCAACTGGTAGAAGTCCTGCTGTGGGTTCCATTCGGCCGCCGCCACTGCCGCGCTGAACGATTCGCGGGAAGGTTGCACGTATATGCCATCGCGATTCTGGACCGCCGCATAGGTCAGCTTGCGCTGCAGGGCATAGGTCAGCTCCACGTAACCGACAGCACCTTGCACGTTGCGGATGTAGACCGAGACACCCTCGTTGCCGCTGGCCCCGACCCCGGTTGGCCACTTCACAGTGGTGCCCGCACCGACAGTGTCCTTCCATTCCGTGCTGACCTTCGAGAGGTAGTCGGTCCAGTTGAACGTGGTCCCCGAACCGTCGCTGCGATGAACCACCACGATTTTCAGGTCGGGCAGCGGCACGCCGGGATTGACGGCGGCGATCGCGGGATCATTCCAGTTGACGATCCTGCCCTGATAGATGGCGGTCAGCAACGCGCCCGTCATGCGCAACTGGCCAGCGCCAATGCCTGCCAGGTTCAGCACTGGCACCACACCACCCACCACGATCGGAAACTGCGCCAGGCCAGCGCGCTGCAATTCGTCGGGCTTGAGCGGCATGTCCGTCGCGCCGAACGTGACATTGGCCGCCTTGATCTGACGGATGCCATTGCCGGAACCCACCGGCTGGTAGTTCACCTGCTGTCCGGTCTTGGCGTAATAGGTGGCAGCCCACTTTGACATGAGTGGGTAGACAAAGGTGGAGCCGGCTCCGGTGACATCGCCCGCTTGCGCTTGCCCAAGCCACGCACAAGTGGTCAGCAGCGTCGCCACGAATCCGCGCATCACGTGGCGCAGGAGAGCCTTCGGGATGCACGATCGGTCCATGATTGTTCTTCCTTCTGCTGGGCGCTGCCGGGCACTGCCTCACGGCGCATCGGCATATGCCGCATGCGTACCGCTTAACGAATGAGGCTAGCAGATGGCACGCGAAGAGAAAGGAATTTCCGCATGAAACCGCAAATTGTCACGAGTGATCGATCCGTCGTGAATTGTCAAAATAAGTTCACACAGCCGGGTCACGTGGCAGACGGTACAGCACGTGCCGCGTCAGTGCATGGTCTGGCGGCAGCGCAGGATGATCGAAATCGTCGGCCGTTGCGTGTCGCATGCCCAGCCGTTGCATTACACGCTCGGAACGCAGATTGATGGCCGCGGTGAACGATACGATTTCATCGAGCCGCAACACGTTGAAGCCATGATCCAGCGCCGCGCGCGCGGCCTCCGTGGCGTAGCCATGCCCCCAACTGTCGTGGGCCAGGCGCCAGCCGATCTCGACGCAACGCCCGAACGGAGGGTTCCAGGCCGGAATGGCCAGACCGGTGAAGCCGATGAAACTCGACGTCTCTTGCAGCTCCACCGCCCATAGACCAAACCCGTGCTGTGCGTGGTGCGTGACGATGCGATCGAAGAACGCATCGCTTTGGGCAGCACTCAACGTAGAAGGGAAAAACTCCATTACCCGTGTATCCGCATTGATCGCGCGAAACGGTTCGCGATCCGCTTCGCGCCACGCCCGCAGGCGCAGGCGCGATGTCGGTTCGGGTAACGGTGCGGCGCTCAACGTGAATGCACCTTGAACGCATCGCCCTGCATGCCCGCGCGATCCACGGCGGCAATACGGTTCCGGCCGTTATCCTTCGCGTGGTAGAGCTGCGCATCGATCAGGTTCAGGAAGGCCGTGGCGTCGCTGCGACCATTCGACACCGTGGTGCCCACGCCGAAGCTTGCCGTAACGCGCTGGTCGTACGGTGAACGCAGGTGGGGAATGGCAGCCGCGGCAATCAGCTCGCGGCAACGTTCGGCAATCTTCACCGCGGCGTCGGCATCGGTATTGCCCAGTACCATGGCGAATTCCTCGCCACCGAATCGCCCCAGGAAGTGATCGGGGCCCACCGCATCACGCAACACCGCGGCGATCTGCTTCAGGCACTCGTCGCCCTGCACGTGGCCGTAGTAGTCATTGAAGGACTTGAAGAAATCGATGTCCATGATGATCAGCGACAGCGGCGCACCAGATGCTCTCGATGCGGCCCACTCGCTGGCCAGAACGCTGTCGAACTTGCGACGGTTGCTCACACCGGTCAGGCCGTCGGTATAGGATAAACGCTCCAGTTCCTGCTGCAACTGCGCGAGCTTTTCCTCGGTGCGCTTGCGTTCGCTGATATCGAACATGAAACCGATCAGCGAATCGACCTCGCCTTTGTCGTTACGCACCACGTGCACCACATCGCGCAGCCAAACGTAGCCGCCGTCGCGGGTCAGCGCACGGTAGTCCGCCTCATGATCGGTCCCCGCCTGTGACTGCGACACGCAAAAATTGACCACGGATTCGCGATCGTCGGGATGCATGCGGTCGGCCCAGTCGTTCACATTCTTCCACGTCGATGGCGCCCAACCGAGCAATGCCTCGATCTGTGGACCGATATAGGCAAACTCCATCGTCGCCCAGTCGATCTTCCACGGAATCGCCTTCGTCGATTCGAGCAGCGTCCGGTAGACCGCACTGTCATCTTCACCCAATGCATGATCGGGCGGGGAAAGGGTTTCCTCGTGGCGCAGGAAAGCGGCCTTGAGCGGGCTGTTGGCGGGATCGGGGCGGTCGTCTTGGGTGGTCATGGCTGGTGAAAGACAATGGCAAGAACGAAGAGACGGCTATGATGGCACAACCCGAAACTGCAAGGAGATATCGATGCTGGAACTACGCCCCACGTGTGAGAACTGCAACACCTCCCTGCCGCCTTCTGCAACCGATGCGCGCATCTGCAGTTTCGAATGCACGTTCTGCGCCGACTGCGTCGACAACGTGCTTGGCAACGTCTGTCCGAACTGCGGTGGCGGCTTCACTGCGCGCCCCGTTCGGCCGGCGCAGGACTGGAAGAACGGCAATACGGTAGACAAGTACCCACCTTCGGCCACGGTCAAGCATCGGCCCGTCGATGTGGCTGCGCATCAGGCATTCGCGGCAGCGGTTCGCAATGTTGCGCCAGAAGATCGGTAAGCGCATCAGACCAACTGCGCGTGATCAAGGGTATGCGTTGCGAGGCGAAATGTTGTGATGTGCGGGCGTAGAATCGCCCGCACTTTTACATCATTGCGGAGACATTGATGCCAGCAACCAATCCATCCACCAAGCCCCGCAAGGCCGCCACGCGGCCGGCGCGCGCCGAACTGGTGATGACAAACTCCAGGGCGACGAACAGTGTCCGGGTGAAGTTTGGCGATGTCACCGTGATAGCGCCGAAACCCACCGAAGAGCAGGTTGAACAAGGCGTTCGGGACAGCATGCGAGCGATGAGAGGACTGGTCCGGTGCTTTCGCATGCAACCAAGTACGCCGCTGCACGGGCCGGAGATCCCCGTGTTCACCGCTGACCGAGAGAATCCCGAGCGCGTGATTCGCACATTGAATGGCAAATCCGAAAGCGGCCGCTTTCGTCGAGGCAAGTTCAAGGCTGACTAATGTCCCAACTTATTTGCCCAAAGCCATGCCAGACCGAAAAACCGTCATCCGTTCCATATCCGAGATCACGATGCTGGCCCGCGCATCGGGAAAGCCCATGGCCGTCATTCTCGCCGGACACAATGGATCCGGAAAGTCCACCCTGTGGTACGACCATATCGCCGATGAATTGCAGGTTCCGCTGATCAATGCGGACCGTATGATGTTGTCCATCCTGCCGACGGCAGGCGAAGACGGGCATCTGAGGGTCTGGGCCAAAAGACTGCGTGATTCTGATCAAAAATGGATGGCTACAGCGCAGAAGGGCGTTCATAGCTTTGTCGCGCAGGCCATGACACAGAAGGTTCCGTTCGCTGTCGAAACCGTGTTCTCCCATTGGAAGCGCAAGCCCGACGGTACGCACGAAAGCAAGATTGATCTGATCAAGGATCTTCAGGGGACCGGCTACTTTGTCCTACTGCTGTTTGTCGGCTTGGCAAACGCCTCCTTGTCGCTCGGGCGTGTTGCAATGCGCAAGGCCGAGGGTGGACACGCAGTAGCCGTTCAGAAACTACTGCGTCGATTTTCTCGGACACAGCATGCCGTCCGGCACGCCGTCCCCATCGCCGATGCGGTCATCCTTGTAGACAACAGTGGTTCCGCCTCTCGTCCCTTCACGCCGTGCTTTGTAAGTGCAGGGCCAGATATACTCTATGACCTTCGCAGGAACGGGCATATACCGGCCGAAATGGTGAGGTGGCTGAATATTGTCGCGCCAATCACCGATTGGCCGCACCCGGAGAATCCAACCCTGAAGCCTCCCCCACCGCATCGGGCACCGTCCGGTCCGCCGCCCTTCGCAAGCATTCCAGCATCGACACCACCGCCGAGCGCTTGAGGCCGTCGTCGCGCCAGTACATCGACACCGAGCCGAAGCCTGCCAGCCGCAGCGGCACGATGCGGAGCGCCCCGAGTTCTTCGAGTCGTCGCGCGGTGCGGTGCGAAGCGAGCCCGATCATGTCGCTGTTATTGAGCAGCGTGAGGTTGAGCACCGTGGAATTGCTCTCCACCGAATCCGCCGGTAACGGGTAGCCCGCGCTGGCCAGCGCCGCTTCCAGTGCGTTGCGGATCGGCGTGCCGCGAGGCCACACTACCCAGCGGTGGGCCTGCAGGTCGCGCCATTCCACCTGGTCACGCAGCATCAGCGGGTGGCGCGGCCGCGCAACGAAATGGATCGGCTCCATGTAGAGCGATTCGCTGCGTACCTGCGCGTCCTGCAGTTCCGGTGCCGAGCGACCCACCACGATATCGAGCTCGCTGTGCGCCAGTTGGCTCATCAGCCGGTCCATGGTGGTTTCCACCAGCCGGACCTGCGCGCGCGGCTGCCGTTGCAGCAGCCCAAGCACGGCCAGCGGCACGGTATCGGCCGCCGATGCGCCCGATGTACCCACCACCACGATCCCACTGCCGCCATCGCGCATGGCTTGCAGGTCGTCGCGTGCCGTATCGAGCTGGGCCTCGATCCGGCGAGCGTGATCGATCAGTGATTCCCCATAGGGCGTCGGCCGTAGCCCACGCGCCTGACGCTCGAACAGTGGCAGGCCGATATCGTCCTCGAGGTCCTTGAGCCACTTGGATAGTCCAGGCTGGGTGGTATTGAGCATGGCGGCCGACTGGCTCATGTTGCCGGTCTCCGCCAGGCTCAGGAGCATCTGCAAATTGCGCAGCCTAAGGCGCTGGGTCCAGTCCATATCGGTCTACCTATATATTTTTTAGTATGCATCCAAGCAAAACTTCATTTCAAATCTTATAGCGTGCGGCGTATAACTCCAAGCAACAGCAGATGCCAATCTCACTGGCACCGACAAAAGCAGATGGAGACACCATGTCAGAGCACTCGCTTGACCCGGCCCGCGCCGCGTACTACGAACGCATCGGCCATAGCCATATGACCCCGCTGTGGGAATCGCTGCATGCACTGGTACCGCCGCAACCACGGCCGCAGATCGTTCCCGCCATCTGGAAATATGCTCAGGTCCGCCCGCTGGTCATGCAGGCCGGCAGCGTCATCAGTGCCGAAGAGGCCGTGCGCCGCGTGCTGGTGCTGGAAAACCCGGGCCTGCCAGGCAAATCGAGCATCACTTCGACGCTGTATGCGGGCCTGCAACTGATACTGCCGGGCGAAGTGGCCCCGAGCCATCGCCATACGCAGTCGGCATTGCGCTTTATCGTCGAAGGCAAGGGCGCGTGGACCGCCGTCAATGGCGAGCGCACCACCATGCATCCCGGCGATTTCATCATCACGCCGTCGTGGACCTGGCATGACCATGGCAATCCCGCCGAAGCCGATGGCGGCGAGCCCGTGGTCTGGCTCGACGGCCTCGATATTCCGCTGGTGCAGCAGTTCGACGCGGGCTTTGCGGAGAACTACCCCGAAGCGCAGCAACCGGTGCTGCGGCCCGAAGGCGACAGCTTTGCGCGCTTTGGCCACAACATGGTGCCGGTGCGCCATCGTGTCAGTGACCCCACCTCGCCGATCTTCAGCTATCCATACGCACGCTCGCGCGAAGCGTTGGAGCAGCTGTTCCGCAATGGCGATCTCGATGCGTGGGACGGCGTCAAGCTGCGCTATGTGAACCCCGCCACCGGCGGCTGGCCGATGCCGACCATCGCCACGTTCATGCAGTACCTGCCGGCCGGCTTCCAGGGCAAGACCTATCGCAGCACCGATGCCACGGTCTACAGCGTGGTGGAAGGTAGCGGCACCGTGCGCATTGGCGATGCACAGTTCCAGTTCGAGCCACGCGACGTGTTCGTGGTCCCATCCTGGGCGCCCGTGCAACTGGGTGCCATCGAGGATGCCGTGCTGTTCAGCTATTCCGACCGCCCGGTACTGTCCGCGCTCAACCTGCTGCGCGAGTCGCGCACCTGATCGATTTCCATATCGCTTGCCATCGGCGCACATGTCATGCGCGCCGCGGCCCCCGTTCACCCTTTTTTTGCTGGGAACCACAACCATGAAGTACGTCTTTACGCCCCCCGCCACCGTCGCCGTTCCCGTTGCCGGCACCGACGATGTGTTCGCCGTACGCCGCGTCTACTGCGTTGGCCGCAACTACGCGGCACACGCCCGTGAAATGGGTTTCGATCCCGACCGCGAACCGCCGTTCTTCTTCTGCAAGCCGGCCGATGCGGTGATTCCGGTGCCGGACGGCCAGACCCTGGAGCTGCCCTATCCGTCGCAGACGCAGAACTACCACTATGAAGCGGAACTGGTAGCCGTGATCGGCAAATCCGGCGCCAACATCGCCGTGGAAGATGCGCTGCAATACGTGTATGGCTACGCCGTGGGCCTCGACATGACGCGCCGCGACCTGCAGATGAAGATGCGTGAAATGGGTCGTCCGTGGGAAATCGGCAAGGCCTTCGATGCGTCGGCACCGATCGGCCCGATCCACCGCGTCAGTGAGGCAGGTCATCTTCAAGACGCCGCCATCACGCTGACCGTCAACGGTGAGACAAAGCAGAGCAGCAACGTGACGCACCTGATCTGGTCGGTAGCCGAAACCGTGGCCTACCTGTCGCAGTTCTTCCGCCTGGAACCGGGCGATGTGATCTACACGGGCACGCCCGAAGGTGTCGGCGCGGTCAAGGCTGGCGACCTGATGGTGACTGCCGTGGCGGGCCTGGGCGAACTCAAGGCGCGCGTCATCTGATCTTGCGGGACTATCATGCAGCTCTATAGTTTCTTTAACAGCTCCACGTCGTATCGCGTGCGGATTGCGCTGGCCCTGAAGGGCCTGCCTTACGACTACCTGCCCGTCAACATCCGCACGGGACAGCATCGCGAAGCGGAATACGTGAACGGGATCAATCCGTCGGCCAGCGTGCCTGCACTGGTGGACGGCGATTTCTACCTGAGCCAGTCGCTGGCCATCATGGACTATCTGGACGCACGCCATCCGGAACCGCGCCTGATCCCGCAGGATCCGGTGCAGCGTGCGCGCGTGCTGGAACTGGCCAACCTGATTGGGTGCGACATCCATCCGGTCAACAATCTGCGCGTGCTGCGCTATCTGGACGGCGTGCTCAAGGTCACGCCCGAACAGAAAGACGCGTGGTATCGCCACTGGATCGACGAAGGCATGGCTGCCGTGGAGCGCCTGCTGACCCGTCATGGTCACGGCAAGTACTGCTTTGGCGATACGCCGACACTGGCCGACGTGACACTGGTTCCGCAGATTGCCAACGCTCTGCGCATGGGTTGCGACCTTTCCGCCTATACGCGCGCCATGGCCATCCATGAACACGCATCGGCGCATCCGGCCTTCGCGGCCGCCGCGCCAGCGCGCCAGCCCGACTACACCGCCTGACGTCGCGACCGACAGGCCAGGAGACAACCATGACAAAGACACCACGAAGCGACCGCAAGGTCCTGATCATCGGGGGCGGCATCGGCGGCCTGGCCGCGGCGCTGGCGCTGGCGCGCAAGGGCATCCGCATCGAACTGCTGGAGCAGGCCGAGCACATCGGCGAAATCGGCGCCGGCATCCAGCTCGCGGCCAACGCGTTCGCGGCGCTCGACGCGCTGGGCGTGGGCGAGGCCGCGCGCGGCCGGGCGGTCTTCACCGACTACATCCACCTGCGCGATGCGATCGACTGCAGCGATATCGCACGCGTCGATGTGGGCCAGGCGTATCGCGAGCGCTTCGGCAATCCGTATGCCGTGATCCATCGCGCCGATATCCACCTGTCGATCCTCGAAGCCGTACAGCACCATCCGCTGATCGAGTTCCGCACCGCCACACGTGTGGAACGGCTCGAACAGGACGACAAGGGCGTGACCGTGATCGACCAGCATGGCGAGCGCCATCGCGCCGACGCCGTGATTGGCTGCGACGGTGTCAAATCCGCCATTCGCGAAGCACTGATTGGCGATGAGCCGCGCGTCACCGGCCATGTGGTCTATCGCGCCGTGGTCGAGGTGGACAACATGCCCAAGGACCTGCAGGTCAACGCCCCCGTGGTGTGGGCCGGCCCGCACTGCCATCTGGTGCACTACCCGCTGCGCGGTGGCCAGCAATACAACCTCGTGGTGACGTTCCACAGCCGCGAGCAGGAAGTCTGGGGCGTGCGCGACGGCAGCAAGGAAGAAGTGCTGTCGTACTTCGAAGGCATCCACGCGCTGCCGCACCAGATGCTGGACCGCCCCACGTCCTGGAAGCGCTGGGCCACCGCCGACCGCGATCCCGTGGAGCGCTGGAGCTTCGGCCGCGCCACGCTGCTTGGCGATGCGGCGCATCCGATGACGCAATACGTTGCACAGGGCGCCTGCCAGGCGCTGGAAGACGCCGTGGCGCTGGGCGCCGCCGTGGATGCGGCCGAGGGCGACTTCGAGGCTGCATTCAAGCTTTACGAGCAGGCACGTATTCCGCGCACCGCGCGCGTGCTCTATGGCGCGCGCGACATGGGTCGCGTCTATCACGCCAAGGGTGTGGACCGCTTTGTACGTAACACGCTCTGGGTAGGCCGCACGCAGACGCAGTTCTACGATGCGCTGCAGTGGTTGCATGGCTGGCGTGCCGAGCAGGCGCTGAGCCCGACTCCCTGGCTGTAAGTCAGCACCTGCGCAGTACCCAGCAATCCCGCAGCAAGAGAAGCGGCCACAAGAGCCGCCTCGCCATCCTATTCCCCGTATTTCCGGAGGAGACAACATGTCCGCCAACTCCACGTTGAACGTGACCACGTTCATCGATCGCCAGCCGCTGTCCGCTTTCCAGGTAACGATCGTCGTCCTGTGCTTCCTGATCGTTGCGATCGACGGATTCGACACGGCTGCCATCGGCTTTATCGCCCCAGCCATTCGCGCCGAATGGCAGCTCACGCCCGCGCATCTGGCGCCGCTGTTCGGCGCTGGCCTTGGCGGACTGATGGCCGGCGCGTTCCTGTTCGGCCCCCTGGCCGACCGCTTCGGCCGCAAGACCGTGCTGGTGTTCTCGGTGCTGTTCTTCGGCGTGGCCAGCCTGGCATCCGCATGGTCGCCAGGTCTGTGGGAACTGATCGTGCTGCGCTTCCTTACCGGTCTTGGCCTGGGCGGCGCGATGCCGAACGCCATCACGCTGACCTCCGAGTACTGCCCTGCCAAGCGCCGTTCATTCCTGGTGACCACGATGTTCTGCGGCTTCACCGTCGGCTCGGCGCTGGGCGGCCTGGCTTCGGCAGGCCTGATCGAGGCGTTCGGCTGGCGCTCGGTGCTGCTGGTAGGGGGCGTGCTGCCGCTGCTGTTGTCGGTGGTACTGATCTGGTCGTTGCCGGAATCGGTGCGCTATCTCGTGGCGAAGGGGCGCCACCATGTGCGGGTGCGCGCGACGCTGCTTCGCATCGCCCCGCATGCCGATCTGCAGAACAGCTCGTTTGTCATCTCGGAGACGCCGGGCAACCATGGTTCGCCGGTTCGGCACCTGTTCAAGCCGGAGCTGCTGCGCGGCACGCTGCTGCTGTGGCTCACGTTCTTCATGAGCCTGCTGGTGATCTATCTGCTGTCGAGCTGGTTGCCCACGCTGCTGCGCGGCACCGGCATGTCGCTGACTACGGCCGCACTGGTCACCACGATGTTCCAGGTTGGCGGCACCGCTGGCGCCATCGCACTGGGCTGGCTGATGGATCGCTTCAATCCGCACTATGTGCTGGCTGCGAGCTATGCACTGGCAGGTGTGTTCGTGGCGGCTATCGGCAGTCTGGCGGGCGAGCCGGTAGCTGCTGGCGCCGCGGTGTTCTTCGCGGGCTTCTGCGTGTCGGGTTCGCAGGTTGGCGCCAATGCGTTGTCGGCCAGCTACTACCCGACCGATTGCCGCGCCACGGGCGTTAGCTGGGCCAATGGCGTGGGCCGTTTCGGCTCGGTGGTGGGCTCGGTTGGCGGCGCCACGATGTTGTCGATGGGGCTGACAATGCCGGCGCTGTTCGTGCTGGTCGGCATCCCGGCGGTCATCGCCGGGGGCACCATGCTGTCGCTGGGCATCGTACGGCGCGGCCGCATGACGCACGAACTGGCCGCAAGCTAGTCTGCGGGACGGCGCTTGCCTCGCTCGGCCGGCGGGACGGCCCGCCGCCGTTCTGCCGCATCCTGCCGCAGCGCATCGGCGAACGCGCGCACCGCTGGCGGCAGGTGACGTCCCACCATGGTCTGGATCTGCAACGCGCGCTGCTGCATCGCGCGGCCAATGATCGGCACCAGTACACGACGATCGGCACGCAGCGTGTTACGCACTGCCAGCGAGCCGGTCAGGTAGACCACATCGACATGGTTCTGATAGGCGACCAGCGCACTCAATGAATTGCTGGTCAGCAGCACCTGCGGCCGCAGGCCCTCCAGGCTGCATGCAAGATCGAACAGTTGCCGTAGCGTATGCACTTCGCTCGGCAGTACCAGCGGATGCATGACCAGTTCGCGCAACGGCACGCGCGCCATGCCGGCAATCGGATGATTGCGGCTCACACAGGCAAAGATGGGCGCGGCTTCCGAATACTCCACCGCAATGCCGGCCTGGTCGGCGATCGCAAACGTCAGCGCAATGTCGACATCGCCGGCGCGCACCATCCGCGTGGCCTCGGCCGCGGTGACTACCTCCAGCGCGAAGGTCACGCCCGGGTATCGCCGCTGAAACGATGCAATCAAGGTTGGCACATACTCGCGCGCAAAACCTTCGGTGCAGGCAACCCGCACCTTGCTGTGCGCGAGCCCCATCAAACCCTGCAGGTCGGCCTGCAGGGTCTCGGCGTCAAGAAACGCACGGCGGCCGTACTGTTGCACCACGCGGCCGGCATCGGTCAGGCGCATGCCGCGCGGTTCCCGGTCGAACAACACCACACCCAGTTCTTCCTCGAGCCGGGCAATCTGCCGGCTGATGGCCGATACGGCCACATGCAGCGTCTTCGACGCCGCCGTCAGCGAACCTGTCTGCGCCACCTCCAGGAAGTAGGCAAGCGGTACGGCGTGAATCGAGGTCAGTTTCATTGGCGGCTTCCGTGGCATCCATGTGCGATCTTCGCTTTCCGCATCTTACGTGCATTGCACAAAAACCCTTGCCAATTTTAGAAAGGTCCGTTCTGCTACGCGCGCCCGCCTCTGGTGCCTGCATCGTGCCGACATTCGCGTGATGACGGCACTTCGTACCACGGCTGCACCGCTCGCAAGCCATTGATGGCATGGCACGCGCCATCGGGGTGCCATCGGCGCGCTCCGAACGCGGATGCCTGCGTCACATTCCTGACACGCGATTTGCGGACTTTTTCGCCAAACCGGACTGGCTGGCGGTATCGTTGGTCATCAACGTCACCAAGGGGAAAACATGGTTGGAGCACCGCAGAAGAAATGGGTCCGGGCCGGCATGCTGATGGCAGGCGTTGCAGCCTGTCTCTCCACCACGCCCTCCGTCGCGGCCGCCGCGTATCCGGACAAGCCGATCAAGCTCGTTGTGCCTTTCACGCCGGGTGGTTCCACCGATGTACTGGGACGCTTGCTGGCAAAGAAGCTCAGCGAAACGCTCAATGCATCGGTCGTCGTGGAGAACCGTGCCGGCGCGGGAACGATCGTCGGCGCCGACTACGTCGCCAAATCCGCGCCCGATGGCTACACGCTGCTATTGAGCGCGGCCACTACATTCACGATTAACCCGGTCACCTATGCAAAGCTGCCATATGACCCGCTGAAGAGCTTCGACGCACTGGGCCTGGTCGGCTCGACGGGCCTGGTATTGCTGGCCAACCCGTCAGTGAAGGCGAACTCGCTCAAGGACCTCGTTGCCATGGGCAAGAGCGATCCGAAGGGCCTGACCTATGGGTCGTTTGGCGCAGGGACCACGTCGCACTTTGCTGGCGAGATGATCAATGCGGCCACTGGCCTGCACATGCTGCACGTGCCATACAAGGGCAGTTCACCGGCCATGTCCGACCTGATCGGCAACCAGATTCCGCTGACCGTCGACACCGTCGTGGCCGCTGCACCGATCCTCAAGGCCGGCAAGATCAAGGCGCTGGCAGTGACGTCAGCCACGCGCTCCGCGTTGCTGCCCGATGTACCGACCGCCGCCGAGAGCGGGTATCCAGCCGTGAACCTGTCAACGTGGTTTGCGGTAGTGGGCCCCAAGGGCCTGCCCGCACCCGCCAGGCAAAAGCTGGAGGCAGCGCTGGCAACCGTCATGAAGGACCCGGACATGCAGAAAAGCATGACGACCAATGGCTTCGAGCCCGAGTACGGTACTGCGGCAGACTATGCAAAGCGCGTGAACAGCGAGATCCCGCGCCTGAAGAAGATTGCCGAAGCGGCGAACATCAAGGCGGATTGAGGTTGCGGCGTTGGGTGGTCTCCCCTCTCCCGCCGCGCGGGAGAGGGGAGCGAAACCGAGAGCATCTGAAAATCAAACAAAAAAAGGGCAATAGCTTCCGCCATTGCCCTTTTCTACACCAGAGTCCTTACTTCTTCGTCGCGTTGTTGAGCGCGTTGAACTGCTGCGTCAGGTAGTTGCTGGTCTGGTTCATCTGGCTGACCATCAGGTCAAGCTGCGTGAACTGCTTGCGATAGCGTTCGATGGTTGCCTCGACGCGGTCGTTGGCGGCATTGAAACGCTTCTCCAGATCCTTCAGGGTCTTGTCCAGACCGGCGCTGGCGGCGCCCAACGGACCCTTGTCGGCAGTTACGCGATCCACCACATCCGACAAGCGGCGCGCAAACCCGCCCGTCTTGCCGTCGCCGGAAAACAGTTGGGTCACATCGCGCAGGTTGTCCTTGAGCGCGGCGTCGAGCTTCTTGTTGTCGATGGCCATCGTGCCATCCTTCTGCATCGACACACCGATCGCCGCCAGCATCTTCGGCGCGTTCTCCGCCATGCCAGTTTCCGGGCTGTTCAGCACCGCGCGCAGCGAAGTCTGGATGCCGCGCAGCACGCCGTCGCCATTCAGCGCACCTTTGGTACCGGCTTCGGTGTCGAATTGCGTCAGCGTCTTGGCCGACGACTGGATATTGTTGTAGGCGGTGACCAGCGTCTGGATCGATGCCTTGATGCTTTCGGTGTCCTGCGTCATCGACAGCGAGGTCGAGCCCGTCTTCTTGAGCGTCATCGTCACGCCCTGCGCGGCATCGACCACGGTATTGGAAGCGCTGGTAATCGCAATGCCGTTGACCGTCAACGCGGCATTGGTGGCACGCAGCGTCTCGGTCATGCCGTTCGAACCCGGGGTCTCCGGGTTGTAGCCAGCCAGCGACTGCAGTTCCGGCGACGAGCCGCTCACGCGCATGCTCATCGCCTCTCCGGTCTTTTCCGAGGTCAGGATCAGGCGGAACGGCTTGGTACTGCCATCGTTGATGATGCTGGCCTTGACGCCAATGTTCGACTTGTTGATCGCGTCGCGGATGTCCTGCAGCGAACCCTTGCCCGGCTCGATCGTGACCGTCTTCGGATTCGGCTCCTTGTCGGTGGACGTATTGGCCGTGAACTTCGGATTCACATAGGTGCCCGAGGTCTCGTCGAAGCCCGTGGTGGTGCCGAATTCGAACGTCACCGTGCCAGATCCCACCTCCGCGTCCTGCTTGGCATAGCCGATTCCGGCCAGCGACTGCGCCTGCGCCAGGCGGGTCACGTTGACGTTGAGATCGCCCGGTACCGCGGTGCTGCTGGTGGTCACGCCAAGGATGTCGGCATTGCCGACATTGGCCTTGACCGCACCGAACGTCGCTGAATTCATCAGCGTCTTGGCTGCGGCCTGGAAGCTGGTCAGCACGCTCTTGACCGTGCCATAGGCGGTCAACTTGGTCTGGTAGGCCGTGTGCTGCTGCTGCATGGCCTTGAGCGGCGCGCGCTCGGCGTCGGCCAGATTGTCCAGCAGGGTGGAAAGCTGAAGGTTCGAGCCAATACCCAAGGAAGAAACGGATGCCATTTTTTGTGCCCTTCTTTTTTTGTTTCTTTGGATGGCATCCATGCGCTGCGTCGCCTGAATGCCCTGACATCCATCGTTTACGTCGCCCGCTTTTTGTTCTTTAGCTTTCCTGGTACGTAATCGATACAAAGACGATACAAAAATGCCCTCAAGTTTTCTGAGTGTGAGTAATGACTCACGGGCTGACCCTTTATCAGAATGTAAGAAGCTAACTTGCGAGGGAAAGTCGGTGCAGCGCGAGATAGCGCTGACAAACAGGGCCTGCGAGCGCAGCCTGTATGGATACATTGGATACAACAGCTTACAAAGACGATCTCTGCAAGGTCAACGGTCGCCCCAGGGGGCCGTTACTATCGGCATCCATCGCAGCAAACCGACATCGGTGCCCATATGTCCAGGATCCTTTTCGCAAGTCTGATCGGCTTCGCCGCCCTCGCGGCTACCAGCGCGGCCGAAGCGCATGTCAATGTCGACGTCGGCATTGGCGTGCCGGCCTACGTGGCGCCGCCACCCGCGCCGGTCTACTATCAGCCGGCGCCGGTCTATATGGCGCCGCGCCCCGTGATCGTCGAGCCGCGCCCGGTAGTCGTGGCCCCGGGCTATTACGAAGGCTGGCGCGAGCATGAATGGCGTGAACGCCAGTGGCGTCATGAACAACGCCGTCGTGAACGCGAATGGCGCCGCTGGCACGACGACGACTGAGTCTGTCTGGCCGCCTGCGTCCTGCCATGCAGTACGCCTGGAGGCCATTCGCCGCACCGCCCGGCATCACGGTGCGGCTATCGCACAGTGCCGCGGCAAACCCGGGGCAGACCCGAACTACGGCGCCACGCTTCCTCACTGATAATCGGCAAGGCCGAGGCACTCGGCCGCCGAGCCCAAGGGCCACGACTGGACCTGGGCGCAGAAGAAAATCAGTGAAGGAGATGTAGTGAGTATCAAGCGTCAAGCTACGCGCGTTGCGTGCGGGGTGGCCGTTGCCGTGGCCACCGTATTTGCCAGCCAGATTGCCAGCGCCGCCGACGCATGGCCCACCAAGCCGATCAAGGTCATCGTGCCGTACACGCCGGGTGGTTCCACCGACACCGTGTCGCGCGTGGTATTCGAGAAAGTGGCGCAGAGCCTGGGCCAGCCAATCATCATCGAGAACAAGCCCGGTGCCAACAGTACCCTGGGCGTAGGCCTCGCCGCGCGTTCCGCGCCAGATGGCTACACCTTTGTGTCGGTGCTGGCCGCGTACAGCGCGAACATGTCGCTGTACTCGAAGCTCAGCTACAAGCCGTCGGAGCTGACACCGGTGGCCGAGATGGCAGAGCTTCCGCTCATCCTGTTTGCCAGCAAGAAGCTGCCGGTGAAAACCGTTGCGGAACTGGTCGACTACGGCAAGAAGCATCCCGACACGTTGACGTTCGGCTCCAGCGGCGTTGGCAGTTCCGCCCATCTGACCGGCGAGCGGCTGGCGATGGAATCGAAGGTCAAGATGACCCACATTCCCTACAACGGTAGCGCGCCGATCCTGCCTGCGCTGGTCTCCGGAGAAGTCTCCGTGGCATTCGACCCACTGCTGGTGCCGATGCCCCATGTGAAGTCCGGCAAGATCAACGCACTGGCCGTGGCATCGGCCAAGCGCTGGCCCGGCGAGCCGAATATTCCGACCATGGAGGAAGCCGGCTTCCCGGGCTTTGTGATGAGCTCATGGACTGGACTGCTGGCACCGGCCGGCACTCCGCAACCGATCGTCGACCGCATGGCAAAGGAAATTGCCGCGGCCACACGCAGCGCCGATGTGGCGAAGAAACTCACGGAGCTGGGCTTTATCCCGGTGGGCAGTACGCCTGACGAGTTCCGCAAGCTGATCGAGCGCGACACCACGCGCTATGCACAGATCGTGAAGGCCGGGAAGATTACGCTGGATTGATTGCGCTTGTTGCTCCCCTCTCCCGCAATGGCGGGAGAGGGGTCGGGGGAGAGGGCATCGAGGTTCAATTTGCCGATCTCGTGTCTTGATGCGCTGGCCCTCTCCCCCAGCCCCTCTCCCGCAGCGCGGTGTATGGACCGGGGACATGGTGGACACATGTGCGAGGACATGGTTGACACATTCT
>CAUUBQ010000015.1:0-142399 GCA_963543405.1 uncultured Cupriavidus sp.
GTCGCATTATATCGAGGCCCCATGCAATACGCAGCAGACAGATGGTTACATATCAAAAATTGGCCGTATGGTCGGCCCATTCGATATTTGTGTTCTCGCTCATGGTGTCGTCTGATCCTCGAAAAGATCCCGCGTACGGGTGTCGCGGTTGGCTTCTGCAGAGGCCAATGGCCTTTCGCTGTCGGCAGCGCCACCGTGCGGTGTAGATCCGGCAAGCCGGGCGCAGTGCGGACATCGCTTGAATCCGCGGGGGACGCGGCTAAGTGGAATCCACCTGGCACGAGGCCGCATCTGTCGCGCGGTGTCTTTTGGCTTGTGACCGCACAGCGAGGCGCCCGTCGCCGGATCCACGGTGTGTACAAAATAGCCACCGTTCGCGCGGGCCAGAAAGGGCGCAGCGGCGTCGGGATGGCTGAGCGCCTTGAATTGGTCCGTGAGTGCCTTGCTGCAGACCCAATGCGCACCCGTGGCACCGTGATAGCCTTGCGCACGATCCACAGGCTGACCGCATAGCCAACAGGTGCCCGCGTCGACGTGTTCGGCAATGGTCTTGCCGAAGTAGCGATCGTCCTTTGCCATGCTCAGTTCGCAGTGCGCTGACCTGCGGCTGCGTGGTAAATGCCGGTGCCGCAGTACGCGCAACCGAGATGCTCACGTTCCTGCGCCTCCGCTTCGTCGACTGGTGGTGGGCAACTCCGATGCGCGTTGGCGCGCACAAGCAGCTCTACCAAGCGCAGGGCGACCAACTGTCGGTCCTCGTCCTTGGGCTGGCCAAGCAGGTCAGCAGCTATAAGCGACGCGGTTTGCCTGACCAAATGCAAGGGGGGGTGGGGAATTTCAGGCAACGAAGCGCCGTGCTGGGGCGCCGTAGGATGCCGCTTGGTATTCTGATCGCTCACCGATGTGCCTCCGTTGATGCGCCGGCAATGCTGCGTTCTTGGACCTGCTCCAGAGTCCTTCCGCAGAACTCGCAGCGCCCTTTGCCCCACGCACCGCCATCCCAGCGGTGGCGAGAGCCGACACGCAGGCCTGTGCGTTGGCTTCGGCCACCGAAGACAGCGCAGGAAATCACGGTGGGGCGGCTTTGGGCCGTTTTCTTAGCCATTGCTGATCTCGCTGCCGTCGCGCGCTACCCGATGCCCGTTCTTGTGGGGTACCTGAGGCGCCTCTCCGCGCGGCTGGCGGGCAGCGCAGGCCTGTACCGCCGATTCCAACGCCTCAATCGCCCTCCGTGCCTCGTCATCGGTCTCGAACTGCATGATGATGCCCACGCCATCGAAGTCGGCGGTTTGGTACGCCGGCATGCCAGGGATGGAGTCCAACTCGTCCATGAGCAAGTCGAGGCGGGTATCGTCCTCATCATCTGGAAAGCAGGCGAACACACCATTCGGCTCGTCGTCGGCGGCTTCTACGGTCATGCCGCTCAGATCGAGTTTTGGCGCGGCATTGTTCAACGCAGCGTGTCCATCCTGGGGCGCCGAGTTTGACCATGCTTTGCACTGTGGGTCGTGCTCATCCTCCTCGTCGCAGACCTCATGCGCACAACGCTCGTTCGTCCACGTGGAAGCTGACGTCTGGGCAGCTACGGCGCGTCGAATCAATGCCATGACAACCGCGACGATCCTATCGCCGCCCATTTCCATGGCATAGCCGCCGTCCAGCGTGTGCAGGACGTGTTCGACTTCGAGGCGCACATCGGCTTCCGCGACGCCGGTAGTCGGCTGGGAGAGTGCGGCGCGGATGAGCGTCATGTCGCGCTCGCTGGCCTTAGCCGTAGCCGATCCCGGTGGTATGGCTAACAAGCCAAGAGCCGGATTGAGCAGCGCATCCATACGGTCCAAGGCTTCGCGTAGGCTGGAATCCGCAATGGTCCCCGAAGGGAGGAGCGGGGCGAGATTGCTATCGATCCAGTTTTGGACCTCTTCGCCGCTCCACATTTTGCGGAGCATTGTCGGAAACTCGGGCAGCGTCTTCATGGAATGGAGGTGGCGTGTGTTTAGATCTCTACAGCCTATCGATCCAGATTCGAAGTCAAGTCGTGGCGACCGGGCTTCTCGCGGTAAGCCCAAATTCGATCGCGGCCGCGCGCAAATGGTTGGCATCGAGGTTGTCCTGGGAGAGCGCTGTGAGCACTACCTGAGCGAATCCGTGCAGGGCGGCCAGCTCCTCGCCTATCGGGCCATGCGTATAGAGGTACAGGCCGTTCTGCATGCGGCGAACGGCGGTCGTTTCGCTGGCCATACGATGAAGCAGGGCTTCCGCCGAGTCGTGACTGACACCCAGGTGCCGCTGCAGGAGGGCCACAGAGGCGGCGCGGTGCTGGTGGACGAGCTCCAGCGCCGTGCGAAACAGCGCATCCCTATCAGCGTGCATCGGCCTTCCGGGTGCTGGGCGGAAGCCGCAGGTGCTCGAGAGACGTACTGACGGCATCCCATTCGATGCAAGGAATGCCGTTCTCGCGGTAGTACTGCCGCTTGGACGCCATGCGGGAGTCGTAGTCGGGGTTACCCGTCATGCCAAGGACCTCGATGACCACTTCAGGGTCAACGTCGGTAAGAACGAAATCCGGGTGCACGGCGGCGCGACCGACGTGGCGCAATGGCTTGCGGAAGGCGCGGCCGTGGCCGACCAGGTGGTCCGCCATTCCCACCTCGTGCGACGAATCGCAGGGCAGGAACTGCCGGTTGGCCAGCATCGCCGCGATATCGACAACCGTCAGGTAGTTGGACCGGGATTTCTCAACGAGCAGCACGACGATGCAGCGCTGATCGGCCTTGCCAATGCCGGCAAGGGCGCCGCCAAACGACGCCTGCAGGCGTGCGTAGATCTCGGCGGACATGAAAAACCGCTGCGTGCTCTGGCGCAGCACGACATTGCCGCCATACTGGGTCGGCCCATGAGATTCGAGCTCGCCAATCAGGAGGCCACGGGGTGTGCCTGCGGAAGTGGGGGAGAGCCGCGCCTGCCACGCGTCGAACTCGGCCAGGATTTCTGTCTTGCGAGCCGGATCCCATCGTTGCATCACGTGCAGCAGATCGGCCGCGGCCTTGCCGTTGATGCGGCAATCGGCCAGCTCCGTGCTCAACTGCGACCAGCAGGCGTTCCAGCCTCGGGAGCCCGTGCCGGACCAGACGTTGAGGCCCGCTTGCTCCCAGGCGTACTCGAGGAAGGCCAGCAGGCCTGCCGAGCGTCGCTGGGGCTTGCTGCTCTCCCTCTTGGGCGTCCGTTGCACGGTTTTGGCCGGGGTGCGCGTACTGGCCGACAGCGTGGCATCGAGCCGGATGTCGTGGTGGCCATCGCGTACGCGGAAGGCGTCGAGACTGTCCGCGGCGCCCGCCTTTGCAAGCGCTTGGCGGTGGAACGGACACGCGCCTGCATGGTGGTGTGCCTGGTCCGGCCAACGAGCGAGGAGAAATATGTCGCGGTGGCGCCGGATCACGAGCTTTGGCCTTGGCCGGCTGGGCGTACAGCCACACTCGGCGAAGCCTTGCACGGTCCTTGCGCGCTCTAGGTGGCGAGCATAGCGGCCCGGATCTTCGAGCACATCGTCGATGGGGAACTCACTTCCCCCAATCCGCACTGTAATCATTCTTTCTCTCCTAGACTCCGGCGTCCCGGAACATGGCATAAAGGTCACGCCGGATCTCGCTGACGTTGAGCACATGCTTGGCGCGGGTCATGGCAACGTAGAGCAGGCGCTTCTCCTCGGCGGTCATCGTCGTCTCGCCTTCCTCGCCGGTCTTGAACTTGAAGTCGCCCGCGAGATAGACCGAGTCGAACTCCAGACCTTTTGCCCGGTGGGCGGTAGAGATGACGTAGTCCGCCTCGCTTTCTGGACTCACGCGCGTCAGGATCAGCCGGAGGTAATCAACCCCTTCGCTGTCGATCAGCTTGACCAGCGGCTGCAGGTCCCGGCCGGCTAGGGACTCGGCGTATTCCTGGACTTCTTCCCAGGTCTCGAATAGCGCGAGGGAGGCCGGGTAGGCGATCCGTTCCCCGCGCATCAGGCGCTCGGCGCCGTCGGCGAAAGCGCGCAGTTCGTCCAGCTTGGCGCGGACCGCAACGCGGTCGCCTCTGGCGATACCTTGCGCGAGGTGTGTCAGGACAGTGGCGTTCTTGCGGCAGAGAATTGCGTTGTAGCGGTGTTGGCCGAACTCCGAGTCGTGCTCGATCCGCGACGCGATGTGGTCCTGGCCACGGACCGGCGTGTCCTCGTCCATCAGAGACAGCATGCGGCTGGCCATCTGAGCGATGGCCGGACCGAACCGGAAGGATTCAGTGAGGGCACGCTCCGGCGCCTTGATGAAGTCCATGGCGTTCACTGCGCCGCGCCATTCGTAGATCTGCTGGTACGGGTCGCCCACGTAGATGACCTGGCACTGCTGGGCGCGGAGGACAGAGAGCATCAGGCCGTCGGCATCCTGCGCTTCATCGAACAGGATGAAATCGGCGCCAATGCGCGGTCGGCTCAGTTGCCAAAGTTTGAGGTAGACGTCGTGGGTGATCGCGCCGGCGGCGGCCGGGTCGATGTACTCCTGCCAGAGGCGCTTTACAAATGGCAGCAGCGAGGCACGCAGGAGCTCTGCTTCGTCGTCCGGGACGATCGATTCCACCGGGATATGCCACGCCAGTGGCTCGGGCTGGGCAGACCGGCAGAACCGGGCAACACCATCTGCGACCATCCGTGCCACCTTGCTGCCGCTAAGCTCCAGATCTTTGCCGATTGTAGTGGGCAACTTGAGGGGACCGAGACCATAGCGGACAGCGAGGTGATGCGAGGGCTCCAGCGGGTTGTCGATCTTGCGGCTGATCTCGGGGCGCGTCGCGGCACGCGCGACAGAATGGGCCGTGCGGCACCTCGTGTTCGTGGGGAACTTCCGTGCGGCTTCGGCGGCGATATCCTTGTTGAACGCCATGTACAGACCGCGGCTGCGGCCCAGCGCCTGGGCGGCCAGCTTGAGCGTGGACGTCTTGCCGGCGCCAGCATAGGCTTTGACCTTGAGCGCGCCTCCCGCCTCGACGGCGTCGACAACGGCAACCTGTTCTTCGGTAGGGGTCATGGTGCGGAAATCTCCAGCGCGGCTTGCTCTGGCAGCATGGCGAGGACTCGTCGTCGGATCGCCAGTGCTTTCTCACGGCAAGCCGTATCGCGCCGTTCGGCCTCACCGCTGGTGCCGTCGACGATATAGGCGAAATAAAGGGCGGTGGTGGGGCCGGTCCACGCCAGCCACTTGGCACGGATTTCCGCTTGCTGGGCAGGGGTCAGGGAGAAATAGACGGCGCGCTTCTCCCGCCAGATCCGGGCATGCAGGGTGCGCGTCGTACGCGCAAGATTCTCTGAGCGTCGCTGGCGACGCGCCAGTTCCTCGTCCGGTGTGTGCTGCTCGGCGGCCACGTGGTCCGCGAAGAGTGGGTACCTGTCGCGCTCGCGCTGTTGCTTGCGCGCGAATGCGGCCTGGCGGCGGGTATTGAAGTCGATGGGGTCGTGGCGACCGAGTCGGGTAAATCGCATGGCGGCTAGGTATGGAATGGTCTAAGACCAAGATACCGGCGCCACAGCAAAGTCAAGGCGGCCGGCGGGCGAAGTTCGCCGCCAACCATTCTCAGGTCGATTTCTGCCGGGCTTAGGCCCGAAAGCTATAGAATTTGGTGCGCCTTTTACCGGAAAGTCATGTCGCACACACCCATTAGCCGAGAGGTGTCTCTCGGAAACCGCCCCCATAACGAGCCGCAGCTGATTGCGCCCGGAGAACCGGAGTATGGCGAGATCGCCCGGCTGGACGCCTTCATCTTCAAGCGCTATCTCGACCGCGTGTTCTGGCACCCGCGTCCGGAAGTGCTTCGGTTTGAAGTCCGTGCGGTTCCGTCGCCCGTCGGCAGCGTGTATGACGTGGTCGCGCTCGTGGGGCAGGGCGAAGGTGAAGTGTGGTTCTCTGAAGCGGCCGTGCCAGTCCGCTGGGACTATGTGGCCATCACCGAGGCGACGGATGGCCTAGGGCGCCTGCAGCGCGACAAGCTGAAGGCGCAGGGCAAACTTCCTGAGGATTACAGGCCCTTCATTGGCGATGGCCCAATGCAGGATTACTCAAACCTGGAGAACCCAGAAGAGCTGTCGCAGCGGCGCTGGGCAGTGGTGAACCGTCTGCGTGAGGCGAACCGCCTTGCACGGCAGGCAGCTCGGAAGCCTAGCTAGAGGCGCAGCGAGTTGCTTGTCCGGGTTGCGAAGGCGCGGTAAGATTCGCCCGATTCTCCGCGCTACCGCGCATCGACCCTCGCCGGCGTACCGGCCATCTTTTTCCTTCCACCCATTGGGGCTTTTGTCCCTAATGGGCCATGGCTCCATCCTTCGGAGCCATCATGCCTCTCGTTGATACCCGCGAAACGGCCATCGCTACTATTGCGCTGGTCCTGATCCTGTTCGCCGCGCTGTTCGTCATCTTGACGACGCCTAGCCTCGCTCTGCTTTATCTCCAGTTGACTACGCTCGCGACGATTGCTCTTGCGGTCGCCGTCTACTGGGTCATTTCGAGCTTCTCTCACCTCTCCGGCCAGTCGGCCTGAGCATCGCCGCGCGTAGCCTCCGGGCTCGCGCGGCCCTACACCACCCAACCGGGAAACGTCCCCGGTGGGGCGTCTTCCGGGAATTCAGGAAACGCCCATGCCCCAACCCAAAACTCTCGACATCGAATTGGGCCCGGTGCCCGCCGAGGAATCGTGCGCGCAGGTCGGCCACGACGACTACGATGAGCGCTCACGGCGCGAGTGCGCGGTCTACATCCGCCAGCTGCAGAGGATCTTTAACCACCCCGATCAGACCGTCCTGAAGTTCGTCCGTCGTGGCTTTCCGCACGAACTCGGGCGGTACCACGAAGTGGTGGCCGTCATGACGGCGGAAGGTGCCAACGTGTTCGACGATGACCGGGTGCCGCACGAGTGGGATCACATCGCCCGCGCCGAGTTGACCTGGCTTCGCCTGCAGCAGAAGTGGCGGGAGACCGTGCTAGCTCGTCCGTCGGCGCTGGCCGTTGTCCCGGAGATCTTCCGCGAACGTGAGATTCCAGACTTCCCGAATCATCCGGTCGCGCAATGGTGGGCAATGGGCTTCACGCCCGTAGTTCCTTCTCTCGGCCTGCACTGAGCCAAAGCAATTAACCCGCATGGGACCGAGTCCCTGCGGGCCGGTCCCGATTCTTTTTTCGAGACCATGTATAACCAACTGATTGGTCAGTTCCTGGCCGCCGAACACTTCAGCACGACCGACATGGAGCGCGTCGCGAAGCTGGAGGCAAGCCTGTTTCCAAACGCCCAGCGTCTAGCTTGCCGGCGATCGACTGAGTCACGGCTGCGGTACCGCCGCGCCTTCCTGAAGCGCTTGGCGGCGAACCTTGTCGACAAGGCGAGCACGCAGCTCGGTGAGCGCGTCGACGAGACAAGAGTGCATCTGGACGGTCCGCGGAACGTTTGGCAGGTGATCGACGCCGGCCAGATTCCGGATCTCGACAAGCTCTGGCACGCCCTTGTGGTGTCGAAAGCCCAGCCTTTGGCCGTTGAGCAGGCCGCGATCGTGCTACGAAACGCTTTCGCCGAGCACGCGCACCTCAGCATGAAGCTCACGCGCGACCTTGGCATCCTCCGGCTTGCCGCCCAATCCGAGCCTGCGGCGGGTCAGCCAGCTGGTATGCGGTGGCTTGCCGCTGGCGCTGTAGACCGCGTGAGGCTGGTCGTGACTGCATTGGCTGCCTTCGCCAAGCACTCTGGCGAGTCAGCGATGGCCGCGTGCCTGCGCGAGTTTCGCGTCGACACGCCGTTCGTTTCCGCACACCGGCGCGCTTTTCCTGCCGTCGAAATCCGCCAGTTCAATGAGCACTGGGAGATCCGCTTGCAGCGCGATCTTGCCGAAGGCCTGGCGTGCTTCATTGGCACCTGAACCCACTTCTTTCAACCCGTCCGGGACCCGTCCCGGCAGGGGCGTTTCCCGGGCCATTCCCCGACACAAATGCCCTCAACATCTTCTTTCTTTCGTTGCAGCAACCCTGAAGCGTACCCATTTCTGCGTAGGCGGTTCCATTGAGCCGGGCCGCCAAGTGCAAGTTCGAAGGCACCGCCAGCGATCCGCACAAGCAGCTGCTGTCCTACTTCAAGGCCTTTGGCCACCGGCACTCGACGCACGAGGTTTTCTCCGACTTCGTGGAGGTGTCGGCGCTGGCCATCAGCAATGCCGTCGATCGCGATCAGTTCGATGCACGAGAGAAGCGTTACCTGGAAATCGCGAAGCGGTACGAGCGCGAGGATCTGGAGCGCTTCTCCCACATGCTTGGCGCCTTGACGTTGGCTTTCGAGGAACGGGTACAGCAATTGGTACCCCACGGCGACGGCCTGGCTGACGTTCTTGGCCAGACGTACATGATGCTGGAGCTCGGCAACGATCGGGCAGGTCAGTTCTTTACGCCCTACAGCGTCTCTCGCTTGATGGCTGCCATCAATATCGGCGACGGCAATCCGTACGTTGACCGGGACGGTTTCGTCACGATCAGCGAGCCGGCATGCGGTGCCGGTGGGATGGTGATTGCGTGCGCGGATGCACTGCACGATGCTGGCCGAAACTACCAGCAGACGATGCATGCGACCTGTATCGACATCGATCCGCGATGCGTCCACATGGCGTACGTGCAATTGTCGCTGTTGAATATCCCAGCGATAGTCGTACACGGCAACGCGCTTTCCGTCGAGGCGTGGGCTACCTGGTTCACGCCGGCTCACATCGTCGGTGGTTGGGGCGCAAAGCTGAGGCTTAAGCGGTTCCGTGAGGCAATCGAATCGCTGACCGCGGAGGGCGTTGACACCGAGGAACCCGCTGTCCCGCCGTTGCAGACTGACGCAACTGATGCAGAGGTCGAATCCGTTCTCCACGTGAGTGCGGATCCGGAACAACCCCGCGTATCCATACCTGCCATGCGCGTCTTTGTGCCAGATGACCAGCTTGCGCTGTTCTGACGGCGAAAAGACGTCGAAATTGGCAACCTTTCGGGGTCATCGACTGGCCTACTCAGCCATAAGATTGTTTCTGTAGCGCCCCGCTACGGAAGCTCTCTCAAGATGGACCCGTTCCTACCCGCCCTCCACGTGAGGGCGTTTTTTTTTGTGAAGCGGTTGTTGGCGTTCGCTCGGTCGGGGACGACTCGCCGCCTCTATGCCTGCACTAGGGGAAAACCCCCAAAAAGCGGGGTGATGGGAGCGGCGCTTTTGCCGATATTCAGTTGCCGCGTCTTGAATCGTCGCGGCCAATCAGAACAAGGAGAAATATCCATGCGCAACCAGCGCACTTTGTCTTTCCCGGGGTCTCTTGCTTTGGCACTGCTGACGTCCGCTGTCCTGGCTGCTTGCGGTGGCGGCGGTGACGGCGGTGACGCATCAACCCAAGCCACAACTACGACGACCGCGACCACCTCGCCAGGCGCTGCGGCTACGCCGACCGACCCCGCGGCCAAGCCCGCCAGCGTCGTGTCCCCGGCCTGTTCCAATTGCGCCGCCGTTGACGCGAACACCTATGCCGGTTCAGGCATCGGTGTCTGGCAGAACATCAACGCCACGGCGGCCGCAGTGGATATGCCCATCAACATTGCCGGCCTGACGGGCCAGGACGTGACGCTCGTCTTTACGAACCAGTCGGGCACCGCCCAGACGATGCCGACCATTCCACTGACGGCATCGCATTTCCCAACTGTTGCTGCCAGTGCCATCGCGTGGGACGATGGCACGAGTGCTGTAAAGCGTCGCATCTCGGATTTCAATCACGACGGCTGGGCGGCCAAAGCGGGTGCCCGGGGCGCCGCCCCCAGCAACTCAACGTTTGGCACCGCGCCGTTGCGCGCAGCGGCCTACGTGCCTGGCGATACCCGCACCTTCTATCACGAGGACAACACGCCGCGCGCCGTCACGCTCATCCGCACGGATCTCGCCTCGGATGGCACGACCGTGAACTTCTGGGTGGAATCTACCGAAAGTGGGACGGGCAAGGTTACTTCTGCGATCGTCAACGCGCTGTACGCCGGATTTGTGCCGAGCGGCAAGATCTATGACATGCTCAAGCAGACCGGTGGCCCGGTCTGGGGGCCGCATGTGTACAGCGACCTCATCAGCGGAGCGGTGGCGCAACCGATCGACATCGTAATCTTGAACTTCGACAACAATGCGACGCCGTTTGGCATGGTCGGGTATTTCTACGGCCGCAATGCGCTTACGGCGGCCGCCGATCCGCTCAGTAACCAATCGGTTTCCTTGTATCTGGACTCCGAAACGCTTTATCTGGGCGGAGCCTCGGGCATGAAGTCGATGCTGCTGACGATGGCCCACGAAGGCATGCACATGCAGAACTTCTATCGCCGCGGCGTCGTGAAGGGGCCGACTTATGCCTTCGACACGTGGTTGGAGGAAGCTTCGGCAATGATGATGGAGGATTTCGCGAGCCAGTCGATCGACTCGACCTACAACGCGATCCGGGACGTGCGCTTCCCGAACTACATCGACTACAAGGCCGGTTCGTACAACTGCAGCCTGCTGACGTGGGATCCCTTTGGGGCCGCTTGCGACAGCTACTCCGTGTCCGGCTCGCTCGGCGGCTTCCTAGATCGACAACTCGGCCTGAGTTTCTACAAGAACCTTCTGACTAACGTCAGCAGCACAGACTCGGTAACGGTTCTAGATTCGTCGATCCGCGCAACGGTGCCGACTACTAGCCTGGGCGAGCAGCTGCGCCGTTTTGCCGCGACGTCTGGTGCGCTGATGAAGGCGCCTAGCCCCACTGGCTTCGGCTTCCCGGCGCGAGCGGAAGGTGGCTTTACGCTGCCGGTGATCGATCCGCAGGCGCTACTGGCCAGTCGCACGCTGACACAATCGGTTCCGTCAACGCTGCAGCCGTATGCCAGCCTCCCGGTAGTTCGAAAGGCCGTGAATGGCACGTATAGCGAGACGGTCAAAGTGCCGCCTAACTCAACGTTGTCTGTCGTGATTCAGTAACCCATGGGGCGGCAAGTGCCGCCCCTTTGTCTTTGGAGTGTTATGCAGAAGATCGTACTGGCCGCATTGGTGGCGCTCGGCCTTGCAGCCTGCGCGGGCGCTTCGCCCGCAGGCGTCCAGCGGCAGATGCTGACAGGTCAGATCCATATTAAGGGCAACGAACCGTTTCCAACTGTTATGTTGGAGACGGAGTCCCATGAAACTTGGGAGCTTGTCGGGATGCCGCTAGGGGAGGCGCGTTCGCTCATTGGACGGCAAGCAACCGTAGAGGGCACCGTGATCAAGGCTCCGGGACCTGGCGTTTGGCTGCCAACGCTGCGAGTGCACGGGAATTCGCGCACCCCAGAGCGCTGAGCGAATCGCGTTCCCGGAGGCTTAAAACCCTTATCAGGTGAAGTTCAGCCCAAAGAAAAGGGGAAGAGGTTGAAATACAAAGTCGACTCCGCGTACGTGAAGTCAGTCTAAAAGTTCGTTCCAGTGGCCTGCGACGACGAAAGAAAAAGGATGTACAAATGGTTAGGACCCTCGACATTTATCCGCCAGACACGCTCATTCTCGATGGCGTGACTTTCTGCGTGGACTTTTCCAAAGTTTCCATCGAAGGTGGGCATCCAATGGGGCCCGTATTTGCTTACGGGGCGGCAAGGGCCGTTCTTTCGGATAATGATGCAGAGCGACTGGTTGCTGTCGGCGTGAGAGACAACCGCTAGAATCAGGAAGGTGGCCAGCGGCTGCCGTCGCGATAACTTGAAGCGGGCGTTGTTGGCCTGGGGGTTCGAGAGCCCGCCCGTATGGTTGACTGATGACTGGCCTTCGAGGGAATAGTTCTATATCGAAGCCGCCGCGGAGCGTGGATACTCGCTTCGCTGGATGACTAGGAAAAGATGATGACATCGGATAGCTTGCGAAGGGGTTGGATCGTCCGCACTGGTAGCGACTACCTGTTCCCTCAAGGTGGGGATGTTGGCTACACCCCGAATCTGGCAGAAGCTGGAGCATTTGAGACGGAAGAAGAAGCCACGGAGGCGGGCCGGGATCATTGCGATCCTGGCTTTGTGGTGATGCGCGATCCTCGCTAAGCCAACGGAAAGCCCGCTGCTTGGTCAAGGTGCCCGCTTTGGTTGTGGGGCGCACCCCGGTGCGCCCTCTGGGGAGCCTTGTTGGGGGCTGACAAGTCGCGGCGGAAGAGCCCTTTGAAATCTATACCGTTTTCTATTCACATACCGTCAGAATGAATCTATCCGATTCGTTTCTTGAATGCAGGGGGCTATTGCGAGTACGGGGATTGAATTCCGAGGATGCTCCATCTGCAGAAAGCCCCCGGTATTGCTATGTTTCTTGTCCGCTCTCGGAAGCGTCCCGCGGCTACAGTTACTGGGTGTCTCATTTACGTAATCGATGATGATCAAGTGCAGAAAACCTGAATACTACGAGCCTAATGGTGGATGGGAGCTAGAGAACGGTGATGCCAAGCCGGTAATCGTTATTCTTGATCCGAACAAGGTCTTCGCGCAGTTGCAATTGCGACCTCGTTTTGAGCCTAATGCCGAGCGATTAGCGAGCGTAATGAAGATTCCTGAGAACGGTTTTCTTGAGATGCCTGAGGTCAGGTGTGTTCATGAAAGTTTGGTGTTTCGGCAAGGGCGTCATCGCACCGTAGCGCTTGCTAAGTTGGGCTTTCTAGTCTACCCCGTCGTAACCGTGGAGGGGCATGCATCTAGCCTACTTGCGAAGTTTGGCGCTTCCGTTAATGCTGCTCGCAGTCACTTTGATTGGAGTGCAATCGAAGACTATTCGGTAGTGGGTGCCTAACACCTGCGGTGCTGCGTAGAGGCGGAAACGGAACGGCAATGGAAACGGGCGCGCCAGCGTATGGCAAGCGTGCTTCGGTTCCAAATCTGCCACCGTCGGCCGAGCTAACTAAATGGCTTGTCCGAGACCTGATTTTTAGGTATTCTCTGCGCACCTACCGCGTCCCAGACGCATCGATCCTGCACCTCCTGGTGCCAGCTTCTGCAGTACGGTGGCCCGCCAGCATAGCCTGGTAGTCCATCCTTCCATCCCATCGGGAACCACGTTCCCGGTGCGGCTACGGGTTCCCCTATTTTTGCGAGAACCCACAATGCAACCCAATACCACTGCGCCTCTGCGCAAGATCCGTCGTCGCGCCAATCCGCGTACTTATCGCAATCCGACTGAGTTCGCAGAACTGTGCGCGTCCGTCAAGCTTCATGGCGTGATCCAGCCCATTCTCGTTCGGCCCGTAGTTCCTCCGGACGGCGATTACGAGTTCGAAGAGGTGGCCGGCGAAGGGCGCTATCTCGCCGCGTATGAAGAACATGGGCCGGATTATGAAATGCCTATCTACATCAAAGAGCTCGATGACGATACGGCGGACACCCTCGCGGGCGTCGAAAACGTGCAACGTGCCGACATGCCGCCTGCAGACGAGGCTGTCTGGGCTTCCGGCCAGGTCGGCCGCTTAAAGGGCGATCGCGACGAAGCCGCCCGATTGCTGGGCTGGTCTCGTAGCAAGCTCGATAAGCGGCTCGCGTTGATGAACTGCAGCGCGCTGGTTCGCGAGGCGCTGACGCACGAGAAGATCCAGCTCGGTCATGCCGAACTGCTGGCCACACTCGAAAAGGAGACGCAGGACAAGCTGCTTCCAGTCATCGTGAGCGAGAAAAAGCCTGTGTCGGAGTTGAAGAAGACCATCGAGGCGGCCGCGTGCGGCCTCGAGAAGGCCATTTTCGACAAGACGCAATGCGCCACATGCCAACACAACTCCTCGTTGCAGACGGAGATGTTTGGCGAGGCAATCGCAACGGGCAATTGCACCAACCGCGCGTGCTACATGGAGAAGACCGACCGAAAGCTCGAAGGCATTGCCTACGGGCTGAAGGACGAGTATCAGGTCATCCGCATCGTGCGTGCCGGCGACAACGAGACCCGCGTTCAGCTGCTGGTTGACGGGCCCACCGGCGTTGGTGAAGAGCAGGCGAAAGCTTGCCACGGTTGCCAGAACTTCGGCGCCGCGGTAAGCGGCCTGCCTGGCTCCTTCGGCAAGGTCTACAGCGGCCAGTGCTTCGATACCGTCTGCAACCAGCAAAAGGTTGCTGCGCGGATCAAAGCCGATAAGGACGCCACCAAGACTCCCGCGGTCAAACCGGCCGTAGGTGGCAAGGGGGCTCCTGCGAAAAAGGGCGACCAGTCCTCCACCGCGGCCGAGAAGCCGGTGACGTCGATCAGCGAGGGTGAAAAGGTGAAGGCTTACCGCACCGCCCTCTGGCGCAAGGCACTGCGCAAGGAAGTTGCGCAGAACGCCGACCAGGCGAACTCGTACCTTCTGTCGATTGCACTGAACGGGCTGGCACGCAACATCGCCGGCGACGTGATGGGCAAGTTTTTCGAGAAGCTGACTGAGCAGAAGTCGTCGTCCTCACTGCTGGGTTGCCTGACCGCTATTCACGCGTTGGATGAGCAGAAGCGACAGCAGCTGACGATCGGCCTAACCGTAGCTGCCATCGACGGCGTGGAGGTGAGCAATCTCCGCGAACTTTGCCGGTATCACAAGCTGGATCTGCGCAACCACTGGAATCTCCAGCAAGCGCAGGATTTTCTGGAAATGCTCACCAAGTCCGAGATGAAGGTTCTCGCAGACGAGATGGGTATCCGCAAAGCGCTGGGCGATGGTTTCGCCAAGCTGTTCAACAAATCGAAGCCCGAAGTCATCGCCGGCCTGCTGGCGGTTGACGGCTTCGACTACACCGGCAAGGTGCCCAAGGTTCTGGGCTACTGATCCGTTCACCTATCCATCTGCAGAGGGCGCCAGTCGGCGCCCTCTGTCATTTCATTCCCCAAAAGGTTTCACCATGTTCACTGAATTGGTTCCACTCGTTCGCGCGTGCGACAAGGTTGTTCTTACGCTGACGATGCAAGGCGACACGATGTCGGTCGTTGTGATGCCTGTCATCAAGGACGCTGCGGACCCCGCACTGACCCGGCCTCTGATGCTGTCGGCTACGCCGGCGGAACTGGATGCCGAGTTCGCGACGGCCGTCACCAGCGTGACAGAATCGCACCGCTCGCTTGCCGAGCAGGCCGAAGCAACGAGGTCGATTCTCGATGCAGCCAAGTCCACGCAATCGTCCAAGGCGACGAAAGCACTGACCAAGGCCGCATCGTCGTCGACGTCCGACGCCACCAGCGATACCGGTGACGATGACGAATCGGAGAGCGGTGCCGGCGCGCAACCGGAGGCGAAAGCCGACCCAAGCGCACCGGCTTCCACTGGTACCGACCTTGCTTCCCTGCTGTAAAGGAGAACCGTCATGGCACTCGAAGTCACGCAGCTCACCCGTGAGTTTTCCTATAACGGCATGACGTTGCCTGATGTGGGCCCGCAGTTCTCGCCCGATCAGGTGCGCGATGTGTACTCCGCTCAGTATCCCGAGCTGAACACCGCCGCGGTGGACGGCCCGGAAGTGAAGGGCGGTATTGCTCGCTACACGTTCGTCCGCGCCGCTGGCGCCAAGGGCGCGTATGCGCAAGTATGACCTGATGAAGGCGCTGGCCGCTGGCCAGTTTGCTGATACCACTACGGAGCCGCCCCTCGGGGCGGTTTTTCTACATTCTGAGGAGATGAAAGGATGCTGTTCGATCCTCGATCGTTTGTTTCAGAGCACGATGAACGGCAGCCCGGATGGACGTATTCACGAGAGCATCCCATTGCCAGACGCCGACCTGCCCATGATTTTCTGACATTGCCTTCCGTTGACCTGGCAGTACCATCGACGGCACGTCTCAGTTTTGGCGATGAGATCGACATGAAAGAACTGGTGCTCGCGCAGTTTCGGGCGGGTGTCATTGATGCCGAGCATGTGTCGAACCCCCTTGGGGCCGGCGATGCCTTCTCCCAGTCTTTCCAGGCGTGGCTCAAGCCTCGCTTGCCAGAGACCAAGGCGCTCCACTTCAATTTCGCTTTGATCGATCGCGGTGCCGCTGAAGAAGAGATCTCCGGAACCGGTCTTGATCAAGAACTTTCCGATCCCTTGTATCTGGCGATCATGCTTGAGCACGAGAACATTCTGGAGATCGGCGTCGATCGAGCAGATTCGCTTCGTGCCCTCGATCCCTCGTTGCTATACACGGCGATGAGACTTCTTGCACAAGCATCGGCGAAGTCGCTCCATATCCGTGCCCCAGAAGATTTCCTAGAAATGTTCTGTCGCTGGAACTGGGGGTATGAACTTCAGAGTGACGACGTGGCCGCGCGCCAGTGGCTCAAGGACGAGCGTGACATTGATGGTGAAGATGTCCTGCATCTTCTGCCGTCGGTTGTCCGCCCTCAGCTCGCGCCCGACGACACGTTACCCGAGTGGCAGCGGTCCGATAAGTCCCACAAGTTGCGAGAGCTCGATCAAAAGGGCCTCCGCGCATTGGCTAGCGCCACAAACGATTGGCATAGCAGCTTCTGCTCTTCCCTGGCCGACCTACAGCACGCATTGGCGGGTATGGGAAAGCGGTCTCTGCTCAAGGACTCGCAGTGGGCAGAGCCTGCCTATGCCGCCACCAGTCTGGCTTTTCAGGACTGCAACTACATTGGCGAACTGCTGGATGATCACTTCCAGTGCAGCTTCAACAGTGGTGATGCCACGATGTTCCAGTGTTTTATCCCGTTCGCCAATAGAACGGCAGCCATCCGAAAGCAATACCGCTTGCTGGAGGAAACACTACACCTTATCGCGCTGCTGGACCGGGTGCTTGATCATTTTAGTGAATAGGAGGGCCTATGGCCGGAATCCTGACCGCATCGCGGTCCTACGACGTGGCCCTTCAAGGGGCCATTTTGCTTTACGGGCCCAGACCGGGAGAGTTCACCTACTCGACGGCTCACCGTATCCACACCGTTGGCGAGAGCAATCGCCCAGTCATTGGACCCGGCACGCCGCTCAACCGGCAGGCACTGATCCACGCGGTACGCCAAGTCGCCGAGGCCTCGCTCCCCAAGGGCGAGTTCTTGACGCCAAACGTGCTGTCGATCAGCCCAACCGCAGTGACCTGGTGGTGCGAAGGTGCCAAGCGCCGCGTGTTCTTTGATTGCGAAGAGCTGGGAAAGCGCGGTGCGGTGGTGGAGCATCCCGGCCTTGTGTTTCAGGCCGCAGCTGACGGGTTCCGTGTTTTCGCCTTGCAATGCGAGGCGAGACCAGTCCCTGAAAGCATTCTCCACGAGCCTCCCTACTTCAACACGTGGGATCTAGGCGAGATCTGCATCGGCAGTGCCACTGTGCCCAAACGGATTGACGTCGCATCCATAACTGGATGGGAAGAGGGCTTCTTCAATTCGGCTTTCACCCACCCTAATCATGGTGGCAAACGCGTCGATTACGTCCATGGCTTCTTCGCCTTCTGGCGGGACATGCTTGACGGAAAGTTTCCCGACTTTCCTAAGCAAGTCCTCATCCCTATGAACATAACGCTGGCCGATCTGATCGCCGGAAAATTGGAGAAATAGCATGCATCCCGCTGACACTGCCTTGCAGCAGTCCTTTCCTTCCGTGATGGTGCCTCGCTTCGGTACGCTGACCCCCATGGCGCGGCCAGGCGAACGCTTGCTCATCGCGGCCAATGGTGTCTTCCTCGAAATCGTGAGGCCTTGGCTTCGCGTAGTCCGTCGTCTCGGTGTCTTTCAGTACCGCACGGCTATACCTTATGGCGAGACGGCGGAGGTCACCGAACTGCACTGCGGTCGTGTCCCCGCGACGCTCATCGGCGAGTTTGCTGAAATGGCGCGCATCGCGCATCCCAAGGAGACGGGCGGGTGGGTGGTTTGGAATGCCGCAACAGCGGCGTTTCGGCTGGTGCCAGTGCGGATCCTGGAGCATAGTGGCGGTCATTTGAAGTACGACCGTCCTGCGCTTTCGGAGGGCGAAGTCCTGGTGGTCGACTGCCATTCGCATGGCCGTCATCCTGCCGGGTTCTCGTCGACGGACAATACGGATGACCAGCACGACGTGAAGTTTGCGTTCGTGATGGGAAACTGCGATGCCGTTGTACCATCGTTCGCGCTACGTCTCTGTGCAAAGGGCATCTTCGAGAACGTGGAGAAGGTCCCCAGCGATTGGTATGCCGCGGCGCGCGCGGAGGTGATGGAATGACGTTCGAACATCGCATCCCTGCACCAATGACCCAACGGGCATGGCGAGTAGTAGTAGTTGGCGCCGGCGGTACCGGCAGCGCCTTGCTACCGAACCTAGCACGCCTGCATCACGCCATGCTGGAGCTTGGGCACCCTGGGGGTATCGACTGTACGGTCTACGATGACGACACCGTCAGCGACACCAACGTCGGCCGCCAGGGGTTCTACCCGGTTGATGTGGGCCAGCCCAAGGCCACGCTGATCGTGAACCGTCTGAACAATCTGATGGGCACGCGCTGGCAAGCGCAGACCCGTCGGATTGGCAGCGGTGACCGCTTCGCGTGCGACATGGTGATTGGCTGTGTCGACACGCGGGGCGCTCGCAAGGCGATCCTCGGCGCGATGCAACGTGGCACTGGTGGATACTATCTCGACTGCGGCAATGAGTCGGATCGTGGCCAGGTCATTCTCGGGCAGGTGCGCGGCAAGGCGACGGAACGGCTTCCCCATGTAGGAGACTTGTTTCCGGAGCTGCTGGACCCGAAAGGGGACAAGGCCGATACGGCGCCGTCGTGCTCAATGGCCGAGGCGCTGCAAAAGCAGTCGCTGGTTATCAATCCCGTGATTGCAGTGCAGGCGTACAACCTGCTTTGGATGCTGTTTCGTACCGGGACGCTGCAGTACTGCGGCGCATTCGTAAATCTGGCGACAGGACGCACGAGCCCGCTGCCGCTTGACCCGGTTGCATGGGAGCGCTTCGGCTATAAGCTGGGCGCGACAAAGGCCCGTGCCAAACGAAAACCACGACAATCCGTTTGAACAGCCACTCCCCAAAAGGGAGTGGCTTTTTTCTTTTGTGCGGTCATTGCGGGACGGCAGACCTGGCTGCTACCATTGCGCCACACCTCGCGCCTCCGGCGCATCGACCCGTGGCACTTGGCCACACACTTCATCAACCCGTTGGGGCACTTGCCCTGGCGGAGTGCTCCATCTTCCTCGGAGCACTTCATGAGCAATTCCACGTTTCAAGTCCCGGCACAATCGGCCTTTCGTCGAATCTTCGTGACGGGTCCCTGGCTCCCTGTCGGTGTTGTCGCCGCCGCCTACTGGAACGGCAAGCCTTGGCACACACTGACGTGTCCGATGTTCAGTCGTGCAGATGTGCAGCGATTGTCCGAGCTCTTGCCGGAGCTGACCTTTGATGAGCCGCGCAACGCGGTTCGGCATATCGAAGGGAGCCGTACCAACTGGTTTGATGCCGAGCCTCACGTAGTGGACGGAAAGCTCGTGGATCTATACGCCGTTGGCTTCGGTTGGGGCTGGCAGTTGGCGCGTCACGATACCGTACCTGCTACCCACGGGCAGTCTTTGCACGTGATGGTCCGTCCGGCCGCGCTCGAATGGATGCAAGCACTGGCCGACGAAGATCACGTGGCGCTGTGTGCGTATGCCTCCTTCCTGTTGTCCGGGTATATCGAACAGCGATTGGAATGCCGTCACCGGCTGGACCTATCTCGTTTCGATGCCGTGCTCGCCATTGCGAGCCGGCAGCTTCCTTTGCCGGGAGCGGTTCGGATTGCGGTGCAGTCCAGTGAATGGATTGCCGTGGTCGACGCGCTGACGCATCTCGCCGATGGCGGCGCATTCGATGCACTGCCGCTTCAAGCTCGGCGCGAGCGCGTCATCGAGGCGATGCTTGACCAACTGGCCCGCGAAGTCGGCGGCGCCTGAGTTGTAACCCTCTTTTCTTCACCCGTTGCGGGGCACGTCCCGCAGGGGAGTGCTCCGCCAACCTACAGGAGCACTTTAATGCCTCAAATCACTCTTTCCCGCACGCAAGCCGCGTCGCTCGTCGCTTTCTGTGACGCCGCTGGTTCGAACGAGTTCTTCATCGCGAAGGACCACGGTGCGTATGTCGGCTTCAGCACGGGCTCCACGCCCGAACAGCAGTGCCTCTTTTACTTCAAGGGCTGCAATCCCGCGAAGGACGCGGACTTTTACGAGAACGCGCGACACAGCTTCGGCGGTGATGACTTCGGTGAGCGCTTGCCGCTGGACGCCTTGCGCAAAGCACTGGACAACCCTCGCACGGAGAAAATTCGCATCGCTGTGACCAGCAAGTCCATCCGCGTCGCAACGTTTGCCTGACCGTTAAAGCGAGCTTTGCGCCTAATCCCGCGCAGGGGCAGGGCTCGCGTCCTCTTTCCAACTATGAACGCTAGAAAATTCCTTCTCACAAATCTGCATCTCGCCGTCGGATTCTGCGGCGTTGCTTTCGTGTCGCGCGCCTTCCGGTATTTCGAGTACAAGGGCTACTATGTGGCGGATTGGCTTGCCATTCCACGCGACCTCATGGCCTGCGGGGAGCATTTCCTTGCCGCCATCGGCTTTCCGGCCCTGCTGGTTGCAGTCAGTTGGTTTCTCTGGGGCGTAGTTCGCTCGCGTACGGTCGCCGTTAGGCCTCAGAGGATGAGGCGTGTCGACGATTATGCAGCGGCGACCTTGATGTTCGCGCAAGTCTTCGTGTACATGGGCTACGCGGCGTATTGGGAATTCGCCATGCATGGGGCGGTCGGACCGGTTACGGGCAAGCTGGCCAACCAGTTTGCCTTCGACGTCTATGGATTGGCACAGTACATCGCCATCATGACTGCCAAGCGCGCCTTTCCATTGACGCGCGAGCTTGGGCGTGAGGTTGCCGTTCCGGGCTTCCAGTTCTTTGGTGCTGATGCGGGAGGCCTGCGCGGTGCGACGGTCGCTGACCTCACACGTTACCACGCTCGCTATCCGCGGCTCGGGCTGTATATCACCATGCATGACGATGGAAGTGGAGAGACGCTTCCGCGCCTAGTATTTATCTGGGGGGGCGAAGAGATTTTCAACCCGCTATGCAGTTCCCCGCTGTGGCTCCATGCAGACCCTGCCGCAGAGTACGGTATCCCTCTCATCGATGCCCTGGCAATCGCACGCATCAACCGTTGCTGATTCCCTTAACCGCTGTTAAGATTTCTGCACCTACCGCGTCTCAGACGCATCGACACTTCCGGTTGTATAGCCGGACAGCTTTTTTCTTCTCCCACCTACGGGCCTTCCTGCCCGTGGGCATGTTGGCCCTTTTTTTATCGTTGAGGCCATCATGTTCAAGCGCATCGTTTCGCTTTTCCTTTGCTCGGTCATGTTCACCGGTTGTGCTATCCAGCAGACGTCTCCGAATGCTTATCGCAGCTCGGAAGCTCTGCGCACCGGCTCCGTGGAAATCGTCACTGTCGTCCGTGTCCGTCAGGTCACGATTGTCGACAGCGATGGCTATACGTCGGCCAATAGCGGCGTCCCGGGTATCGTTGGGGCGGTCGTGGGTGGCCTGCTCGGTGCCCGTGTCATTGGCGGTGGCAATGGACGTTACATTGCCGGCGCGATGTCCGGCACGGTGTCGGCGGTTGCTGCGCAAGCTGTGGCCAGCCACATGAACCGGCGCAACGGCCTGGAGGTCATTGTCCGCAAGGAGAATGGCAGCCAGATCGCGGTCACGCAGGATGCCGACCAGCAGTTCGTCACGGGGCAGCAGCTCTACCTCGTGGCCTCAGGTGGCGGCTATCGTCTGACGCGTTAATCGGGGTCCATTCGGATCTCCAACATCCTTCACCTTCCCCGCACGGAGTCCCCGTGCGGGGCTCCTGCGTCCATCGGAGCTTTCTATGCCATCCGTGGCAGACGCACACCAGAATTTCTCTCCCGTCCTCACTGAGGGCAAATCGATCGCGGAGGTTGTTGACCAGATCGCAGCCGCTCTTCGCGGTACCGAGCTGGAACCGGAATGGCTTGATGGTGCCAACTTCCCTGGAAATGACAACGAGGGCATGTATGGACCGAAGCCCGACCGTCCTTGGCCGGAACTTGGCGCACGCGATCGTCTCGCGGTGTATCTGCAGAGGGGGTGGTCGGAAGGCTGGATCGTCTATGTCGATTACATCGGCTATGCCGGCGAGGCACCGAACCGCACGACAGCCCTGCAGAAGCTTCTGATCGGTAAGACTTTGTCTCAGCGGCATGGCTGGGATGTGGTTCGCGCGATCAGCAAATTGCTCGACGTCACCTGAAGTCGCAGCGTGCAGGCCCGAGAGGGCTTGCCGAAGCCCCGTGGCTTCGGCAAGTCGCTTTCACCCGCGTCACAGACGCATCGACCCATGTCCGGCATCGCCCGGACTACCAACCCAGCTGGGACACTCGTCCCATGGGGAAGGGATGTCCCGTCCATATCGAGACTTCCATGAAACTTCCCAAATCCTTTATCCGTCGGCACCAACCGACAAATTCCGCTGCCTGTCAGGCAATTCGCCGAGATGCTTGCCGTGTTCTCCGTCGTTTCGCCGGCGACATGGCGCTCAGCCCGCGCGAATACACCATCCGCGAGCATCGCCAGCGTCGTCGCGACGTCGACGTGTTCGCTTTGCATACCGACTCGTTGCTGATCGAGATCCAGCATCCTGCTGGCGCAGAGGGTGGCGTGCTCATGTCCTACCGGACATGCCGCGGCCGCAATGACCTCACCGGTGGCCGTGACAACGCCGTCAGCGTTGATTCGCTGGCCAGCGATCAGGGCTACGCAAACCTGGTTGCCACGCTGCGCGTGGTGGCAGGGCGCCGCAGTTAAGGGGCAAGTATGTCGACGCTCATCAAAGTGACGTTTTCGGCCACCTCCGGCGAGGAGGTGTCAGGAAAGGCACAAATTGACCGGGGCAAAGGCATTGTTACCTTGCCGGCGCGCTTCTCAGTCTCTATCGATCGCGCCAGAAACGCTGGCGAAGGCTTCGAAATCGTGGCGCACGATAACGGGTATAGGTATCCGTTGTCGCATCAGGATGCCGACCGCTACAAGTTGGAAACGGACTCCCGTCGGCGAGATGGCTTCTGGCACCAAGCCTGGCGGGCCATTACGGAGCCACACAAGGACCAACGTCAGCAGTATGGCCGGTTCGCGCATACGCTGTCGGCGGCTGCCCTTATCGGGCTCGCTGGCTACATCAAGTCGATGCCCGCCTGGTCTCTGCACGCAGCATGGGAGATCTTCTGTTTTTTCCTATGCGGTGCGGTATTATTCGTCGTAGGCGCAGTCCTCTCAAAAGGAGATTAACCATGTTCGGTGTCGCACTTCTCGTCCTGACTGGCGCGATTTCCGCGTTCTTGCTTTGGGCAGACCGCAACGGTCGTCGTGTCCACAAGGACTGAAGCCAATCCCTTCTCAGGAGCCGATTCGTCGGCTCACCGCTTGAACGCACCCCTCGGGGTGCGTTTTTTCATTTCCACACCCACACGGGCGCCGTCCCGTCGGGGCCGGCTCCCCCCAAAAGGAGTAACCCCGATGAACCCGATCATCTACGGCGCTGGGCTGGCCAGCTATCCTGCTGGCGTCTTCCTGCACGCCAGTGTTTATTCCACCAACCTGCGCGCCGCAATTTCGCTGACTTGTGCCGACGACGACATGCCCTATGGCGTGTTGTCGGTGAACCTGGCCGATGCCGCGATTGCTGACGACGAGATCCTCGTGACGGCAGACTGGAACATTCCGCTCGATCTCAAGGCCTCGTTACTGGAGACCGGCAAATTTGTGCAAACCGGCAACTGGAATCAGGCGGGATTCGGTCGCGGCGAAGTCTGGCGCATTGCTGATATCGAACTGCTGTCGCAGGTCGCAGCCGCCCGTGTAGTCGCCAGTCGTGGCAAATCAGCTCGACGCGCTGCCGTAGTAGCCTGAGCGCTTCCTTTCAACCCTTGCGGGCCCATCCCGCAAGGCGGTGGGTCCGTGGGAGATACCCATGCCCATCATCATCAACGGAACCGGCCTAGCCGGCTCTCCTGGCCCTTTGCACATCGCAGTGGGGCTGTATGCGGTGAACGACCGCGCTGCGCTGTCGCTGATCGAATCGAAGACCGGCGACCTCTACGAGACCTTTACTAGCAACGTCCCCAGCGAAACGCTTGCGGACAATGAGGTGGTTGTCGGCCTGTGGCGCCTGCCAATGTCCACAGTGGTGGCATTGCTCGATTCGGATTGCTTCGAACCGGTTCGCACGCTTGCCGTAGGCAACGCCCGTGGTGCCGTCTGGCGCATCACTTCAATTGATCTCCTACAGGCAATCCACGACGCGAAAACGGCGGTGCTTGCATAAGCCATCCCTTCCAACCCTCTCGGGGCATGTCCCCGAAGGGGCATGCTCCGTATCGGAGCCATCCATGTACGTTATTCACATCGGCCAGCGTGCCGAGCATCGCACGACGCTCGCCGGCGTGCTGCAGTACCTGAACGACGATCGCGACGGCAAGGCCGTGCCGCGCGTCGAAGACATCGCAGTGCGCCACGTGGAACGCGGCGCGATCCCTGTCGAACGACTTACCGGCGGCAATTTTGCCGTGCGGCCGGTCGGTACCCGTCGAGCGATCCTTTCCATGATCCTCGATGAGGTCGATCGCTTCATCGTTCGTGTGGGGGGCAAGACCCTGCGTCCGCACGAGATGAGCCGGGCCGCGTGGGGCGCCGTGGTGGCCGCCGGCCGCCTGGCGTATTTTCCTGCTGAAGCCATCGACATGTCCCAGGACGATACAGGACCGTTGTTCCAGACAGCGGATCTATTCGAAGAGCAGGGGTCTTTCGACATTGCCGACTACATTTGCGGGGAGTTCATCCGCCGGTTCGGCTATGGCACCAATGGGCCGTTGTATCACCCGACTGCGCCTCCCAACTGCCGTCACGAAGTCCATGTGGCCTACGCGCTGATGCGTGGCGAGAAGGTGCGCGAATGCATCATTAATACCTATCGCGAAAATCCTCACCATGCCCGCTCTGAGTTCTGGATGCGCCCGTTGATCGAAGTGCCGGCGCTGCGCGGGGCCTTGTCGCCCAGCGTGCTGCAGGCGCTCTGCCAGACAATGCGTGGCGAGAAGCTGGAGATCACGACGTACAACGTCGGAAAGCTGATCGCCGCGCTACGGGATGTGCCGAGCGACGGGCACTATGTGCACGTCGATGATGCGCTGTTTGCGGCCGGCATCCTGCTGCCGCGGACCATGCCAACGCCCAAGCCTCTGGAGGGAGAGAACGCCCAGCCAGCAACGAAGCTGGCGGCGCGAATCCGCACCCTGGTTTGCCAGCGGCAATATCAGGCATCGGTGGATAGGGCCGCAGAAGAGCGCGAAGCCTTCAGTATCAGCCAGCGCGAGTTTGACCGGCGGACACGGGCGGCTGCAATCGGACGTGACACGTATGGCTACGAGTGGCCCAATCGGGTAGCTCTGGCCGTCATGGAGCGCAACGTCGCGGCTGTACTGCAGATCTTCGATGGTCCCAAAGACTGGAACACCGAATCCAAGCGCGCACTGCGCGAGGAGTACGGCGTCGACGTCTTGCAATGCACGGCTGCCGAACGGCGCCGGCGGTTGTTCGAGTTGTGCGGATTCTCTGACGCCGAGCAGGCGGAGTGGGAGGCCCAGGAAGCCACCGCCAAGGCGCGCAAGCGTGCAGATAGCGCGGTGGCCGAAGCGAAGTCGCGCGCCGAGGGCACGACCTACCGAATCGAAACCGGTCAGGCCATGAACGGACGCGAGTATGTCGACTTCTGCATCAATGCAGGCTTCTCGAAGCTCGTCGACGAGAGGCGGGGCAGCGTGAGGCGCTACTGGATTCACGATCCCGTGAAGCGCATCTCGCGGCCGCTGCGCGCCAAGGACGGTACGTTGGACTATGCGCGTGCACGCCTGACGCAAAGCTTCCCTGAGGCGATTGCTTGATTCGCTCCCCCCTCGGCCATCACGGCTGGGGGGGAGTTTTATCAAATCAGCTATTCAAATGTCGAGCTTTCGACGGCTGCACCATAGCGCTTTCACGATACCTTACCGACAGAGCTCTGTTTGCACTGAAAGACGTTCAGTCCAAACCGAGTTTTACCCGCGTCTTCGACGCATCGACCCAAACGCCGGCATGCCGGCCATCTCTTGAAACCGCCCGCAGGGACCGCTCCCTGATGGGACGGCTCCGTGGGCATCACCACGATTCCGATGTACCTCACCTTGCTGTAGCCACGCGGCGCGTTGTCATTCATCGCCGCCGGCGGTTGATGGCGAGCGTCTCTCTGGCGACCGTGCTTCCAGCCCGGCCGTCGTCTTTTCTCCCTGTTCTATCCCTTTATTCCATTTGCGAACGAAAGCGCTCGCTCTCGTTCGCGTTATTCCATTCCAAGGAGCAATCCCATGTCCCATCTCGTTCAAACCATGGCTTACGTCGGCGCAACCCCCTGGCACGGCCTGGGCAACAGGCTGGCCGAGCATCAGCCGCTCGAAGTCTGGGCCGAAGCCGCAGGCATGAACTGGCGCATCGAGGAGACCGACGTGATGTTCCGCGTTGGCACGCATGACCTCGATCCGATCAAGTCGTTCCCTGAGCAGAAGGTGCTGTACCGCTCGGATAGCAAGAAGCCGCTATCGACCGTCTCGAAGAAGTACCAGGTCGTCCAGCCGGCCGAGATCCTAGAATTTTATCGGGACCTTGTTCAGATGGGCGGCTACCAGCTGGAAACGGCTGGGGTACTGAAAGAGGGCCGCAAGCTCTGGGCGCTCGCGCGCACGGGACAGTCGACCACACTCAAGGGCGGTGACGAGGTCCGCGGCTACCTGCTGCTGGCCACGGCCTGCGACGGCACGCTGGCCACCACGGCACAGTTCACCTCGGTACGCGTGGTGTGCAACAACACGCTGCAGATCGCGCTGGGCCGCAACCGCGGCGCCGTCAAGGTCCCGCACCGTAGCCAGTTCGATCCGCGCGCGGTGAAGGAAGAGCTCGGCATTGCCATCTCGTCGTGGGATGGCTTCATGGCCAACATGCACCAACTGGCGGACCGCAAGGTAAGCCAGGCCGAGACCGAGCGGTTCTTCCAACGTCTCTTCACCTACTCGACTGCCAAGCCCTCGGACAATCCCAAGATGAACGAGCGCGGCCTCAAGGCAGTGCTCAATCTTTTCGAAGGTAACGGCCGTGGTGCAACGCTTGAATCGGCCGCAGGCACCGCCTGGGGACTCGTGAACAGCGTGACGGAGTATGTCGATCACCAGCAGCGTGCACGCAATCCGGGTAACCGTCTGGATTCGGCGTGGTTCGGCGCCGGCGCAATTCTCAAGCAGCGCGCTTGGGATGCGGCTCTCGAACTTGCAACTGACGCGGCCTGAGACCACCGGTCTGGAGCCTCCTTTCCACTAAACCTGCCTCAAGCGATCCGCTCCAATGCCGTTGTCTGGTACTGGAGTGGTCGTTTCAGGTCTGAAGCCCCGGCTAAACCCCGGGGCTTTTTTCTTTTGCTCGTTGCAATGGTCTCTATCGATTTCTATTCTCGTTACCCGCGATGGCTATTTCGCGGAGTGGACGCAGATGCCGCGAAGCTCCGCGGCAAGTCTGCATGCCGGAGTACGACCGGGACTAGTGCGCAGCGAGTCCTGGAGCGACTCATGCAACAACAGCCCACTGACGTGGCGCGTTTTAGCAAGGAGCAGTTCACCGCCTTGTTTATGAAGTGGCAGAGCGAAACCCGCGACCAGCACACGAGCCTCAGCTACGACAGCTGGATGGATATCCGATTTTTGCAAGGTCCGTCCGCTACCGCCGCATTTAGGCATGGCTCACTTGTTTTCGACCTGATACATGGACTTCTGTATGAGGCTCGAGGCAAGGAACGCGAACAGAGGATATTCCGTGTTCAGTTGGCTGAAGGCTTTCCCTACGTCTCCTTCAGGGATCCTGCGAATGCCATAGACTTTCCCTGGGTCACGTTTCCCGGGGTCTTCACGCAAGCAGAGCTGATGAGCCTGCGGCGCGTCTACTAGCAAAAAGGCCCGGCAAATTGCCGGGCCTTTTGTCTTTGAAAGAGTGGCCTCACACCGTAGCTTTCGTAGTTTTTAAGAGGAACATGTTCCTCTCTCCGCTTCAAGCCACTGTGCTCGCTTCTTCATCTTGCTCAACGTGGATCGTGTCGGACCCCTCCGTATGGGGGGGGATGTAGCCCACCGCTTGCACACGCGAGATGGAGCTACCTTCGAGCGAGACGTTCTCCCCGAGCCGAATCGTCCCGGCGTAGAAGATCTTTCCTTTGACCCGTCCGTTGATCACGAGCGAAGTCCGTCCGACCACATCGCCTTCAACGGTGCCATCAATCACAACATGGTCGCCGTCGACGTTGCCGTGCACGACGCCACCACGACCGATGTGTAGCAGCCCGTGACTGGCACTCACGTTGCCTGTGACAAGGGCCAGGCAGGTGAAGCCGTGATCGGCGGTGATGTCGCCGTGAATGCTCATCCCGGCGCGCAGGACACTAAAGATTGGAGAAGTAGTCATCGTCTCTAGAACATCTTGATGTCGTGGGTCGGCGCAGCTTGCTGAGCAGTGGAACGTGTAGCTTGCGCGGGCGCGGCTGCGGCGGACTTCGCTGGGGCAGCTGCCAAGGGAGCCGACGTGATCGGTCTTGCCGACGTAACGGCCGACGCGGGCGCCTTGGCCGGTTCCTGCTTCGGCAGCGAAATCTTTGCGCTGTCAGCAGACACGGCAGAGGCGGCGGGCACCGTGGCGAGGGCAGTCGGTGTCACCTCAGGCCTTTCGGTCCGCGCTGGCCATTCGTGGCCCACCGCAACGGGAGCAGCCGGTTCGGATGCGGCCGGCAGGGCATTAGCTGCCGCGACCGTCGGGACTGCTTCGTTGGTTTGCGCGTGCGCTTCGCGCTTGCCGAGTGAGCTGCCAATGAGGAACATCGCTGCGGCACCCACTACAAAGACTACGGACCACAGTACGCGAGGGTTCCGGTTCCACTTCTCTCCAAAGGCGTGAGAGATAGGCTCAGCTGGGGCAGCGACAGGGCCTCCGAGGCTGAGTGGTGCGCCTCCCGTCAGCACGCTGGGCGGAGAAATGTCGATGGTCAGGGCAGGTTGGGCGTAGTGAGCATGCAGTTGCTCGATTTCACGCATGTCCATGGGTTTAGCTCCGCGGGGAATTGAGAAGAGTGCCGTCCTGGTTGAACCGGTCAGTGTCCGGGATGCAGATCTGGTGAATGGCATTGATCCGCTTGCCGGCAATCTGCGTTGTAGTCTCGCGCTGGCTACCGGTGATAGAGCCGCAGTTAAGGCTATAGAGCGTGTCGGCGAAGATCTTGTCGTACTGCATCAGCAGGCGCAGTAGGCGCCCGGCGAACGAATGGCTTACCTGGACTTCCTTTTCCTCGTAGAAGAGGGGAATTTCGATCTTCTCGGTATCAGCGATCCACTCCAGTGCGCTGGAGAACCAGGTCTCTGCCTCGCGGAAGGCTTCGTCGAGCGCCTTGACCTTGCCGCCTCGTGCGACGACGAACTTCGAGGAACAAAAGTAAAAATGTGCGTCCAGAAAGTCGCGTGCGAACTTCGAGCAGTAGGCGTGGTGGGTTGCAGATGCCGTTGCCGGTGTTAGTCGACTTAGGCGTTCCTCGCTGTTCAGGCGCTCGATGGGCCTGAGCCCGGTACCGGGCTTCTTGGGTGGGTCCTGTTCGGCCATTTGTCCATGTTTTGGAATGCTCTCTCACTCGGAATTGTCGGACAAGAACGGACACGCAGTGACTTCGAAAGATATGCAAAATTGCCGAGCATTCGTCAGTTTTGAAAGAAAGTCCTGTGCCACAATGCTTTCACACCTAGCGTCACTGACGCATCGATCCTGACTCCCTAGCGAGTCCATCTGTTGAATCAAGTCGTGCTTCCGTGCACGCGCCGACTGGTTGGCTACCAGTGTGGATACTTCTTGTGCTAAGTGTTTTCGCCAAACACTTCCCCTCATCAGCTCGTAATACGCGTTCTCGCTGTGCCTCTTCATGAGCGCACGCTGAACACCGTTCGAGCCTGGGACCATGTGGAGCTCTCTCAAAGGCCCCTCCTAGGCAGAACGGCAGACGTCGAGCCGATCCGTGAACCTGCGGCCGAACCTGTGGGTTCGCGAAAAGGGTTGTTGTGCAGCGTGACCATGCTGCACGAGGGCGACTTTACGTCCTCAACATAGAGTAGCGCGCAATCGTGCGCCGCTCCCTCGATGCCACGCCCCCGGAAGGGGCGTGGCGTTGCAGGTTCCTGCCTAACAAAGCTCGCTGCCGGCGCAAACCGGGGCGGGCTTTTTTTGTTTCTGGTGAGAGACCTCGATTCCAGGAGCAACTCATGCACCACCAGAACGCCGAGATTTCCGCCGCGATTGCGGCAACGCTGGATCTGCGCCGTCCGCAGTACAAGGACATGCCGCAGGCCTGGCGTACTTTGTGCGAGGCGGCTCACGTCGCCAGTCTTCCGGAAGCCGCGCGAGTGGCCTTCCTCAATTCAGTAACGACCCAGCGCGGGGCAGACATAGCCTTGCGCCTTCGGGAGCATGCTGCGTCCATCCGGGCCAACGTCGTTCGTTTCCTTGATAGGAGAAAGAGCGAATGCATGCACCCATCACCTACAGCGAGCCCGGCGGACGCCGAAGCCTGCTAGAAGAGCGGCCCATGCGGCCGCCTGTCATAGGTAAGATCCGCCCGGGCATTAAGGTCCTGACCAACGCCGCGCGAGGCAATCCTAAGGCCGTTGCGCTCCACGACGCGCTGCTCGCGCAGGGAAAGTCGTTCGAGCATATCGGGACGGAAATCCATCGCGTGACCGGCATCAAGAACGCGCTCTATCCCAAGAACGTGCCGTGGTTCACCTGTCGAGGCTCGGATTTTGCAAATCCAGCAGTGGCTGACCACATCGTTCAACGCTACGGCGAGGATCGCCGTGATGGCAATGGACACCGGCTGTGGCGTTTTCCAGTGATCTTCGCGTTCGACGATTGGCTGAGCAATATGCCCCACCAACTGGTCGCATGGACGCAGAGCGGTCGGCAATACTTTTCCGAGTATGGTCCCGACGGCAAGCGCTACTGCAAGATGTATGCACCGCCTGAGCGCAACGCGCGGGCCGACCGCGCCAAGCGGACGTGGGGCGGGCGTACAGTAATCCTGCGCCAGGATGACGATATTCCGGACGGCCTCTGCGATCCCCAGTACTGCCCGCAGTACCAGAACGGCGGTTGTAACCTTTCGGCGAGCTTCTACTTCGCCGTGCCCAACATCTCGGGCCTTGGTCTCATCGAGATGCCTACGACGTCGATCTATGTCCTGCAGAAGGCACACGCCGCGATGCAGACCATTGCGTTGACCCGCGGCAGGCTTGTGGGCGTCAAGTTCTGGATGTCAAAGCAGGAGATGGAGATCAGCCGCATCGACGACGGTGGCAAGGCAGTGCGCCAGATGCAGTGGCTGATCACGCTCGATGCAGACATCGATATCGCTGCGCTGCTCGATGGTTCGGACCGTCGCCCGCCGGCATTGGAGATGGCAGAACAGGCTGTCTCCATGCTGGAAGGCGAAAGGGACATGTCGCCGCCAGAGCACGGCCAGTCCGATGACTCTACCGTTGAAGCTGAGCAGCCCGGACCATCGGCAACTGGCGGTGGTCAGGCCGATGCCTCGGCGCCCGCGTCCAGTACAGAGGCGGGTAACCAGGACCTGGAGAGAGAATATCTCGATCTTGTGCAGCGTCTTGGGCTCAACAGCGAGGATGGCAGCCGCCAGCTGAAGGCTTTCGCAACGGCGGCCTTCGGGCGCGGTTGGTCCAAGCGCGATCAGGATGTGCGACGGTTCTTGGATGAACTGCGCACCGCCCTCGGTAACCCTATGGCTTTCCGTGAGCAAGTGGCAGCCATTGCCGCCGACGTCGCCACGTAACATCGCCAGCCTTGTGCCGGCAGTTGAGGGAAGCCCACGGGCTTCCCTTTCTTCTTTCTTGCCGCATGCCGGCACATTCCCTTGGAGGTTCCACAATGCTCAACGATGGCGGAAGCCTGCTTGCTGCGCATTTCTCTGATTTGCACTATTCCCCCGGCCATTTGGCCGAATCGGATCGATGCTTTGGTTTTGCGGTAGAGGACGCGATCGCAAGTCGCTGCCATGTTGCCGTGGTGTCGGGCGATTCGACGGATCACCGGCTCGATGCCCACACGCCGGCGCTCTCCGCGCTGGCACGACGGATCCACCAGTTGTCGGCCCGCATGCCGGTGTTGATGTTGCAGGGAACGTTCAGTCACGAACCGCCCGGCACGCTGGATCTGTTTCGACTGATTGGAGCAAGTTGCCCCGTGTACGTCGCAGAGCGGATTCACCAGGTCGCGCTGATTGGCGAGTCGTTCTTTCCTAGCGATGGCGCGATTTTCAGCCAGCCGGAAATGGACAGTCTGCTGACGCAGCACGGTCCGCCGGACGTCGTATTCACCTGCGTGCCCACGGTCAACAAGGCCGTGTTGGCGGCTGCGGCCGGCGTGGCAAGCGCTGCGACGGCGATTGGCGATCACCTGGCTGACTATCTGGCCGCTGCAGGCGCCGTGAATCGTCAATGGCGGGCACGGGGAGTCCGTACGATCGGTGTCTCGCACGGCACAGTCAACGGTTGCCAGACGGAGCACGGCGTGCCGATGGCCGGACTCGACCACGAGTTCTCTATTGGTGCACTGTTCAATGCCGACTGCGACGCGTTCATGCTCGGCCACATTCATCGCGCCCAGCAATGGGAGCGTGAGGGCAGGGTGGTTGCCTATCCGGGGTCCATCGGAAGGTTCCACTACGGCGAGATCGGCGCGAAGGGCTATCTGCAATGGCGGGTTTCACCGGGCGAGGCTACAGCTTCTCAGGTGAGAACGCCGGCGAGTGAGACTGTCTGCATCGACTTTGACGGGCCGCCTGACATGGCAAAGCTTGCCGAGATAGCCGCCGACGCTGCCAACAAGTGCGTGCGGGTGCGCTGGACGGTCAACGAGGAGCATCGCCAACTTGTGGATCGCGAGGCCATTCAGGCGCTCTTCGGTGCCAGTGCTGAGGTCAAGCTGGAAGCACGTGTCCTGCCGGCTGTTCGCAGTCGCGCCGAAGGCATCAGCCGGGCGGCAACTTTGTCCGAGAAGCTGGGGCGGTGGTGTGAACTGACCGGCGTCGACGCTAATCCGTTGCTGGACAGTCTGTCGATGCTCGAAAACCTCGAAGCACAAGCGATTGCCGATCAAGTGCTAGCTGGCCTTGCTGAGATCCCCATCCCTGCTACGCAGGAGGTGCACGCTGTAGAAGCTGCTGCGCTGCCCTTCGTTGCGAAACTGGGGGAGTTGGAACTGGATGAAACTGTTCCCGTACCTGAGTCGATACCTGCCGTGCCGGCAACGAAATTGGCAGCACCCATCGCGTCTACGGCCACGCCAATGAACTGGCTGACAGACGACCTTTTTTCGTAGCGATACGCCAATCCCTAGAACATGCAGAGCCATGTTCCGACAGCCTTCGTGGCTGTCGAAAACTGGTTTTACCCGCGTCCCTGACGCATCGACCCCGCAGTATCCATTTCTTTTCTATCTACCCAGACGGGTGCTTCCCGTCCGGGGCGCACTCTGTCCTACGCCTGGAGTGCCACATGATTCTCTACCACGCCGGTCCTGACTGGCTCTTTGTTGAAGAGACCTTTATCAACCGCTCGGAGATGGCAAAGCGCCTTTGCGAGCAACATGATTTTACGCAGTGCATGATGTATGAGCCGTTCGGCCCCGGCCGCGGCGCCGTGATCGCCAAGCGCGACCACATGCTGGTGATGGCCTTGGGCGAGGCGGGTGGAAACACCTTCTTTGCCGTTGCGCCGTCCAAAGAGCTGCAGGACTTGATCTGGTCATTCTCGAACGGTCTGGCCTCTCAGTGGAGCGAACTGGAATTGCGAGCCCTCACCGGCCAGCAGGACTGGGACGCCGTGATGAAGCTTGCTGGCGTGCAGTTTTCCGCCGCACGCCGCTCAGTTGAGCGGGCGATTGCCGGTAAGCCGGAGCACGATGCACCTTCGCTGCCTGATATTCCGCAATGGGACGAAAGCGTCATGGAAGTGCCGTCCGACTATCTCCATTCCTTCAACGGCTCGGAGGTTTCCGAATGCGCCCACTGAAGCTGACGCTGTCGGGATTCCACGGAATCCGCGACGGCATGCATAGGGATAGCGTCACCGTCGACCTGTCGGCGGTGCCAGGCGGTCTGATCGCCCTTGTCGGTCCCAACGGGGCGGGCAAGACAACGATCATGGACAACCTGCATCCGTTTCCGATCATGCCGAGCCACGCGAGCAAGATGTCGGCCGACGCATTCTCGTACTGGGACCATCTCTGTGCCCCGCGCGCGGAGAAGGATCTGGAATGGGAGCACGGCGGCAGGACATACCGCTCCGCGTTCGCGTTCCGTAACCCTGGTAAGAGCCGCAAGGCCGAGTACTACTTGTTTGAGAAGAGCGCCGATGGCGACTGGAAGCCGATTCAACTGGCTGACGGCACGCTGTCGGATGGCAAGGCGGACACCTACAACCGGTGTCTCGAAGCCGTTCTTGGGTCGCCCGAAGCGTTCTTTACCAGTGTGTTTTCTGCCCAGAACCGGCGGCCACTCGCCAGCTATCAGCCAGGCGAGATCAAGAAGCTGCTCGCCGAGCTGCTCGGGATCGATCACTTGCGAGACCTATCTGCGAAAGCAGGCGAGGTTTCCAAGCTGCTCACCCGCTCGCTGGACACCCTGCAGCGCGACATGCTGACCCTCACGGGGAAGCGTGAGCGGGCGGCCGTGGTGGCTCGCGATATCTGGCAGATGGGCGAAAGCCTAGATGCCGAGCGCCATGCACGTGACGAGGAGACAGCGAAGGGCGCCAAGCTGCTGCAGGAGCGCGCGACGCTTGCTGCAAAGCAAGTTGCTAATGCCGGTACCGAAGCGCGGTTGCGGGAACTGAGCCAGCGCAAGGGTGATTTGGACCAGCGTGCGGCCTCGCTGACCAACGATGAACAGGCGGCCGCCGGACGTGCTGCTGCACGTCGGCGCGATCTAGATCGGCAAGCGGCAGGCCATCGTGCGGTATTGGCGGAGGCCTCGGCCATTGAGGCGGCTGCTGGCGAAAGGGATGCAGCGCAACTGGCCACTGGCCAGCGGCAGGCAGAAATCGCCAGTCAGCGCGTAGTCGTGGAGAAGCTCGATGCTCTGCAGGTCCAGCACGCGGCGCTTAGTTCCGAGCTCACGGGCCTGGAGCAGCAAGGTGTTGCGGGCGCGAAGCTTGTTGAGTCGTTGAAGCTGCAAGCTGACGTCATCGAGACCGTTCCCTGCCGTGATGATCCGATGCACGCCACCTGTCCATTGCTGGCGCAAGCTCGCAATGCCAAGACAAACCTTGGAGAACAGGTTGTATCGGTGAAAGCACTGCGTGAAAGCTATCGCAAGAAGCTTGATCAGGTGCAATCGATGCAAACTGGGGTTGCGGAGTGTGCTACGGCGCGCGCTGAACTTGCTGCACTGCAGGCACGGCTTGATAGCGATCAGCAACGGCTGCAGCGACTCACGGCGTTGGCCGCCAAGAAGCCCTTGCTAGACGCTGCGCGCGAAGGACTGGCGCAGACTGAACGCGATCTGGCGGCATTGAGCGAGGAGGATGCATCACGCACTGAGCGCCACAAGCGCGATATCGCGGACGTGCAATCCCAACTCGAAGCGGTGCGTCGGGAACTGGCGACGCTGGCCACGGAGGACGTGACCGGCATGCTGGCCCAGATGGATCGCCAGATTGCAGTCAGCCGGGAGGCTGTCGCTGCGATTGCAGGCCGGATCGAGGCGTTGATTCGGCAGGAGAGCATGTTGGTGGCCGAGCGGGAGCGTCTGGATGTTGAGCTTGCCGGCTTGCCGGCAATCGAGGCGAAGGCGCAGGCGCTGTCCGACCAGATTGCGCAATGGAAGCTGCTTGCGAAAGGCCTGGGCAACGATGGCGTGATCGCGTTGTCCATCGACGACGCGGGCCCGGCCATTACCCAGATCGTCAATGACTTGCTCCTGGCCTGCTATGGACCGCGATTCACCATCGCGATTCAGACGCAGACAGCGCTGGCCAGCGGCGAGATGCGCGAGGGCTTTTCCATCAACGTGATCGATGCCGATAACGACACCACGAAGGAGTTCGGTGTGATGTCGGGTGGGCAAAAGGTCTGGATCAACGAGTGCCTGACGCGCGGAATCGCCCTCTATCGGGCGCAGGATGCGCAGCAGCCTTTCCAGACGCTGTTCACCGATGAGGCGGACGGTCCGTTGGATCCGGAGCGCAAGCGCGCCTTCATGAAGATGAAGCGCGAGGTGCTGCGGGTCGGCGGTTATCAGCGGGAGTACTTCATCTCGCAGACACCCGACCTGGTCGACGACGCCGACGGCGTCATCGATGTCGTTGCGCTGGCGTTGCAGTAGCGCCCGGCGCCATTCACTAACCATATGCCCGTTTCCCGAAAGGGAGCGGGCATTTTTCTTGGATCTAGGTATATGCCCTTAACAGTTGTCCTACAAGTATGCGATACAGCAGTCCCGCGTGGAACCACGGCCGATCGTGCTGCGCGCATCCTTCGGCTCCTTGCAGATGAAGTTGTTAGCCAGATTCCTCAGTTGGAAGACGGCACCAGCGTGCGCGTATCGAAGCAGAACGGGCTGGTCCTTGGCGTTGCAACTTACACCGTTGACTGATGTCCTGAGGATTGTCTACCTCTGACGGAGGGATACGGTCCTCGCAGATTCTTCCGATAGTTGAGGCACGTGTTGCCTCCCAGCTCCTACTCTTCCGTATGCCAAAGGTATTCGTCACGGCCGAAGAGGCCGAAAAGCTGCTGCCGCGTCGGCGGCGAATTCACACCTTCATCCGCATCTTCGGATGGCAGGGCGACAATGTTGAACGTGATGCGCTGCTCGAGGTGTTCAAGGCTGCGAAAAACGTTGAGGTTTCGCAGGAAGCCGCCTGCTTCGATCACTACCTCGCGGTGAAGATCGACGGCATGGTGACGTACATCGAAACCAATCTGAAGGCGCTGGCCAAATTCGGCCTGTTGCCGCCGGCACGCAAAGCTGCCTAACTTCGTTCACCGGGTCTTGGACCCGTCTATTCATTGAGCCCGCCCACCTCCAAAGGTGTTGGCGGGCTTTCCTTTTTTGGGAACCTCATCATGACAATCTCATGTGCATCGTTCACGCCGGCGCAGGATGCGTGTATTGCTCGCGCTGTTGAGCAGGGTAAAAACGAAATTAAGGTGTGCGTCGCGGCCGGGCAGGTCCCGCCCACGACAGCGACGTTTGCTGAGCTGGAGCCTCACCTGCATACGCGGTGTCTCGGTGGTCTTTGCAACAAAGATGGAGAATTCTTGCAACTGTTTCCGCGCAACTCGGAATCGAGCACCGCAACGTTCAACCAGGCAGCGGAAGTTGTGCGACGTGCGCTTGGCGAATGGATGTCCAGCAGTATCGAACGTAACGCGCTACTCGTAACCGAATTGGTGGAACTAGCTATGAACGCTGCTTGCGCGGCTGTCCAGGACAAATTGGGCATCGAGCATGGTGATGCAGCGGGTCAGTTCTTCTCTGGCCAACAGGGAGAACTTGTGCAGTCAGCGCTTGCACGCTACGTGCTCTTCGAGATCGCGTTGATGTCGGAAGTAAGCCGATAGGCGGCGCCGGCGCGCCGGCCATCGTGGCTGTAACCCAGCTTTCTTTTAACCCCTACGGGCCCGCCCGTAGGGGCGGCCCCGTTCTATTGGGCCATCATGGAAACTATTTCTTTGTTCCCGCAGGGCGCGTTCGAACCCATTGAGCGCAAGATCGACAAGGCTATCGCGACCATCTCATCTTTGCTCCAACAGCGACATCCCATTGTCGTGGCGTTTAGCGGTGGGAAGGACAGCAGCGTTGTGGCTGCGCTGGTACTGCACGCAGCCATGCTTCATCGTGCTTCGGGAGGCAAACCGATCATCGTTGCGACGACGGGCGATACGCTTGTCGAATCACCTGAGGTTGCTCAGCACTACCGTGCCGAATTGCGCCGCATGCTTCAGTTTGGAAAGCGCCACGGTTTCAAGGTGATCGCGAAGGTTGTCCAACCATCAATGGCCTCGACCTTTCAGTTAAAGGTGTTATCCGGCCGCGGACTTCCGAGTTTCCCCGGCACCCATGGTGATTGTTCGACTGATTTGAAAATTACTCCGCAACGGTCCTTTCGGCGGAAGCTGTTCAGGCAGTTAGCAGAAAAGGGCCTGCCGGTACCCGTGACGTGCTTGGGCACCAGGTATGTCGAAAGCGCGAGACGGGCTGGAGCTATGCGCTCGCGCGGCGAGTCCGATCAAGTGGCCATGACGATTAAGGACGGGGATTTGGTGTTGAGCCCGATTTCGCGGTGGTCCGATGATGACGTCTGGGAAGCTGTCGGGCTATACGGCGGTGGAGCTTTGCCCGGGTTCTCGGATTTTGAGGATATGCGCCGCATCTATGCGCATTCGGTCGGTACAGGCTGCGCTGTTGTGGCAGACGCGATTCTTGAGGGCGTTGCACGAAAGCAGGGTAAGTGTGGCGCGCGCCTGGGTTGCCATGTTTGTCAAATGGCTGAAGACAAGAGCCTCGCCAACATGATCGAGTTCGACGAACGCTATGCGTATGCACGTGGTTTGCAACGCCTGAATCGTTTTATTCGGTGTGGCGAAACAATAAAGTCCGATAAATTTGACTAAGAAAGTCGTAGATGGAAAGCTTCCTATCGACCGTAGAGCCTTCCTCCGTAAGGTTCTACGACTTTCTTGTCAGCCGGCCAGTCACTTTCGTCGACGATCCGTTTTCTAGTTTCACTGCAAGTCTGCACCGCCTTCGGCACCAATAGGCCGGCCATATGACTCCGGTGCTGGCCTGATCTGGAAGGAACCCACAACGCCCACGCCCCTTGGCTTCAGCCTCGGGGCGTTGTCATATGCGCACCTCGCAATGAGAATTCTTAAGTATGGCGACTGATCGGCCTCAACGAGGCAAACCGCACGCTGCGGTGTCTCACAAGCTGGGCGAGAAGGGTTCGCTTGCAGTCGGACTCAGAGTCTGCGGCCATCGAAAAGTGTGCGGAATGTTAGCGACAGCTTCCGAACCGACGCGACGCCAATCATATCGGTGTGATCGATGCGACGGTCGCTTCTCCTGGGCCACATCCTGACTACGCTGCCCCGATCATCTGCGCCGCTGCCGAGTGTGGCCGAGAGGCTGCGTTTGTTATCTACGTGGAGCCGACGCTTGAATGTCACGGGGTAGACAGGCCCGAGCGGCAGAAAATGGCCGGACCCGGCCGTCGGTCCACCTTCGCAGGCTGGCTAGGCTCGATCGGCGGCTCGCGACCCATCACCGACCTCCGCCCAAGCGTCCTTGATTGACTGTTCATGCTCAGTGAGCGGTCCATAGAGGATCTGTGCGACGGTGAATATTTGGAGAAGCAGTGGGCTTCTTTGTCCACGGCCTCCGAGTATGGGCATTGGTTTATCGGCTATCGAGGGACGCCTGGCTCGTCATGCTTGTCAAATGCCGGGTTGGCGGCATCTTTAGAATGCATGGATGCTGCGTGATCGGCCTTCTGTTGCTTGACCGTCTGCTCGCTGGGCGGGTACTCGCCGTTCTTCTTGGTGTATGTGCCGTCGTGCTTGGATTTTGCAAGCTCCTTCTTGACCTCTGCACGGCTGCGACTCTGTGAGGAATCGCTGCCGCCTTGCGCAAAGGCGGGCAGCGCAATGCTGGCCGATAGAACGATGGCAAATGCGAGACCTTTCATTTGACTGACTCCTGCCCCGGCTGATGCCGAATATACGCCTTTAAGGGATTGAACCGGCAATCTGATCTGAGATGGCGGTCGATTCCTTTATAGCGATCCAAGGCTTCTGACTCGTTGAATGTTGATTACAAGTTGGTAATGTTGACAACGAGCGGTTGTCGAATCTACTGGAGCCAAAGGTTCAACGTGACAGCTTGAACGGCATAGCAGTCAATGTGTCATGTAGTCGCCATATTGCTGCTTCATCCTCTCGTCTCCAATCAGGGAGGAAGTCACAATGAGAAGAATTGCGGCAGTTGTGCCGGCTGTGATGTCGATCGCCCTCGCAGCATGCGGCGGTGATGGTTCGAACAACGGAGGGTCCCCCGTTACGCCCACGTCGCCACCCCAGGCGGCGGCTCCGACCAAAAACGTGGTCTTTTTCCTGGGCGACGGCATGGGTCTGACCACGCTCACCGCTGCGCGCATCTACAAGGTTGGCGAGGATGGCGATCTGACGATCGACACGATGCCGGAGAGCGGATTTGTCCGCACGTACTCGAACGATGCGCAGGTGACCGACAGCGCGCCGTCGATGGCAGCGTACATGACCGGCGTGAAAATGAACAACGAGGTCATCTCGATGACCCCGGAAACTCGCGCCACCGATGGCAGCGGCAAGGCCTACGTGTCGGGTGCCGACACCACCTGCCCGTCCAGCGGCAATGGCGCTGCCGTGCCGACGCTGCTGGAACAGATGAAGGCTGCCGGCTACGGCACAGGCGTGGTCACGACCACACGCATCACGCACGCCACGCCGGCAGCCACGTACGCGCACATCTGCCATCGCGACGGCGAGAATGCCATCGCCGCGCAACTGGTGCCGTCGAACGCAGGCTTCAATGGCGCATTGGGCGACGGTGTCGACGTGATCTTCGGCGGTGGCCGCCAGCATTTCCTGGCAACCACTGCGGGTGGCAAGCGTACCGATGGCCGCGACCTGGTCAGCGAGCTGAAGACCGCTGGCTACACCTATGCCGCCAGCAAGACCGACTTCGACAAGATCACGGCCAGCAATTCGAAGGTGGTCGGCCTCTTCAATTCCAGTCACATGGAATACGACCTCGACCGCGATCCGGCCAAGGAGCCGAGCCTGGCCGAGATGACCGGCAAGGCCATCGACGTGCTGGCCGCAAAAAAGAAGGGCTTCTTCCTGATGGTGGAAGGCGGCCGTATCGACCACGCGTTGCATGAAACCACGGCCCGCAAGGCGCTGCAGGATACGGCCGCATTCGACGACGCGCTCAAGGCCGCCATCGACAAGCTCAATGTGATCGACCCGGGCTTGAAGAACACGCTGATCGTCGTTACCGCCGACCACGACCATACGCTGGTGCTGAATGGTTACGCCAAGCGTACGGGCAAGACCAGCGATAGCAATCCGGGCGTGCTCGGTCTGGTGAAGGACTACGTCACCGGTTCCCTGAAACTCGATAGCGGCGGCAATCCGTTCTCGATCATCGGCTTCGGCAACGGCGAGAACCGTCCTGCCACGCGCACGGCGCTGACCGACGTGATGGTCTACGAAAAGACCTATCACCAGGAGGCCGTGATCCCGATGCCTGTGGGCGGCGAAACGCACGGCGGTACTGACGTGTTCATTGGTGCGATGGGCAATGGCGCCACCAACTTCTCGGGTGTGATGGACAACACCGAAGTCTTTGGCCTGATCAAGAAGTCGATCGGACTCTGAGCCCCAGCAACCAGAACGGAATACCGACCATGAAAATCACGACCCGTATCGGTCTGCTGGCCGCCGCTGCCGCCAGCGCATGCCTGTCCCTGCCGGCGCACGCCGCGGGCGAGGCCAAGAACGTTATCTTCTTCCTGGGCGACGGCATGGGCCCCGCCACGGTCACCGCATCGCGCATCTACAAGTACGGTGAATCGGGCCGGCTGACGATGGAATCGCTGCGCCGCACCGCCCGCATCAAGACGTTCTCGAACGACGCGCAGACTACCGACAGCGCACCGTCGATGGCGGCCTACATGACCGGCGTGAAGATGAACAACGAGGTCATCTCGATGTCGGCCAACACGGTGGCCACCGCCCCGAGCGCCGACGTCAACGGCAACCGCACGATCAATAACTGCGCCCCGACTAACGGCACGTCCGTACCAACGCTGTTGGAGTTGGCCAAGGCCAAGGGCAAGGCCACCGGCGCGATCACCACGACGGAACTGACGCACGCCACGCCCGCCGCCACGTACTCCCATATCTGCCACCGCGATGCGCAATACCATATCGCGGCCCAGGCTGTGCCGGGTGGCGTGGGCTTCAACACCGCGCTTGGCGATGGTGTGGATGTGCTGATGGGCGGCGGCCGCAACCACTGGACGCCGTACGACGCCACCACCAATACGCGTGGCCGTTTCGATGGCCGCAATCTGTTGACGGAAATGGCGGCAAAGGGCTACACCGTTGCGGCGACCCGTGACGAGATGGCGCAGGCCAACGGGACCAAGCTGATCGGCCTGTTTAGTTCGACAAGCCATCTCGAGTACGAAATCGACCGTGTGGCGGGCCGGGGTCAGGGTGCCACGCAGCCTAGCCTGTCAGATATGACGGCCAAGGCCATCGAACTGCTGTCGAAGAATAGCAACGGCTACTTCCTGATGGTGGAAGGCGGACGTATCGACCACGCGCTGCACGGCACCAATGCCAAGCGTGCGCTGGAAGACACCATTGCCTTCGATGACGCCATCAAGCGTGCGCTGTCGCTGGTGGACCTGTCGAACACGATCATTGTGGTCACGGCTGACCATGACCACACGATGACCATCAACGGCTACTCTCACCGTGGCAACCCGATCCTGGCCACTGCCACGGATTACAAGACGAAGCAGACCGCCAAGGCGGCCGACGGCATGCCGTACACGACGCTGGTGTTCGGCAACGGCGTTACGCCGCGCAAGGCTACACGCGACGACCCGTCGCTGGTGGACACGACCGCCGACGGTTACCTGCAGGAAGTGGGTGTGAACCTGGGTACCCCGGGTTCGGAAACGCACGGTGGCGGCGACGTCATGTTGTTCTCGACCGGGCCTGGCAGTGCGCCACTGAAAGGCACGCTCGATAACACCAAGGTATTTGGTGTTGTGAAGTCGGCGGCCGGTCTGTAAGCCGGGTCTTGTCGCCCAGAATGCGCGCGCATTGGTTACCGGTGCGCGCGCATCGTCGTTGCAATGTCTCTATCGTTCCCGTCATACCCATGAAGCATTTCATTCAGACCTTCCTGTTGGCGTCGCTCGCGGCGGGCGCCACGTCCATCGCTGGTGCTGCCGGTGCCGCCAGCACGGCCGACACGGCGCCGCTGGCCCTGCGCGTACAGCATGAGTTGTCGGTGCTCGGCAACGACGGTGTCAAGCGTGATATCGCCTTCAACGAGCAGGTCTACCGAAGTGGCGATGCTGTCTGGATCGAGCGCGAGATTCCCGCGGCTGTCCAGCATAAGCATCATGCCGGCGAGAAAGTGGAGAACGGCCACAAGCACCTTGACACCGCCACGGCGGCCCGCTGGATCGCGCGCCAGCCCGACGGAAAGCTGCTGGTACGGCTCGTCAGCGACGAGAAGCGCCGCACGTTCGAAGTCGGCCAGGGGGACTACGGCAATGTCGGATTTGATGGATCGTGGCCTGCGGCGCGCCATCTGCTCGATCCGGCCTTGCTCAAGACCATGAAGGCCGAAGGCCCGGTGCGCGATGGCGTGCAGGTCTATAGCGCACGCCGCGGCAACGACCGGCTGACGGTGCAATGGGACGTGGCGAACCAGTATCCGCGTGTGGTGCAGTCACGCAGCATGGACGGCACCCAGAGCAAGATGACGCGGGTCAGCCGCGTGACACTGCCCGCCTCGGCGCCATGGGAGCGCGCCCGCAAGTATTCGCAGGGCGAGTATTCCGACCTGCTGGACTGATACTCCGGGGCAGTCGACGGTACGACCCTTCGTGACTGGGGCCAGGGCTTTGGCATCCCGCTCTACGCCCGGAACCGCAAAAGCGTCGCGGTCTCGTAAGCGAAGAGCTTCGATCCCTTGTGAGCGGCATATAGCAAGGGATCTTTTTTTGGGATCACCGATTTCCTGTGATGACTATCTGGGGCCGGCGCTACGCACGAGTGCGGCCGCCCAAGTACCTCGCAAAATCGACCGCGAGGCTTCATGCATAGTCTCTGCTAACGAAATCCTCAAGCATCAACACCTCCGTGGGGATGCTCAGGTACGTGTAGGTTACCCTCGCCTTGTCATAAAGGCGCTTGTCATTGGTGACGAACTGCTCGCAGCCGCTGGCATAAATGCTGTGGGCCACGTCATGCTCGAGAGAGCGTGACTGTCTGATTTGCTCAGGCAAATATGACGTCTCTTCCAAGAAGCCCATGGTGAGTTCGATTGCGCGCTGGAGCACGGGGAAATGGTAGGAAATCGTGGGCCAGTAGATGTCGTTGACGCCATGGGCCCTGCATATCAGCGGCAGATCACTTCGAAGAAGCAGTTCTAACCGGAGGTTCTCTCGGTCCTCCGGACTGGCCAGGAACTCGCTTGGTTGGTTGGACATCTGGTTTGCCAGATCTCCGCCAACGTTGGTCTTCTTTACGAAATCCCGCGTATACCAATCGTTCTTCTCGACAACCGGCTCTTTGCGATAGTGCCGCATGACCCGAAGAAAGCACTCGAGAGGCTGTTCTTCTTTCGTAACCATCGGGCCTAACGTCGTCGGAGACAATTGCACGTTCCGGCTAATTCGAGAAACATCGTCTATTTTGCAGAAAGCGGCCGCTAACCGATCGAGCGGGGGAGTATCCGAAGGTCTTGCGAGCCACGAGGCAATCTCTTCCATGTGCGTCGGGCTGTAAGGAAATTTATGTCGATCGGACAGCGCGCCCATTTTGGCGTGCAGAGCCGGGTTCGTGCCCTCGTGAAGGTGCGCAAAGAGGCTGTAATCCAGGTAAATTCTCATGCAATGGAGTTTGCGTACTGTTAGGCGGGCACATACGTTTGGGAAATGCTGGCCGAAACCTGAAGTCGGCGCATTCGCGCTGCACGTGGCTTGGGAGGAGTGGGAGTCTTACTTCTTCGACATTTGAAGGATTCTGAGCACGATGAGTGCGAAGGCAGTCGCGACGATGGCCGTCACCGCATGGCCCATGCCGGCGGCCACGCCGATCGCGGCAGCAATCCAGATGCTCGCGGCAGTTGTGAGCCCCCTGACATGTGTCTCATTGTCCGGCTTTAGGATCGCCCCTGCACAAAGGAATCCGATGCCTGACGTGAGACCCTGAAGCACGCGGCTCATGTCGGCAAGCTGCACGCCCGCCTGGAGGGGAACCACGACAAAAACGCATGCCCCCAGTGCGACGAGCATGTGAGTGCGCACGCCTGCGGATTTTCCCGAGCTCTCCCGCTCGTACCCCAGCAAGCCCCCCAAAACGATAGAGACGGTCATTCGAACGACGGCGCGTACCGCCTCGGCAGCATTAGCGAGATCGGAGAATTCCGAGCCCAATGTGCGGATGATGTCGTTCATTGCGGGGCGTCTCTGGGTGTGTGCTGAAAATGGCCAAGACAGTCTATGTCCCAGAAGATGACTGTCAGATTGCCGAGCTATGACACAACCAGATTCGCTGGCCTGGGGGGCAAGATTAACAACGTATTACATTTCGGCAATAAAGCCTGACAACGGAAGGGCAACCTTAGAATGCCGGCCATTAGTGCTCGTTTTCGCGCCAGTGTGTCCACTCGAAGTGCGCGACATTCTCCTCCAGCCCCCGAACCGCATGACCGATTCTTCTATCTCCCCGTCCCACCCCGCTGGTCTCTCGAGGGCGCTGGACAATTTCCTGACACGCCACCGCATTGGCGTTTGGCGGGTTGTCGTAACGTTTGTCCTGGCAAGCCTGCTCTTTGGCCATTCCCGGTGGGACGGTACCTGGGTGTCGCCGCTGCTGCTGACGCTGGGGATGTTGGGGGTGAGCCTGGCCACGGTCGGGCGGCTCTGGTGCGCGTTGTACATTTCCGGGCGCAAGAACAATACCTTGGTGACCTCGGGCCCTTATTCACTGTGTCGCCATCCGCTCTATGTCTGCAACTTGCTAGGCATTCTCGGACTAGGGGCGATGACCGAGTCGCTGGCGGTTACCGCAGTCCTGGCGCTCGCATTTGCGCTCATGTACCCGGCAGTGATTCGGACTGAAGACCGCTTTCTGGCTTCCGCCTTCCCGGAATTCGCCGAATACGCACGCCGTACACCAGCGTTCTTTCCCCGTCTGTCGCTGTATAGGGGGGAGTCGACATGGACGGTCCATGTGTCTTCCTTTCAACGCAATATTGCGGACTCGGTCTGGTTTCTCGGCCTGTCGGTGGTCGTGGAGTCGTTTGATCTGTTCCATGACGCCGGCGTCCTCCGGGCGGTCGTGACGCTTGCCTGATGCGGGCAACTCCGCATACACGTACAGCCATGCACTACGCTCACGTCTCCGATTCTGTCGTCGAGAGCATGCTCGTGATGCTCGTCGGCCTGATCGTCCTGTATGTGGGGTTCGCTGTCTATTTGCGGTGGAAGCATGGGCCCGCCCCCAAGCGTAAGACTGATGAGGGGCGAAAGCGGCACCCCAAAACGAGCAGGCGAAAGCGATAATCGTAATCTGCTCTTAATGCTGATGATCGAGGATTCATGTAAACTTCGACCACGGCCCAGCCGTTAGCATCAACCCAAGCCTCCCGCACAGTCTCCCCAAGGAATGCGACGTTTCGTTCTGATCTTCGTGCTGCTCATTTTGCCGTTCCAGTTTTCCTGGGCGGCAGCGGCACGCTATTGTCAGCACGAGAAAGCCACGGCCACTTGGCACCTTGGGCACCACGAGCATCGTCATCAGCAGCCGGAAGGTAAAACGGATGCCGAGAAAAAGCCATTCGTGGATACAGACTGCGGGGTGTGCCATCTGGTCTCCCTCCCGTTTGTGTATGGACAGACGCAGGACGTCTTGATAGCTAATCGGGTCGAAGTGACCGATACGCAGCATGCGTCCGAGTTCTCGTCTCTGAATGCCAGGGCTCCCGACCGTCCTCAGTGGCAGCGTCTCGCTTGATCGGCGAGACGACGACTCTTTTTCTCCTATCGTTTCTCGCCGAATTCTCCTGGTCAAATACCTTGGTGCAATTCGATGCGAAGACTATTTCTGCCGCTCGGGCTGGCGGTAGCATTTCTCAGCCCAAACTTTGCCGTAGCGCAATCTGACACCGGCACGTCCATGGTGCCCGTCTTCCCAAGGGAAGCGGCGGGACCGTTGACCCTCGAGGCCGCGTTGTCGCTGGCGGCAGGAAGCAATTTCAACCTGTCCGCCGCCGCCAAGGAACTCGATTCCACAGAAGGTGGGATCATGCAGGCCCGGGTTATTCCGAACCCGGAACTCCAGACGCTGGTCGAGGACACGCGAAAATCCACCCGTACATCCACCGCCCAGATGAATATCCCGATCGAACTGGGCGGCAAGCGCTCGGCTCGTATCAATGCCGCGGAAAGGACGCGCGAACTGGCGCAGGCAACGCTGGCTGGCGTTCGCGGCGACATTCGGGCGCAGGTAATCGAGAGCTTTTTTTCCGTCTTGATCGCACAGGAACGCGTCAAGCTGGCAACTGGCTCCGCGGATATCGCTGCGCGGGGCGCGCAAGCCGCTTCACGCCGCGTCGCGGCCGGCAAGATCTCCCCGGTTGACGAAACTAAGGCACGTGTCGAACAGGCCAACGCCGAACTTGAATTGGCCGAAGCAACGGCGAGCCTGCAGTCCGCCCGTCAGGCGTTGACGGCGTTGTGGGGCAATGCATCGCCGCAGTTTGCCGAAGCACAGGGCAATCTGGACGCGCTGCCATCCAGGCCGGCGCCTGAACTCCTTCAGAAGGAGCTGGAAAACTCACCGCTGGTGGCCGCAAGCCGCGCTGAACTTGACCGCCGCCAGGCATTGGTGGGCGTTGAGCGCAGCCGCCAGTATCCGGATCTGACAGTCAGTCTGGGTGCCAAGCGCGATACGGAAGCCAACCGCAACATGGCGGTGATCGGTGTGGCGATCCCGTTGCCGATTTTTGACCGGAATCAGGGCAACTTGTATTCGGCCATCCGCCAGGCGGACAAGGCGCAGGATGAATATCTGGCCAATCGCATCAGCCTGACCCGAAATCTCCTGATGGCATCGAACCAGCTGTCGGTATCGCGCGCCTCGGCACAAACGCTGAAGCAGACCGTCTTGCCAGGCGCCGAGCAAGCCTTCAACGCGGCGACCATTGGCTTCGAGGCCGGCAAGTTCAATTATCTGGACGTCCTGGATGCCCAGCGCACGCTGTTCCAGGCACGCATCCGCTATCTCGGCGTGCTTGGACAAACCTATCAGGCGGCGACCACGATCGATCGCATTCTGGGACGTTAAGACGGGATTCATAAAACATGGCTATTTCGAACAAACAAAAGGCTGCCATTGCGGCCATCGTACTGGTGGGCTGTGTCGCGACTGGTGGCGTTCTGCTGAGCGGACGCTCTGCGCCGGAAGAGCAGGGTGGGCACTCGGAATCCAAGGGGCATGGCGACACCGAGCACCATGGCAAGCAGGCGGCGCAAGTCGACCACAAGGATGACAAGTCACACGGCGACGGCGAGCATCACGAGGTCAAGAAGGGCCCCAATGGTGGCGCGCTCTTTTCGCGTGATGGCTATGACGTGGAAATTGGCACGGCCGAATCCAAGGGCGAGGCCCGTATTCGGCTCTGGGTTAGCAAGTCTGGAAAGGCGGTGGCAAATGGCGTGGCAGCGACAGGTCAGCTCGTGCGGGCTACGGGCGAGTCTCAAGCGCTCAAGTTCATGTTGTCTGGCGACGCGCTGGAAAGCCAACAGCCAGTTGCCGAGCCCCATGTCTTTGATGTGACCGCAAATGTGACCTTGCCCGGTTCGTCTTCGCCACTCGCCGTGCGGCTCTCGAAAGAGGAAGGCAAGATTGAGTTGACAGCGGACCAACTGGCCAAGACAGGGGTGGTGGTTCAAACCGCGGCCTCGGCAAAGGTCCAGGCTGGCGTCCAGTTCCCCGGCGAAATCCGTTTCAACGAAGACAAGACAGCCCACGTGGTGCCGCGACTGGCTGGCGTCGTAGAGAGCGTTCCGGCCAATATTGGGCAACAGGTTAAGAAGGGACAGGTTCTCGCGGTCATCGCGAGCACCGGGCTTTCTGACCAGCGCAGCGAACTACTCGCGGCACAGAAGCGTCTGGATCTGGCGCGTGTCACTTATGACCGCGAGAAGAAGCTCTGGGAACAGAAGATCTCTGCGGAGCAAGATTATCTGAGCGCCCGCAACGCGCTGCAGGAAGCGCAGATTAGTGTCCAGAACGCGCAGCAGAAACTGACCGCCATTGGCGCCAGCAGCAGCTCGACGGCACTCAATCGCTACGAGCTGCGCGCACCATTCGACGGCATGATCGTCGAAAAGCATATCTCGCTTGGGGAAGCGGTGGCGGACAATGCCAACGTGTTCACGCTGTCGGATCTGTCGTCTGTCTGGGCCGAGTTCGTGGTGTCCGCCAAGGATGTCGAGCGGGTGCGTATCGGCGAAAAGGCGTCCATCAATTCGGCATCGTCCGACGTAAAGGCCGATGGCACCGTTTCATACGTGGGTTCACTGCTGGGCGAGCAGACGCGGACGGCGAAGGCTCGCGTAACATTGACCAATCCACAGATGGCGTGGCGACCGGGTCTCTTCGTCACGGTCGACGTATTCGGAGCGGATGTCGAGGTGCCCGTTGCGGTGAAGACCGAGGCCGTCCAGGACGTCAATGGCGAGAGCGTAGTCTTTGTCGCGGTGCAAGGTGGATTCGTGCCGCAGCCGGTGAAGGTCGGCCGGACGAACGGTAAGGTCGTCGAGATTGTCGAGGGCCTGAAGCCGGGTGCCCGTTACGCCGCCGCCAACAGTTTTGTTCTGAAGGCAGAACTTGGTAAATCCAGCGCCGAACACGGCCATTGATACGGGGGAAACAGCAATGTTTGAACGTATCATTAGCTTCGCCATCCAGCAGCGATGGCTGGTCCTGCTCGCCGTGCTCGGAATGGCCGGGTTAGGGATTTTCAGCTACAACCGACTACCGATCGACGCGGTCCCTGACATTACCAACGTCCAGGTTCAGGTCAATACATCCGCACCGGGATATTCGCCGCTGGAAACCGAACAGCGTGTCACGTATCCGATCGAGGTCGTGATGGCCGGCCTGCCGGGACTCGAACAGACGCGTTCGCTGTCCCGCTATGGCCTGTCGCAGGTAACGGTCATCTTCAAGGATGGCACGGACATCTATTTCGCGCGCCAACTCGTCAACCAGCGCATCCAGGAAGCCAAGGACAATCTGCCTGAAGGCGTCGTGCCGGCGATGGGGCCTATTTCGACCGGCCTGGGGGAGATCTACCTATGGACCGTGGAAGCCGAGGAGGGTGCTCGCAAAGCTGACGGGACTGCCTATACGCCGACAGATCTGCGCGAAATCCAGGATTGGGTGGTTCGGCCGCAACTGCGCAATGTGCCTGGTGTCACCGAGATCAATACCATCGGTGGGTTCAACAAGCAGTACCTTGTCGCGCCAAGTCTTGAACGGCTTGCCTCGTACGGGCTGACCCTGACCGACGTCGTCAATGCGCTGAACAAGAACAACGACAATGTGGGTGCGGGCTATATCGAACGCCGGGGTGAGCAGTACCTGGTTCGTGCACCGGGTCAGGTCGCGTCCGAAGATGACATCCGCAACATTATTGTCGGCACGGCGCAGGGGCAGCCGATCCGCATTCGCGACATCGGGGATGTGGAGATCGGCAAGGAACTGCGTACCGGTGCGGCAACCGAGAATGGCAAGGAAGTCGTGCTGGGCACGGTATTCATGCTCATCGGCGAAAACAGCCGGGCTGTATCAAAAGCGGTCGATGAAAAGGTCGCTTCCATTAACCGTACGATGCCGGAAGGTGTGAAGATCGTAACGGTATACGACCGGACACGTCTGGTCGACAAGGCCATTGCCACCGTCAAGAAGAACCTTCTTGAAGGCGCGGTGCTCGTCATCGTGATCCTGTTCCTTTTCCTGGGAAACATCCGCGCAGCACTGATTACCGCGACCATCATTCCACTGGCGATGTTGTTCACCTTTACCGGGATGGTGAACTACAAGATCAGTGCGAACCTGATGAGTTTGGGCGCGCTCGACTTCGGCATCATCATCGATGGTGCGGTGGTGATTGTTGAAAACTGTGTGAGACGACTCGCACATGCGCAGGAACATCATGGGCGGCCATTGACGCGCTCCGAGAGGTTCCATGAGGTGTTCGCCGCAGCCAAGGAAGCGCGTCGCCCGCTAATCTTCGGCCAGCTCATCATCATGATCGTCTACCTGCCGATCTTTGCGCTGACGGGTGTGGAAGGCAAGATGTTCCATCCGATGGCGTTCACGGTCGTCTTGGCACTGCTCGGCGCGATGATTCTGTCTGTGACGTTCGTGCCCGCTGCGGTCGCGCTTTTCATCGGCGAGCGGGTGGCCGAGAAAGAAAATCGTCTCATGCTCTGGGCGAAGCGTCGCTACGAGCCGCTCTTGGAAAAGTCGCTCGCGAACACGGCCGTTGTATTGACGTTTGCTGCGGTGTCCATCGTCCTGTGCGTGGCCATTGCGACCCGCCTGGGCAGCGAGTTCATCCCCAATCTGAACGAAGGCGACATTGCCATCCAGGCGCTGCGCATTCCTGGCACGAGCCTGTCGCAGTCCGTGGAGATGCAGAAGACGATCGAGACGACCCTCAAGGCAAAATTCCCCGAAATCGAGCGCGTGTTTGCCCGGACAGGTACGGCAGAGATTGCATCCGATCCGATGCCGCCGAATATTTCGGATGGCTACATCATGCTCAAGCCTGAGAAGGATTGGCCAGAGCCGAAGAAGACACATGCCGAGCTGCTGTCCGCCATTCAGGAGGAGGCAGGCAAGATCCCCGGGAACAACTACGAGTTCTCCCAACCGATCCAGCTGCGGTTCAACGAGCTGATCTCCGGGGTCCGCTCGGACGTCGCAGTCAAGATCTTCGGCGACGACAACAACGTGCTCAACGAGACGGCAAAGAAGGTATCGGCCGTGCTGCAGGGCATCCCCGGCGCGCAGGAAGTGAAGGTAGAACAGACCACCGGCTTGCCGATGCTGACTGTCAAGATCGATCGGGAAAAGGCGGCGCGATACGGGCTCAATATGAGCGACGTGCAAGACGCGGTGGCAACGGGGGTGGGCGGCCGCGAATCCGGGACCTTCTTCCAGGGCGATCGTCGTTTCGATATTGTGGTCCGACTGCCCGAAGCCGTACGCGGCGAGGTCGAGGCCCTGCGTCGTTTGCCGATTCCGTTGCCAAAGGGAGTGGACGCGAGAACGACGTTTATCCCGTTGAGCGAAGTGGCGGCGCTGGAAATGGCGCCCGGCCCGAACCAGATCTCGCGCGAGAACGGCAAGCGCCGCATCGTGATCAGTGCCAACGTGCGCGGACGTGATATTGGTTCATTCGTGCCCGAGGCGGAGGCGGCTATTCAGAGCCAGGTCAAGATCCCGGCTGGCTACTGGATGACATGGGGCGGCACCTTTGAGCAATTGCAGTCCGCCACCACCCGCCTGCAGGTGGTGGTGCCGGTGGCGCTGCTGCTGGTCTTCGTGCTGCTGTTCGCGATGTTCAACAACATCAAGGATGGCTTGCTGGTCTTCACGGGCATTCCCTTCGCGCTGACTGGTGGCATTCTGGCCCTGTGGATGCGCGGCATTCCGATGTCCATTACTGCAGCGGTGGGCTTCATCGCCCTGTGCGGTGTGGCGGTGCTCAATGGCCTGGTGATGCTGTCGTTTATCCGATCGCTGCGCGAAGAGGGGCATTCCCTCGACAGCGCAGTCCGTGTTGGGGCCCTGACGCGACTGCGGCCGGTGCTGATGACGGCGCTGGTGGCATCCCTAGGCTTCGTGCCGATGGCCATCGCCACCGGTACGGGCGCCGAGGTGCAACGTCCCCTCGCAACGGTGGTGATCGGTGGCATCTTGTCGTCCACGGCGCTGACCCTGCTGGTGTTGCCGGTGCTCTATCGACTTGCTCACCGCAAGGATGAGGACGCGGAAGATACCCGCGAGCCAGTCACTCAAACGCATCAACCGGATCAAGGCCACCAGCCTGCATGACGTAAATCCTTGGGCGGTCATCGTACCGCCCAATTTTTTTAGGAGTTTCTATGGGCGCAGGTCACTCACACGACCATCCCGGTGGCAACGAGCGATCGCTCAAGATCGCCCTTGCGCTGACCGGTACGTTCCTGATTGCCGAAGTGGTCGGCGGTGTCATGACGAAGAGCCTGGCGTTGATCTCCGACGCCGCGCACATGCTCACGGACACCGTCGCACTGGCCATCGCACTGGCTGCTATTGCGATCGCCAAGCGACCCGCGGACAAGAAGCGGACATTCGGCTACTACCGTTTTGAGATTCTTGCCGCGGCCTTCAACGCATTGCTGCTGTTCGGTGTGGCTATCTACATTCTGTACGAAGCCTACCTGCGGCTGAAATCGCCACCTCAGATTGAGTCGACCGGCATGTTCGTCGTGGCTGTGCTGGGCCTGATCATCAATCTCATCAGCATGCGCATGCTGTCCGCCGGGCAAAGCAGCAGCCTGAACGTGAAGGGTGCTTATCTGGAAGTCTGGAGCGATCTGCTCGGGTCGGTTGGCGTCATCGCCGGTGCGATCATCATCCGCTTCACGGGCTGGGCGTGGGTCGACTCCGCCATTGCGGTGCTGATCGGCCTCTGGGTACTGCCTCGCACGTGGATCCTGCTGAAGTCGAGCCTGAATGTGCTGCTCGAAGGCGTACCCGACGACGTGGATCTGGCAGAGGTTGAGAAGCAAATTCTGGCGACGCCCGGGGTAAAAAGCTTCCATGACCTCCACATCTGGGCACTGACCAGCGGAAAGGCGAGCTTGACGGTTCATGTCGTGAATGACACGGCCGTCAACCCGGAAATGGAAGTGCTACCGGAATTGAAGCAGATGCTGGCTGACAAATTCGATATCACGCACGTGACCATTCAGTTCGAACTGGCACCATGCGAACAAGCGGATGCAGCTCAGCATTTCAATGCATCGCCAGCATTGGTCGGATCGAAGTCGCTTGCTGCAGGAGGAAACTAAGGTGCGGGTACTTGTTGTAGAAGACGAACCGCGTACTGCGGAGTATTTGCAGAAGGGATTGTCGGAGTCGGGTTTCGTGGTCGACATCGCGAACAATGGCGGCGATGGGCTCCACATGGCGGAAGAGACCGACTACGACGTCATCATCCTGGACGTCATGCTGCCGGGAATGGACGGGTGGACGGTCATCAAGTCCATTCGATCCAAGTCCGAGACACCCGTACTGTTTCTGACGGCGCTGGATGATGTGGCGGATCGTGTCAGAGGCTTCGAGTTGGGGGCAGACGATTACCTGGTCAAGCCCTTCGCCTTTGCCGAGCTCCTTGCCCGTATCCGGCGTTGCTTGCGCCAAAGCACCTCGAAGGAGTCCGAGCGATTGCGCATTGCCGATCTGGACATCGACGTGCTTGGAAGGCGGGTATTCCGGGGAACTACCCGCATTGAATTGACGAATCAGGAGTTCTCGCTGTTGCATCTTCTCATGCGCCGGAGAGGGGAAGTGCTGTCGCGAACCACGATCGCTTCCCAGGTCTGGGACGTCAACTTCGACACGGATACAAACGTCGTCGACGTTGCGATCCGGCGCCTGAGATCCAAGGTGGATGATCCCTTCGATCAAAAGCTGATCCATACTGTACGGGGAATGGGCTATGTCCTCGACCCAGAGCGCGGCCGGTGACGGAATGAGGCCCGGGACTTCGATAACCCCGCTGTCACTGACGAGGCGGCTTGGGCTCTTCTTTGCATTGGTACTGTCTATCGCGCTGGCCAGCATGGGCGCCTTTGCTTACTACTCGCTCGCCGCGCAACTCGAGGCCAGAGACGATGAGGTTGTAAAGGGAAAACTCGAACAGGTCGAGCATTTCTTGCGCGAGGTGGACGGGGTGCAGGGCGTCCCGGCGGCGCAGCATCGCTTCGATGATCTGGTGCGAGGTTACTCGGACCTCATCGTTCGCGTCACGGCGCTGGATGGCCGGCTTTTGTTTCGCACGGGCAACGATGCATTGCTCGAAGGCACTGACCAAGCGGCGGTCACGGGAAAGTCATCGCTCATGTTCCAGTCCGCCGATGCGGTGTTGGGGCGAGACGGTACGCGGGCGACGGTGTTCGTGGCGAAGTCTGGCGAGGACAGGAAGCAGGTGACTGCGCGATTCCGGACCACGCTCGTGCTAGGTACCACCGTCGGTGTGATATTGACGGCCCTGGTCGGGGCGGCCATTACGCGCCGTGAGCTGGAGCCGGCGCACGTACTTATCAAGCAGATCAACCGGATCAGTGTGGAACGGCTGAGCTACCGGGTGGACATGCCACCCAAGCCCACCGAAGTGCGTGATATCGCCTCTGCGTTCAATGCCATGCTGCAACGCCTTGAGGATGGTTATCAGAAGCTGTCGCGGTTCTCCGCCGATCTTGCCCATGATCTGCGCACGCCGCTTAACAACCTCATTGGACATGCCGAGGTCGCCTTGTCGCGAGACCGCACCGGGCCCGAGTATGTCGCCTTGGTGGAGGAAAGCCTGGTCGAATACCAGCGACTTGCGAGGATGATCGATGCGATGTTGTTCCTCGCGCGTGCTGACAGTGCCAATGTGGCGCTCGAGTTGACGGAACTCCAGTTGAATGCCGAACTTCGCAAGTTGTCCGCCTACTTTTCGGTACTTGCAGAGGAGCGAAGCGTCGTAATTAGGGTAAGCGGGGATGCCACCCTGGTCGCTGACGCCATTCTGTTCCAGCGTGCGATCAACAATGTTCTGTCAAATGCGGTCCGTCATGCGTGGCCGAATTCGATGATACATCTGGTGGTGCGCCGCGAAGCTGCTCATTGTTGCATCGACATCACGAACGTTGGAGACTCAATCCCGGAGCGGGAACTTTCCCTCATCTTTGATCGGTTCTTCCGTGGGGATAGGGCGAGATCCAACTCGTCACAGTCCACGGGGTTGGGCCTGGCCATCGTCCTGTCGATCATGGAACTCCATGGCGGCGACGCGTCGGCCGTGAGCGGCTTGGATGGGAAGACACGCTTTACATTGCGCTTCCCGCTCAACGGTGCTGAAGCCTCAGCGCGGGTTTCGGGGGGAGGCCGAATCAGGACCGACCAGTCGTTGGGTAGAGTGGTGCAATGAGCCCGATTGCCTATTTGTAATCGCCGGGCAAGGCTGCAGCATACGTGCAATTTATACACTCGTTTTCATAGATCAACGAAGTCTCTAGAAAGGAGATGACTATGAAAACGAAGGAACACGCCTTGCTGTTTGCGGCGTTGCTGTTGGGTGGGATGTCGGCGTCGTATGCTTTGGAAATGACCGGGTTGAAACCGGGCGTGCCTGCGTCGACGGCGCAGGCGATGGCGAAGCGTCACGCGACCTTGTATGGCGATCCAGCCGGCCGATCTCAGGCAAGTCGCATTATCGACGTGAAGCCAGGGATGCGGTATGTCAACGTGGACTCTGGCGAGACGGTGGCATTTCGGGCCGGCGAGAAGATCGTCGCATGGACCTTCGCCCAGATGGTCAGGGATTCGAGTGTGGATCTTGGCTTGTTGATGCCGGATCTGCCAGGTAGCGCTGGCGTGCGCGTCTATATTGATAGAAGCGACCTCTTCACAGGCGGCTGAACGTTGCTGAACCGATGAACTGCAGGCCCCGCGCAATGCGGGGCTTTTTTCATCATCATTGGCGTTGGCTCTGCCGCTTAGCAATACACGAGGCGACGGGAAGTTGTGGCACGCGCAACCGTATCGTAAACGGCACTAGATTGACGCCGATGGACGGAAAAAAAGCTTGCCCTCCAGGGAGGGCAAGCTTCGGAAGCTTTCGCCATCGGGATAAAGCGAAAGAGCACCAAGAGCCAGGCAACTGACGGGTGCCTGGCTCCCCCACAGAGGTCGGTCTGAGTGTCAGGGATGGCTATGCGTCAAATTCCGCGTGCGCCATCGGTGAACACATCACGCGGCCCGATACGAGAGCCGTCAGTAAATACGTCACGTTGGCCGAGGCGTGCTCCGTCGGTGAACACGTCGCGCTTGTCGATGCGTGCACCGCCAGAGTAAATGTCGTTGACTGCCGCACGTCCGCCATCGGTGTACGGATCGCGAGGGCGGTGGATCTGGCCGTCTGGCGTTGCGGCGACGGCGGATCCGGCGGCGGCAATCGTGAGGGCAGCAGCAATCAGGGCAGTGTGAATCGTCTTCATGGAATCTCTCCAAGTCAATGTTTGTGAGTCTTTAATCGCTCACCGTGTTCACAGTCTAGCTACCGGACCTGCTCCACTGAATTACCCGCGTATTACGATCCTGTCATAAAAAAATGCCTCCCGGTTGGGAGGCAAAAACTCTCTTGAATTAACAAGAAAGTGTCGATTCTTTTGGGGACGATCAGAACTTGTGGCGTACGCCTACGATGACGCCGGTCTGATCCTTGCCGGGAACAACGTTGGTCGGGCTGCCAGTCGTCGAGTTGAAGCCGTTCATGCCCAGCTGCGAATTGCCGCGGTTCAGTGCGTAACCGACGTTCATATACACGTCGGTACGCTTCGAGAACGCGTAGTCTGCCGAAGCAACGAACAGGAGCGGGTCTGCGCTCGAGTTGCGGCTGTCCGTGTAGTAGGCCGCGCCGGTCAGCGTCAGTGCGGGCGTCAGGCCATAGCGCAGGCCGGCCCAGTACAGGTTCGAACCGTTCGTCGGCAGCGTACCAACGTTGCCGTTGTACCAACGATAGCCAATGAACGCCTTGGCCGGGCCAAATGCGTAACTGGCGCCAATCAGCGCGCGGCGGTCCTTGCGGTCGGCCGTTGCGACGGAGGTACCCTGGAATTCATCGTACACCGCGCCAACTGCGAGGGCGCCGGTTTCGTACATGAGCGACACGCCCATGTTGCGATCGACCTTGTAGTTCCCTGGCACTTCGCCGCCGCCGGTGCGACTGAAGCTGTAAAGACCACTGACTGTCAGGCCGCTGAACGTGCCGCGGTACTTGACCGCGTTGTCAGCACGGCCCGCCAGGACGTCATCCATCTTGAAGAGCGAGTAACGCGGCGCGAAGCCCATCGGGTCGAGCTGCAGCGTGGTGTCATACAACGGCGTAGTTTGGCGACCCAGCGTCAGCGCACCATACTTGCTGCTCAGGCCCACGAAGGCACCACGATCGAAAAGACGCGAGCTGTTGTTTTGCGCGCCGGTGTCGAAGGAAATGCCGCTTTCCAGCTCGAAGATGGCCTTCAGGCCCCCGCCGAGATCTTCGACGCCACGCATGCCCCAGCGCGACGTCGACATGTTGCCGGAGGTCATGCGAACCTGGCTCGAGCCACCCGGCGAAGCTGAGGGGACGTTGCTCAGATATTCGATACCAGCGTCGGCCACACCATACAGCGTGACGCTTGACTGAGCGAATGCGGTTGTAGCGAACAGACCGAGTGATGCGACGGCAATGCGACTAATCTTCATGGATTCTCCTCATTAAGACCCGAAATTAATTTCGTGGGGGCGAGTATAGAAATCGGCAGATGACGGTCAGATTGCGACGCAATTACGTGGGGTCACTTCGTCGCGTGGGGGCGACAGGGATGGAATGTGACGGGGATGTTTGGATTGACAACGCTTTTCAGGAAATGCGTCAACGTAGGTCCGCAAGAACATTGCGGGTTGGTAATGGGAAACTCACGAAAAGAGGCCGCTTCTCTCGAGACACGATTGACAGTCCCTGCAATACGCTGCGGGCTTCGAATCAGGTGGAGAGTGAAGATGGACACGCCATACGTTGCAAAGTGGGCCCGTAGCGAAGACAGCGTTCACGAGCAGGCACTGCGACTTCGCACGCGACGGTTCGAGCTGCTGTCTGCAAATATTGCAAATGCGGATACGCCGAACTACAAGGCGCGCGATATCGACTTCAGCGCCGAGTTGGAGAGAGTGATGGGCAGTGGTCAGAATTTTGCAGGCATGACCATGACTTCGCCGCGGCATATCGAAGCAAGCAAGCCCGCGCTGGAGGAGGATCTGATGTATCGCGTGCCACTTCAGTCGAGCATGGACGGAAACACCGTGGAGATGGACGTCGAACGCGTGGCGTTCGCAGAGAACGCGCTGCGGATGCGGTTCTCCATTCAGAAGACTGCCGACGAGTACAAGGACATGCTCAAGCTCTACCAGGACATGCGGCCCTAGCGGGAAAACCGCCACTACTTACAAGGCGGCTTGGGCGTGGCGACAGCACTGGAGGCGTCTTTGGAAGACGGCTCCGGTGTGCTCGCAGAAGATTCTTGCTTCGACGGGTGTTTGGCTGTGCGATGACGCGGGTTGGCCGCCCAGGAAAGCTGTAGGTCGCGAGAGGCGTATCCGGGGTCCGAATGATCAGCTCCGACAGGAAGCCACTGCGCCGGCTCCGGCCTGAGCCCGCCACCGGCTGCTGGAGCTGGCAAAGCGTAGGCCAGCAATACTGAGCATGCGACGGCGCTAATCATCGGTAGGTTCCTGGGCGGCTCACGCGAGGATCGTCTCTCCCGCACGATAGTACGCTCAGATTGCGGGCACATTACCAATGCATTACGGCGGGGCATTTGGGCGCTGACTCATTGAGCTTTGTTGTTGCAATGCGGGGCACACTAGTTGCTAATACTGTGCAACGGCGTGAATGCCGATTCAGACTGACTGGAGCCTGCGACAATGACCGAAAAGCTGCGCCTGGACATTCCTGTCTTGCTTCCCGGCCTCCCCGATTCCTCCGATCCCTGTGTTGAACGGTTGCTGTCCGAACTGAGAGGGAAAGAGGGCGTCGAGGCGGCGCATATAAAAACTGCAAACGTTGATAGCGATTCGCAGATATGTGTCCACTACGATCCCGCGGCGATTTCCCTTGCCCGCATCCGGGAGCTGGTGACAAGCACGGGCGCGGCGATTTCGTCACGGTTTGGCCATGTGCTTTGGCAAGTGAAGGGCGTTGGGCACGAACGACGAGCGCGAACCGTAGCTAGCCAACTACGGGCCTTGCCCGGTGTCATCGAGGCCGAAGTCAGCGCCTCCGGCATAGCGCGCGTCGAATTCGACAACGATCGGATCTCCGCGGCAGGGATCGAGCAGGCCCTGGCGCAACGCGGGCTCGCGCCGGTTGAGATCGGTGCCCGGAAGAGCGGTCATGCCGACCATGAACACCGCGAGGGCGTCAAGGATCATGCGCAGGGGGAAGGCAAGGGGCATGAGGCCCACGCGCACGGCAGCGTGTTTGGGCCGAATACTGAGCTAATCTTCTCCCTGATTTGTGGGGCCTTGCTTGGGCTCGGATTTGCCGTGGGTAAGCTGTTCGGCAGCCTGCCAGCATGGATTCCGGTTGCCTTCTTTGTCGGCGCGTATTTTTTTGGTGGTTTCTATACCGTTCGGGAAGCGATAGAGAACCTCCGGCTAAAGAAGTTCGAAATCGACACACTGATGCTGGTAGCCGCCGCAGGGGCGGCGGCGTTAGGCGCCTGGGCGGAAGGCGCGCTACTTCTCTTTTTGTTCAGTCTCGGCCACGGGCTCGAACACTACGCCATGGGGCGCGCCAAGCGGGCGATCGAAGCGTTGGCGGCGCTCGCACCGGCTACAGCAAGTGTGCGGCGTGAAGGCGAGGTACGAGAGGTCCCCGTCGAGGAATTGCAGGTGGGGGATGTGGTGGTGGTTCGGCCGAACGAACGCCTCCCCGCCGATGGCTTTCTGGTAAAGGGGGCTTCCGCAGTCAATCAAGCGCCGGTTACTGGCGAAAGCATCCCGGTCGACAAGCAGCCCGTGGATGACGCCGCCGCAGCCAGAAGGAAGCCCGATGCCGTAGGGGCCGTGTCCCGCGTGTTCGCCGGAACCATCAATGGCGCCGGCGCCATTGAAGTGGAAGTGACGCGCCTTTCCACGGACAGCGCCCTGGCGAAAGTCGTCAAGATGGTCAACGAGGCCGAAGCGCAAAAGTCACCGAGCCAGCGGTTCACCGAGAAGTTCGAACGGATCTTTGTTCCTGCAGTGCTTGTGCTGGCGGTATTGCTGCTGTTTGCAGGGCTAGTGATCAATGAGCCGTTCAGTGCGACCTTCTACCGCGCCATGGCGGTGCTGGTTGCCGCCAGCCCATGCGCGCTCGCCATCGCGACACCGAGCGCGGTGCTGTCGGGGGTAGCGCGCGCCGCGCGAGGGGGTGTGCTGATCAAGGGCGGGGCGCCGCTCGAAAACCTGGGTTCACTGAAAGCCATTGCATTCGATAAGACGGGGACGCTGACGGAGGGGCGCCCCCGTATTACCGATGTGATGGTCGCCGAAGGAGTAGCTGAAGCGGAATTGTTGAGCGTAGCGGTCGCCGTGGAGTCGCTCAGCGACCACCCGTTGGCTGCGGCCATTGCCCGCGATGGCCGCAAGCGCCTGGAAGGCAGTTCCATCCCGGAAGCGTCTCATCTCCAAAGCTTGACCGGACGCGGGGTCACGGCGACGTTGGGCGGTAAGACCGTCTGGATTGGCAAGCCTGACATGTTCGGCGCCGACGGGATTGCACCGCTTAGCGAATCGATGGCGAGCGCAGTGCAGACGCTGCGCAGCACTGGCCGCACGACAATGATCGTCAGGCAGGGAGATCGGGACCTCGGCGCCATTGGGCTGATGGACACGCCGCGCGCCTCGGCGCGCGCTGCCCTCGAGGCACTGCGCAGGCTGGGTATCACACGCATGATCATGATCTCCGGCGATCACCAGCGCGCAGCCGAAGCCGTTGCCAAGGACGTAGGTATCGATGAAGCCTGGGGCGATCTGATGCCTGAGGACAAGGTCAAAGCCATCCAGACGTTGCGCGCGGAAGCCAAAGTGGCCATGGTCGGCGACGGCGTCAACGACGCGCCGGCAATGGCCAACGCCACGGTGGGCATCGCAATGGGTGCGGCAGGTTCAGATGTGGCATTGGAAACGGCGGATGTTGCGCTGATGGCCGACGACCTCCAACACCTGCCTTTTGTGGTCGGTTTAAGCCGACATACGCGGGCCATCATCCTTCAGAACGTGTATATCAGCCTCGGCGTCGTGGCGTTCCTTCTGCCAGCCACGATCCTCGGCCTCGGTATCGGGCCCGCCGTGGCCATGCATGAGGGGTCGACGCTGATCGTGGTGTTCAATGCGCTTCGACTGCTAACCTATCGCGACAAATCCCCATGACGGGCCCCGGCCGCAATGATGACGATGCCAGATGCGGCGGCAGCTATGGCCGCCGACTCATTTGGCGGCATTGCCGCAACTTCCACAGAACTTTGCGTCGCGTGGGAGTAAGGTGCCGCATCGACTGCACGGCGCCGGAGCCAGTGAACTGCCGCATTGCTGGCAGAAGCGCGCGCCCTGGGCGCTCACCGTGCCGCAGTTGGGGCAGTGGACGCCGGCGGGGCTTTGTGGTGGCGAAGGATTCCCATAGCCGTAGCTGCCGCCACCACCATGATGACCTCCTCGACGACCGTGCTCACTTCCGCCGCCGTGATGACCGCCGCCGTGACGGCCCATGAGCCTTTCCAAGAAACCCATCATTCCTCCTAAGTGGATGGATCGTCGCTGCGGCCCCGTGGTGTCGGGTGCTGCGACGACTTGCGCTGCTACGCGTCAGCCAATGCCTGTAGTAAATAGTCTGTAGTGACTACAGGGTCAATGGTCGGTGGATGCGAAGAACGGAATAAGTTGAATACGAGGCTCTTTCTTTCGAAAACGTCATGATCCCGATAGTTGCTCGCCATGTCGTGAGAGCGCATGGAAGGCGGGCTGTCTATCGGCTTGGCGCAAGGGTTTCCGTGAGGATGGCATCCCGCTGAGGAGCCTCGGGGAGGCCAGGAGCTTTGCCTTCCGGGCATCCGGGTGCGTGAAAGATTGCTGCAGGCGGGGTGCCACCCCGTGTCGCTGCGGCCACCTGCCCCGGCTCGGCGGTGGGGGTGCCGGGGCCGATCGGCGCCGTATAGCTTGCCACCAGATACACGGGCCGCCGCTTGACTTCATTGAACAGACGCCCAACATATTCCCCGAGCACGCCTAGGAAAACCAGTTGCAGGCCGCCCAGCAGAAGCAGGACGGTCATCATGGATGGGTAGCCGTGTACGGGGTCGCCGTAGAGCAGCGTCTTGCCAACGATGAAGGCGGCCATGCCAAAGGCGGGAACGGCAACAAGCAGGCCGATCGAGGTCGCAAACTTGAGCGGCACGGTGGAAAAGGCAGTGATGCCATCCACGGCAAAACGCAACAGCTTGCGGTAGTTGAACTTGGTCTTCCCGGATGCCCGCGCGTCACGCCGATACAAGACGGCGGTCTGCCGGAATCCTATCCAGGCATACAGCCCCTTCATGAAGCGGTGCTGCTCCCGGAGTTGTCCGAGTGCGGCAACGGCACGACGGCTCATGACGCGGAAGTCGCCGGTGTCGGCCGGAATCTCCGTATCGCTGAGCTTGCCCATCAGGCGGTAAAACCAGTGCGCGGTGAACTTCTTGAGGAACGATTCGCCATCCCGGGAAGTGCGCGTGGCGTACACCACGTCGAACCCCTCGCGCCATTTCTCGATCAACGACGGAATCAGTTCGGGCGGATCCTGCAGATCGGCGTCGATGATCACAACGGCGTCGCCGCTTGCCACGTCGAGGCCCGCCGTTAGCGCGGCTTCCTTGCCGAAGTTGCGACTCAGCTCGACAATGCCGACGCGCGCTTCGGCCGCCTTGAGATTGTGTGCAACCGCCAGTGATCGATCGCGGCTGCCATCGTCCACGTAGATAATCTCGTATTCCGATGCCAATTCATCCATCACGCGGAGAAGCCGAAAGTGAAACTGTGGCAGGACAGCTTCTTCATTGAAGAGCGGTACGACGACCGAGATCTTCTCTGGCAGCAGGCTGGCGGCATTCATCGCATCGCTCCATTCATGAACGTCCAATTTGCATGGAGTACGTAGTTGATCAACATGACGAAAATTGTCGAGAGGATTTGAGCAACCAGGTAGTGAAGCCCCAATGCCAGTCCAACCCACATCAGAAGTGAGTTAAGAAAGAACGCCAGCGCGGAAACGAGAATGAACCGTCCGAAAGTGGCGCGTTGTGGTCGGACTGGTGTGAACACCCATCGGCTGCTGATGCAGTAGTGCGTCAGAAGGCCTGCAACACTGCCGGCGGCAGACGCCGGTAGCGCTGCAACCCCGAAACCGACCAGCGTGATCAGTGTTGCGTAGTGTGTAGCGGTTGCCGTCGCCCCCGCGCCCAGAAACCGTACAAATCGTGATGGGATGTTCATGGTTTTTGCACCAGAACGTTGACGCCATGTCGTCCGATCACAATTGTGTTGCCGCCGAGCAGCGGTCTCAGTCGATAAAACGTCTCGTGCCGCATGACCGCGAGCTTGTGACCAGGGGTCAGCCATCGCTGCGCAAAAGCTTCTTCATTAGCAATCCACTTGTCGGGCTCGACCGAGAAGCCGAGATCCAGCTCGGATCTGGCGCCGACAATGATCGGTTCTCGTTCGGCGTAAAACGCCAGACCTCGGTCAATCTGGCCCACGTTGAACAGTTCTGTGTTGACGCGGGACGCCGCCTTGGCTTCCAAGCCAAGTGGTTTGATGGAGAGGGATCCAAACGCCCGAGACGCCATCAAGCCAGCCTGAAGGCTGGCCAGCGTCGCCAGCGAAGCGACGGCAACCGCGCAGAGCCTGTGGCCGCGCAGGGCGATCCCAAAGGCCAGGAAGCCACCGATGACCAGGATGCCCATCGTGATGGCGCCCCAGGTATGCAATGAGGCCGGATTGCTGATATTGAGCTTCAGTACCGCATTCGACATTGTCGGATGCCATAGCAGCACGGCGATGGCAACGCCGAGCACAGGCATGGCAAGAAAGCTTGCCGCCAGTGTGGGGCGGGCTGCAGTCATGGATCTGTACGCGAGCAAGACGGCCACCGGTGGGAAGGCAGGCAGGATATAGAGCGGCAGCTTCGAGCGCGAAATCGAAAAGAAGGCAATGACAACGACTACCCACAGCGACAGAAACAGTCGTGCGTCGAAGCCAGGCGTTGCCTGTGCGCTGCGAGAGCGGAGTGCGATAGCACGGGGAATCAAGCCCATGAACGGCAGGACGCCTGCCGCACCAACGGCCAGGAAGAACCAGAATGGCTTGTCCCGCTCGTGAACCGAGGACGAGAACCTCGCGAAGTGTTCGTGGATGAAGAAGTAATTCAGAAATTCGGGGTTGCGCTGGGACACCACGACAAACCAAGGCATGGTGATGGCCACCGCAAGCAGGCTCCAGCGCCAGAATCTCGCGCTAAAAAAAGCGGAAAATTGTCGAGTGACCGCTCCGTATAGCAGCAGCGTGATTCCTGGCAGTACCAGGGCAATCAGGCCTTTGGCAAGAAATGCCAGGCCGACCAACAACCAGATCAGGGGGTATAAGCGAGGTTCCCGATTCTGGTAGGCCACGGCGAAAACGAGAGCGGCACTGCCGAGCAGTGCGCCGACGCCAATGTCTGTTGTTGTCAGATTCGAGCCGAGAATCCAGAGGGGAGCGCCGATGAGCACCAGCGCTGAGGCGAGGCCTATGCGCGTGTCATAGAGCGATCGCGCCGCCCACCATGCGACGAGTGCGCCCAGCAGTCCCACAAGCGCACTCCAGATCCTTGCTGTCCACTCGGACGGCCCGAAGAGCGTATAGGCGCTGGCGGTCGCCCAATACTGCAGGGGCGGCTTGTCGAAGAACTTGATGCCGTTCAACCGCGGCGTGACCCAATCGCCGGAGACGAACATCTCGCGCGGAACCTCGGCGTAACGACCCTCGTCGGGTTCATAGAGGGGACGCACGGATAGCGTGGACATCCAGAGGACCACCGCGAGCGCGATGGTCAAAGCCATGAAAATCTGTCGCTTCAAGAGACTGCCCGTCCAGGTGTGCGGTGGCAACTGCTACCGCGCTTGGTCAAATGCTCTCAGGGCGCAACGACATAGATGCCGGATGTGGTTCGTCGCCGTCGTGATGTTGAATCATGGAGCAGTTCACGCGGCGCCGCTTGACGCTCCAGAACCGAGGATGCGATTCACGCGGGAGTCCGAAGAATGGCGACTTGGCCAGCAGAGAGCGAACAGCGGGATTCTAGGGCGCTCACCTGTCGGGGGGATTACGAGATGATGACGGCGCAGTCCGCCGTGGAGTGCGTTGCGGCAGAAGATGTTGCCTGTTAAAGCGCAGCGTCAGCTCATGGTAACCCAAGTGCTTCGGAGAACGGGCGTCGGGTTCGATGCCTTTGCGCGTAACCATTCGGCCATGTCTGCGCAATGTTCTGCGTAGTAAAATTGCGCCCCCGCAGTTGTCAGCGGGGCTTCATCATCCTTAGTGCTCACGCCTAGAAGGGCGCTTTCCCTCAGATGTTCTTGGGCGCAGCCGCGTTCGAAGGTGCTTGTCTTCCGCGCTGCGCATAGATCCGGGGTGTTCGTTGTGAACCCCAAAAAGTCGCAAGGACTTCGCTGCTATGCGGTCGAGACTGACGGCACTTCTGATGGCAATCTCGACCTATCAGGCGTGGGATTTCTACTACCTTGCAACGCGAGCACCGGACGCTCATGTCGTCGCCGACGCAGTCGCGTGGGTAGTGGGCGGCCTCGCGATCCTTTGGTTCGTGATTCGAAAACGGCGTCGTCGTGTCCACCACAAGCGGCCCGTTTCTGAAGCGCTACCTGGCGCACCCAAGGTACGATGGCAAGCGATGGTCGAACGAGACGAGGTGGCAATTCAGGCGACGCGGCAGTTGTTGCAGTCAATGCAGATGCAGTTCGATCGCTGGAAATTTACGCCACCGGAAACGGAAGTGGCGATGCTTCTCATAAAAGGGTTGACCCTTGAAGAGTGTGCTCAGTCGCTAGCGTGGCATGATGTGACGGTGCGGACAATTGCCGCGAGCGTATTCGCCAAGGCACACCTCAGCAATCGCCATCAATTTGCCGCCTACTTTCTCGGTGATCTGTTGGTTGAGCCGATCGAACCTGCACCTCGATCAAAAGCCGGTGAGTGTAGACACGACGCCGGCATGTAAGTTGTCGCGCTTGACCTTCAAGCAAAGACCAGAACGGTAAAAACCCGATTATTGGTGTCTGTGCCGCAGTACGGTGCTGTGGCTGTATCTCTATTTCGATGAACAAACTTCTTCAAGCTATACACGAAAGCTTGCCGCAGTGGCTGGCAGATTGGTTCGACATTCTTGTTCCCGCTATCGAGGTCGTGCTGATTGCGGCTGGCGCATGGTTAGCAGTGCGCATCGCGCGTCGGTTGCTTAGAAAGCTGACCAACACATATTCTCTGCCAGGAAAAGTTGCGGCGCTGTCTTTGCGTGTGGTGGCGACCATCGTGTACGTAGCTGCCACGCTCTGGGCTCTCGAGCGAATGGGCGTGTCTGGAACTGTCCTGTGGACCGCATTCACGGGATTTGCCACTGTCGGGGCGGTCGCGTTTTTCGCCGCGTGGAGTGTACTCTCGAACCTGTTCTGCGCGCTCCTGATCTACGTCACCGGTGCGTTCCGCATCGGGGACGTTGTGGAGCTTCTTGAGAACGGGGAAAAGCCGGGAATAAAGGGCCGTGTGCTCGACGTAAATCTCGTCTATACCACCTTACTGGAAACAACAGTCGACGGACAAGAGGTGGTGCTGCAGCTGCCGAACAGTCTGGTGTTTCAACGTGTGCTACGAAGGTGGAAGTAGCCTCACGGGTGGCGCGGTCCGGTGAGAACGCAGACCGGTGCTAGAGGGGAATCCCGCTTTCGCGTTTTTGAGGCTACGTAAACTACTCAAGACCTTAAGCTGGCGTCCGCGATGTCGGCGGGCGCCGCAAAACTGCTTGATTTCAGTGGCAGTGGCGAATGCCGGTCTTGTGGTCTATATGGCAGCCTTGGCTGTCAGTCCCACCACTATGCGCCCACACGCCGCCCGACGCACAGGCCAGAACGGCCGTGAGAATGATGGTGATCCGTTTCAAGAAAGGTCTCCCTGGAGTGTTGGTTAGCGGTCTCAGTCTGCCGCACGTTCCACACTATCATCACTGCGATTGCCAGCCCTCCCCGCCGCGGTAGGGCTGTTGCGGCTGTGTCACAACTGTCTGCGCTCGCTACGGCCAACGCACCTCAGCAACGTAACGAAAATGCTGACGGCCGCTGGCGCCCAAGTTTGTAGGTGAATCGACGCATAACGTCCCCGCAATCCCGATGGCCTCGCCGACTCACGCCCTCTGACTTTCGATTTGCACCGAGCATGATAGGAGTCCTTGCGACCTGAACAGGGAAGGGAGAGTGGACCGAATCGGGCGCTTCGACGCAGGCGCCACGGTGGGCAATAGCTCCCTTGGACTACATCGGTGGTGAGGGTAAACCCCAGCGTTGCGAAGGCCATCCACGTTGGCGGGCGAGCGTCAATCTATGAGTTTTCCAGATCAATCCGCTCCCAAAGAATCGTTTGTTGTCCCTGAGACCGGCTTCGATAATTTGCATCAAAGCCCGCGACAAACTGCGCGCGGGCGACAAATCCAGATGCAAAGGAGACAAGGCAATGAATGCCCCCATCGAAGCCAAAGAATTTCCGCTCGTCCAGCTCGCAAACGTTCTGGAGCCGATTGAGAGAGCCACTGGGCTCGGAAATGCGTTCTATACCGACGACCAGTACTACAAGCAAGAGCGTGACACGTTGCTGGGTAAAGACTGGGTATGCATCGGTTTTGCGGATGACGTGAAGGCGAAGTCTTTTGCCAAGCCGGTCGATTTCATGGGTCTACCGCTGCTGATGATGCGCAATCGCGAAGGCGTCCTCCAGGTTTTCCACAACGTCTGCAGCCATCGTGGCATGAAACTGGTACACGAAGCCGGTGAAATCCAGGGAGTGATTCGCTGTGGATACCATTCCTGGACGTATGATCTGAACGGCGTGCTCAAGGGCACGCCACATGTTGGCGGTGTCAATCAGCACAAGGACCCCCGCTTTGCGTGCGAGAAGCACGGTCTGAAGGCATTGCGCAGCCATGTCTGGATGGGCATGGTCTTCGTCAATCTCTCGGGGACGGCGCCTGCCTTCGAGGAAGCCATTAAGCCGCTGACGGACCGCTGGCAACAATTTCTCGGTGCGGATGGGCTATCCATGATCCGTATGCCGCACGATAGTGGCTCGTGGTCGCTTGAGGTAAATTGCAACTGGAAGCTTGCGGTCGAGAACTACTGCGAGGCCTACCATCTTCCCTGGGTCCACCCATCGCTGAATACCTATTCGCGTTTGGAAGACCACTACAACATCGCGTTTTCGGAGCGCTTTGCCGGCCAGGGAAGTCATGCATACAACCTCGCCGACGTCGAGGGCATCTCACTGCCGACGTTCCCATCGTGGCCGGTGGACCGGATGCGCACCGCCGAGTACGTTGCACTCTTCCCCAACGTCCTGCTTGGCATTCAGGCCGATCATGCCTTCGCAATGGTGCTGCAACCCTTGGCCGCGAACCGCACGGTAGAGCACCTACGGCTCTTTTTCGTGGGCGATGAGGCCGCGCAAGACCCGAACTATGCGGCGAGCCGACATGCCGTCCTGGCAGCCTGGCGCGTCGTGTTCAGCGAAGACATCGGCGCTGTGGAGGGGATGCAGGCCGGACGCCAGTCGCCCGGCTTCACAGGGGGCGCCTTCTCGCCAGAGATGGACGCGCCCACCCACTATTTCCATCGTTGGATGGCCACCCGGCTCCTTGAAAACGCGCAAGCGTGATAGGAGAGAGAAATGGCACCCACCATGGCTCGACATTGGCTCAACTACATCAACGGAGAGTGGGTCGACAGTGGCCGCCGGCTCGATGTCGCCTCCCCCGCGACAGGCGAGAATTTCGCTACCGTGGCGCTGGCGAGTGTCGAGGATGCTGAACTGGCTCTCGACGCGGCCGCGCGGTGTGTTCAACGCGGGGACCTGACACATCAGCGGCCCGAGGAAAGGGTGAGATGGCTTCTGCATATCGCGGAGGAGATCCGCGCCGTAGCCGACGAAGGCGCGCAGATCCTCTGCCAGGAAAACGGTAAGCGACTGAGCGACGCGCGCGACGAGTTTATCGAGGCTGCACGCTACTTCGAGTACTACGCGGGTATGGCCGACAAGATCGAGGGAATTTCCGTCCCACTCGGTGATAGCTATGTGGATTTCACGCGCTATGAGCCGATGGGCGTCTCGGTGCAGATCGTGCCGTGGAATTTCCCGGTCTCCATCTGCGCGCGTTCGCTCGCGCCCGCATTGGCGGCGGGCAACGCCGTCATCGTGAAGTCCCCGGAACTGTCGCCGCTCGGTCTCTGCGTTCTTTTCCAGGCGATTCAACGAGTTGGGTTGCCCCGTGGCGCCGTCCAGTTACTGTGCGGTCTCGGTCGAGAAGTCGGTGCCCATCTGGCTAGTAGTGCGAAGACGAATCACATTGTCTTTACCGGTTCCGTACCGACGGGGCGCGCCATTCTTGCTGCCGCTGCGCAATGGGCGACGCCCAGCGTGATGGAGTTGGGCGGAAAGTCCGCGGCAATTGCTTTCCCAGACTGTGACCGTGAGGATCTGCTTGCCAGCGTAAAGAGCGGCATCTTCTTCAACGCTGGTCAGGTGTGCTCGGCCATGTCGCGGCTTCTCGTACACCGCGATATTTACGACGAGGTGCTGCTTGCCGTCGCAGCGCTTGCCAACCAACTCGTCACGGGGCCTGGAGAAGACGACCCCGATCACACCCCGCTGATCAGCCTCGATCAGCTCGATAAGGTGGCTTCTATGTGTCGGGAGGCCGTTGCGGAGGGGGCCACGGTGGTGGCAGGCGGCGACCGAGTGGTGGAGCGGTGCGGGCATTTCATGCAGCCGACGATTCTTGGCCACGTACAGCCACACATGAAGATCGCTTGCGAAGAGGTGTTCGGTCCCGTGTTGTGTGTGATGCCATTCGAAACCGAGGATGAAGCGGTACAGATTGCCAATGGCACGCCGTTTGGCCTGGTGGGGGGCGTATTCACGCGCGACATTAGCCGCGCACTGCGCTTTACGCGACGTCTGCGCGCCGGCCAGGTCTTCGTGAACGAATGGTATGCGGGCGGCATCGAAACCCCGTTCGGTGGCGTTGGGCTTTCTGGATTTGGTCGGGAGAAGGGCCAGGAGGCCATCTATAGCTACGTGCGTACGAAGAACGTCGCGATTCGCGTGGCCGACCACTAGGAGGCACCCGAAATGAAGAAGTGGCTCTGCATCGTTTGCGGTGTGATCTACGACGAGGCTGAAGGCTGGCCTCAGGATGGCATTCCCCCCGGAACCCGATGGGAGGATGTCCCTGAGGATTGGAAGTGCCCCGAGTGTGGGGTCGGCAAGGCTGACTTTGAGATGCTGGAGATTGCGGGGGAGGAGGTGCCGTCAGCCTCGCCAGCGATTGCTGTGTCGGCCGTCGCCGCAGCGAACCCTGTCACGCAGTGCTCACCCCATCCAGTCGTCATCGTGGGTTCCGGCCATGCTGGTTACGGGCTGGCCCAGGCGATTCGTCAGCGTGACCCGCATGCCGAAATCATCGTCCTGACGCGTGAGTCTGGTCATCTCTATTCAAAGCCAGCCCTATCAATCGCGACCTCGTTGGGGCGCAGTGTCGAGAGCCTGATTGCCGAATCGCCTTTCGAGATCGAGAGAAGGCTCAGGATCCGTGTCTATCCCTACTGTGACGTGCATGCGATCAACAGTGCCGCGCACACCCTGACGACTAGCATGGGGGAGATGCCCTACGCAAAGCTCGTTCTGGCTCTGGGGGCAAGCCCCGTACGCCTTGGTGTTAGGGGGCGTGGCGATGCGCTGCTAAGCGTCAACAACCTTGACGACTATCGGGCATTGCGTCGTCAGTTGGAAGGCGCCACACGTGTGGCGATCATCGGCGATGGGCTCATTGGGTGTGAGTTTGCCAACGACCTCGCCACCAGTGGCTACCAGGTGAGTGTCGTCGGCATCGGGAGATGGCCGCTGGAACGTCTCCTGCCGCATGCGGCTGGAGTCCACCTGCAACGTGCCCTGACAAGCCTTGGAGTGGATTGGCATCTGGAAAATCAGCTGGAGGAAATCGGCGGAGTACCCGGTGCATGGCAACTCAAGCTCGCCGATGGCAGAGAACTGGAGGCGAACGTGGTGATCTCGGCGGTGGGCCTGACGCCAAACGTCGCGCTGGCTGCCGACAGCGGTTGCGCCGTCGGACGCGGCATTCGTACGGACGACACCCTGCAGACAAGCCTTCCGGATGTGTATGCACTTGGTGACTGCCTGGAAATTGGCGGCCGACTGGCCCCGTACTTGGCACCAATCAACCACGGCATTACCGCCCTTGCTCGAACACTGACCGGGAGCCCGACGCCAGTCAGCTACCCGCCCATGCCCGTCCATGTGAAAACGCCGGTGGCGCCGCTGTGCTTCCTGCCGTCTCCCGCATCCGGCTTAGGCGAGTGGCGGGTCGATGAGACCGCGGATGGGGGGGTGAGTTGTGGCCACTTTGACGACAGCGGGCGGATGTGCGGCTTCGCGCTCGTCGGTTCCGCGGCACAGTCGTTGCGCGGACAGTGGCTGGAAGCATGCAAGCCGCCGATTGGCGATTATGTGTCCTGATATCTACTACGCAAGATGAACCTGCCAAATGATGACAAAAGCTGCGGCTGGTATGCCGCGCTACCAAGCCCGGAACTGGCCATGGGATTGGCTGGCCGTCAATCGGCGGACTATGCCGTGATCGGCGCCGGCTTTGCCGGTCTTGCCGCTGCGCGTCGGCTCGCTGTTCACAAGCCGCAGGCTCGCATTCTCCTGGTCGACGCACAACGCGTGGGCGAGGGCGCGTCGGGTCGCAATTCGGGGTTCGTGATAGATCTTCCGCACAAGTTCGCCCTGGAGAACCCGGACCCGGCGTTCAAGCAGCGGTTGCTGCGGTTGAACCGCGCCGCGATTGCCCAACTGCAATCACTCATCGACAACCACGGCATCGCGTGTCAATGGTCGCATGCAGGGAAATATCAGGGTGCGGTCGGTGAGCGAGGACTGGCCTACCTGGCGCATTTCGAAAAGCTCCTGGCGGATCTAGGAGAGCCCCACCATTCGGTCGATGGCAGCAAGCTGGCTGGGATCTTGGGCACCAGTCATTACAGCCGCGCCGTATTCACGCCGGGATGCTACCTGATGCAGCCAGCGGCGCTGGTCCGAGGGCTTGCGCGATGCCTGCCCGAGAATGTTGAGCTGCTCGAGAACGCTCCCATTTTGCGGGTGGACCGTGACGGCACTGGCGGCTACGTACTGCACGGCGCGAACGGGGCCATTCATACGCGAAGCCTGCTGCTCGGGACGAGCATTTTTACGCGCGAGTTCGGGTACCTGCAAAACCGGCTGTTGCCGGTGATGACCTTCGCGAGCTGGACCGCGCCACTGAACTCCGAGCAATGCAAGCGCTACAAGGGAACCTTCGACTGGGGATTAACGCCGGCCGATCATGCGGGCACGACGGTGCGCATGACGCAGGATCGACGTTTGATCATTCGAAATACCTACCGGCACGTATCGAAATATGGCCGCAGCGTCGACAGCGCTATGCGCGAGCGAATCCGCGCGGGTCACCGTCAGGCATTCCTTGCACGCTTTCCGGAGTTGGCGGATCTGGAATTCACCCATACATGGGGAGGCGTCTACGCCATCTCGCGCAACTTTACGAACTTCTTCGGCCAGTTGCCGGATGGGGCCTTCGCGTCGGCATGCGACAACGGCGTTGGCGCTGCATGGGGCACCATCTCAGGTACCTTGTTGGCGGACTATGCCGTGGGCGCCCAGTCTTCCCTGCTTGACGACATTCAGGCGGTCACCGGTATGCCATCCCTGAATCCACCGGAACCGTTCCTCGGCATTGGCGTTCGCTCCCGCATCATGCTCGCCGCGTGGCAAAGTCGGAGCGAGCTGTGAGAACCCAAGCGAATCCGACTGCGGAAGTAAGGTTGGTCGACCAGGCTGACCTCGGCTTCGTTGTCCGAGGCGGGCCGCCTGGTGCGGCCTACGTCGCACGAGCGTTTCCCGATGACGGACTGTCTCCTCTCGGTATCGGTTTCGCGAGGTGGGAAGGTGCGCGGGTCAGCTGGACCACATTGTACGAGGAAGTGATCTTCACCATCGAAGGCAGCCTAAGTGTGGAAGTCGGCGGTTGTCAGCATCACGTCAAGCCCGGACAGGTTTTGTGGATACCCAAGTACACGGAGCTGATCTATTCGGGCTTTGCGCTTTTTGGGTATGTCGTGTACCCGGGAAACTGGAAGCAGACGTGCAACGAGGACTTGGAGGAACCTACAATGCACTTGAGGTAAGGTAACGTGGTTGCATCACGGAAGGCATCTTCGCTGTCCAGGACCTTCAGTGGCGCGACCAATGCGGGACTACTATTAAAAAAGCCCCCGGAGACACCCGTTCCCATGAAAATCCAGCCATTGCCGCCGTTCAAGGCGCTGATTGCCTTTGAAGCCACGGCTCGCTTGGGCAGCTTCACGCGTGCCGCAGACGAACTCAATGTCACGCAGGGCGCCATCAGCCGACAAATCGGTTTGCTCGAAGACATGCTTGGCGCACACCTTCTCGACCGAACCACGCGCTCGGTCCGCCTGACTCCCACGGGCGAACAGTACTTTCAATCCAGTCGAGAAGCCTTGCTTGCCCTTGCGGAGGCCACGCAGGTGGTCAAACGATGGCAGGGCGACCAGCAGGTGACGGTTGCCACCAGCACAGCGCTCGCCTCCTTGTGGTTGCTGCCGCGCATCCCCGAGTTTAATGACGCTCATCATGGCATCGACCTGCGCATAGTTGCCTTTGATCACGTCAAGGACTACGGCAAACTGGAGTGTGACCTCGCCGTCTACTATTGCAAGAGCCCACCGGCCTCTATCAAGAGCACGCCGATCTGCAGCGAAGAAATCTTCCCGATCTGCAGTCCCGCGTATCTGGCACGTTGTCCGGAACTCCGCCGGGCGGAAGACCTTGCTGCCTGTACCTGGCTGTGGCTAGACGATTCCGAACGAGACTGGGTCAGTTGGCCAGAGTGGTTTCGCCGCCTGGATCTCGCGCCCGCCACGCCTCGCAATCGGATCAATCTCAACAGCTATGCCATGGTGATCCAAGCCGCGTTGAGCGGCCAAGGTGTCGCGCTCGGATGGGGAAATCTCATCGATCCCTATTTAAAGGCGGGCACCCTAATACGTCCTGTTCCTGAAACGCTTAAAACAGATGGGCAATTCCTGATCCTCGAACCGTCGGGGCCGCACGAGAGACGAAAAAGCGTGGGAAGTTTTCGGGACTGGCTGCTGTCGCTGCAATGACTGGGGCCTTGCGAGCATCGCGGGGGCCCTGTATTACGTCGCGCCCAGAGCAGTCTATTCGGACTAATGCTTGGCTATTCATGTATCCTTTTTTATTACATTAAATAATCAATCGATGCACAAAAGATCGTTTGTTTAACCCGGCGGACTTACACAAACTCTCCTTGCGGCTTGATCGAAATCAAGGTGTTCCTGCTGCGAATAGAACAGGCCTTAGGCCATACAGATCCAAGGAGACAACGTTGTCCAATGCAATCGGTTCCCTATCTTCCGCCCCCGTGCTACACCCCGGGAAACTGTCAAACAAGCATCGCAAATTCCTGACGAAGCTGACGGCCGTCATCTCCGGAGGCATGCTGATCGATGGCTTCGTCCTGGGCTGCATCGGGATCGTGATGCCCGCCATCACCAACGACCTGCACCTGTCCGTCGTCTGGCAGGGATTGATTGGCGCATCGGCGCTCATTGGCATCTTCATTGGTGGTCCGCTCGGCGGGTGGCTGGCCGACAAAGTCGGACGACGGCCGATGTTCACGATCGATCTGGCGATTTTCCTGGTAGGTTCCATCGCGCAATTCTTCGTGACGGACGCGCTGCAACTCTTTGCGGTCCGGGTATTGATGGGTATTGCTATCGGTGCGGACTATTCGATCGGTTGGCCCCTGCTTGCGGAATTCTCGCCAGCGCGCCTGCGCGGCAAGTTGCTCGCAGTCCTTGAACTGGCGTGGTACGTGGGATTCCTCGTCTCCTACGCGGTGGGCTACGGCTTGACGGTTGCTCACGCGGCGAGTTGGAACGTGATTCTTGGACTAAGCACGATTCCGACCGTCATCGTTTTCTTGATGCGGCTGGGTACGCCGGAGTCGCCGCGTTGGCTGATGAGCATGGGGCGAACGGCCGAAGCTAGGGCCCTGGCGGCGGAGTATATGGAGCAGGACGAACAAGCGGATTTGCAATCGCAGCCCATCACCGATCAGCAGGGGTTCGGTCGACTGTTCTCGGCCGACTATATCAAGGCCACCATTTTTGTCTCGATCTTCTGGGTATGTAACGTCACCCCATACTTTGCGATCGGTGCATTCGCACCCATTGTGCTGGAACGACTGGGGCTTCAGGAGGGATTGACTGGCGGGTTGGTGCTCAACGGAGTGGCGGTACTCGGGACCGCTATCGCGGTGATGTCGATCGAGCGCGTCGGTCGGCGCAAACTGGCTATTCCGCCGTTCTTCGTTTCGGCCATCGCGCTGCTCTGCGTGGCGCTGTTTTCTCACGGTTCCCCCACGCTCATTCTGGTGTGCTTCTTCACGTTCTCCCTGGTGAACGCGATTTCGACCACGCTGACGGGGGTCTATCCCGGTGAGGTGTTCCCCACGGAAATCCGAGGAGTAGGCGTCGGCTTTGCCACCGCCTTTTCTCGTGTAGGGGCCGCGGCCGGCACCTTTTTGCTGCCGCTGGTCATTGATGGCTTCGGCGTTGGCATGGCATTACTCATTGCCGCGGGTATCTGCCTCTTCGGCGGCATCGTGTCTTACTTCCTGGCACCGGAGACCAAGGGGAAACTACTCAGCGAGGTCTCTGCACCGCAGGGGCGCACCGTGCCGCAACCTGGGTCATGATTGTCGACGAGGCAACGGGCGCTCTGGCGCATCGATGAAGCTCTCCCGCACGCCGCGTGTGGTGCGGCGCTCGCAGCAAGTTGGCATGAGTCGGCGTGCGGCGCGCTCCGGATGACCGGATGCCGACGCGAGGCCTGCGCATGGCATCCGTCATGGGGTGCGTGCTTCCTCGTGCCGACGTCGTCCTGTCCATACCACGCATAACCGAAATCATGATGGCCGTCGCTGACGCAGTCGGGATCATTGGTGTGATCTGCTATCAGATCGCCTATGCAGGCCTGCAATTGAATCGATTGCAACGGGACAGCAAACTGTACTTGGCCCTCAATCTGATCGGTCCCTGCTGCTTGCTGTATTCCCTTGTCTTTCATTTCAACCTCGCCGCGGCGATCAGCCAGTGGTTATGGTTGATGTGGAGCGTGGTGGGTGTGGTCGTCACCGTCCGCACCCGACGACGGCAGCCTGCGCACAGCGGCGAAATGTGTCCGGGACAGGGTAGGCGGTCCGCATTGGGTTCGGACGTGCCGCGGTAGGCGACGGCGGCACCGCGGGCGCCACGCGCGGCGATCGCCCGGCAGGGAAGCCAGACGGCCATCGGCTTACGACAGCAACCGCCGGCGGCTCGCGCCGGCGCGCCCGCGGCCTGCAAGACCTGACTTGTCATTTCCTAATGCCGCCAACGGTGCGGCCTGCAACGCAATCCATTTGGAACTACCCATGAAGAAACAATTCTTTGTGATGGGCATGGCGTGCGCCGTCATGGCGCCCGCCTGGGCTGTCGGCTCAGTGACCCTGTATGGCATCTTGGATGAAGGGGTCAACTACACGAGCAATGTCGGCGGACACAGCCAGGTCGCGCTGGAAAGCGGCTTCCCTCACGGCAGCAGGTGGGGCATAAAGGGCACCGAACCATTGGGCGGTGGACTCCAAACGGTGTTTCAGCTCGAAAACGGCTTCATGGTGGACAACGGCCGCGCAGCCCAGGGGGGCTTGCTGTTCGGCCGGCAGGCCTATGTTGGGATTGTTAGTGATCGATTCGGGACTGTGACGGCGGGTCGGCAGTATGACTTGACGGTGGATTTCCTCTCGCAAACCTCCGCAGCCGGGAGTTGGGGCGGATACATGTTTGGACACCCCTACGACAACGACAACATGGTGTATTCATTTCGGGTGAACAACACGCTGAAATACACCAGTCCGCTGCTGGGTGGGGTCAAGTTCGGCGGCGCCTACAGTTTCAGCAACGACGCAAACTTTGCGAGAAATCGGCAGTTCAGCTTTGGTACGCAATACACGCAGGGTGGCCTGCTGCTGGCGGCTGCCTACCTTCAGGCCAACCAGCCCTCCGCGACGCCCAACGGTGCGATCAACAACGGGGGAGACCAGAATCTGCTCGGCAGTCGGCTGGAGATCTTTGGCGCTGGCGCGACTTATAGCATCGGGGCGTCGACCTTCGGTCTCGTCTACTCGAACACGAACGTGTCCGCGCCCAAAAGCTCGGGGTACGTCGGGCCGATTGTCTCTCCGGCGGGGGCGGCGTCATCCCTGAAATTTCAGAACTTCGAGGTGAACGCCAAATACCAGTTCGCGCCATCTTACTGGCTTGGAGCAATGTACACGTTTACGCGCGCGAGTCTGGCGGCCGGTTCTGGCCGCCAGGATCCGGTCTATCACTCATTTGGGTTCATGGCCGACTATGCATTTTCCAAACGGACCGATATTTATATGCAGGGTGTCTATCAGCGCGTCGCAGGAGACCGCACGGGCACCGTCCTCGATGCAGCCTATGTGACCGGAGCCGCCAACGTGTCCTCTAACCGGAATCAGTTGCTGCTCCGCGCGGCAATCCGCCATTTTTTCTAGGGGTGGCCTTTCCTCGCCAATCACGGGTTACCTCGTCCGAGGAAAGTCCGGCGGTAGGCCTCGGCCTGTTAGGCATGAAAGAGCGAGGCAATCACTGTACGAACCCGGATCGAGCGAGATTTTCCGGGAGGCGTGTGCTTGGCCGCCGCGGATTTTTCCTGAAAGTATGCGAGCCGAGGGCTGCTATCGCTCCATCTAGGCGACGCCTCGCAGGAAGCTGGCAGCGCCACCGTACCTTACGCGGCGAACAGCTGATCTCGAAGGCTGTTTGCCGCTTCCATGACGGCTCGCGGCGTCGACCCGCCGTGTCATCGGAGGGGTGAGTTGTCTTACACATATATCTCCGAGGTGCCAATCGGTGAGCAGCCGCGGGAGTATCGAGGCTGAGCATTCGTTGGCCGCCATCGCTAGCGTCACTTCGATCTTCGGCAGCTACTGTTCAAAAAAGGCGCAAGCCTCGTTTGACTGCACGAGGCAATCGTGTGAGAGTCGAGCATCCGATGGTCCCCGACCCCGGCCGACCGGAAGCGCAAGTAGTGCTGGAAATGTGAGTTCGCGAGTCTACGCTCGTCCCAACCCCTGATCTGCAATGTCCATTCGTACCGCATCACCGGCATTACTGGCGGCTCTGCTTTTCGGCGCAAGCACGCCGCTGGCCAAGGCGCTGACCGGATCGGTTGCCCCGCTCCTGCTGGCCGGACTACTGTATCTTGGTAGCGGCATCGGCCTGGCGCTCGTGCTCGCAATCCGAAGAGTCTGGGCGAAGCCTGATCCGGGAAACGATCATAGCGGTATTCCGCGGGCAGAGGTGCCGTGGCTGATTGGCGCAATCGTTGCGGGCGGCGTAGCGGGGCCAGCGTTGCTGATGAATGGCCTCGTCTCGACCAATGCCGCTTCGGCATCACTGCTGCTGAACGTGGAGGGTGTGTTCACGGCGGTCATCGCCTGGGTGGTGTTGAAGGAGAACGCCGACCGGCAGATTGTTCTGGGGATGATCACGATCGTGGCCGGCGGCTTGCTGCTGTCCTGGCAGCCGGGCAGCCTGCAGATGTCGACTGGCGCGCTGCTTATCGTCGGCGCTTGCCTGTGCTGGGCGATTGACAACAACCTCACCCGCAAGGTGTCCAGCAACGACGCACTGCTCGTCGCCTGCCTGAAGGGGCTTGTCGCGGGACTCTGCAACACGTCGCTCGCCCTGATGCATGGGGCGGAGTTCCCACCAGTCGGTACCGCGGCGGGCGCGCTGATCATCGGATTCGCCGGATACGGTGTGAGTCTCGCCTTGTTTGTGGTGGCGCTGCGGCTATTGGGAACGGCTCGAAGCGGTGCATACTTCTCGGTCGCCCCATTGTTTGGGGTCCTGATCTCGTTTGTGATTTGGCCTGAGGTGCCAGGCTTGGCGTTCTGGTTTGCCGCGGCGCTGATGGCCTTGGGCGTGTGGTTGCATCTGCGAGAGCGGCACGAACACGTGCATACCCATGAGCCATTGGCGCATAGCCACTCGCATCGGCATGACGAGCATCATCAGCATGAGCACGGCTTCTCATGGGATGGCAAGGAACCCCACAGGCACTGGCACGAACACGAGGTAATGGCGCACAAACACCCGCATTATCCAGACATGCACCATCGCCACTTGCACTAATACATCGCGAAGGCCTATGACAGATAGGCCACAATGCGGGTAAATGGCGCGTCGTGCATGGTTGAGCGAAGGTAGTTGACTGGGCTTGCCGACCATGGCCCGCTCGCACCTCGTATGCGAGACCCCAAGTTAGCGCAATAAGCGCCTTTCCAGAGGCTCGCCGGGGGCTGCTTCCTTGCGCAACACGGCAGGGTCAGCGGGGACGATTGCGAAACTAATGCAACAACCTACATTTTGCGCGGGGTTGCTGCACTCAAAAAACCACCCACGGAAAACCCGGCGCTACGCGAGGCATGCCAATCGGCGTCAGAACGGACAGAAACGGTGTCCTTCTCGCCATGCGAACCAATCGCACGGGTAGATGCAATCGCCATCTCGTTCGTGGAAGATCGCGATCATCTCTCGCCGGATGCAGGCTAACAGGTCATCCCGATATGGCCGAGGCACCTCGGCGAGCACGACAAAGCGGCCGCGATCGTCTTTCGTCACCGATCGCCGCGCTGCAATCGCCCATGGGTTAGCGGGGCCATTTGCGACCGGGTTGTGCATCGTTCACTGGTTCAGGGTTGTCGACAGAGCCAAGCGCGCAGGGCAAGCAGGCTGCCGACCAGCGGTGCGATAGAGAGGGCGGGGACGCCGCGGAGGCGGCCGTCCCAGCGCCGCCACGCCTGTAGCGAAGCCTGCGCGGCGCCACGCAGTGGGAGGAAATAAACGCCAGGGGCTTCACGCGCCGCGCGCGATAGCTCGCGTGCCACGGGTGACCACCGAAAATTAGAGCGCATGACGGATCTCTACCGCGCAATCCTGGTTGCGGCACCTGGACGGTGCGATGGCGCTGGCACAACGCGCGGTCCAACAACGTAACGCCTTCTTAATCCACGGCACGGCAGGTGAGAGTGCCAATTACCCGGAGTGGACACCCGCATTTTACGGACCGCTTGGCACGCCCATCCGCCAGGGAAGATCGGGAATTTCTGAGGGAGATTTACTAGGTGCAGCAAAACTGCGCGAACTAGAGGTTGCTGCAGAAAATCCGGCGAGGCCCAGGCTTTCGGGACTTGTGTAAGGGATCGGGAGGATTTGGCACCTCCAACTTCAGCAGCACGTCATGCAGCATTGCACTATGCACTCCGCGCGCGAACGGGAACAGGGACAACGCGCAGGTGCTGGCCGGACCTGGCCCTGCGGCGCAGGGCCAGATTACCGAAAATTGTGCCGCTCGCAATCCTCTAACTAAGGTCCCCCTCCTGCAACAAAGGACGCCGATACGTCTCCGGGATCCGCACTATGAACAAGAATGCCACCAAGAATATGCCAGCCGCATAGTAAGCGGGTGCCAGCCTATTGTGCGTGAGCGCCAACAGATAGGTGCTCAGAAATGGCGCGGTGCCACCGAACAGAGCGTAGGCCGCGTTTACGCTGATCGATGCACAGCTCAGTCGCACACGCGTCGGAAAGAGCTCAAGCAGAGCAATCGGGAGCGGTCCCCAGAACAGGCCGCCAGCGATCGCAATCATGCCCTGTCCCAGATTAGCCGCAGCCAGGCTTCCTTGACCAGCAAGCATATAACCGGGAATCAGCGTAACGATGGATAGCACCAGTGCGCCAAGAAGGACGGGCTTTCGACCGAACCGGTCGGATAAATACCCACCAAGATTCATGGCAAGGAAAGCCAACATCAAGGCAATGCAGTTGGAAATCAAAGCATCGTTGGCACTCAGCTTCGTGGTCGTCGTCAGGTAGGTGACGAAGTAACCGGCCAGAGTGTAGAAGCCCAGACTAGACAGCGCGGAAAGTACGAACGTGAACAAGACCTCCGAGCGATACCGCTTAAGGGTCGCCAGGATGGGCTCGGGAGCGCCGCGCCTAGTCGCCTTCGTAGCCTCGAACGCTGGCGACTCTCCTACTTTCGCGCGAATATAGATGCCCACCAGCGCGAACGGCGCTCCCAGCAAGAAGGGGATGCGCCAGCCCCAGGACGCATAGCGCTCTGGCCCGAGTCCGCTAGTAACGGCCAAGACTACGAGCGCAGCGACGATGGGGCCTACGTTTGCAAAGGAATAGGTGAACGCCACTGCGATGCCGCGGCGCCTCGCTGGCGCATGTTCAGCCACGAAGGAGTTCGATCCGGTCGCCTCGCCAGCCGCTGACAGACCTTGCAGCAGACGACATACCACTAGGAGAACCGGGGCAAAAACACCAATCTGTTCGTAGGTGGGCAGCAGGCCAATCCCGACAGTGGACACCCCCATGATCAGAATGATCGCCGCGAGCGTGGACTTACGTCCGTAGCGATCTCCCAATCGACCAAACACGTAGCCACCGAACAGCCGCATGACAAATCCGACGGCGTAGACGGCAAACGTTGACAGCAATGCGGCGACCGGGTCCGAATGGGGAAAGAACAGTTTCGCCAACATGGTCGCCGAGTACGCATAGACGACGAAGTCATACCACTCGACAAATTGGCCCAGCGCCGCTGAAACGACAACCTTGCGCATCGCGTGCTCGTCCGTACCCGACGGTTGCGCTTGAACACCAGTGATGGAATCAACGTACGCCATTGCGCACCTCGCATTGCTCAGCATTGGTGTCAATAAGCATGTATCGGCGTTGGGATACGCACGGCAGGATCGTTCTGACATACGCCGCGTTCCAATGCACGCCAGCGATCACAGCACCCATAGGATCCACAATCATCGACATCCCGACGGAGTGGGGCGCTGGCTGGCAGCAGGCCACGACGTAACAGGTATTTTCGATAGCACGCGCCCGTGCGAGCGTTTCCCACTGCAAGGCCTTCAGAGGACCAGCTACCCATCCAGAGGCCACGAGCAAGACATCGGCCCCTTTCTCAATCAGCAGCCGGCTCATCTCAGGAAAGCGAAGGTCGTAGCAATTGAGCAGACCAAACTTGATGCCATCGCATTCGAAGACGACCAGTTCCTCGTAGTCCGGCTTGAGCGGAACGCGATCATGCTTCTCGCTTTCCACAAAGTTGAATGCGTCGTAGTGATGCAGCTTGTCGTAGTGAATTGGCGCGGCGCCGTCCGGGCGCAGCAAACTGAGGACGTTACGCGAACGGCCGGCCGTGGACGACGGCAGATAGAGCCCCGCGACAATCGCAACGCGATAGCGCTCAGCGTAGGCCTGTAGCGCCGCCTCAAATACGGCGCTGTGCTGCTGGGCCGCTGCGGCAATCGTCGCCGCAGGTTCAGTGAACTGAAACATCACCGCTTCTGGAAACACTACCAACGACGAGCCGTCATTGTTCGGAAAGTCTGTGCGTTCGGTGGCAGGCAGTGCCGTCCCGAAGAAGCGTTTTTCCACTCTTCTTGCCCATCTGTCGGATCTCCAAAAGCACTTTGCGGATGGCTACAGGCTGTTCGTGGCGGATTTTTCGTACGACAAGGTGATTGACCAGATCGAGGCGGCAAAGGTTGAGGAGATCGGCAAGATCCATAAGGCTTTTTCTGACATCCAGAATCAGATCCTAGGTATTCCTGTTGCGACGGTGATTGTTGCCACTCAGATGAAAGCGGCGGACAAGGTCGGCTACGAGTTCTGGGTAAATACGGCTGTGCTGATTGGGTGCTATGTGTTCGTTCTGCTAAGCGCGCTCATGCTTCGCAATCAGCTCCATACACTGGACACATTGAAGACTGAAATTACGCGAAAGCGCAATCAGATGCTGGACCAGTACAGCGAAGTCGCCGACCTCGTGACGGGCAGCTTCCCCGCTCTCTTTGCTCGGCTTAGGACGCAGCGAATCGCGTTCTACTTTGTCGGGTTCGTTCTCTTCGTCGGACTGGTTTTATCGCACGTGTTGTACTTTGCCCTTACGCAACCTGCGGCGAAGAAGCTAGAGGCCTTGCTTGCCTGTTTCAATGGGTAACCGTAGGGTGCCAATCAGTGCGCGGGGCCGAGCGTGCTCGGAGATTGATGAGTCTATTTGACTCAATTGCGTGGCATTGATTCAGCATGCGCGAACTCATTTAATCGGCGCACACATCAAGGATCTTCTGTATCAAGAGTTCGTAGCATAGAGGGTGCTCAGGAAGTTGACTTCTCTTTTGGTATGTTTCCACCCGATCAGCGTTCCACATGGAAAGAGTTCCAGAGCCTGATCAATGGCAATGTAGTCCGGGAACCTGCCATCAGGACGATGCTTGTTCTGCGATGTCGTCATTAGTACGGTCTGGTCGCGTTCGAGGAAGATTTCGAAGAATTGTTCGCGCGCGACAGGTTCCGTGGGTTTAATGTAGAGCTCGGCCGCGGTCGTGATGCGATTGATGCGGTGTCCACGTTGGATCGTGCGTGGCGGACGTCTGAACTCATGTGCCGCAAATATTTCCAAAGCCTCCCGAGTAATACCGACAACTCGCCACGACCAGGGACGCGATCCCATCAGGCTCGTCATCATCCGATTGGCATCGTTGGCAGTAAATCCCTCCCCATACGCTTTAATTGCCTTGAACTGCGCAACGTAAATGGAGTGCAGTGCTGCCCGGAGTTTGTGATCTTTGTAGATGGATTGCATGGTGGATGAGAGCTCGTTCGTCGTACGCTTGGCGGCACCTCGGTAGGGGTACGACAGCGCCAAGGGGGGCTAACCCGGGGACGCGGATTAATCGTTCGGAGCGTCTCGAAGCTGTCGCATGGGGCGTCCATGGCTGTAATAGTCAAAGTAATGGTCCCCGCCCGCCAAGGCCAAGATGATCCGATGCAGCAATACTGTGAGGAGCTTGTTTTCTCGAATCAGACGAATTGGGTCTTGCGAAGAGGTGCCCGCCCCGTGTGCGGCTCTGTTCCGGTTGCGCCAGGCCGACTTCTCCAGTTCAGTCGTCTGCAGATCGAGGCCGGAGAGAAAGCGCTCCATTAGTACATTCTGTGGTGCGGTATTTAGCCCATTGATCTTCCGATCCAGCAATTCCTTAATCTCCTCCGGAAGATTCGCTTCCTGGATGCAGGCACTCAGATTCTCTCGCAGTTGTTGCCAATCCTTGTTGTTTGTCACGAGACGCGAATCCAACTTGGTCGTGGCACGACCGTACCACGACTTTTGCAAGCCCTCAATCGTTGCGCCCAGATGCGCGGCTGCCATATGCACGGGCGCAGCTAGAGAATGCCAATAATTCCAGAAGACGGTACGCAGGTGATAGGCGTCGTATAGATTCAACAGCGTGGCGAGCTGCTTAGTTAGTCTTTCCTCTGTCAGTTCGGGAATGAACTTCAATCCGAGTGGAGCGGGCAGCCATCCTTGTAGTCGATCCGCTTCCTTGACAAGGGCATGCCCACTACTCGCGCTGAAGGCCACGGGTCGCCAAGCGTCATCGAAGGAAGTCCATCCTAAATAGATGAGGTAGCTACCGAGACAGAACGACAGACGGTCCCGAATCTTCCGCCGAAGTTCGTCATCCGGTGCTCCGATATACAGGATGTAGCCTGGTCTGCGTATGAAATTCGGCTGCGCTCTTGACGTACCTATGACTATGTCGAGGCCGTGAATGCGCAGGTGAACGCATGAGCGTGCGCTACTGCCGGTCTCGTCTGCAGCGGTTTGAATGATGTCTCCGCGCTTGCCTTGCAGCACGCGTGTTGTGCTGGTGACTTCGTTAAAGGTATCGAGATCCGGCCATCCTGCGTTCTTCGGCATGTTCTCGTACCATTCGATCAAATACTTCGCCGGCTTCTTGTTCAAACTTTCCCAGCGGAGTTGATGGCATTGGGATTCTTCCCTTGTCTCTCCGTTGCGATCTCTGTCCCATTTTCGGCTGTGCTGCAGTGGTATGACGCCGCTAGCGATGGCCACTGCTCCACTGTACCCTTCAATTCGGACCTCGTCCTCCGCTTCATAGACGGTGCCTGCGGCTCTTTCCTCGTGTACAGACGCACTGTTTCCGGCAGAGACAGTTTCGAAGACGAGTCGTAATTCATCATCTCTACGAAACGAGAAATGAGCCACAGGTCCATGCAAGGGACCATGGTCTACAACCCCATAGGTACCGTTGTTGAGGATAGCTTCACAGCATTCCCAGTCGAAACAAGTCCCACGGGAATTTTGGTCTATTTTTGGCATTGTCTTCCTGTAGGTCATTTACTTCGCAACCAAACTGGTGGCTGCGTGGGTGGTGCCGGGGAAACCCAGAAGCAGTGAACCAACATCTGCCCAGTTCGTCAGCGGCAATGCCGCGGGCCAGCGGATAGCTTCTACTTTACGACGCGTGCCAGCACAAGGGTTTCGCCGGTTTCCTGTACGCGATGTAGTTCGAGCGAGATCTGTCTACCTTCCGCCTCCATCGGGGAAAAAGACACGATCTCCGATATAGGAAGCTCGGCCCCGAGACGCGAGTAGGTGGAGACCTCATGAACGGGCAATGATGTAGCTTCGATGCGGACGGTTCCTATGAATTCGATCCTGGCTATCTGAATAGGGCCGAGGTTGGTGTCGATGACGTAGCGATCGTCTTCGGGATATTCGGCATTCAATTGCGTTCTTCTTGGCCCGGCGCCAGGCGCAAGTCCTTCATGCAACGATTCGATAGAGGATGCGACGTGCACGAATGCATTTGCCGGGGTCGTACTTACGCCATGTCGAACCGAGCGCAGGAAGGCAGTCGCGCCATTTGCTTGGTTCATCGATTCCCCGAGTGCGGCCAATGTTTCCGCGGTTTGGCCAGGCGCAGGATGCAATATCGCGGACTTCAGATCGTAGGATCTTGTAATCTGAGTAATGGCCTTCATCGACAGCCATGATTCGACATCATCGACTTGCTTGCGTGCCAGGACGCGCAGTTCGATTCCATGACCTTCAGCGAGTGCCACGGCCGCAGGGGCGAAACCCGTTGTTGAGACCGCCGTCACCTTGCCGAAGTTGAAGCGGGTTCGACGACCAATTAGCTGTTCTATCCACGCAGAGGGTGCAGGCCCATGGCTGGGGCGGTCTCGACACTCTAGCAGCCATGTCATTTCGGTACTGCCGAAGCGGCCCGAGACGAAAATGTCGAACTCGGCGACAGGGCTCCCGTCGCTGTCGAAGATTTTCTTGCTTTGCTCGATTGTAAAACCCTCGCCCATGAAGTATTCCTCGATCGTCTTAACAAGACTTTCCAGGCGCTTTCCGTCAGATGGCATGATCGGCCCTTTGAGGATGTCGTTGGTACCTGCACGATTAACGGACGTCATTAAGCTACTGGTTCGTTTCCCCTGCGTCTGGGTCAATATATCGGTGCGTAACGGCGTGCAACTGCATAAGGATAACAAGCTACACGCCCATGGCGTCGTCAGGAATTACGGCGCGCTCCATGCTGCGAGAGTCATACGCAGGCGCATCTTCGCAACAAAGTAGGAGGGTATGGTCCGCAGCGGTCGCGGCAGCGGCAGCCAAGCTTAGGTTTAGCCCCGTAGTGACGGGGCTGACTCATAGAACGTGCGCGGTGACGTCCATATGGGAGCCGTGGTCGCATGGCCCGTCAGTCGAGTCGGTGCAGGCGATGAGGGCGTTGCGTTGGCACGTGGTGAAGAGTCGAGATCACCGCGCCACGCGCGGCGGCAGACCACTGGGTAGCGCCTATTTATGTTAGTCCCCGGCTCACTTGCGGCGAGTAGAGCGCCGGAGGTCTGGCACAAAAGGCTGGTGGTCATCTCGGATATTTTCCTCAGACTTTGTTGTCGGCTAGCTGAGTATCGCATTCCAGTACCATTAGTGTGTGCATGGATTCGACCCGGCGATAACCCGTTGTATGGAATGAACTTTTTCCCTTCTCCATTTTTCTTGTGTGGGTTTCTCAGTCTTTATTGTTTGGGTACATTCGGACGACGCGGCACGACTGGATGCGGCGGCACTGGATCGGACGTACCATCATGTCCGGCTACATTAAGATCCAGCCAGACACCTACCATCCTGCGATGCTTGGGCAGCTGCGGCGATTCATGCTGCAGTTGGATTTCGACGAAGAGCAGCGCGCAACCGCCGCCGGCGAAGCGCCAAAGTTCCGGTTGCTGCCACTCGACCTGATGATCGCAGTTGACGCCATGCAGTCCCTGAATGGTGTGGCAAGGCCGTTCGCGGCGTGGGCCGACCTGCGGAATATACGGACTCGCGGCGTTCGGTACGACATCCCAGATGTGCCGGAGGTCGCGCAGACACCGATTCCTGCGGCGCGTTTTCTGCACGTCGGTGACGACTGGGACGATTCAGCGCCTGATTCGGGGGGGACTGGCCTGCGTGACCCCATGCGGGAAGCGCTAACAGAAGGAAGCTCTTGTGCTTCGGAAATCGTCACGACGGATGACGGCCGCGCCATTCTGGACCTTCCGACAGCGCAGCGGTTTGATGTTGACCCGGAATCCGCAGCTTTCATCGCGGACTTCGAGGTCGATCGTCTGCTGTCGATGCACGACGCTGGTAATGGGCCCGGATCGATTACTGCGGGATACCGTTGGTATGTGCACTACGGTTGTTTGACGCTGTCGCATTCGCAAATGGCAGAGCACGATGAGATAGCGAGACGAACGGCTTTCAAGGACCGGCTCGGTCTTACTGATAGCTATGATGTTCGGGACGTACTCGCCAGATCTGTGCCAGTGGAAGATCTATCGCCCCAGGCGCGAGAAGCTTGGGGCGTCCACGGGATCCACCAGGCCCAGCTCACTCTCTGCTAGCCCTTTACAAAGCCCCGGCGTCGCGAGACGACCGGGGCTTTCTTATTTCGGATTGTGGGATTCCGAAGCATAAATCTTGAAAGCTCGGATAAAACATACCTCTTTTTACGGAAATCTAGAGGCGAGAATGGGAAATAATACGCGAACCTTACTTGGAAGGACCGAAAGCTATGCTCGATGCATTGATGTTCGCGGCTGCCGCTCTGGGTGCTGCGCAAACCGGAGGCGCGGTTCTTGCCTTTGTTGTGGCCGCATATGCGCACATCCCGGTGGTGGGTGGGCTCGTACAGGGGTACGTCGAATATATTGGACCTCTGGGTGCTTCAAGAACAGAAAATGTCCTCGCCGGCCTAGTCGCTTTCCAACTTATCGTACTTCCCGGTAGTGCCATCTACGGCCTGCGTCTTATTTGCAAGGCTGTGCGCCTTTTGTGGACCGACTTTGCCAGCCAGAGACGACCTGCGACCCGCAGTTAAGGGGGGAACGGGCCGATCGAGCTAACGGCGGAACAGACTTCAGCGGTTGCGACCGCCCGGCTGGAGTGCTGACTTCGTTGCTGCATCCATTCCAGTTACCGCTACATCTGGTCACGACATGGCGGGGTCAGCCGGGGCGCAAGGACGATCCGCTGCATGAGACGATGGGTGAAATCACGCACGAGCTACTGGCGCTGATCGGCTTCGTCTCGGAGACAATTCCCGACTCCGCCGACGCGTGGCGAGGGGTATGCGCTGGGAACGGACCCGCGCGCGCCATCGGGTGGCGGAGATCGGAAAGAATATGGGAATCCTCACTTGGATCTAGATGATGAGCGACAGCACAACTATCGTCCCGACTGCAAATAATTCTGTGCAACACGCCCGCTACGAAAGTTTTCGCCTCACTGAGCACGAGACTTCCGCAATACTTCGCGTGGGCCATCCAGCTGGAACCCTCTCGGTCAATCAAGCGGCTGTGGGCGACGCATTGAGGCGCATCCCTACCGCGATCTTCACTGCGACGACGGATATCAGTTCGATACGCGCCGTACGCGGCAAGACAAGCGATGCGGTTCGTCGGAACGCGAACTCGAAGATCTACCTGAAGCCGTGACGCGGGATTGGGAACCTGGCCCCCGTCATCCGTTGACGATTTGAGGAACAAAGCACTCGTGGTTAGATTCCTTCTTCGCCTCGCACGAGGTGACGCATTCTTTTGCGCCGATTCACAACTGTTCTCCCCGGCACGCCGTCGGGCAAAAGATCGTCAAAGAGCGAAACGGACACTCGCTAAGAATCTCTCGCATCTCGAGCCAGTTCGAGTAGGAAAAGCAGAGTCCGTCGCGGTGTGCCCCGACTGGATCGGAATGCCTAAGATCGCCACATGCGGTCCATGGAGCGTTTGCCTTTCGAGACACGTCGCGGTTTCGATCGGTAGCGACTTACGCGTGGTCGGCAACCGGGTCCGTGTAGATGGGACATGGCACTACACACAATGGCGAGTGTCTCGCCAACGGGTGTGGGTCAATGCGGGACTCGCTTTTGCCAAGATGTTGCTCTTGGCCGGTGCAATGTGGACGGGGTGGAAGTTCTCTATAGCCCTACTCGGAGTCTTGTTTGCCCCCTTTTTGAGGGAGACTCAAGACTGGCCGTCCGTCCTGGCGTATGGTGCCGCTGCCCTGTGCCTTATGAGCGCGGAACGAGTCCTTGCTCGCATTCCTAAGGGATTGCCGAGAGTATGGATGACATCCAAATCGGCTCGCGCACCGGCGATGGAGCATGGCGATGGCGGCCAGAGACAGGCGAAATTCCCTGAGCCAGATGTCTGCTTTCCGACGCGAAATGGCTGAAGCCGCGACAGAGGAAACGCCTATGGCAACGCCCAAGATCAAGAAGGTGTTCTACCTGCCGCCTGACTATGGCTTCTTTCCGATGCTCGTCGGATTGGGCGTGGTTGCAGTGGTTGTTCTGTTCTGGCCTCAAGAGCCGCATACGGCGAAATGGTATGCGGAGCATCTCGACGCCGCGCGGGTAGCTCAGACGCAGTGTGCACGCCTAGCGAGTGCTGGCACGCAGCTCTCCGAAAGGATGAAAACAGAGTGCGAAAGCGTTGGCAATGCACTGCACGTAATCAATCAACGCGTGCCGTAACGAGGCTCACAGGTGTTTAGCTCCACCACTCTTGACACACGGAGAAGGAACAATGTTTTTCTGGAACAGAAGAGTTGTCGCGGAAGTACGCAGAATCCTGGGCTGGTCTGGCGGAGGAGTGCACAAGCGAATCGACGAGAATCGAGAGCTACTTGAGCTGCTGCGGGATAAGGCCCCTGAGTTTGTCCAAGAGCACCCTTGGATCGTCAACTGGTTACAGTCTCAAGACGAATTTTTGTCGGAACTTGCTTCGGCTGTGCCAATCATGGAGGGGCGCTTCCTGGCTCAGACTCGCAATCCAGTAGGAGTGTTCCCGCGCCCCTGGCCAGCTGAGATTTTTGCTGGCCACGCGTACACCGTCGACCCGGCACAGGATGGAATGAGCCGTGTTGGGTTGGCTCCCGCGCAGGAGCCGAGCACTCGCCGTTGAGTCGGCGGTCAGAGTAAACGAAAGGCCCGACTGATGCGAGTCGGGCCTTTGTCGTTTTTGAGGATGCGTCGAATTACAGCGCCGCGTCCTTCAACTTCTTCAGCGGACGAACCTTCACCTTAACGGAAGCCGGCTTGGCCGCGAACCATTGGTCCTGGCCGGTGAACGGATTTTTGCCGAAACGCTTCTTGGTCGCCGGCACTTGAATGGCCGACACCTTGAACAGGCCGGGGAATGTGAATTCGCCCGCGCCCTTCTTGTGGATGGCGCTGGTGATCGTGTTCTCGAGGTGGGCAAGCACGGTCTGCACCGTCTTCTTGTCCAATTCGGTCTGCGTAACCAGGTGCGCAAGGAGGCTGGACTTGTTGAACGTGTCCTTCAGCGGCTTTGCCACGGGTGCAGCAGCTGCTTTCTTCGCTGCGGGTGCAGCCTTCTTCGCCGGCGCTGCCGGTTTCTTTGCCGCAGTCTTCGGGGCGGCCGTCTTCTTCGTTGCCATGGAGCTCCTGTTTCGAGAATGCCGGCACCGTGCCGGATCGGCAGAGCTTAGCGAAGATGACAGGCACTTTGCAACGGGGAAATCGCTAGTCGGGCGCCTTTCCCACAGCCTCATAGCGCTTACGTTTGTGCTGATTCTTCGCGACGATGGTATTGAGGATCGCGCAGGATGGGCACCAGTGACCGGCCTTCACTCCAGAGGGCGTCGCGTCCCAGACGTGGCCACGATGACATTCCCACTTGAGTTTGGCTTTTCCGTGGCGGTAAGTGTCTGACAAGCAAATGCCGCCGCGCTCCCGCGCCAAGGCGTGCATGGCCTCGATGCCCAGCTTTTGCCCCTCGTTGCGGCAGATCCTGCACCAGCCGCCCTGGAGGACGTTGTTACCGAGCGCTTCCCATTCGTGGCCAGCCGCGCATCGGAAACGGTAGAAAACGCTGGTTCCATGGTAAGCGGTACTTAAACACCGGCCTCCGCGCTCGTTGGCCGTGCCCTGTATGCGCGCCAGGCCGTCTGCATCGGTCCGTTGTGCTCCTAATCTGGTATCGGTGCACGTCCGGCACCAGTTGCCTTGTTTTAGAACCTTGTAGCCCATCGCTTCCCAACGGTGGCCAGCCGCGCATTCAAATGGGTAATGGTCGCGGCCAGTCTTCCAGGCGGCCGCGAGGCACTTGCCCCCATGCTCGGCCGCTTTGGCGTGCAGGTCGGCCAAGCCGTATTTTGAGGCTTGCCGGTGCGGCCGAGGCTCGGTTGGCTTGCCGGCGCAACGGGGACACCAGTAGCCCGCCAACACGCTCCGCCCTTCTGGATTCCATTCATGCCCATGCTTGCAGCGAATTCTATGGAGCGCCGCGCCACCAAGAAATCCACCGTCGGTCAGGCACTGTCCGCCGCGATCCGCCACGAGCTTGTCGAACTTCGCTGCAATGCTCGCGCGGCTGCATTCAGGGCAACCGGGCGCCTTGTACAGGACGCCGTAGGCGCGGCGCTCGAAGCGATGCCCATTGGCGCATTCAAGGAGAATCTTGGCGCTAACGCCTTGCCATACCGTCGCGTGGCAGGCGAGGCCTTGTAGCGTGGCGGCGGCCTGTAGGCGGGCAAGGGCCATCGTCGCGCGGCGCGACGGTGGGGAGTTGGCTTGTTTCACGTTATCTGGAAGGGGATCTTGCGTCCCTGTCATGGTTCCGACTGCGCGAAGCCTATCATCCCATGTGACATTACTGGGCGCGGATTATCCGCCGGTCCACCACCTTCCACGCCGCGTTGCGCCTCCTTTCATAGGCGTTTCCGAGAACGCCTGCGTAACAAGGGATTCATCGATCTCGGCAGCGCCTGGGGTATGGCCTGACTTCGTGTTTGTGTGCGAACAGGGCTTTCAATGTTTGTGATGCATTTTTCAAAATTTTCGACCAGAGCGAGAAACCGGGTTGTTACGTCGGTACCACCAGGCCGATGTGCGTCCAGGAACCTTGCACGCGAGAAAGGTGCGACATATACGCGTCCATTTGGACTTTTCGGAAAGAGCCACCAGAGCCAAGGACTTCCACCAAGATCAAATAGTACCGGCGCTTTCGTGTCACCCCACTCCCGCAACAGAGCACTTTGCTCAGGGAACGGAATTCTAGTAATCAGCAAGTCTGCGTCCAGAGGCTTGCCTGCTCTTATTGCTTTAAGAAAGTGTTCGCCGTCCTTCTTTCGTCTTGTCCCATCGACAACCCAAACGAGCTTTTGATAGAAGGCGTTGCGAGCCTGACGTTCCTCGGGCTTCAGGTACGAATGCTGGAATTCAATTACCCATCCATCATCGGTTTTCACATCCGCAATGTGCCGCTCGCCATCTTCTGCTCTGTGGACAACCTCCTGCCAGTTGCTTGGGAACTCGTTCTTCCACGCGCGATGCCATTCCGTTTCGTTCTCCCACCATGGGTCGCAGACGCGTTTCGCTTGATGGGCCCAGTGCCATGCCTTTAAGGTTCCGCACTTGGCGATCATCAGGCTTCCACAGGCTTCGCAGTTGCCTAGAAGGCCGCGCGCCGCTTCGTGGCGCTCACCTTTGACGGTTGCAAATTTCATGGTCTGCTTGGGCTATTGGGGTGCGAAGCAATGGCAGATGTTGGGGCGTGCTGCGAACCCGCTACCCACTATAGGAGACGGTGATCCGACTGTGGAGCGCGAAGCGAGTTGACGCCAGGAGGGAAATGTTAGTGCGGCACAGAGCAACCGATCGGATGCTGCTAATCCGGGATACGGTTAAACGACTGGCCGCAGTCTGTCCTCCCAAGGGGGCAATCTCGGCCTTATGCCCCGTCGAGAGTGGCGGCAATGCGCTCAACCGTCCTGTTGCTGGCCAAGCCCAGCCGCTCCGTGACGGCATCGGGGGCAACGCCACGGATCAGCAGGCGCCGGCAGTACGTGTTGCGGAGGATTCTCGGGCTCATGTCCTCGGAATCTTGTCCGATGGAGGCGGAGGCCTCTCGTACGATCTTTCCGAGGCTCATGTCCGTGATGGGCGTGCCGGTCCGCTTCAGGGTGAATAGGAGATCGCCAGCGACCGGCCAGTCATGCCGTACCGCGTGCCATGCGCTCAAAGGGGCTATGGCGAAGGGCTCAAGATGGATGGTGCGGGAGATTTTCGGCGGACGTGCCGGTACGTGCAGGTAGGGCGGGGCGGCGTTCGGGTGTAGGTCCTCAAATCGAGCAGTACGCCCCTCGCTGGCCGTGACGCCGGCGCCCAGGAAGAGCGCAACGATCGCACGTCTCTGGAGAGTTTCCGGCGAGTCAGCGCTGTGCGGCTGTACGAATTCCTGTAGGCGCTGGTCGACGTCTTCGGGAAGGAAGAGGGCATCGGGATCTTCCGTAGGCCAATGCTGACCACGAACGAGATCGCTGGCAGGGTTGGCATCGCGGATGCCGATGTCGACCAGATGCCGGCACAGGCGATCGATGAGCTTGAGATAGCGCATGCGTGTCGCCGGCGAGTATGCGGTGGCGTCGGCATCAAGCCAAAACCCATCGAGCGCGTCAGCGCCGAAGTTGGCCACCGTCATCCCGCGGCCGACCAAGTATCGGTTAAATCTGTCGAACATTGCCCGATGCTGGACGATGGACTGCTGCGCGAACGGTCGCCGGTCAGCGCCGGCGGCTTCGCGTGCTTGCCAGTCAGCGTAGGCGCGTGCGGGGTCAAGGTGCCAGAGGGTATCCATAAGAATTTATATACTGAATATTGCGTCCCCCGACAACCCCTACCGCATCTTCGATGCGGTTATTGCTAGCAAACGCGGGGGGTAGGCCCACAGCACCCGCCGCACGGCTTCGGACACCAGCAAGCGATATCCACCTGGAGACGACGCGCGGACGGCCAGCAACTATGTCGTCGACATCGGCACATGCGGTCGGGCCGGCCGGTCCGACGAACAACTCGTTCAGGACGGCGCGTTTCAGCGCGTGCCTGCCCGGGCCGGGCTCGTTGAAGAGAATGTGATCGCCGACTGCAAAGGTCCCAAACCGCCGGTACAGCGGCTGCCCGTTCGGGTGGCAACCAATCTGGTCTGCGAGGGTGGGCGCCTGGCCTTCGAGAAAATCGGCAAGCTGCGAACGCTGATAACCGATCCCTCCGTGAACTTCATCGACGGGAAGCTCCGGCTTGCCAACCACGCCAATCGCGGCACGCATCACACGCCGGTAGTGCTGTCCGCCCGCCAGAAACACCCTGCTGGCTCGGCTGGGCCAGGCCACTTGGACGGGGTCATGCCAAGATGCGGTCAATCGGCTATCATAAGCCATGGGGTTATATAGACAAGCAAAAACATTCCCGTCAGTTATAACGCTGGTCTAGAATTTTGCCACCATCCTCGGCTAGACTGGCTGGCCCTTCAGAGATTGCCGAGATCCTGTATGGCCACCGTCGAGCGTACCGCCTACCCGCGTTTCCCGAAGGTTTTCTCCACCAAGGAGCTACAGGCGTGCTACACGCCGGATGCCGAGGAACTGGAGTGGGCCACCCGCTCAACCCGTGGTCAAGGTCCGCGACTTGGCTTGCTGGTGCTGCTGAAGGTCTTCCAGCAACTGCATTACTTCCCCAACCTGGACAGCATTCCCGTCGTCGTGATCGACCACGTGCGCGCCAGCGCTGGTCTGGCGCCAGATGCCGCGTTTGGCTATGACCGCAAGCTGTCCCCCACGCTGTACCGGCATTACACGGCGGTGCGCGAATTTCTCGGCGTCCAGCCCTATATTGGCACCGATGCCAACGAGGTCACGATCCGCGCCGCGCGCGAAGCCGCGGAAACGATGGACCAGCAGGTGGACATCATCAACGCCACCATCGATGCGCTGATCCTGCACCAAGTCGAGCTGCCAGCGTTCTCCACCCTAGACAACATTGCCGAGCAGATTCACACCCGCACGCAGACCGCGCTGTTTCGACGCGTCGCAAGGCGCTTGTCGGATGAAGAACGGCAGCGGCTGGACCGGCTTCTGACCCGGGAATTCACCAACCGCCTGACGGCCTACAACAACATCAAGCGCCACGCGCGCCGTCCATCACGCAAGCATCTCAGCCTACTCATAGAACACCTGACCTTACTCGACGGTCTTGGCGATTTCTCTCGCGCAATCGCAGGCGTGCCAGCCTCGAAGCTGCGCTCGCTGGCCAGCCAGGCCATGAGCCTGGACGCGGCCAATCTACGGGAGATCCAGCCTGAGAAGCGCTACACGCTGATCGTCGCCTTGCTCAACCATATGCGCGTGCGCACCCGCGACGATCTCGCGGAGATGTTCATCCGTCGCATGGGCGCCATCCACAAGCGGGCGCGCGATGAGATGGAGCGCATCCAGTCCCGTCAGCGCGCGCAGATGGAGAAGCTGGTCACCTTGCTCGACGGCGTGGTCGATATCGTCGCCGATGGCCAGGACGACGCGCTGATCGGCCGGCAGGTGCGCCGCTTCCTCGCGCCGTCCGGCGATTTGGAGCCGCTGCGCGAGAGTTGCGCCGAGGTACGCGCCTTCAGCGGTAACAATTACCTGCCGCTGCTGTGGCGGCATTTCCGCGCGCACCGCTCCGTGATGCTGCGCCTGGCGCAGGTGCTGGAATGGGAGTCGACCAGCCAGTCGCGCACGCTGCTGGCGGCACTTGCGGTGGTGCTGGACAATGAATCTCTGCATCGCGAATGGATCGCCGCCGGCGTCGATGTGAGCTTCGCCTCGGAACGTTGGCGCAAGCTGGTGCGCCGCCCCCACGACCAGGGCGCCCCCACCAACCGGCGCTACCTGGAACTTTGCGTGCTCTCGCATATGGTCAACGAGCTGCGTTCCGGCGACTTGTGCGTGGTGGGGTCGGATGCCTTTGCCGATTACCGTGCGCACCTGCTGCCCTGGCGCGAATGCGAACGGCGCCTGCCCGAATACTGCGCCAAGCTGGACATGCCGGCCAACGCGCAGGACTTCGTGGTGCATCTACGCCAGTGGCTGACCGACACGGCTCGTACGCTGGATGCCAGTTTTCCCGACAAGCGCCAGCACGTCACCATCGGCCAGGACGGCGAACCCGTGCTCAAGCGGACGATCGCCAGGGAGATCCCGGCCAGCGCGATCGCCCTGCAACAGGCGCTGATCCGGCGCATGCCGACGCGCAATCTGCTGGACGTGCTGGCCAACATCGAGCACTGGACCCACTTCACGCGGCACTTCGGCCCGCTCTCCGGCAGCGACCCCAAGATCCGCAATGCGGCCGAGCGCTACCTGCTGACCATCTTCGCCATGGGCTGCAACCTGGGGCCCACCCAGGCCGCCCGCCATATGGCGGATCGGGTCACGCCGCACATGATGTCGTTCGTCAACCGCCGGCATCTGAGCCTGGAGCGTCTCGAAACCGCGCAGCGGGAATTGATCGAGCTGTATCTGCGGCTTGACCTGCCCAAGCACTGGGGGGATGGCAAGACCGTCGCGGCTGACGGCACCCAGTACGACTTCTACGACAACAACCTGCTGGCCGGCTACCACTTCCGCTACCGCAAGATGGGCGCGGTGGCCTACCGGCACGTGGCCGACAACTACATCGCGGTGTTCCGGCATTTCATTCCGCCCGGCGTGTGGGAAGCCATCTACGTGATCGAGGGTCTGCTCAAAGCCGGCTTGAGCGTGGAGGCCGATACCGTGCACGCCGACACCCAGGGCCAGTCGGCGGCAGTGTTCGCCTTCACGCATCTGCTGGGCATCAACCTGATGCCGCGCATCCGCAACTGGCAGGATCTGAAGCTTTACCGTGCCGATGCCAGCACCAAATACAAGCACATCGACCGGCTGTTCTCGGACATCGTGGACTGGGACCTGATCGCCTTCCACTGGCAGGACCTGATGCAGGTAGCGCTATCGATCCAGGCCGGAACAATCTCCTCGCCGCTCCTGCTGCGCCGGTTCGGCTCGGAAAGCCGCCGCAATCGCCTGTTCCTGGCGGCGCAGGAACTCGGCAAGGTCGTGCGCACGGCGTTCCTGCTCGAATGGATCGGCAGCCGCGAACTACGCCAAGAGATCACCGCCACCACCAACAAGATCGAGTCCTACAATGGCTTTGCCAAATGGTTCTCATTCGGCGGTGACGTGCTGGCCGAAAACGATCCCGACGAACAGCAGAAGCGCCTACGCTACAACGACCTGATCGCCTCGGCCGTGATTCTGCAGAACACGGCGGACATGATGCAGGCCCTGCGCGCGATGGTGAAGGAAGGGATCAAGGTCGACGTGGCCGACATTGGCTTCCTGAGTCCCTATCTCACCAGCAACATCAAGCGCTTCGGCGACTATAAACTCAACCTGGAGCGGGTGCCGGAAGCCTGGATTCGCGACAGCCTCTTCGCCGCTCCCGCCCATTCCGTCCGCAAGCCTCGCCATGCCTGACACCGATACCCCTTACGGCAGGGTCGACGCCGAGGCGTTGCAAGCGCTTCGGGACACGTTCGACACAACCACCATCCTGCGCGTGGTGGACCACCTCGATGCGATCCGCGCGCGTTGCTGTGAGCCAGCCGGGCTGCGCGACGATCTGCTGCGCTTGCACGGCATGGCACATACGCTGATCAACGGCGCCGCGTTGTCGTATCCAACCACTGGCCCGACCCTCGTGGACCAGGCCGAGGCCATCATAGAGGAGCTGGACGACTGGATCTTGCTGCTCAAGCGCGCCGTGCAAGCGCTGCGCCCGCTGGAGCCGCTTCGTCCCGGCGACGATAGCTGACTCGGCGAGGTCGCTTGCCCGTCGAGACGGCGCATGTGAGGCTGGCTGCGACGACGCGGCAGAACAGAAGCCGGAACGAGCCAGGGCAGCGTAGCCGCGTCCACTACGCCCTTTGGCGCACTTTTCCCGCTTGCAGCGATGCGATCAGCGGGCAGGATACGTTGCCCTGGCGGGCATGGCAGGCGCACACCAGCTCGGACAGCACGGCCTCCATGCGTCTCAGGTCGGCCAGCTTTGCGCGCACGTCGTTGAGCTTGCGCTCGGCCAGGCTGCTGGCTTCCTCGCAATGGGTGCCGTCCTCCAGGCGAAGCAGTTCGCCAATTTCTTCCAGACTGAATCCCAGCCGTTTGGCCGCTTTCACGAACCTCACGCGCGTCACATCCGCTTCGCCATAGCGGCGGATGCTGCCATAAGGCTTGTCCGGCTCCGGCAGCAGCCCCTTGCGCTGGTAGAACCGAATGGTTTCCACATTGATCTCGGCCGCCTTGGCGAAGGCGCCGATGGTCAAATTCTCCAAATTGCGTTCCATCCCGCTTGACTCCGTACAAAACTACGGAAGTAAGCTTACGTTATCACTTCCCGATTCGAAAGACCAAGCGCATGCCACAACCGCAACCCGGGCGCCGTGCACTCTTTGCCGGCGGGCTGGCCGCCATCCTCGCCTCCACCTGCTGCCTGGGGCCGTTGGTCCTGGTCGCGCTCGGTTTCAGCGGGGCCTGGATCGGTAACCTGACCGCGCTGGAGCCATATCGGCCTCTTTTTATCGGCACGGCGCTGGTGGCACTGTTCTTCGGCTGGCGGCGCATTTTCCGTCCGCCGCAAGTCTGCAACCCGGGGGAGGCCTGCGCCATCCCGAAGGTACGCGCCACCTACAAGCTCATGTTCTGGGTCGTCGCGCTGTTGGTTCTGGTCGCGCTCGGATTTCCCTACGTCATGCCATGGTTCTACTGATCAGGAGTTCGCCATGAGAAAGCTGTTTGCCGCCCTCGCTCTCGCCGCCGCCGTCGCTCCCGCGTGGGCCGCGATGCAAACCGTCACGCTGTCTGTGCCGGGCATGACTTGCGAGACCTGCCCGATCACGGTCAAGAAAGCGCTCTCCAAGGTCGACGGCGTAAGTAAGGCCAGCGTCAGTTTCGAGCAGCGCGCGGCCGTCGTCACCTTCGATGATGCCAAGACCAGCGTGCAGAAACTGACCAAGGCGACCGAGGACGCGGGCTATCCATCCAGCGTCAAGCGCTAAGCCCCGGAGCGAACGCGGGAGCGAGATCATGGGACGGATCACGCGCGTGGCCAACAAGGCAGGGGCGCTTGGCAGCATCGTCTCGGCGATGGGCTGCGCGAGTTGCTTTCCCGCCATCGCCGGCTTGGGCGCGGCCATCGGCCTGGGCTTCCTGAGCCAGTACGAGGGGCTGTTCATTCGCCTCCTGTTGCCGGCGTTCGCTGGCATCGCGCTACTCGCCAATGGGATCGGATGGCTCAACCATCGGCAGTGGCAACGGACCGCGCTCGGACTGATCGGCCCGCTCCTGGTGCTGGCCGCGGTGTATTTGAGCTTTGGCTGGCGCAGCGAAGCGCTGCTCTCGCCGGCGAAGCGCTGCGGGGCACCGGACGCCTGTGAACTACCGGCCAAGCGCGGCTGATCGCCTGGCCGTCGCCTATATGACAGAAGGAACTGTGGCATGACCCACTTGAAGATCACTGGCATGACCTGCGACTCGTGCGCCGCGCACGTCAAAGAAGCCTTGGAGAGAGTGCCGGGCGTGCGGTCGGCGGTGGTGTCCTACCCGAGGGCGATGGCGCAACTTGCCACCGAGCCTGGCACCTCGCCGCAGGCGCTGACTGTCGCCGTGGCCGGACTGGGCTACCGGGCGATGCTCGCCGAGGCCTCGCCAGCGGAAAAAGGCAGCCTGCTCGACAAGGCGTTGGGCTGGCTGGGCGGCGGTGACAAGTCCAGGAGCGAAGCCGGCGGCCTGCATATCGCCATTATCGGCAGCGGCGGCGCCGCGATGGCGGCGGCGCTCAAGGCCGTCGAGCAAGGCGCGCAGGTGACCTTGATCGAGCGCGGCACCATCGGTGGCACCTGCGTCAATGTCGGCTGCGTGCCGTCCAAGATCATGATCCGCGCGGCCCACATCGCCCACCTGCGCCGCGAAAGCCCGTTCGACGGGGGCATCCAGGCTACGCCGCCGGCGATCCTGCGCGCGCGCCTGCTGGCCCAGCAGCAGGGGCGTGTCGATGAGCTGCGCCGCGCCAAGTATGAGGGCATCCTGGCAAGTACCCCGGCCATCACGGTGCTGCGCGGCGAGGCGCGCTTCCAGAACGGGCACACCCTGAGCGTGCGCCAGACCGAGGGCGGCGAGCGCGCGGTGGCGTTTGACCGCTGCCTGATCGCCACTGGCGCCAGCGCGGCCGTGCCGCTGATCCCCGGTCTGAAGGACACCCCCTACTGGACCTCGAACGAGGCGCTGGCCAGCAACATCCTGCCGAAGCGGCTGGCCGTGATCGGCTCGTCGGTAGTGGCCGTGGAGCTGGCGCAGGCCTTCGCCCGGCTCGGCAGCCAAGTCACGATCCTGGCGCGCAGCACGCTGTTCTTCCGCGAGGACCCGTCCATCGGCGGGACCGTCACGGCCGCCTTCCGCGCCGAGGACATGACGGTGCTGGAACACACGCAGGCCAGCCAAGTGGGCTACGCGGACGGCGAATTCGTGCTCACCACCGGGCACGGCGAAATCCGTGCTGACCAGTTGCTGGTCGCCACCGGCCGCGCGCCCAACACGCGCGAGCTGGCACTGGAGGCGGCAGGTGTGAGGGTCAACGCGCAGGGCGCCATCGTCATCGACCATGGCATGCGCACCACCGCACCCCACATCTACGCCGCCGGCGACTGCACCAACCAGCCGCAATTCGTCTACGTGGCGGCGGCGGCCGGCACCCGCGCGGCGATCAATATGACCGGAGGCGATGCCGCGCTCGATTTGAGCGCTGTGCCGGCGGTCGTGTTCACCGACCCGCAGGTCGCCACCGTGGGCTACAGCGAGGCGGAAGCGCACCACGAGGGCATCGAGACCGACAGCCGGATGTTGACGCTGGACAACGTGCCGCGCGCGTTGGCCAACTTCGACACGCGCGGCTTCATCAAGCTGGTCGCCGAGGCCGGTACCGACCGGCTGATTGGCGTGCAGGCGGTGGCGCCGGAAGCTGGTGAGCTGATCCAGACGGCGGCGCTGGCGATCCGGGCGCGCATGACCGTGCAGGAACTGGCGGACCAGTTGTTCCCATACCTGACGATGGTCGAGGGGCTGAAGCTCGCGGCACAGACGTTCAGTAAAGACGTGAGCCAGCTATCCTGTTGCGCCGGATGACGAGAAAGGGGAACTTCGAGGCGGGCAGACGCCAAGCCCGCAATTCGAGTCGTGCGCCAGCAGCGCCGACCAAGGTTTCGCAGCGGCGTCACCGTGGGGTTCCAGGTGCCTCGGGGTAGTCGGCCATTTTGCTCACGGACACTGCCTTCGAATGAAAGTCGAGATTTCCTCAGGGCGGGTGAAGCCTACTACGGCGCGGTCTCCCTGCATGCCGGCGCCGATGAGCACAGGCTTGCCGGCCGGCGGGCCATTAGCGCTGCCATCCGTCTTGAATCGCAGGTTGAATTCCCAGAGGGTGTGAGTCTTCCGGTCAGCGGTGGTGAGGCGGTAGGTGTCGCCGCAGTAGCGGATCGCGGTGACCCGCGCCAATCCGCCGGGCCGCGCGCTCATTGTCGCCGGTCAACAGCACCGGCCGGATCCCTGCCGCGCGCAGCGCCGCCACCGCTTTGGCTGCGTCAGGACGCAACCGGTCGCCGAGGGCGAGGATGCCGAGAGCCCTGCCGTTCCTCGCGACGGCGATCACCGTGCGGCCTTTTTCTTCCAGCTCCCGAGTCCGCCCGGCCAGCGCGTCTAGGGCGATTCCCCGCGCCTGCAAGAAGGTTGGATTCCCTACCAGAACCTGCTCGCGTTCGATATGCGCGATCACGCCCTGGCCTGGAAGCGCCTCGAATGCGTCGATCTGCGGCGGCGCAATCCCACGCCGCAGCGCCACCTCCAGGATCGCCTGGGCCAGCGGATGCTCGGAACTCGATTCGGCGGCGGCCGCAATCGCGAGCAACTCGTCTTCGCCCGCTTCGTGCGGCACCATCTCCTGGACCAGCGGTTGGCCCTCGGTAAGCGTGCCGGTTTTGTCGAGCACGACCGAGCTCACAAGACGGTAGCCTTGAAACGCCTCGCCGGTGCGCATCAGAATGCCACGCTCCGCGGCCTCGCCCGCGCCCCGCACGATCGACAGCGGGGCGGAAATGCCGACTGCGCACGGATAGCCCATCACCAACACGCTCAAGCCAGCAAACACCGCGCGCTCGAGGTCGATCTGTCCCGTCACGAGCAGCGAGCCGGCGAGCCAGCCGGCCACCGCCAGCGCGGCCACTGCCAGTACCGTGGGCGTATAGACGCACAGCACGCGGTCCACCAGGTGCAGCAACCCCGGTTTCAGGGCGCGCGCGTCCTCGACATGGCGGATCACCTGTTGCAGGAAACTCTCCTCGCCGATCGCGGTGACTTCGACGAGCAGGGTCCCGGTCCCGTTCATCGCGCCGCCGATCACCGCGTCGCCGCGCCGCTTTTCGACTGGCAACGGCTCGCCGGTCATCAGCGCCTCGTGCACTGCCGAGTGGCCGTCGATGACCTTGCCGTCGACCGGGATGCGCTCGCCGGGACGCACGTGCAAGCGGTCGCCAAGCGGGACCTCGTCGAGTGGGATTTCCGCTTCACGGTTGTCGCGCACCACGCGCGCGAGATCCGGCTGCAGGTCGAGGAGTTTCTTCACCGCCTGCGAGCTCCGGGTCTTGACGATCAGCGAGAGCCACTCCGAGAAGATGTGGTAGGTCGCCACCATCACCGCGACCGCGAAGAAGGGGGCGGTGGGATAGCCGGCGGGTTGCAGGATCAGGCCGATGATCCCCCCGACGATGCCAGCAAAGGCGCCGATCTCTAGCAGCACGTGTTGATTGAGAATGCCGCGGCGCAGTGCCTGCACCGCCATGATGAGGATGTGATTACCGATGCCGAACACCAGCCCCAATGCCAGCGCGGCCGTCACCCACGGCGCTGCCTCGACAAGCCACCCGTGGGACCTGGCGTAGTAGAGCACGACGCCGAGCCCGCACAGGCCTGCGGTTCCGCCCAGCGCCGTGACGATTCCCCGCGGTCTGAGGACGACGAACAGGAACGTGGCCAGGCTGAAGAAGACGGCGATGGCAAGTAAGGTTGACCAGAATCCCACGGGGTTGGCCACCAGCGCGATCGCCGTGAGGCTGCATCCGACCGCGGCCACAAAGCGCCGGCCCTCGCGCACCAGCGCCGCCTCCTCTTCCTCGAAGGGGCGCAGCTTGCGCGGATCGGAGATCGTATAGCCGATGTCCTTGAGCGTCTGCAGCAGGTCCTCGGCCTGGGCTACGCGCGGATCGTACTCGATCAGTGCCTGCTCGTGCGTCAGGCTCACCGCAACCTTGTCGACGCCGGGCCGCTTGCCGAGCGCCTTCTCGATCGTGCCGGTGCACAGCGAGCAGTGCAGCCCCCCAATCCGTGCGCGGATGCGCCGGCGCCCCGGCCGGCTGGATGGTTCCTCGCTCCAGAAGCGAGGCGCGGATTCAATGGGAGTGGCGGCCTTCATGATGACACCTCATCGCGGGTTGACTCAAGCCGTTTGACAACACCAACCGCGGCAGCACGGCCAGCGTTTGGGGCGATCACGAGACTTCGGCCGCGGTGACCCGATAACCCGCATTTTCCACCGCGCTCACGAGGGCCTGCTCCGAGATCGCTCGCGGCTCAAACAGCACGCGCGCAAGGGCCTCTTTATGGGACACTTCGACCGCCTTGACGCCAGCCTGGCGCTCGAGCAACACTTGAACGATAGTGGCGCATCCAGCACAATGCATGCCGTCGATTCTCAAGGTGGCGTTCTTCACGTGTCTCTCCTTGCCGAGACTGACAGGCTCACAGGCCCTGTGTTTTGTGCCGAAAGCCAATGGCCACCCACTTGTGGGCCGTCCCGTCAAGTTGAATTGAAGCGCGTGCGACGCATAGACGGCCAATCGTTCTTGTTGGGACAAGACCCCAGCAAAAGGGGCTCGATGGCTGTAACCGGTCGCTGTCTCGCTGGTCTCCCCTTAAGAAGGACAAGAGCTTGTCAAATGGACCATTGAGCAGCGCTTCCCACTCGTTGATCCATGCCTGGTCGAGATGCTGCCGCCACCGGAAGAGATTGCCTTGCGCAATCCGCAAGCGTTTCCCACTGAAGCTTGTCGACTCGGCGATGCAGGACAAGACTGCGTTCATCGAGCCGATGATGAGCGCTCGGGTGCTGTGCTGAGGGATGCTCAGGCATCGTGGCAGGCCTATCCAGAAATAGACAGCGTGCAGTCATTGCATAGAGGCGCGTCATGCGCCTTATGCAGCACGTTGACGGCCTATCGCCGCTATTGCAGAGGACAGTAATGCGGGCGCGATTCGCATTGGCGACGATCCAGAAAGTCCTGTGTGTTGGCATGCTGACGGGCGGTGATCTCGCCTCGCGTCAATAACAGATCGTTGATGCATTCCAGTTCGGCGATTGGCCATTGCTCCGCCAGCACGACTAGGTCAAACAGCGTCGGCGCTCGCATGACGGTTGGCACGGCCTCGGTACCGCGTCGCCTGGGATTGGACCAAAGATGCATGCCTGCACGCAGCGTGATGCCATGCCAACTGAACGATTTCATCTTCGACTCATGGGAACGTGGTCTCGTTACCACTGCCTGTTGAGCAGACGGCTGCCGGATGGCAGCTTCGCGCGCCAAGGTAGCCGGGCGGCCAGGGCGTTCTGCGGATACTGAAGACGCTCGGGCTCGATTGCTAAGTTGTAATGCGTGCGCAACATCACGGTTAACTCGTGCGTTCTATATTTGATGGAAGCGCCTGATCGATGCTGGCGGGTAAGCGGCGCGTCGATCTTGCCATAGCTGGTGCCTCTCTCCCCGGGGTCCAGCATACTTAAGTCCCCGCAGCACCTAGGCTGCGGGGACTTCGTTTTTTTCCGATGCATACAGATCTCGACGAAAAAGCCTGAAAACGTGATCCGGCGTACCAATCCCGGATGCCGTTGTGCCGCTTGTGCTCCTCAGATCAATTGGGGCGCCAGAGGCGAGGGTCACCTGGGTGCCTTGCCTTGGTCTAACCAGCGATCGAACTTGCCGATATCGCGTTGCGCATCCTTGATGATCTGATTCGCCACGGCTTTCATTTCTTTCGAGTCGCCTTTTGCCAGCTCAGTCTTGGCCATGTCGATCGCCATCTGGTGGTGCATCTTCATCATCGTGGCAAAATCCTTATCAACGTTGCCTGACGATTGCATCGCCATCATTTTGTCCATGCCTGGCGCCATCGAGCCGTGAATCTCTTGTGCGGCGGAGCCGCCTGGCACGGCGCCTTGACCGTGTTCACCGGCAGCATGCTGCGCGAGGGCGGATAAGATGCCGGTCAGCAGAAGGCAAGCCGCCACAACAAGCCGGCGATTCGCATGCAGTTTGGTTTGTAGGGTCAGCATGATGGATGCTCCGCAAGAAAGAAGACATTGGGTGCGCACCGCTCCTTTCCAGGAGCACGTACATCGTCGAACGCAGCGTGCGGTTCGGCCATTTCAGGTAGTTACCCCCGCTATGTTGGCCGCGAGGGCTACCGTGTACCGGCTGCAAGGACTGCATGCCGCTAAACGGCTGGTAGTCTGGAATGTTAAAGTCACGCTCCAGCATTTCACGCATGCCGTCAATGCCCATGCTTTGGCATGCCACTCGTTGCACATCTGGATGAGCGCACCATGCCGCCGATCTGCGCCGGTGATGCAGGCATTGAGCGGGTCCAGGAAAGTGAAGGGGTGCCTGCTAAAGACGTCGAGAAAGGCGTGCTCAAAGCCCTTGCCCAGTTGAAATCGTTCGAGGATATCGATGGCGGCCTGCTGCTCCGGCCGGACTCGGGGCTGATAGTGAATGCCGTACCGATTGCGTAGCATCGCGAGCAGTCGCAGGATCTCTTCGCGCTGGGGCACGATTCTCCTGACGAGCATTTGACTTGATCTCATTCGAGGCGGCGTTAGGATGCGTCTCCGGAAAACCCACGGTCGGCGACGTCCCCTCACTGTTCGAAAGTTGGCCGCTACGGCGCGGGTCGGTACCAGGTAGTCAACCCGGTCATGCGCGAGGCGGAGTAGTGATGGTCGATCAGTAGCTGCATCAGCGCAACTTCGAAGTTGGCTGTGATGGCGCGACCAGGGGCGACAGACCAAGTGGGCAGGGCCGACATTGTGAAGAGTCCCGCCGCCATACAGATGCCCCACCTGGGGAGATACTGAGCGCGGCGGCGTGATCGCGGCTGCCAGCCCCTCCCTCTGCGATGCGTCGTTGGGCCGTGTGCGGTTCATGGCAGCCTCTCCTCATCGATCTCTCGTCGATATGCGGACCATTGTAGAAGGCACATCGCTTCAATCAAGAAGTAGTCAGGTTGACTTTGCTCACATGGCGAAACATACAAAGACACGTAGTAGAACATGCGCTCGCGTGGCGGATGGCAACGGCGCAAAACGAAAGTGGCAGCGTGGCAGATCGCGATTTCTCTTAATTTGCCGATCCGTCGCAACGTTTGCGCTCGCGTTGATTACACGATAATGACGCGCGCGTAATGTTCGCGTTGGCACGCGTCCTGCGTGCATAAGCCGACTGACGACGACGCTGAGTTGGCACTCTAAATGCCGTGCTGGTATGCCGAGGCAGGCACGAACCGGTGCTGCATCGCATTCCGCTGCGAACGAACCGTTGTGGCCGCTATTTGCGACGTCTCGTCGATTTTCTGTTGCGCTTACGCGACGCCGCGCCGCGCGGATTGCGCATTCTCGAGGCAGGGCCATGTCGGCGTCTGACATACCAGGCAAACAGGCCGAGCATAACTAGGATGGCGGCCAGTCCGAATAAGACGACAACAAGGACATCGTGTGGCAGATCAAAAGGGGGGCGGCGCACGGTCTGATTCGATTCGGAATTGGCCAGTCAGGATCGTTGAGCAAATGCGCCCATCGGCCGGCTAGACGTTGCTAGCATCTACAGGACGCGCACGGCCACTGGCAACGCAACCGTGCGCGCATGGCGTGAATTATTTGCGCTGGATGTCCACGACCGTGGGCGCGCCATCCACCTTGTCGAAGGTCACCGACACGGCTTCGCCTTCCTTGAACTGGCTAAGCGAGGCGCGATCCTTGACCGGAAACGCCATGGTCATTCCGGGCATGCCCAGGTTCTCGATGGGGCCGTGCTTGAGCGTAACCTTGCCGGCTTGCGCATCGATCTTCTTGATCTCTGCGGGCACCGGTCGAGGCGCCTGTGGTGAGGCGGCCGGGGCCTTCATGTCCATGCCGTCCATTGAACCCGCGGCGAATGCGACCGGCCCAGTAAGGATGGCCACGACGGCCGCGAGGGTTTTGAGGTATTTCATTGCGATTCCTCCTGAGGTGAGAGGTGGTGGGGGGAAAGGGAAGTCTGCTTGAGCTGGCGGCGGCGTAACAGCAGGTACACCGCCGGCACCACAAACATGGACAGCAGCGGCGCCGTCACCATGCCACCAACCATCGGCGCAGCGATGCGCTGCATTACTTCTGAGCCAGTGCCGTGCGACCACATGATCGGAAGCAGGCCGGCCAGAATCACCGCCACGGTCATCGCCTTCGGGCGCACACGCAGCACGGCGCCTTCCTGGATCGCATCGAGCAGGGCCGCGAGATTGCTTTGACCATCCTCAAGCCGTTCCTGCCAAGCGTGTTTCAGATAGAGCAGCATGATGACGCCAAATTCCGCAGCGACCCCGGCGAGTGCGATGAAGCCGACAATCCCGGCTACCGACAGGTTATAGCCCAGCAGATAGAGTAGCCAGAAGCCGCCGATCAAGGCGAGCGGTAGCGTCCCCATGATGAGCAGCGCCTCATCCAGCCGGCCGAACACCAGATAAAGCAAGACGAAGATGATCAACAGGGTGAACGGCACCACCACCTTCAGCTTGGCCGTAGCGCGCTCGAGATACTCGAACTGCCCTGACCAGCTCAGGGAGTATCCGCCTGGCATCGGGACGGCTTTGGCCACCGCCGCCTGCATGTCCTGCACGGCCGAGCGCAGGTCCCTGCCGCGAATGTCGACATAGATCCATCCGGAGAGCCGCGCATTTTCACTGCGCAGCATCGGCGGCCCTTGCACGACCTGGATGCGCGCAACGTCGGCCAGGGTGATCTGCAGCCCCTTGTCGGTCACGATCGGCAGACTGCGCAGTTGCTCGATGGAGTCCCGATAGTCGCGCGGATACCGGACATTGATTGGATAGCGCGCGAGCCCGTCGACCACTTCACCGACGTTTTCGCCGCCGATGGCCGAGGAGACGATGGCCTGAACGTCTTCAATGTTCAGGCCATACCGGCCGGCAACCGCCCGGTCGATATCCACGTCGATGTACCGGCCGCCAGTGAGCCTTTCGGCCAGCGCGGAGGTGACTCCGGGGACCGTCTTGACGGCCTCCTCGATGCGAGTAGCCAAGCGATCGATTTCCTTCAGATCCGTACCGGCGACCTTGATCCCCACTGGGCTTTTTATGCCGGTGGCGAGCATGTCGATGCGGTTGCGGATCGGCGGCACCCAGATGTTAGACAGCCCTGGCACCCTGACGACCCGATCGAGTTCCTCCACCAGCTTGTCGGTGGTCATGCCGGCACGCCATTGGTCCTTGGGCTTGAACTGAATGGTGGTCTCGAACATCTCGATCGGCGCTGGATCAGTAGCGGTATCGGCGCGGCCCGCCTTGCCATACACCGTCGCGACCTCCGGCACGGTCTTGATGAGCCGATCGGTCTGTTGCAGGAGCTGGGAGGCCTTGCCTGCGGAGAGACCTGGCAACGCCGAGGGCATGTAGAGCAGATCGCCTTCATCCAGGGGGGGCATGAATTCGCCGCCGATGCGCATAATGGGCCACGCGGTGGCGACAAGCAGCACGGCGGCAATCGCCAGGGTGGTCTTCGGATAGGTGAGCACCTTGCCAAGCAGCGGCTGGTAGCCGCGAATCAGCCAGCGATTGAGCGGATTGGCCTGTTCCGACGGAATCTTGCCGCGGATCATGTAGCCCATCAGCACCGGTACTAAGGTGACGGACAATCCCGCAGCGGCCGCCATGGAATAGGTCTTGGTAAAGGCCAGCGGCGAAAAGAGGCGGCCCTCTTGCGCCTCCAGTGTGAACACCGGAATGAACGACAGCGTGATGATCAACAGCGAGAAGAACAGGGCAGGCCCGACCTCGGCGGCCGATTCGCCAATGACGCGCCAGCGCTCCTGTGCGCTGAGTTCGCGCTGTGGGTTGTCGGCATGCCAATGCTCAAGATGCTTGTGCGCGTTCTCGATCATCACCACCGCGGCATCAACCATCGCGCCGATGGCGATGGCAATGCCGCCCAGCGACATGATGTTGGCATTCACGCCCTGGTAGCGCATCACCAGGAAGGCGGCCAGCACGCCCAGCGGCAGCGAGACGATGGCCACCAGCGCCGAGCGCAGGTGAAACAGAAACACCAGGCAGACCAGCGCCACGACCGCAAATTCCTCGATCAGTTTGGTGGTGAGGTTGTCCACCGCCCGCTTGATCAGTGCCGACCGGTCGTACGTCGTGACGATCTCGACGCCCTTAGGTAGGCTCTTCTGTAAGGTGGCGAGCTTGGCCTTGACCGCTTCGATGGTTTCCAGGGCATTTTTGCCCGAGCGCAGCACGATGACGCCACCGGCCACTTCGCCCTGGCCATTCAGTTCGGCAATACCGCGCCGCATCTCGGGGCCGAGCTGCACGGTGGCAATGTCGCCCAGCCGTACCGGGATGCCCGCGTCGCTGGTGACCAGCGGAATCTGGCGAAAGTCGTCCAGCGTTTTCAGATAACCGGTCGCCCGGACCATGTATTCCGCTTCGCCCAACTCCAGCACCGAGCCGCCGGTTTCCTGGTTGGCGCCCTTGAGCGCTGCCAGCACCTTGGCTTGGGACAGGTTATAGGCGCGCAGCCGATCCGGCATCAGCACGATCTGGTACTGCTTGACCATGCCGCCGAGCGAGGCCACTTCGGCGACGTTGGGCAGGGACTTGAGCTCGAAGCGCAGGAACCAGTCCTGCAGTCCCCGTAGCTGGCTGAGGTCATGCTGGCCGGTCTTGTCGACCAAGGCATACTCGTAGATCCAGCCGACGCCGGTTGCATCGGGCCCGAGCGCGGGCTTGGCTGCCGCCGGCAATCGCGACTGCACTTGGTTCAGGTACTCGAGCACGCGTGAGCGCGCCCAGTACAGGTCAGTCCCGTCTTCGAACAGCACATAGACATAGGAGTCACCGAAGAACGAGTAGCCGCGCACGGTCTTCGCCCCGGGCACCGACAGCATGGTCGTGGTGAGCGGATAGGTCACCTGGTTTTCTACGATTTGCGGCGCCTGGCCAGGGAATGGCGTGCGGATGATCACTTGCACATCGGACAGGTCGGGCAGGGCGTCAAGCGGTGTACTTCGTACCGCCCAAAGTCCCCACGCGGTCACCATGACGGTGGCGAGCAGTACCAGGAAGCGATTGCGGATGGAGGCGAGAATGAGTCGGGCGATCATGGCTTGGCTCCCGCAGTGGTGTCGGCCGTCTCGACCGCCGACAGGGTCGCCACGCCGTCCTTATCCAGTCGGAAGCGGAACCTGACCTGATCCCCGGACTTGAATCCCTTGGGCATGCCGGCCGGCGGCGCGCCAAACTCCATCGTCATGGCGCCCCACTGCGCAGAGGGAATGGCGCCATGGGAGATCGTCATGCTCTGCTCGGTCACGGCCTCGATTCGCCCAACGCCTTGATGTTCCGGCCCGGGCGCTGCAGAGGCGGCTGTGGGCGCGGTCATGCGCTGAGTAGTGCCGCGCAGGCTCGCCTCCGAGTCAATCAGGAACTGTCCTGATAGGGGTCCCCTTGATTCCCGTGCAGTTTACCGGCGTAGCCACTCCTAGCATCCACGCGGGTTTCCGGGCGGTGCTCGCCTGATACCTCAGTCAAATCAGTCACTTGCTGACTGGTCCTTTTCTCCCCTCTTGATGGACCGTTGATCGGCCCCGGCCCGAGTAGCGCGCCGGCGAGACCGTGCGACAGCCTGTTTTGGCAAGATAATTACATTTATCCTGTTTTCATGATTCATTACCACGAGGAAAAGCCTTTCCTAACGTTAGGATCGTACGTAAGATAGGGTCACATTCACCCTCTGTCCGACCACCATGCCCCGCCTCGCCGCCACGTCCGACCAGATCCGCGCCACCGTGCTGGCCATGCTGACCGAAGCCGGCGACGCGGCACCGCCCACCGCGGCGCGCTTTCGGCGCGTGGTATCGGTGCGCAAGCTGCGCGACCGCCTGGGCGGCGGCGACCCGGCGACCCTGTCGCGCACGCTCAATGCCATCGAGGCCGAGGTCGTGCGCGCGGGCCTGGCCGACCTGGCCCTGCCCGAGCTTCCCGCCGAGGTCGCCGAGGCGATGCGCGCGCTGTGGCAGGCCGCCGTCGCGGTCCAGCTTGACGACGTAGTGCGCCTGCGACGCGAGGCGCAACAGACTGCGGAGGCCGCGCAGTCCGCCCGGGCCGAGGCCGAGCTGCGGGTCGAACTGCTGCGCCAGGAACTCAGTGAGGTGCGCGCCCAACTCGCCGCGCGCGACACGGCCCTCGCCGAAGCCAGCGCGGCCTTGGCGGCCGCCAGCGCGCGGGCCGACGCGCAGACCGCCCGCCGTGGTGAACTCGAAACGGCACTGGCGACCGTGCAGGCGCGTGTCGCGGCGGACGAGCGCACCCACGCCGAGGCGATCGCCACCATCCAGACGCGCTACGAAGCGCTGTCCAAGCAGCTGCTGCAGGAAACCGCCCATCAGCGCGACGCCGTGCGCGCCGAGCGCGCGCAACTGGCCTCGCAACTCAAATTTGCCGAGCGGCGCATCGCGGCGCTCGAGGAGGAACGCGGACGACTGGACGCGGAGCTGGCCAGCGAACGTGCCGCGCGCCAGACCGCCGTCGGCGAAGCGAGCGCGCTCAAGGCCGTCACCGCCAGCCAGCGCGCCCAGCTCGACGACCTGCTGCGCACCACCCTGGCCGCGGCACCGCCCGCCGCCAAGGCCGCACGCGGGAGCCGATCGACCGCCAAGCCGGCCGGTAAGCCCGGCCACAAGCCCGACCATAAGCCCGGTAGCAAGCGCCGCGATCTGTCATGAATCCGGCCGACTGGATCGATACGGGCGCGGTGCCGCCGCGCGCATTACCGGCCACGGTCGAGGCAGCGCTCGCCTACCTCGCCGAGACTCTCGGGCATCCGGTGTACGCGCACTGGACCCTGACGCGCATCAAGCGCCGGTATGGATCGCTCGCGGACGCCAAGGCCGCGCAGCCGACGGTGCTTAATCTGCTGCTGGCCCACGACGGGGCGGTCGAGTATTGGGAGCGCGGACGCCTGCGCGCCGCGCCAGCGGACCAGGCGCCCAGCCCGGAGACGGTCCTCACCCGGCTGCTGCACACGCACCGCCGCCGCTTCCGCTCCGGCGCCGCCTTGCCGGGGAGCAAGACTGCGGTGCTGGCCGCCACAGAGGCAACGGAGGGGGTGGCTGCGCCATGGCTGGCCGCATCCGGTCTTGCCGACCCCGCGTGGCTCGCGCGCGCCGGCCGCTTTGCCCAGCCTCAGACCGCCGCTAACACGCTGGGCGCCATCGATGATGCGCAGGCGCTGGCGCTTTTTCTGCGCGACCGGACGGGCCGATCGCTCCATACACGACGCGCCTACGGCGCCGAGCTGCGTCGCCTGATTCGCTGGTGTCACCTGCATGGCTTGGGGCCGTTATCGGCCCTGACGCGCCAGCAACTGCTCGCCTACCGGCACACGTTGCAGCACGGTGAGGCCGGCACAGAGAACGCCTCGCCACCGCTATCCGAAGCGACCTGCACACGCGCACTCGCCGTGGTAGCCAGCCTCTACGGCTACTGGTACGCCACCGGTTACCTGTATGCCAACCCGGCCGCCGGCCTGTCCAACGGCAGCCGCGCGCGCAGTGGCTTTGTGCCGACGCGGCTGATCCCGCCCGCGCTGCTGGACGCGTGCGATGCCTGGCTCAATGGATTGAGCACCGACGATTCGTTGCCGGCGCTGCGCCGGCGTGCCATCTGGGTGCTGTATCGCTATGCCGGCGTGCGCCTGGCGGAACTGGCCTGGTCGGATAAGACGGGACTGCCCCGACTGGAGGCCGAGGCGCCCGGGCGGTGGACCCTCTATGTCTGCGGCAAGGGACACAAGGTGCGCGCCATCCCATTGCCGACCCAATGCATGGCCATATTGCGGACTTACCGGCTCGCACGGGGCTTGCCCGCCGAGCCGCCCGCGCACGAGACGTTGCCCGTGATCCACGGCCACAAGGGCGAAGCGCTGCAGCAGGCAGGTCTCTATCAGGAGGTCAAGGCGATCTTTGCGGCCGTGGCCGATAGCCTGCAGGCGCGCGAGCCGGCGCAGGCGTTGCTGCTGCGCAAGGCATCGCCGCACTGGCTGCGCCATGCTTATGCGCGCACGCTGGTGGTCGACCACCAGGTACCGTTGCCAGCGGCCCAGGCGCTCCTTGGCCACGCCTCCGTACAGACCACAGCAGCCTATGCCAGGACGGACCTGACGCAGTTGCGGGCATTTGTGGATGCGACATTTGGTGCCGATACGCCGTAGGCGCAAGCAGCAGGCAATAGCCGTACTGCTTTGGCCGAGGACGGGCTGCACTTTCTACTTACTTAGCCGGTTAAAAAGCCAGTCAACCATGACACGGAAGAAATACGGGATCCAGATCTTTGATGAAACGGGAGCACCCGTCCTGGAAGTGGGGCCGCACCTGATTCGAGAGTCACCAAAGTTTGCCGAAAAAATCGGGACGATCGCGGCATCGTGGGCGCATGCCGAAGTGAACCTGAACTGCTACTTCGCGATCTTGCTCGATACGACGCCCGAGGAAGCAGCCAAGCACCTGACAAAGCACAAGAGCGCGGCCCGCGCCACCACAGGTGCGAGAAAGGTCGCCGAGGTGTCGCTGAGCGGCACGGAACTCGCCGCGACCATCGCGATTCTGGACAACCTGGACGAAGTACGCGTGCGGCGCAACCGGATTCAACACGATGTGTGGGCCAAGAAAGGGAGCGACGACCAGCGGATTTTTGCGATTCACGCGGATCAATACCTTTCATTCACCACTGCCGTAGTGGCTATCCAAGAGTCGGCAGCCACGCAAAGCGAACAGAATGCGCGCGTGATCGCGCTCGCCAACGAATTTGCGGCCGACGTGTCTAACGGCTACTCCGTTCAGGAACTCGACAAGCTTGATCACGATGTTGATCTTCTGAGCCAGTCTCTTGTAACGGCCATGTTTTCGCGCATCGCCCGACGTTTGGCAAAGGTGACCGAGTCATACTAACGACATCAGTGCGACGAACAACGCAGAAGAGTGTTTAGGAAAAGTCCAACAGCCATGAGCGAAACGCAGCTTGAATCGGTCCTAACTTGCCCCCACTGTGGGTTCACAAAGACGGAAGTCATGCCAACGAACTCCTGTCAGTTCTTCTACGAGTGCGAGAACTGCGCCACGATATTGCGGCCGAGGCCGGGTGACTGCTGCGTTTTCTGTTCCTACGGTACTGTGAAGTGCCCGCCGATCCAACAGCAGAAAGGTTGCTGCCGCCAGTGAGCGCAGCTCGCAAGCCAGACACGACCATTGCCGACTTACGCTGGCTTTGCGACGGGCTGGCCGACTTGTCGAATGGTCATCAGCATTAGGATGGCTCCGATGCCTAGTGCGGATGAGAGCCAAAGTGCCTTCGCACCGAAAGCGTCCAGACAAATTCCGAACAACCACGGCGCCAAAGCCTGCGCGATTCGCGCCGGAACCATTAGTACACCCTGGCGATGCCCATACCCGTTGGGTCCGAAGATGACCAAAGGCAGCGTTCCCTTCGCGATGGTTAGGATGCCATTGCCAGCGCCGTGAAGCACCCCGAACAATGCCGCCGCGGGAGCACCGATCAGGCCGAATGCCAGCGCGCCGATCGGATGGAGTGCGGCGGCGATGCGCGCAGACAACAGCGGATGCACCTTTCGCAAGAGTCCGAACTCCAGGATCCGGGCGCCCACCTGAGCCGGACCAATCAAGGCGCCGACCATCACGGCCGTTGCCAACGTTGCGCCGCCCGCCTGCAGTAGACGAGGCAAGTGCGCAGCCATGGCGGTGCTAATGAACCAGGTTGCAGCGAACACGAAGGCCAACGCGTAGGAAGCTAGCCGTTGGGAAGAACTCTCGGCAATGGAGGACGACTCGACCTTCGCTGGCGCACCTTTGGACTTGAGCACCTCTCCGGATACGGAGGTTCTCGGCATGCTTGCATTCAAGAGCAAGCCGACCGTCAGATGTAGCGCCGCCCACGCAAAGCAAGCGCCTCGCCATCCGATATGGGCTTCCATGTACGTCGAAAGCGGCCAGCCGACAGTGCTCGCGAAGCCGGCAATCAGCGTGATGCCGGTGATGGCACCCCGTGAGCGGTTGCCGTAGAGCGCCACCAGTGTCGCAAAGGCGGCCTCATAGAGTCCGGCACCCATCCCTACACCGAGGATTAGCCAGGCGACGAACAGCCCGATAACACCCTGTGCGGATCCCAGACCTGCGAGTCCGAGCGCAAATATCAGGCTGGTGGCCACCAATACAGAGCGGCCACCGGTTCGATCGATCATCCTGCCCGCGGAGGGGCCGATGATCGCCGATACGATCAGCGCCGCACTGAACGCCGCAAATACCGTCGGCGCCGACACGCCGAGATCCCTCGCCATCGGCGTCGCCAGCATGGCCGGCAGGTAATACGTCGACCCCCAAGCCAGCGTCTGGGCAACGCCCAGCCTGGCGATCACGCTACTGCTCGGCTCCATGGCCATCCCGTTCGTTTGTTACTCGACTTCGCCGGTATCGGTATCGCTGACCTGGGCGTCCTGCTCATGACTCATGGCGGCGGCCGCGAGTGTGGTGGCCGTGGCAGGTGCCGCTTCCTTGCGCTCGCTGTAGCGGTCTGTCAGGTAGTCGCTGCGATCGCGAACCAGCAGCGTGAACTTGTAGAGTTCCTCCATGACGTCCACGACCCGGTCATAGTAGGACGATGGCTTCATGCGGCCATTGGCGTCGAATTCCTGGTACGCCTTGGCGACCGACGACTGATTGGGGATGGTCACCATGCGCATCCAGCGGCCCAGCACACGCAGTGCGTTGACGGCATTGAACGACTGCGAACCGCCGCTGACCTGCATCACGGCCAGCGTGCGTCCCTGCGTCGGGCGGACGCCGCCCATCTCGAGCGGGAGCCAGTCGATCTGATTCTTGAACACGGCCGTCAGCGTGCCATGACGCTCCGGGCTGCACCACACTTGGCCTTCCGACCATTCCGACAGCTTGCGCAGCTCGACAACTTTGGGGTGGTCGGCGGGAACGCTGTCGGCCAGCGGCATGCCGTGCGGGTCAAACACCCGGGTCTCCGCGCCGAAATGCTGGAGGATCCGCTCCGCCTCATGCACAAGGAGGCGGCTGTACGACGTCTCGCGCAACGAACCGTAGAGCAGCAGGATGCGCGGCGGGTGCGTACTGACGTGTGCCGGCTCCAGTTTGTCCAGGTCGGGCGTTTCCAGCACCGCCGGCACGATATTGGGCAAATCCATCATTGGACCCTCCGCCCCTGCGCGTCGATGACGACTTCACCATCCTCCTTGGTGAAGGCGTCTTGCTGTGGCGCGGGCAGAATATCGAGCACCAGTTCCGAGGGGCGGCACAGGCGAATACCGAGTTCGGTCACGACAAACGGCCGGTTGATCAGGATCGGATGGGCCAGCATCGCATCCAGCAACTGATCATCAGTCAGCGAAGGATCGGACAGGCCGAGTTCCGCGTAAGGGGTACCTTTCTCGCGGATGGCCTGGCGAACTGTCAGGCCCGCGTCACGGATCATCTGCTGCAGCGTCTGCCGGTCAGGCGGCGAGCTCAGGTACTCAATAACCGTTGGTTCAATGCCCGCATTGCGAATCATGGCCAGCGTATTGCGTGACGTGCCGCACTCGGGGTTGTGGTAGATCGTTACCGACATTCGGATTCCTTAGTTGCTCTTGGTCTCGTACCAGGACTGCGAACGGTTGACGATATTGACGACCAGCAGCATGACCGGCACCTCGATGAGCACCCCAACGACCGTGGCAAGTGCCGCACCCGACTGGAAGCCAAAGAGACTGATGGCGGTAGCCACAGCGAGCTCGAAGAAGTTGCTGGCGCCAATCAGGCTGGACGGACCGGCTACGCAGTGTGCGACGCCCAGCTTGCGGTTCAGTAGGTAGGCGAGCCCGGAGTTGCGACTTGGCTGGACGCCGCTACATTCTGACTACCCATCGCTCAGCTCCCGGCCAGACGTTGCAGCGTCTCTTGAAGTTCAGTGTTGCTCATGTCTTCGATCGGCAGCAGCAGTAACTGCAGCATCCGATAGCCGATCGCCTGGCGCGTGAGTTCGAAGGCCTGACGCTTCTTCGCGTCCCCACCTTCGGTGTTCGAGGGATCCGGATAACCCCAGTGCACTTTCACGGGGCTGCCCGGCCAATACGGGCATTCCTCTTCGGCCGCGCTGTCGCACACCGTGATTACGACCCGCATCTCCGGAGCGTTTTCGCCGACAAACTCATCCCAGCTCTTGCTGCGAAAGCCGCTGACGTCGACACCTGCGTCGCCAAGCACTTCGATGGCGAACGGGTTGATACGACCGCTCGGCGAGCTTCCCGCGCTGTAGGCGCGGACATCACGGCCGAGTTGCTTGGCCAGATGGTTCAACATTCCTTCGCTCAGCACACTGCGGGCCGAGTTGTGGGTGCACAAGATCAAAACGTTGGTAGTCATGGGGCGCTACGTAAGAGTATTGGAGTGCGGGCCGGGCTGCGTTACTGCTGTCCGATATCCCGGACGGCCTTCTGGAGCGCGACGGCGTCCAGTTTTGGCAGTGGCAATGCCAGGAACAGTTCGATGCGACGCTTGAGCGAAATGACAGCATCATTGATGGCTTGTTGCTTCTGCGCATCGGTCCCTTCGCATGCGGCGGGATCGGGGACACCCCAGTGCGCGGTCATCGGCTGGCCCGGCCAGATGGGGCAGACTTCACCCGCCGCCTTGTCACATACCGTGAAGACAAAATCGAGCTCCGGCGCACCGTCTTGCGAGAACTCGTCCCAGCTCTTGCTGCGCAAGCCGTTGGTCTCCATGTCATAGCGAGCCAGTTGCGCCAGAGCGAGCGGATTCACGGTCCCGGTCGGATGGCTGCCTGCCGAGTAGGCACGGAAGCGGCCTTTGCCGAGATGATTCATCAGGCCTTCTGACAGAATCGAGCGCGCCGAATTGCCGGTGCAGATGAACAGCACGTTGTAGATCTTTTCAGTCATAGAGCACCGTTAGCAGCACGACGGTTCCGTGTTGACCGCGATGCCAAGTGGCTTGCCCTTCGGCGCGCGCGGAGCGCAACAGGCCGATTCCTGAGCGGCGTCGAGCTTTCGAGACTCGCCATAGACGGGCACGTCCCCCAGCGTGTGGAAGTGCTCCCAGGCGATGCCTTGCGGATCGGTGACCCAGTACTTGTCGCTTCGTGAGTAGCAACATGTGGTCTCACCTTCGTCAAGGAGTGCCATGTCGGCGGCTTCTGCCTGCTGTTTCAATGCGGCCAGTTCGGCTGCATCGTCCGTCTGGAAGCCGAGGTGATCGACCCCTACCTCAGCGCCGCGCGCCGAGATGGCGAAGTTCACGCGCGGATCCTCGAGCATCCACTTGGCGTAGTCATCCTTTACAACCGTAGGTTCGGCTGCGAAGAGGGCTGAGTAGTAACGAATGCTCGCCGATAGATCGGCGACGCTGACGTGAACGTGGAAGCGTTTCATGATTGAGGCTCCGAGGCGACGGAACAGGTGGACACTGGCGAGCACGGATTGCCACCACAGCAGTTCTCCGTGAGGTAACCCAGCAACGCATTCATGGTTTCGAATCGCGCCATGTAAATGATCGAGCGGCCTTCGTGACGGCTGGACAACAGCCCGGCACGGTGCAATTCCTTTAGGTGGAAAGACAATGACGAGGCCGGCATCTCCATCAGTTCGGCGATTCGACCGGCAGGCAGGCCTGCGGGGCCAGCCTGCACAGCGAGCCGGAAAACGGACAGGCGTATCGAATGAGCGAGCGCGGCAAGCGCTTCAAGGGCGTGATCGGTTTCCATGATTCGAATATAGTCGAATCATGGAAACCTGAGAAGTGAAACTTTTGTGACGCCGTAGAAACCGGACGCCTTGAGTACTGCCAGGCCGTGCCGAGCCAGCGTCGCACCACCAAGCCTCGGAAGTATGCCTTTGGGGCTCTGCCTCGTTTCGAGGGATGCGAATCGCACGACCTATGCATGCCGCCGGAATGCGGCGACATGCAATTGGGCGTGCTTACCTTCGCTGCATGTCTACGACGGTCGGCTTGCCATCGACCTTGTCGAAGGTGACCGAAACCGTCTCTCCTTCCTTGAAATTCTTCAGCGAAGCGCGGTCCTTGACCGGGAACGCCATGGTCATGGCGGACATGCCGAGGTTCTCGATCGGGCCGTGCTTGAGCGTGACCTTTCCGGCCTTCGCATCGATTTTCTTGACTTCTGCCGCAACAGGCTGCGGCGCCTGCTGCGATGCGGCGGACGGCTTCATATCCATGCCTTTCATGTCCATGCCATCCATGGATCCGGCCGCGAACGCGGCAGGGGCAGCAGCGAGTGCAAGCGTGAGTGCGAGAGTCTTGATGTATTTCATTGCGATTCCTCCTGAAGTGAGGGGTGGGTGGAAAGTGGGACAGGTTTGGTCTGGCGTTTGCGGATCAGCAGGTACACCGCCGGCACAACAAACAGGGAAAGCAACGGCGCGGTGACCATGCCGCCGACCATCGGGGCGGCGATGCGCTGCATGACCTCCGAGCCGGTGCCATGCGACCACATGATGGGAATCAGGCCGGCAAGAATGACCGCGACGGTCATGGCCTTGGGGCGCACGCGCTGCACCGCCCCTTCCTGAATGGCGTCCAGCAACGCGGACACGCTGGTATCGCCTCGGGCCTCGCGTTCGCTCCAGGCTTGCTTCAGGTAGAGCAGCATGATGACACCGAACTCGGCCGCGACGCCGGCCAAGGCGATGAAGCCGACGACGCCGGCCACAGAGAGGTTGAAGCCCAGTGCATAGAGCAGCCAGAAGCCGCCGATGAGCGCCAGCGGCAGCGTCCCCATGATGAGCAGCGCCTCGTCCAGGCGACCGAACACCAGGTAGAGCAACACGAAGATGATCAGGAGCGTGAACGGCACCACCACCTTCAGCTTCTCGGTGGCCCGCTCCAGGTATTCGAACTGCCCCGACCAACTGAGGGAATAGCCCGCCGGCATCGGCACCGCCTTGGCCACCACCGCCTGCATGTCCTGGACGGCGGAGCGCAGGTCGCGTCCGCGGATGTCGACGTAGATCCATCCCGACAGCCGCGCATTCTCGCTGCGCAGCATGGGCGGGCCCTGCACCACCTCAAGGCGCGCCACGTCGGACAGGGTGATCTGCTGGCCCCTGCCGGTGACGATGGGCAGGGCGCGCAATTGCTCCACCGAGTCGCGGTAGTCGCGCGGATAGCGGACATTGATCGGGAAGCGCGCCAATCCGTCGACCACTTCCCCCACGTTGTCGCCGCCGATGGCAGAGGACACGATGCTCTGGACGTCGTCGATGTTGAGGCCGTACCGGCCGGCCGCCATCCGGTCGATATCGACGTCGATATAGCGCCCGCCGGACAGACGCTCGGCGAGCGCCGAGGTGACCCCGGGGACCGTCTTGACGGCTTCCTCGATCCGGGTGGCCAGCCGGTCGATCTCCTTCAGGTCGGTGCCGGCCACCTTGATGCCGACCGGACTTTTGATACCGGTGGCCAGCATGTCGATCCGGTTCCGGATTGGCGGCACCCAGATATTGGACAGGCCGGGGACCTTCACCACGCGGTCAAGCTCTTCCACCAGCTTGTCTGGCGTCATGCCGGCACGCCACTGGTCGCGGGGCTTGAACTGGATGGTAGTCTCGAACATCTCGACGGGCGCCGGGTCGGTCGCCGTATCGGCGCGGCCGGCCTTGCCGAACACGGTGGCCACCTCTGGCACAGTCTTTATAAGGCGGTCAGTTTGCTGCAGCAACTGCGCCGCCTTGCCGGTGGACAGCCCCGGCAGGGCCGACGGCATGTAGAGCAGGTCACCCTCATCAAGGGGCGGCATGAACTCGCCGCCAATTCGCATGATCGGCCAAGCGGTCGCGACCAGCAGAACTGCCGCAACTGCGATAGTGATCTTCGGATAGGTGAGCACCTTGGCCAGCATCGGCTGATAGGCGCGAATCAGCCATCGGTTGAGCGGATTGGACTGCTCGCTGGGAATCTTGCCCCGGATCATATAGCCCATCAGTACCGGCACCAGGGTTACCGACAACCCAGCGGCAGCGGCCATCGAGTACGTCTTCGTGAAGGCCAGCGGCGAGAACAGCCGGCCCTCCTGCGCCTCCAGCGTGAAGACCGGGATGAACGACAGCGTAATGATCAGTAGCGAGAAGAACAGCGCGGGCCCTACCTCGGCCGCCGACTCGCCGATCACGTTCCAGCGCTCGTGGCCTGTCAGGTCCCGCCCGGGATTGTCCGCATGCCAGTGTTCCAGATGCTTGTGCGCGTTCTCGATCATGACGACCGCGGCATCGACCATGGCGCCGATGGCAATGGCGATGCCCCCCAGCGACATGATGTTGGCATTGACGCCCTGATACCGCATGACGAGGAACGCTGCCAACACGCCGAGCGGCAGCGATACGATGGCCACCAGGGCGGAGCGCAGGTGGAACAGGAAGACCAGGCAGACCAGCGCGACGACGATAAATTCTTCGATCAGCTTGTGCGTCAGGTTTTCCACCGCGCGATTGATCAGGGACGAGCGATCGTAGGTGGTGACGATTTGGACGCCTGCCGGCAGGCTCTTCTGTAGCGTGGCCAGCTTGGCCTTGACCGCCTCGATGGTTTCCAGTGCGTTCCTGCCCGAGCGCATCACGATGACACCGCCGGCGACCTCGCCCTGACCATCGAGTTCGGCGATGCCGCGCCGCAACTCTGGACCAAACTGGATTGTGGCCACATCGCCGAGCCGTACCGGGATGCCCGCTTCGCTGGTCACTAACGGAATCTGCCGGAAATCATCGAGCGTCTTCAGGTACCCCGAAGCTCTCACCGCGTACTCGGCCTCACCAAGCTCAAGTACAGAGCCTCCGGCCTCCTGGTTCGCGCCCTTCAACGCCTCCAGGACCTTAGCCTGGGGGATGTTGTAGGCGCGCAGCTTATCCGGCTGCAATACGACCTGATACTGTTTCACCATCCCGCCGATGGGGGCTACCTCGGCAACATTAGGCAGTGACTTCAGCTCAAAGCGCAGGAACCAGTCCTGTAGCGCGCGCAATTGTGCGAGGTCGTGCTGCCCAGTCTTGTCTACCAGCGCGTACTCGTAGACCCAGCCCACGCCGGTGGCATCCGGCCCAAGTGCCGGTTTGGCGGCTGCCGGCAGGCGTGACTGCACTTGATTCAGATACTCAAGCACGCGCGAACGGGCCCAGTATGGGTCGGTGCCGTCCTCGAACAGGACATAGACAAACGAATCTCCGAAGAAGGAATATCCGCGTACTGTCTTGGCCCCCGGCACGGACAGCATCGTGGTGGTGAGGGGGTAGGTGACCTGGTTCTCGACAATCTGTGGCGCCTGTCCGGGGAACGGCGTGCGGATGATGACCTGTGTGTCGGACAGATCCGGTAGCGCGTCGAGCGGCGTACTGCGTACCGCCCACAATCCCCACGCGGTGAGGATGACCGTGGCCAGCAGCACCAGGAAGCGGTTGCGTATCGACGCCAGGATGATGCGCGCGATCATGGCTTGGCTCCTTCGGCGCCAGCCGGCTGTACCGACGATAGCGTGGCCTCGCCGTCCTGGTTCAGACTGAAGCGGAACCGGATGCGATCGCCAGGCTTTAACCCCTTCATCATGGCAGCGTCATGCGCGGCGAAATCCATCGTCATGGCTCCCCATTGCGCCGACGGAATCGGTCCATGCGAGATCGTCAGGCCAGCAGCGTTTACGGATTCGACGCGACCGGTACCCTCATGCTCTCGTGCGGCCGCCGCGGGCGCGGATGCGCTGGCCGGCGATACCAGTCGCTCCGACGTACCGCGCAGGCTGGCCTCGGAATCGATCAGGAACTGGCCGGAGGTCACGACCTTTTGCCCGGCGTGCAGTCCGGAAAGGACTTCGGTCATGCCGTCGGATTCACGCCCTGTGCGGATTTCGGTGCTCACGTAGCCCTGGGAGCCAGCATCGACCATGACGACGTTACGCTGACCCGTGCGAATCACGGCCTCGGATGGAATCTGCAGGACGTCCTGGCGATCGCCGCTGTCGAACCGCACGTTGGCAAACATGCCAGGCACCAGCCGGCGCTGCTTGTTGGGCAGAACGATGCGGACCTTGAGGGTGCGCGTGGCGGGATTGACGTCGGGCAGGATCGCATCGACTCTGCCGGCCACGGGTTCCGGCGCGGCGGTGGCTAACACCGTAACGGGCTGTCCGGGCGCGATGCCACGCGCCTGGGCCTCGGGTACTTCGGCAATCACCCATACCTGCCCAAGATCCGCCAACTTGAAGAGTGTCATGCCAGGGCTGACCGTCATGCCCTCGCGTACAGCAATCTCGGTGACCACGCCATCGAGCGGACTGGAGATGCCCTGGCCAGTCTGCAGCTTGCCGGAACGGGCGACTGCATCGGCTTGGCCCGGCGTCATGCCGGCTTGCCTCATGCGCGCTTTTGCGGCATCCGCCAGGTCACCTTGCACGCCTGCGGGCGATCGCGCCACGGCCAGGTATTCCTCCTGCGCTGCCACCCAATCGGGGGCGTAGAGGGTGACCAATGTCTGGCCCTTTCGCACGGGGTCGAGCGCGGCCCGCACGCCCAATTGCTGGATGAAGCCGGTGGTGCGCGCCTGGATGACCTGGATGCTGCGCTCGTCGATCGCCACATTGCCGGGTGCCTCAAGCACTGTGCCCATGCGTGCGGCCTTCACCTCCACGGTGCGGATGCCAAGGTTCTGGGTCACGCGGCTGTCGATGGATACTCCGCCGCCGCCCGAGCCGTCGCCATCGGCATAGACCGGCACCAGTTGCATGTCCATGAAGGGCGATTTGCCCGGCTTGTCGAAGCGCTGGCCCGGCACCATCGGGTCGTGCCAGTAGAGAACCTTCTTGCCCGTTTGCGGATCGATATCGCTGGCTTTCGCCGTCGCGCTCGTCTCCGGTTTGCCGGGTATTGCGGACGTGCCCTGTGAAACGCCGAAGCGATAGCCGGCATATCCTGCCGCACTGATCAAAGCCAGGCAGGATGCGGCAGTTTTCAGTCGCGGGTTCATTTGAAATCCTTGGTGGCAGGTTCGGTTTGTGCGGTGGGCAGGGGCGTCAGGAAAGTGAGCTCGGCCCAGAGCCTCGTCGTGCGTTGCTCCAGGGTTAGCCGTTCCAGTGCGGTATCGATGGCACGGTGATTGGCTTCCGCCACCGCCAGCAGCGAACCCGTGTTGGCGCGATAGGCTGTCAGGGCAGCTTCCGCCTGCGCATTGGCCAGTGGCAGCGTGGCGTCGTCATAGCGCTTGAGGCGTTCCAGGTTGCGCCGCAACTCCGCGAGGCGCGCGCCGACTACGGCGTCCGTATTGCGCTGGATGATCTCCGCCTTGGCTCGCGCCTCCGTCGCCTGCGCGAGCCGCGCGGAGACTTCGCGATCCTGGCGGTTGGCGCGATCCCACGGCAGCGGAAAACTCACGTTGACCGACGCCAGATTGGAGTAAGCCGAGCCGCGCTGGCTATACATCAACTCGACGCTGACGTCAGGCTTGCGCGCTTCGTCCGCCACGCGCACTTCGCTCTCCGCAAGGGTAACGTCACGCTGGGCTGCGGCGATCTCCGGCACGCCGTCGTAGCGCGTACGGATGAGTTGCTCGACGCGATCCGGTACGATCAGCGCGGGGCGTTCGCCGAGCGGACGTGTGGCGTCGGTGCCGATCCAGCGCGACAGATTAACGGTGGCGGTGTCAAGCGCCGCCTGATTCTCGCCTTCGCGGTCGCGCAGTTTCTGCACTTCCAGTTGCGCAGATAGCACGTCGGCACGCGTGCCGCGGCCGCTGCGATAGGCCGCATTGGCGGCTTCCAGCGCCAGGCTCAACGGATGCGAGTGGTGGCCAAGCAGCGCGGCGGCCTGCTCGGCGTACCAGCGGTCGATCCACGCGGCGACGGCGCTGCGCTGGACATTGGTCACTCCGACAAGGCGCCGTGCATCGGCGGAAGCGGCTTCGGCCTCGAAGCGCGCGGTGCGCGCCCGTCGCTTGTCAGCGCGCGTGAATTCCTGCAACACGCTGATCGAGCGCGTGGTCATGGAATCTCGACTCAGCGAGCCTTTGTCCGAGCCGCTGATAGGAACATCGTTTAGTCCGACCTTGAGGACAGGATCGGGCAATTGGCCTGCTGCAACCGCCTGTTGCACGGCCGATTCGATGGCACCATGCGAATTCTCGGCATCGTTCGCATGCGCCGTGGCCAGCGCGGCGGCCTCTTCAATGGATAAAGCCGGTGCGGCATGTGGTGGCGCGGCAAGCGACACCGACATGCCAAGGGCGGACGCGCAAAGCAGCGCCAGCCTCAGGCAACGTGGGAATGACATAAAGCCTCCGGAAACGACGACCACCACTCCCGGGAAATCGGGAGCGACAAGGAAGTGGCGTGGCTTCGGAGGCTAGGTGCGGAAACAGCAGTGAAGGATGGCGAGCGGCGGTGGCGGTGCGCGCGGCTGGGTCTGTGCACGCTGGGCGATGACCGGCGTGGCGTCCAGCACGGGAGGCTCGATGATGGTGCCGGCGAGGACCGGGATGAATGCTGGAATCTGCGGCGCAGCGTGATCGGCGTACTTAGTATCGGCCTGGCAATGGCCCATGCAAAGCGCCTTCTGGCCATCGTTCTGCGCGGCATCCTGTTCGGCCATATCGGCGCAGGACGCCATGGTGTCCATCGACGACGGCTGATCCGCTGGTTCGTTCACGCCCATCGTGCAGGCGTACGCGGCCGTTGCCAGTTGAACTGACAAGAACACAACCAGGAGGAGTCTGGCAATCCATGAATGCCGGCGGACGATGTGACGCACGATCTATCGTTGTTTCAACTCAGCGCAAAGGATAACGGCTTTTCAATCGATTGCAATAGCGAACCCTCAGGCGAGCCGGCAGCATGATCTGCCGCCGGCTCGCGCACCCTATCAGGCCTGGGTGTGGTCAGGCCATCAATGACACATCACCGGCGCGTGCGCCATCAGTGTACGGATCGCGGGCGCGCGCCGGTGGGGCCGATACGCCGGTCCGGTCCATCCCGGCCACGCTCAGGGCGCCATCGGTGAAGACATCGCGCTGTTCGATGCGGCCGCCGTCCAGGTATGGACTCCGTTCACCGAGGACCGACGCGAGCGCGTTGCCCCATGTGCGGTTGGAAACCGTGTCTGCATCAGTGGTGGTGCCGTGCGTATCGAGGGCATTGCTCATCCATTGCAGATGCGCCACGGACGATGACACTCGATGCATCATCTGCATGCACTGGTCTTTCATAGCCTGATTTTCGGCGGCCGTTACATTGGCTTGATGTGCAGCCAGGCGAGCGCGTTGGATGACATCCCAATCCGGACCGGCAAAGGCTGACGTGGCGAGGCCGGCGAATACAAAAGCGGTGGCAATTCTGACGAGGTTCATGATATTCCCCAATTGAGTGGCTTGATGTTCATAAGTGCCTAGATGGCGGGCGAAGCGCAGGAAGAGGTGGCTTCGTCCTAACCATGGGCGTTACGTGGTCAGACAAATGAACATCAAGGTCTCAATCGGGCCGTCGCCAGATAAATTGGCACAGGAGAAGTAGATGGGACGGTGCGCTGTGGCAGCAGTCTTTCCTGCCCAGCCACGGCAGCCGTACGCCAGAACGGCCCGGAAGTTAGGCGGGGCGCGTCGCCAGTAGCCAGAGGGTGCGGCTGTGGCGCACTCGACGGACTACCGCGAAGATAGTTTGCACAGAGTGCTGGTTGGTCGCCGTCTGCGCAGCCAATTTGCAGCATGCTGGCCACATTGCCGCTCGCCATATCTGCTGGACAGACATAGGCGGCCGCTGCCGAACCGGTCAGCAGCAATGCTGCGAGCCATGTCCAGGCGACGAGACGGCGAAATGTGGCGAGCGAGCTTTTCACTTTTTTTCGAGCGGTGGCGACCCTGAGAACGCTAGGAGCCTAGACGTTCCCATTATGGGAACGTCTAGCATTTTTTTTGGATTCACGCGTCCTTTGCGCAATGACCTTTAGCGTGGCTGGTGTCTGGGCGTGCTGGTTCCACATGGGCGCGGACGATCTTCTTCACGTGGCTCTCCATTCATCTGGTGCTCAGCGTCAGGCGCAGGCGCCATCGTAGTACGGAGCAATATGTCCAACATTCTCAGCATGCTGATCGGAATCTCACGTTGCTGCGGGACTGTGGAGCGTATTAAAGGAGGCCGATGTATCGCGCATGTAGCGGGCACAAGCCGGCACTGTCGCCACACGTATTGGCGCCGCTTCGTAATACAGACGAATACATAGATCTGTCCAGCAGGCGGAAGAGATGGCCTGAGGACCATGAAGCTGGCAACGGCCTGAAAAGTCGAAGTCTGCCGAGCATCAAGCTATGGAATGGCCGGAACTTGCAGGAACCGCTTCCTTGACCTTCCCATGGTGGCAAGGCCTATCGTCAAGTCATCGACACTCGGTTGACCTTCTCCACGTGGCATGCGGCGAAGGGTGCCCGTCGGACCGACGAGGGAGAGGCAAGGAGCACATTATGAACATCGGACAAGCCGCCAGCGTATCCGGCGTCTCGGCCAAGATGATCCGCTACTACGAGAGTATCGGCTTAGTGGCTTCCGCGGAGCGAAGCGCGGGGAACTACAGGACATATGGCGAAGCAGACATCAATACGCTGCGCTTTATTGGACGCGCGCGGGCTATGGGTTTCTCGATGGCGCAGATTCGGGAGCTGCTTGGACTGTGGCAATACAAGCGGCGCGCGAGCGCAACGGTAAAGATGATCGCGGAACAACGGCTTCGGGAACTGGACGACCGCATTGCCGCGCTATCCGGCATGCGCGACACACTCCTGCATTTGTCGGCACATTGCGAAGGCGACAACCGCCCCATCTGTCCAATCCTGGATGAAACCAGTGGCGAAGTCCCGCAAGAAGATGCGGGGTCGCCCACAACGAGGCATTGACGGCGATGAAGACGAGCGATTGGCACCGAGCGCAAGACGAAGTGCACGGGCACTGTGAGCACGGCGCTGCGAACGAACACGCGCAGGATCATCCAAACCAGGGCTTCTCCGGCCACAGCGCTGCCGCGAGTGGCGACAGCGCTCGCGATCCCGTGTGTGGCATGACGGTCAAGCACGATGCACAATACCAGGCGACCTACGCCGGGGCGCAGTACTTCTTTTGCAGTAGCGCTTGCCAGAAGCGCTTTGAGGCAGACCCGACGCGCTATGTCGAGGAACAATGCAAATCGGCACTCGATGAAGCCGAAGCGACCCCGGGTACGACCTACACGTGCCCGATGCATCCGGAGATTCGCCAGGACCATCCAGGCACGTGCCCAAAGTGCGGGATGGCGCTTGAGCCCGTCATGCCGAGCCTCGAGGACGACAAGAATCCGGAACTCGTGGCGTTTCGCCATCGCTTTTGGTGGACCCTGCCGTTGACAGTCGCGGTTGTGCTGCTTGTGATGTTGGAGAACGGCTTCACGGCTCTGGATCCCGTGACCCAAAGCTGGGTGGAACTGGCGCTGTCCGTACCTGTGGTCCTGTGGGCTGGATCGCCGATCTATGACCGGTGCTTGCAGTCGTTCCGAAACCGAAGCCCGAACATGTGGACGCTGATCGGCCTGGGTACGGGGGCGGCGTTCGTGTATAGCGTCGTAGCCACGGTTGCGCCGGGCCTCTTTCCTGGGGCCTTTGTCATGCATGGCCGCATCGCCGTCTATTTCGAAGCCGCAGCCGTCATCATTTCGCTGACACTGCTCGGCCAGATCTTTGAGTTGAAGGCGCGCTCGCAGACCTCTGCGGCCATCAAATCGCTGCTCGGCCTGGCACCCAAGACGGCACGCCGGCTTAATCCCGACGGCAGCGAGGATGATATTCCGCTGACGCACGTGCATATTGGCGATCTGCTGCGGATCCGGCCCGGCGAGAAAGTCCCCACGGATGGCGTCGTGACCGAAGGGGCGAGCGCCATCGATGAATCGATGATCACTGGTGAGCCCGTGCCCGTCTCCAAGCGCGTCGGCGATCACGTGATCGGCGCCACCATCAACACCTCCGGCAGCCTGGTGATGCGCTCGGAGAAAGTCGGCGCCCAGACGGTGCTATCGCAAATCGTGCAGATGGTGGCCCAGGCGCAACGCTCCAAGGCTCCCATGCAGCGGATGGCGGACCGGGTCGCCGGTGTGTTTGTGGTGGTGGTCGTCGCCATAGCCTTACTCACCTTCTTCACCTGGGGCGTCTTCGGCCCTGAACCGAGCTGGGTCTATGGCCTGGTCAATGCGGTAGCGGTGCTAATCATTGCCTGTCCCTGCGCGCTGGGGCTTGCCACTCCAATGTCCATCATGGTGGCAAGCGGGAACGGTGCGGCCAAGGGCATTCTGTTCCGGGACGCGGCGGCCATCGAGCATTTCCGCGAGGTCGACACCCTAATCGTTGACAAGACCGGCACCCTGACTGAAGGCCGGCCAACCTTTGAACAGGCATTTGGCGTCGATCCGTTTGATGAGACCGAAGTGCTCCGCCTGGCGGCGAGCCTTGACCAGGGCAGCGAGCATCCGCTGGCTGCAACGCTCGTCACCGCAGCGCGTGAACGTGGGCTGCCTCTGACGAAGGCTGAGGATTTCACCTCGGACACGGGCATGGGGGTACGCGGCCGCGTCGATGCCTACCAGCTCGTGCTAGGCAATAGCGCCCTGATGCACCAGGATCAAATCAGTGTCGAGCCACTAGCGATTCAGGCTGATGCCCTCCGGCAGCAAGGCGCCAGTGTCATGTATTTAGCCGTCGACGGCAGGTTGGCCGGGGTGCTTGCCGTCTCGGATCCCGTCAAGGCCAGCACGCCTGAAGCGCTTGTGACGCTCAAGTACGCCGGAATACGCGTGGTGATGGCCACGGGCGATGGTGTTGTCACTGCACGTGCGGTTGCTGACCGCCTCGGAATCGAGGAATTTCACGGTGAAGTCAAGCCGGCGGACAAGCTGGCGCTCGTTGAAAAGCTGCAGGGGGAAGGACACGTGGTCGCGATGGCAGGCGACGGCATCAACGATGCGCCGGCGTTGGCCAAGGCCGATGTCGGCGTCGCCATGGGAACTGGTACCGATGTGGCGATGCACAGCGCCCAGATGACCTTGGTCAAAGGCGATCTGCGCGGCATCGCACGGGCACGGGAACTCTCCGAAGCCACTATCGCCAACATGCGTCAAAACCTGGGCTTTGCCTTTGTGTACAACGCGCTGGGCATACCGCTGGCTGCCGGACTGCTGTACCCGTTCACCGGGTGGTTGCTGTCGCCAATGATTGCGGCATTGGCCATGAGCCTGAGTTCCGTGTCGGTAATCTCCAACGCGCTACGACTGCGAAGTCGAGTGTCCTAACGATCGCATATCGGCGGTCGTTATGCGTGGGACGCCACCGCACCCCGACAACGGCTCCTCGCCTTGCCGCCCCGTTTTGGCAGCATTAGACTAGGATTAACGATTGGCATGATTTATGAAGCATAGTCATAGCCCCTTCGCCCGGTTGCTCGCACTGCTGTTATTGGCGACGGTATTCTTTGCGCGCCTTACAGTGGCAGGGTACCTATGCCCGCAAGAGTCCGACGGGGCAATGGAACCGGTGGTAATGGCCACCATGACAAGCTGCCTGGAGATGGACCGCGCGCAGCCAGCTTTATGCGCGGACCATCAGCAGGACGGTCGGCACTGGGCCGACAGCAACGGGCACGCTCACGATCTCGGTGTCTTGCCGGCGACGGCTGGGCTTGTACACGTTCTTCCGCCCACACCGTACGCCTTCCGAATCTTCCACGCGGCTGACAGCGCAAACACATCGCTTGGTCCAGTCTATCTCGCAACGGCCCGCTTGCGAATCTGATCTATCCCCACGCGTGGCGCACCTTGGCCACATGCTCGATTTCCGTTGCTCTGCCCGAGCACGGGTGCTCTGACCCCGTCCCGGCTGAGCCAATCCGAACTATAGGGAAGATCATCATGCACTCCACTCTCAAAACTATCGTTTTCATTTCACTTGGCGTTGCGGCCGCGCAGGCGCTCGCGGGTCCCGATTGGGACGTCATCAATCGCGCGCGCAGTGCAGCGCAACACCGTGCTGCGCCTTCCAGCACGTCTGCCTCCAGAGACGCGATGCTGGTGCGCTGCAACGAAATGATGAAGCAAAAGGATTCCCATCCGGCAGGTGGCAGCAGCCAAAAGGGGCCTTCTGAGTCCAAGTAATTGGAGCGCGCTTCGCCCGATTTGGCGAAGCGCAGTTCGAACCATTCCAACAGGAGTACCGCATATGAAATGCACTATGAAGACAATGATCGTCGCAGGCGTTGCCCTGGGGGCGGTACTGGCCGCCACCTATGCCCTATTGCCACCAGTCCGGGCGCTTGTGCTTGGTGTTGGACCGTATCTCCTGCTCTTGATCTGCCCGCTGTCGATGTGGTTGATGATGAAGAGCATGAGCGCGCGCGATGATCGAGTGAGCGCGATGGCCGAGGATCGGCAAGAGCAAGAGCATGAGCCCGACCCGCTTCGGACCAAAAAATGATGGCATGTTTGGAGCGCACTGGGCACGTGTCGAGGATTCGTGCCCAGGATGAGAGGACATGAGCAAATCGTTGATATGGAGAGACCTTGAGATGGTGGTATCACGAACACAGGCGCGCGCCTGTGATGCGGTACCAATGGTGGAGGGAGGCCGTCATAAGTCGGCTTGCAGGAGCATGCTTCAAGCCGCCCAGTGGTGCTGTGTCCCAAAAAGGCATGGTGCTGAGCGACTGGGGAAAAGCTACCCATAAGGGAAGCCGGTACGTATTGAGAAGACGAGCGAAAGCAAACCGTCCGATGACGCATCGTTCGTGGAAGTGCTGTCAAAACTGGGGGCGCACCATCCCTCCAGGACTAGAAGGGGCTATACCTTGTCAAGGGGGCAGTTTCACATCGGCGCCAACAATACCTGCTTACGGACCCTTCGAGAGTCGGTGTAAAGGCGGCGTGAGCTCAGTACGGGCTTCCTTGCCTCGGATGCAAAGGGAGATGACATCGCGCCAGGGACAGCCAGAGAAAGGGGGATGTGAAAACGGAAACCTTTCGTTGGGATTCCGAGGGTTCGACTCCCTCCCGGTAAAGGCTAACCACCAACCGGAAGCAAGTCTTGCATAGGGGACGGTAACGTACTTCGTGAAGCGCAGACAGCGGGTGCTGAAGCCGCGTGATTGAGTCTCGAAAAGCCATTTTTGCTGATGTCTTCGCCTTTGTTATAGCGGGGCAGTACTGTGCTGACCGTTACGGTGAGGTCAGTCGGGCCGGCCGGGATCTGAGAGCGGGGCAAAGGCATAGGATGGATTCCCCAGGAACCTGGGAGATCCTGGGCACGACCAGTCCAAGAAGCCAAAGGCAACAAGCGATAAATGGGCCAGGCCCGGGCGGAAGTCTCCGCCGCACGGGAGCGAACCAGGAGACAAGGATTGGAGCGAAGAAGCGAATCCATAAGCGACTTCGTATTCGGCGCAGGAAGTCTTAGCGCCTTGATAGTACTGATGACGCCGGGGAACACTGTTCGGGTGGACCCGGTCGAGGAAAGCGAGGCGTCGTTGCAACAGAATCGCTCGTGAGAAACACGGAGGTGCTTTGAAACCTGACAGCGTGTCAACGAAACAGGAGCGAATAGCCGAACTGGCGCGGATGAACCCGGCCATGGCATTCAACTCTCTGAATCAGTATCTCGACTATAAAAAACTGTACTACGCCTACGCGCAAACGCGCAAGGATGGCCGCAGTCGGTGTGGATGGTCAGACGGCGGAAGAGTATGCAACCAACCTGGAGCAGAATCTCCTGAGCCTGATCGACCGCATCAAATTCGGTCGCTACCAAGCGCCGCCAGTGCGAAAGGCACTATATCGGCCAAGAGCGATGGCGGACAGCGCGGCCTCGGCATACCGAGCTTCGAGGACGAGGTAGCGCAATGGGCCATCTCGATGCTGCTGGAACCGATCTATGAGGACTGCTCATATGGGTTTCGGCCAGGGCGCAATGCGCATCAGGCGCTGCAAGCCGCGTGAAACGGGATCAAGAAACAGGGAGGGCGATGGGTGCTGGACCTTGATGTTCGGAAATACTTCGACAGCATTCCGTTTACCGAACTGCGGTCCATCCTCGCCAAGCGAGTCACGGATGGTGTAGTCAGAAGGATGATTGACAAGTGGTTGAAAGCTGGCGTGCTGGACAAGGGGCAGCTTCTTTACCCCAAGACCGGTACACCCCAGGGCGGCGTACTCTCTCGTCAAGCAGTAGGGGTTGAACTTGATTGGCAAAAGGTGCCATCACCCAGCATGGCGAACAGGACGTCGCAGCGTCACCGTGCCAGTGCAATGAGTGTCTGGTCATGGCGTTAGCCTTGCGGAATTTGTTGAGGTGTTACACCTAGCCGAAGCCTTCGTGTTCGCGGAGGCAAAACGCAGTCAGAGGGCGGTTCACTTGCCTCGGTGGTGAGCCGCAAGACGCCCTCCTGAGACCAAACGGAGGCACCTGGATTCATGCGGCCATCCTATTCGACTGCACTTTGGCTGGCAGTGCATCGGGATAATCAAGGCGCGAGTCGAAAGCTTCACGCCCTCTGCAGATAGCAAGCCCGCGACGGCAGTATCTTGCCGGGACTCACTTCCTCGAAATTTGCAGCGCCCTGAGCACGATGAGGGCGATAGCAGTCGCGATGCCGGCCGTCATCGCATGACCCATACCGGCGGCCACTCCGATTGCGGCCGCAATCCAGATGCTGGCGGCAGTCGTGAGTCCCTTGACATGGGCTTCGTCGTTGTCCGGCTTCAGGATGGCTCCCGCACAAAGGAATCCGATGCCTGACGTGAGGCCCTGAAGAACACGGCTCATGTCGGCGAGCTGCACACCTGCCTGTAGAGCAACCACGACAAAAAGGCATGCTCCCAGTGCGACGAGCATATGGGTGCGCATGCCGGCGGATTTCCCCGAGTTCTCCCGCTCATATCCTAGCAAGCCCCCTAAAACGATAGAGACGGTCATTCGGATGGCTGCGCGTACTCCCTCAACAGCATTAGTAAAATCAGAGAACTCCGAGCCCGCTGTACGGATGATATCGTTCATTGTGGTGCCGTCTCTGGCTGATTGATGACATTGGCAGAGAGAGCCGTTTTGCACACCATCCCTGGCCCTTCCATACCAAGCCAATCGAAAAATTAAATGAGTCTGCGTTCGCTAGTATTAACGTCTGGTTATGTTTATTCCGTTCACTGACTCTTTTTCGCGTGGCGCTTGCGTCTGTCTTCAGCCTTACGTTTAGGTGAAGGTCCATACTTCCATCGCAAATAGACAGCGAACCCCACATACAGGACCGCGAGACCGACCAACATGACGAGCATGCTTGCAACGACAGAGTCGGATACGTGAGCGTAGTGCATGGTCGGGCGTTTTCAGAGGCTTCCAGCGCACAACAACAGACAGTCCGTCTATTAAAGTGCGATCATGATTCAATCAAAGAGGTCTTTCCAGAAACTTTTCCGATGTCCCGGCTGTCGCTGGTCGTCGCAGTGGTCACCGGAACGCCCCCAGGTGTAACTGCCCTGCATGCCGGGGGGCGGGGGGGCTTGCCCCACCGACGATGCAAGTTCTTGGGTCGCCCGCTCGATGATCTTGTCGAGCTCGCCCCGGCAAAGCCACACCCCGCGGCACTGCGGGCAATAGTCGATTTCGACACCCTGGCGTTCCGCCATGGCGAGCTGTATATCTTTGCACACTGGACATTGCATGATGTCTGACCTTATTTCAAGTAACGACGCGGCGATGCTTAGAGTAACGTAACGGTTGCCTCGAAACGGACTTATTGATTCATTGTGCAGCAACCTCAGCCTATTGCTGGCGCGCAGGTCAGCGAACTTGACCATCTGCGTCGGGAACCTGCGCTGTGAAGGTGGCACGAGGAAGATCGCCTTGATGCCGATAGCCAGCGGGCCAGTGCCACCCATTCTCGCCTAAGCCCGCGGCGCTTCGCCCGCTGCGTACCCGCACGCCTTCGAATCACTTTCCTCATACCGATCCCATTTAACACTCTGTGGTGACTAGAGAGTCAAGGGATTCTTGGTAAGTACTGGCGCTGCGTCGATTCGCGATTGTGCTCGACCTGGTGTCGGCTCGTCGACGCTGGCCGCATGGCGGTGCCTCAGCGCACAGCGAAAGTCTTTGAACCAAGCATCGGTCAGGCAATGCGTTTGATAGCCCAATGGTCCTGCTCGCCGATGTCGTTCAGATAGTTGGCCTAGCTTAAGCGCCGGTAGCTTGAGCGCCCAGCGGGGGACGGTTGAGTGATCGAGCGTAAAACCCAGGAACGAAAACTGCGCGTTCGGATGAGCTGCAGGGCGATTGCCATCCTTGCAGTACACAACCTTCGATTTACCCAATGCATCGTCAGTCCACATTCGTGCTGCCGTGAAGCAATAGATTGCATCACAGCCCTCGCCTGTGCCTCCGTACGGCAGTGAACTACCGCATCATCAGTATAGCGAGCAAAGGGACGTTGCGGAGATGTCCGCCTCATCCGGCTATCGAATACATAGTGCATGAACAGATTCATCAGGACATAGCGTTCCCCCGCGACGATATCAACTCGCCCAGGCCGCTTGCCCCATATTGCCCTGGCGGCCATGGCAGGGATACCGGTATTAACGGGCGAGGAAGGCTGCCTTCCTCGTCGAGGAACTAAAGCTTCGCGCCTGGCAGCGGCTCACCCCCTCGCGGTACGTTGCCCCCGCAAGTTATAGGCGACGCTGGCAATGATGATGAGAAGAACGGCCACTTGCGCGGCAATGGTCTGCACAGAGGGGTAGACGCCCAAGACATCGATGCGCGGCATTGAGAGCGGTGTCAACTGCAAGAAGCCGACTTTCTGTAGTGCGGCGACACCCTTGCCGATCAGGACGACGGCAAGCACGCCAACCAATGCGGAACTGAATGAAAAGAACTGGCGAACTGGCAAACGTGCTGTGGATCGCAGGAGAAGTGTTGCAATCACGGCAAGCACAGCAATACCGGAAATAAGTCCAGCGAGCATGTAGGCTCCGTTGCCATCGGACCACAGGGCCGCGTAGAAAAGCACCGTCTCAAATACTTCCCGGTAGACCGTGACGAACGAGAGCAGGAAGAGCATAAACGCCGATTTCCTATTCAATGCCGAAGACAGTTTCTCCTTCACGTACGATTGCCAACGTCCCGCCAGACTCTTCTGGTGCATCCACATGCCGACGCCGAGCAGGACGATCGCCGCGAAGACGGCAGCGAACCCCTCGGTCATTTCACGACTTGCGCCGCTCAAATCTACAACATAGGTTGCAACCGCCCACGTCAATGCACCGGCTCCCAGCGCGGTGATCCAACCCGCGTGAACGTAAGGAAGGACGTCGGTTCGATTGGCCTTTCTCAGGAACGCCAGCATCGCCACGACCACCAGCAGCGCTTCTAGCCCTTCACGAAGCAGGATCGTAAAGGCGCCAAGGAAGGTCGAGACAGCGTCATTGGTGCTGGCGAGCGCTTCCTGCGCTTCGTCGAGCTTTGACTGCAGTTGTGTTGCGGTGTCATGCGCGCGCTCTGTCTCGCCATTTGTCAAAGCACTGCGATAGAGTCCCATCGTCTTCTCGATTTCCAAAGAAAGTGCGTGGTTCTTGGCTACTAAAGCAGGCTCAACCGGTTCGAACCCATCGAGATAAGCGGACAAAGCCAGTTGCGAGGCAGCCCGCGCGTCTCCCTTGTCCAGCGCAGCGACACTTTCCTTCAGCTTATCTTTGGCGATTGAGAGGCTGTCGGTGGTCGATGCTGTCAGTACGTCGGGCGAGCTGCGCAGGTAGGCCAAGCCATCGCGAGCAGTCTGTGCGCCAATCGATTTAGCAAGAGCTGCCTCCGATGTCTGGCTAAGCTTGTCGAGCGTGGGAACCGCAGCACGGAGTCCGGGCTCAGTTGTCCAAATCTTGGCGCCCGCCTGGCGGTCAGCCTCTGAATACGATAGCGTCGAAGCAAAATAGGCAAGGGCCCATCGATCGCCCTCTGAGAGTTCGGCAAAGCCCGGCATCGATGTTCCCTCCACGCCGTGCGTGATGATCTGTTGCAGGGCAAAGATGCTGCGTTCCTGCGCGCGGGAGTGGTCGGCCAGCGCAATCGGGGGCGGGTTGAGTTTTGCTGAGAGCGGGCCGTCCGCGTTACCGGATACGCCGTGACAGGAAGCGCACAGGTTTTGATAGAGTTTGGCACCCTTCTGCAAGTCAGGCGCTTTGATCGGGCCCATAGGGACAGGGTAAGCAGAGAGGACTCCGCTGGCCAACTTCCGAGCCTGTTCGGCGACGCTATCTGGCGAGGCCTTCGCTGCGATGGACATACGCAATGCGCCAGCTTCCTTGACTAGTTGTTTGGAAGTCGGTCCCGGCGGCAGTTCGCCTAGCTGTCGCTCGATCGTCTGAGCAAACTCTTGCATCTCGACATATTCCGCTTCGTTGCTGACGCGGCTATCTGTGACTGACCCACCATAGTCAACGGCAAGGTAGTCCAGCAATTGCCAGACTTGCTTGGCTTTGTCTTGTGTTGTCAAGGGCTCGGCGCTCAACGTCGGAACGGAAAGCACCCAGGAGATTAAAACGAGGGAGAAGAAGCGCAAGGCTCGCATGAGGAACACGCCGCGAAGGCGGCAATTTTGCGGGTAAATACGAATGATTGTAATTCATAAAGTTTGCGAGATGGGCCCAACGTCATTCGTGAAGGGCTGGGCGATTTCGCACTTGACTCTATAGTTGCTGCAGGTTGTTTACTAATGGCCGTAATCAATAGCAGTGTCACCAAAGTGGATTTCCAGCAACTTTCGCGTATGGGCTGGCGGTGAGTGCAGTTGTGTGCGCGATACGAGGGATGCAATCGCTTGGCGCGAGCGCTCTCCGGATTGTGGTTCCAAGGGACAGAAGGTACTAATTCGATGAGTTGGACGGCTATTCTCTACGACTGGGGCGGCTGGAATCGAGAGATCTTCCTGCTGGTCAATGAAGGCACTCCGGCAATGTTCCTGCCTGTGGCCACGCTGTTTAGCTACGTGCTGGGCAATTATTGGACCGCGCCTGCGGTTATGATTGGCTTTTGGGTCTGGTCAAGGACAACCCCGGAGGTAGGCCGATCGGCAGCGCTCCGGGCTCAGTTGGCTCGATTCGTAGCCGCATTTGGGATTGCGTTTGCTGTAGTTGGGTTTTCGAAGTTGGTATTCGATTTTCCGCGGCCGGCCGCCGTGTTCGGCTACCTGTGGCATTCAATCGGTCCGATCGAAGTGCACTACAGTCTGCCAAGTGGACATTCCACGTACGCGGCTCTGGTTGCCGGTGCGTTGTGGCCGATGGTCCGCGCGCGCTGGCGGCTGGCTCTAGTTGCCTACGTGGCGCTGGTCGGCTGGTCGCGTATGGCCGCAGGCATGCACTTCCCGGCGGATGTCTTGGCGGGCTGGTTGATAGCGCTCGGCAGCTTGGCTGTTTCGAGGCGATTATTGCAGGACCTGCTTAAACTACCGAGGCTCGTCGAGCCGGACTAATAGTGCAACAGGTGAAGAGTGCAACCCCGTCTATGGCCTGGCAAAGACATCGCTCCGTTCGCAATTCGCAGTTTGCGAATTGTGCCATCAAGATGTGCCCGATTTGGGCAAGCAATCGAGTTACATGAGGAGATCGCAATGAAACTAAATGCACGATCAACGATGCGGACCCTGCTGTTTGCTGTGAGTGCGCTGGTGTGTTCGGCAGCGCTGGCGCATTCCGATGACGTTGAGGGTGTCGTCGACAGGATCGATAACAAGGCGAAGAGCTTCGTCATCAAGGGTCAGACAATCTATGTCGACGCCGATACGAAGTACGACGATGGACTGACCCGCTTTGAGGACATCAAAATCGGAGACCGACTTGAGGTCGATGTTCATGAGAAAAATGGTCGTAAAGTCGCGCATGAGATTGACAGGGAGGACTAATCGGTTACCGTCAGCCCGCAGCCTGCGATGGGTGGGGTAAGCACTGAGAAGCAGTGCCGTCGGCACAACTTTAAGCACATGGCGTCAGGGCCGAACCGAATCGGTCCGGTCGTTGAGGGCAACGGTTCCGCATGAGCGTCGAGCACATCTACGTCATCGGCGGCGCCATGCTGACGCACAAGACGTCCGAAGAAGGCATTGCGCTGTTGGAGCAATTGGCCGGACAAGACCGGCATCTGCACTATCACACTATCTCGGCGGGAATCTACACATTGCCGGAGGTGGGCTCCGTGGGGCAGACCGAAGCGATGCTGGAGGAGGCGACTACGAGGCGGTGTTGGCGCTGGAGTTTCGGGCGTCGACCGAAGTCACTGTCATGGCTTGTCATGTGCATCCCACGCTCCCGGAGGCTGCAAGGAGGGCCGCCTCGCGGTCGTGGCCCGCGCGCTGCATGTGTGATAACAACTTGGGAGAGGCCCGAGCATGCTGAAAGATCGAGCGAGAGTCTTCCGCCTCGGCGGCGCCGTCGCTTTATGTCTAGCCCTGGTGTCCGTGAATGCCAGCGCCGGCCTTTGGGACAAGGTTCTGGGGCGCTCCGATCCTTCAGAGCCTTTGCCCCCAGAGAAGGCCTTCCAGATCAAGGTCGAGGTGGTCGACGGCAAGACCGTCATCGCGACGTTGACTCCGGCACCCGAGCACTACCTGTACCGCAAGACGGTCCGTTTCGCGGCCAAGGACGCCAAGGGCGCTCGACTGGGGCTCATCGCATTGCCGAAAGGGACAACGAAGCAGGATCCTTTCTTCGGTGAGACGGAGGTGTACACAAAGCCTGTCCAGGTGACGCTTGCGCTGGAGCGCGCACCCGGTGTTCCCGCTTCACTTTCGGTAGTCGTGTTCTATCAAGGCTGCAACGGACGTCTGGGGGTGTGTTACCCGCCAACGCAAACGGAGTTTCCAATCCGACTACCCTGATTCACCGTACCCCGATTGGCTCGTTGCCTCTGGAATGGTCGGTCGACCAAGGCGGCGACGGTGAATTGTTCTCATCGGCCTGGTTACCGCAGTGGCAGCAGCCTTTTTCCTGCGCCATTGCGAATGGTTTGTCTGGCCCCAGCCAAACTGGTCATCTCAGGTTCGTCATGCACTCCAAAGCGAAGCAGGCGGCCAGTCTCTTCAATAGGGATGATGGCGCTTCGATGAAGTTAGATGTAAGCGCCCGGTGAACCCGTCTTGACGGGGCTACGCAGGAAGGACGGAAGCAG
>CAUUBQ010000016.1:0-141823 GCA_963543405.1 uncultured Cupriavidus sp.
ACCCCATATTCCCCGTCACCCCCCTACGCCCTCATCCAGTGGCTGCGGTCCCTACCCTCTGCCGTTATCACGGCTCCAGGACGCCGTCTCGCCGATGGCTTCATACATGCCAGGCCTCCTCGGAAGCGCGGGAGACCCTGAAGTCGATGTGCTGTCAAACTGGCTGCGTAGCAGCAACGAAGAACTGCCTGTCGTCGCATGGTCCAAGGTCGTCGCGCTGCGAGCCCATCTGCAGTGTTTGCTGGCGGAGCGGGGCAAAGACGAGTGGTGGGCGCACAGACGCGAAGGCCTGCAGCGAGCTCTGGATGAATTCTCGATCGGCAGCAAAGACGGGCATCCTGCCCGATTGCCGGCGGAGCTCCGGTTCCACCTCGCGTCGCTAGCCGCCGAGAGAAGAATCTGGGCGGATGCCATTCGCCAGTGGTACAACCTATGTGCGACACAGTTGTCCGACTCCGCTCTCGCGCAATGGGTAAGCGCTGAAGATCGCCGCCGATTTGCGGTTCCTCGCAACGAGGCCTAATTCACCCCAAAAACGTTCTGCAGTTGTAATGGGAGGGTCATCTGTAGGTTCGGTTGGCCGGACTAGACTGGCATTGTCGAATTGGTAGGGCGTATCGCGCCCCCCGACCGTTGTGCTCATAGCGTTCCGGCACACGCGCAGACGATCCTTGTCCAAAGGGGGACCGGATCGTATTGAATAGAACTCAACAGGAGGCAACTCATGAAACGTACCACTGCGGCCCTGTTCGCTCTCACGATCTCGATCGTCGGTATCGGCAGCGCCATTGCAGAAACCGCGCGCAATACTGAGCGTGGACAGATTCATCGACCGAGGGATCCGTACACGGACGGCGCTAAAGCCGCGGACTTCGATGTGTACGGCGGTGGCGCAAAGATCGAGCATCGCGTGGGTGAAGACATCGCGAAATAGCCCATCCAAGAATGCAGCGGAAACGCCAGCCTCGCGGATTTGACTTGTACGAACACAGGACGCGATATCGGCCCACTCCTCCAATGGCCCTCATCTTCGCATCGCCGGGTTCGATATCCATGAGATCTGCCGTTCCCCCGGTGGAACACTTAGCGGTTGCTCCGATCTAGGCAACTACTTTTTTTGGCGAGACGATCCTCCAGACGATTGGGGACTGGCACGGTATCGACCTATCGACAGTTATCGCTACGAACGCCGGGCTACAAGCTGTGATCGGCACCAAAGCCCGCATCTCTGGCGGAACGCTGGAAGCTCAGCCCCAAATGACTCACCATCCTTTGGTGACCCATGCCCACGCGTCACTTATTTCTTGCCAATTTTGCGCGAGCGGCCATGGCAATCGAGACGGCCACGGCGTATATCACACCATTCAATCCAAGGCGATTGTAGATAATTCTAAACTTCTCCAATCGCTTCTCCCTGGGAAACGATGCACTGATTCCACTTGGCTCTATGCATGAAAACGCCATCGGAACATAGCGGAACGCTCCGGCCGCATATCGCTTGTAATATTGAATAACGAAATCCAGGTCCGAATAGATCCTGTATCTTTCCTCGTAGCGCAGATCGCAAACACGAAATGCCATCGCTTGATGGCATGCGTGAATAATCCCGGCGCGAAGCCTCAGTAACGGTGCGGCAGGCTCCAGACCATTCCGGCCAAGATTGTCACCATAGATCAACCAGGGCTCCGCCGAGGATTCGTTCTTGCTCCGCATCATCTCAGAGAGTACGCCTGGCGAAGCGAAGCAATCCCCCGAATTCATGAATACCGCCCACTCTCCTCTCGCAACGTTTAACCCTTTGTTCATTGCGGCGTACACTCCGCCATCCGGCTCACTAAAAAAATGGTCGACTTCTGATCGCCGTAGCTTTGCCAGCTCAACGGATCCATCCGTAGAGGCGCCGTCGACAATAATGAACTCAACACGGAAATTGTCACGAACCTGCGCGGATACGCTATCGATTGTCCTTGACAGCCCGACGCAATTGTTGAGATTGACGGTTATAACAGATACTAAGGTCATCGCCATCCCACTATCCTAAGGTGCGAAAGCACAGTGCCATGTACCACCCCGCGTGCTCGTCGTCCGGCATTCGTTTTGTCCCGCAAAAATTGACCGGCCGTACAAATCCATCATCGCCAAACTCTTGCCACGACTCTATTCACCGATTAACAAAAGCCACTGCACCGATCAGGATAGAGGATCGAAGGTGACGAATACCTGTCCAACTGATTACCGGCTGGCGCCATCGCAGCAACCTGTCGGATGACCGCCCTTGCTCATGGCGGCATTCATGCGCCATGCGTGGCTCCGCATCATCCTGGAGAAAAGCTCCCGTCATGCAGGTTGCAATCAACGCGTCCCGTCGCCCTCGATTATTGTCCCGGCTCCTACCCCGCCGTTTGGGCGGGATGGCGGGTTTCAACGCATGCACACGGCGTGGTGAATCGCGTCGCAGCAGGAGGATTGATTTGTGAAAGCGCCGCGATCCTGCGCTTCGTGCAGGGACTCTCGCGTCGACGAGCACACCTTGCCTCTACCGATTGCGTACGATCCAGAATCCTTCAATGATGTGGCGCGTCGTCGGGCTAACGACAATCTCGTCCAGCTCGGATGGGGCGAACCACTGGCAGCGCTGGATCTCCTTGCCCGGCATGGCGGCGTCGGTCTTGCTGATATTCGCAACGAAAACGTGGTGCACCGTTGTCGCACCAATCACTTGAAATAGGAACTCACGCCCTTTTGCGATCAGCGTCGTCTCTTCATAAAGCTCCCGTGCTGCGGCACTGGCAAGAATTTCAGCTTTGCCCGGACGCCCACCAGGCAAAGCCCATCTGCTGTCATCCTTGGTAACGAGTAGTATGCGGCCCCCGCGTGTACAAACGACTGTGGCCCTTACTTTCGTCTTCATTGATCCCTTGGGCTGAAGTCAGCGATGGCCCTGAGGTTGCACCCAAGGCAAATGCTTTCGTAACGCCAGGTTCGCTAGCATCGGCGCGCAGACCAGAACACCCCGCTCGAGAACGGACGGACTTCCGCGTCTTGCGTCAGCCGACTGCGGCGGTTCGTCTTACTGGGCATGGTTGTTCGTGCCGACTGTCTGCCCATTCCCGTGAAAGCTCAGACGCTTCCCTTGCAATGGCATCCTGGTACGCAAGCGGTAATCCGGATTCCAGCGTTACCAGCGGTTGCCAGCCCGAAGCGCTGATGACACTGCAGTCCAGGCGCTTGCGCGGCGTGCCGTCAGGACGCGCGCTGTCGAACACGATGCTGCCCTGATAGCCCACCACTTGCGCCACTAGCAGCGCCAACTGGCGGATCGAGACTTCCTCTCCAGTACCGACGTTCAGGAAACCGGCCTTGCCTGCGTGTGTCCAGTAGGCCTGGCGGGACAGGCCCATCACGTGCAAGCAAGCGTGCGCCAGGTCGTCGGTATACAGGAACTCGCGCATCGGCGTACCTGATCCCCATACCGTCACGTCGGGTGCATCCGCAATCTTCGCTTCGTGAAAGCGTCGGATCAGCGCGGGGATCACGTGGCTGTTCTCGGGATGGTAGTTATCGCCGAGCCCATAGAGATTGGTCGGCATCACGCAGCGAAAGTCCGCATCGTACTGACGGTTGTAGGTCTTGCACAGCGTCATGCCCGCGATCTTGGCAATGGCGTAAGGCGCATTGGTGGGCTCCAGTTCGCCGCACAGCAGTGCGGACTCCTTGATCGGTTGCGGCGCGAACTTCGGATAGATGCAACTTGACCCGAGAAACAGTAGCCGTTCGACGCCGTTGCGCCAGGCCTCGTGTATCACGTTAGCGGCAATCATCAGATTCTGCTGGATGAACTCGGCTGGGTAGGTGTCATTGGCGTGGATACCGCCCACACGCGCTGCCGCCAGATAGACCTGCGAGATCCCTTCGGTGGCGAAGAAGTAGCTGACTTCCTGCAGGTCGGTGAGATCGACCTCGGCATGCGTGCGGACGACCAGTTCCACGTCATCGCGCTTGGCCAGCGCACGCGCAATCGCTGAGCCGGCCATGCCGCGATGGCCGGCCACGAACACTCGTTGGATAGGTTTGTTCATGATTGTCATTGGGAGAGGTCTGCCATCTTGACCAGCGTCTCGTGGTGCGCAGACAGGAAGTGTGCTTCGATCATTTCATTCACGAATTCGCCGACGTGAAGCGTCATGTTCACTGCTTGCCCGTGGCATGACTTTATGGTCGACTCCTTTGGATCACTGTCTGTCAACCCACATAGACGGCATGCAGGCAAGTGGGGCGGCGGCGCCGCCGTACCAGGAACAGCCGTGCGCAAGTCAGAAACAAAGTCTCGCTCACACCGAGCCCATGCAGTAGCCTTCATTTCATCCAGGGAAATTCCGGCACACTGCCAGGTCAGAGCGCCCCTTGCGCGCAGACTCTTATCGGACAATGAATGCACGGCGTAACATGACGACGGGTAGGAGCTTCGGCAACCATGATGAATGAAGACGAATGGAAAGCGCGAGTGATGGCCACTCGTATTGTTCTGTGCCCGCGCTGCGAATCGACGAACATCACCCACGGTGCCTGCGCCGTGGGCGCTGCGACGATTCACCAGGAATACGTATGCGAGGCGTGCCAGCACGCCTTTTCTGGATTGTTCGCATTAGTCACGTACTACGATGATTTCCCGCGCAACCGATAGGGCGGCTCCGGAGCGCTCCGTCGGCCTTTGCGTGAATGGACCTGTCACTTCCGCCATCGGCGCAGTCCCGCCGCGCCACATCAAAGAACCCGTTAAGTATGAAGAAAAATCTGGTCCGAGAACGCGTCATTCTGACGCTCGACGCTGGCATTGGGCACACTTTCCATAGAGCACCATGGAGTGCTCACGCAAACTGAAGCCCTTTGCCCGGGCGACGTCCCGCTGGCGACGTTTGATCGACACGTCGCTAAATTCATCCACGACGCCGCATTCCACGCATACGAGATGATCGTGATGATCACCCTCATTCAGTTCGTACAGGGTGCGCGCGCCATCGAACCGATGGCTCACAATGAGATGCGCTTGCTCGAGCTGGCTCAATACCCGATAGACGGTGGAAAATCCGATGTCAGCACGCTCCTGCAGAAGAATCTGGTAGACCTCCTCGGCACTGACGTGACGTTGCGCGCTCTCCTTAAACAGTTGCAAGACACGCAGTCGTGGAGATGTTCGTTTCAATCCGGCGCGCTTCAGTTCTGCCGCAGTCTCCATTGAGCGCCTCCCTTCGGCGTTTTTCACGCAACGCACAGAATGTATGCCGCACGCTTAGTCAAATGTCATCCAGCCAAGTCTCCCTGGTACAACCCGTTGCGGTTTGGCCGGCAACGCAAGCGGCATGCCGAAACCTAAGGTTTGAGGCGAGAGACAATCGCCAGCCTTTGGTCGTGACTTCCCGTCGCGACCAACCGGTCGATGACCTGTCTCACGTAGGCGATTCCCGCTTGTCTTGCAAACGAACTCGTCGCAAATTCCCCCTCTATGGGAAACACCTCAGATTGCCAATCCAGGATGGCCAGCGTATCGCTTGAGCCATGAAGCCTGGCCTTGGCGACCCACTGCGAGGCGCCACCTTCAGTAAAAATCTCGTATGCAAAGTCGCCATGTCGATCCAGCGGACTGAGTCGGCGGTCAATCCACTCGCATGCAGCCTTCGCACCGGCCTCAAGCGCTTCCTCAACCGTGGCATATCGCCTGGTACCCAGGTAGAGCACATGCTCTTTTATCGCGGACATCGATTCGTCACGCAAATACTGAAAGACGGCCACGTAGCGGGTATTCAACGCAAACTCTTCGGCAGACCCGGTGACCGCTACCTCAGGAGCATACCGATTGTCCTCGCCCCTCCTCGCGCAACACCGGATCGGGTGCTGTCGATATGACATACACAATGGCTCATCCATTGCAGCCAATCGATAAAATCCTGGCATACAGCTCTCCTGCCCTATGCGTGATCCTATAGGGGGCCAAGTTGCGTCGATTGGCAGCGGCCGCAGACGCCTGGGCGATGCCCGACCTTGCGCCAGCGTGCGGAGCGCGAAGCGTAGCCCGACATCGGATGCATTTCTCTCACGTGGCATAGCCGCTCCAGTATCGGCAAGCGAAGCTACTATTCTCCGAACACTACCGCTTCCGCCCAGAATAGTCAGCTAACGATCTTGTAATTTTCCCGTCATGAGCCAGTGAGTTCCATTCGTGTACGTTAGCGTGAACGTCTCGCTTCAGGCATGTATGCAAAAAGGCAACGTGGAAAGAATGGCCCGCACACCATGACTTACATATTCGCAAGACCGAACGAAGGCAGACGCGTTCGCCTGCGATCCGCGGGGTCATGGAACGGGTTGGCGCCGCTGACCGTTGCTGCGCTGTGCCAAATGCTGGCAATACCCACTTTTGGACAACCCCTCTCGACCACCCTCAGGCCTACACGAAGCGCAGCCGTGTCGTCATCGACGGTGGTGTCGGATCGCACTGACCGCTTTGCATCCAACGAACTGGGCGCGCTGACATTGCGTCAGGCGCTGCGCATCGGGAACTCAACCAATCGCGACATAGCGGCCGCGCGTGCCACACTGGACGCAGCCCGGGGCGTGCTCATCGCCGCGGGAAAGCGGCCCAACCCAACGCTGACCCTTGGCACCGGGCCGGGGCTACTCGGACAATATCGTCCGCGTGACGCGGACATGCTCGTCAGCGTTTCGCAGCTCATCGAGCGCGGCAACAAGCGGGCATTGCGAACACAGGCCGCCAGCCACCTGGAGGACGCTGCGCGCCTCGATGCCGACAATGTTCGGCGCCAGTTCCGCCTGGCGCTGGCCACCGCCTACTTTGCGTTGAAGCAGGAGCAGGAGCGTGTCGCGCTCGCTCAGGCGACCCAGACCGCCTTCACGCGCTCACGAGAAGCCGCGGCACTGCGGCTGAAGGTTGGGGACCTCGCCCGCGTGGATGTGGTACGGCTCAGTATCGAGGAGCGCCGCAGCGAGAACGACGTGGCTCAGGCGAAAAGTGATCTTGGCATTGCGCGGAACGTCCTGGCGGCATTGCTCGGGTATGAACGTGAATCCGCCTCGATCCGGGTGATAGATGCCTGGCCACTCGCAAGCGAGCGCAAGCCGACACTGGAGCGTATCGAAGGCATGCTGGAAACGCGCCCGGATGTTCAGGCTGCCATCGCTCGCCTGTCTGCCGATGAGGCACAGCTGCAGCTAGCGCAAGCGCAACGGATCCGTGACGTAACGTTGGCGCTCGTCAGTGAACGCAACCTTCCCGCGAACGGCGGCACCACGCTTGGCGTGCAACTGTCAATGCCGCTCCTCATCCACAACGAGTATGACGGCGAGATTGTACGCGCGGAAGCTGAGTTGAGAGGCACTCGGATTGACCTCGACAAGACACGGGCAAATGCACGCCTGGAAGTCGCCCGTGCACTCGAACAGTTCGACTCGGCACGGGTGCAACTGGCTCGCTACGAGGAGAAGATCTTGCCGGACGCGACGTGGGTGGTGGAAGCTGCGGAGTTCGCTTACAAAAAAGGCGCCATTCCGTTGACCGATCTGCTGGATGCCCGTCGTCAATACTACGCCGCACAACGGCAGTTGCTGGAGTTACGAATGAATTTTGCGACTGCGGACGCCGCGCTCGCGAGTAGTTTGGAGGACGCGAGCCTGGAGCATTAGCTTTGTCATGCCGCGACGCGAGGTGGGGTCGGTGCGGACGAACTGGCACCCTCGCTACGCACCAAGCCGCTCATGTCCCGGATGCACAGAAGTGCCGTCACCCGGTGACGACCCCTGGCGAACCCGCGAGCGGCAAGCGCGCTGGACGCATACTTCCCCCCATGGCGGCCAGCCATCGCCGTATGGGAGAGGCCGAGGTTGTCCGGCTGGCGGTCTACAACCCATACCTCTCATATGCATAGACTTTGGCTAACCGATCCTACTCGCGCCTACGACCGCTGGCAGGCCGACGAAGCCGCCAGCGCCGATCACCACCCATTTGCACAGCGCTCGATCAGGCAGCACCGCGCCATGTTTGTGCGTTTCCATCGCCACCTGACCGCTCACGGCGCCACGCTGGGGAACTTTGGGTCGGATGACATCGAAGCGTTCTGGCACGACGCCAATGTGGCCGCCGACACGGCAGCCCGGGTACGCTTTCTCAAACTGATGGACAGGATGTGCCGCCACCTGGTCCTCGTTGACCTGCGTGCATCCAACCCTGCCGCGGAGCTGATGTTGGCCGACCAATGGCTTCAGGACGAGCCCGAGTGCCTCTACCTCCCCGAGGAAGTGGATGCACGCCTGCAGGAATTCGTACAACCACTAAGCGGCGACAACCCCACGCAACTGCGATGCCGCGCGATCGTTGCATTTTTTCTCGGCACGGGTGTCACTGCCGGCGAGGGTAGAATGACCCGCGTGCAAGACCTGCACCCCGACGCGTCGCCCCTCTATTTGCACGTGCCGGCGAAACCCCAGAAATTGCCTCGCACCATCGACCTTGAGTCCTTTGCCGTCGCGCCGTTGTCAGCATGGCTGGCCATCCGCCGCAAGGCACCCGTCTATGGCGACCTGCTGTTCACTCTGAAGCGCACCGGCACCCCCATCACGTACATGAGTCTTGGGAAGATCGTACGCGAGGCCTTCGATGCCATCGGCTTCGACGCGGTGGATATGAGCCCGCGGATTCTACGCAACACGTACTGCCGGCGTGCCCTCCTCCAGGGGCTGCAGCGTGACGAAATCACGCGACGCCTCGGACTATCGAGCAATCGGACAGCGGACCGCCTCGCCCAGACTCTCCGCCGATAGCATGCTGAGCTTGCGCTTTTCGCGGATGGTGTGATCTTGCCAAATTGAATGCGCCTGCTCCGCGAGACAAGGTCAAAGGAAATCCGCGATCAGCCGCATCATAGCACTCGCCACCAAGCCGCTACCGGCATCGACCAGGAAGCCACTATGCCCCGCAGGGGCACAGTGCCGCGCCTGAGCTTAACAGGATCGTAACGCACGCATCATGCTTGCGTGAGGCACGGCCAGCTACAGTGTTCGCAGGCTGGAGAAGCCGTGCATAAGCGCGGCAAAGAAAACCATGATGATCCTACGATGCATACTAGTGGCCGCTGCCGTGACCTTGTTGGCCTCGCATGCCCTGGCGCAGGCCGCCCCGGCCGCACCGTACAGCTTGAGCGTGGCTGTTATGCCCAGCAGGTCCGAGGCGTACAGCCACGTGGCGCCCCACAAGGTTAAGACGTGCGGCGATGGCGCGAACGCAGGAAGATACCTGTCGTCTTCTGAGGGTGCCCCGCTGTAGCCGCCCCGTGGTAACCGAGTCACGGGGTTGTGCTTCGTTATATCTTCCTTTACCTGAGATGGCAAGAGGTGACCGGCCAAGCCTGACATTCGGGCTGTCTGTCATTGGATGCTTCGCGACTCCAGCCCCACTGCCCCGTGCTCCTGCGGCGGAACGGACACACCATCGGCTATCCGGTCCTCAATAGCGAATCCGACGGATGACAAGGCAAGGAGGCCTTGCCGTGCATTTTCACCAGCGGTGCTGATACATCGCCCTCAGCGTGATGCCAGCCGCAGGAAAGGTGACTCGTGTTGTTGCTGTTGCGCAGCAGTTGACTGTAGAACGGGTAGTAGTAGCGGTTCAGCAGGTTCTGAATGCCGACCGTCACGGTGTCCACACAGTTCAGGCGATAGTCGTGGCCGGCGACGAACGTGGCCTGCAATCGGTTGTTCCACTGCGGCACCGGGCGAAACTGCAGATGCCCGGTCAGCTTGAGCGGGGGGATGCGGTAGCCGGTCATTTGCTGACTACTGGCGCCCTGCGGCGTTTCACGTCCACGCATCCATGTGAAGGTGCCACCCGCACCCCAGCGCTCATCGTTCGAGGCGTACTCGGCCGATGCTTCCACGCCAAGGATCTTCTCCGCGGTGCGGGTCAGGATCAGCCCGTTGTTGAACCCCTCTGCACATCACCGAGATCGGAGGTCGTGTAGAACATCGCCAGCGAGCCAAGCGTATTGCCGAATGCACCGCGCCACCCGAGCTCGTAGTTGTTGGTCTTGACCGGTTGCAGATCAGACGAACCGACATGGAATCCTGCGCGCGCGTTCCGAACCTGCAGACCAATGTCGGGCAGATTGAAACCCTGGCTGGAGGCAGCGTAAAACTCGCGTTCCTCTACCGGTTTGAGGGCGACGCCAAGATTGCCAAGCACTGCGCTGTAGTCGACCGCCCCCCCCCGCTGACGGTGGCAGGACTGGCCAGACGTGATTGCGACAGACCGGCGCGTGCGCTTGACGGCCTGCAACTGGCCGACCAGAACCAGATCCGCAACACGCTCGTGAATCTCGAGTATGAGCATCGCTATCTGCTCGGCAGTCTGGTGTCGGCGCAGTCTACTACCGCGACTACTACAGTCCCTTTACGCCATTCGACGCGCGGGCCGTTCCCACGCGCGGCGGTAACGTTCTGCCCGCGGGTAGCCTGGCCACGCGTGGGTCGGAGGCATAGCGAGTGTGGCCCTGGCTTGGCTCCGGCGCGAGCCGCTGGCCATTCGCATCGTAAGAATTCCCCATATGGCGGGCGCCGACGTCGAAGGCATAGCCGAGCATCCCGCTGCTGCCGGCCAAATGCTGCTGCACGTTGGCGCTCAGACCGTCGGCACGCAAGCGCGACAGCGGCGTGGCCATCGAGACGGTCGTGTCCGCGCGTGGCTCCCCTCCCGCAGGACGCGTGGTGATCGAGACGATCCCGCCTGTGGCGCCACCACAATAGATCGCGTTACTGCCGCGCAGCACTTCAACGCGCTCGACCAGGGCAGGGTAAAAATTTGCGTGGCGATCACGGTCACACCGGGATAGGAATGGGGACCTGCAGGGCGTCCCCCACACGGACGGTGATCAGTGAAGCGCGAAATTTCGGTGCTGCCATCCGGCAGGGTGCGTGTGCCGACGGGCAATAGTTGCGGCAATGCGGCTAGCAGGCCAGCGGTGTCATCGGCACTAAAGACACTGCTGACATGCAACTGACCCGTCGCTGCATCCGCCACGCGCACCGGTTGCCGTCGATAGCGCGATACTTCCGCGGCCACGGCGTACAACGGCGCGTCATTGAAGACCAGCTTGCCCTGATGCCCAAGCCAGCGCCACCGTCAGGTACACCGGAGCGGCGGGCGCTACGGTTCCACGCTTGCCAAGCCTGGCGCCCAGTCCAGCCGACAGGCGAGCGACCCGCTCGGTGACACCCAATAGCCGGTAGCGATAACCAGGGCCGCGCACAGGCCGATCACCCCGGCTTGCCGGGCTTTGGCTCGCCCAAGGTGACGCCTATCCGGTACATCGGTGGGCGAGCTGTCGGCCAAACCACGCAGACGCGCGGGATCGGATCTGGTGAGGTTCTAGTGGGAGGACAGTTGCTCCAAATGGTCACGCAAGTGCCGCACCGCCCGAATCATGTACTTCTCGACCATAAGATGCCCAGTCGTTCGGAAAGAGGGTCGACGAGTGTCCGCTCGTCACGACTGCGTTCGGTTCGAAAGGATCCGTTGCAAGCGCGCGGCCGCTGCAAAACAATCGCCCCGTGATCCTGTCGCTCTTCAGGATTCTTGAGTGTGTATCACGCTTGCTCGCCGGTCTTTGCGCTCGTATTGCAAATACTCATTCCAGATTATTTGCAAATCCCTTTCATCACCGAATGTCGGAATATGGCAGTTCCTCTCCAAGTTTCATCACTACTTTCTAAAAAAAAGAGCCCCCGATTTGGAGGCTCAAAGCTCTCTTGTTGTTAGCAAGGGAGTGTCGATCTGGAAAGGATTCGATTAGAACTTGTGGCGTACGCCGATAACCGCACCAACCTGGTTCTTGCCCGGCGCGACACTGGTAGGCGCACCCGAAAGCGAGTTGTAACCATTCAGACCGAGCTGCGACCCGTTCTTGTTCCTCGCATAGGCAACGTTTAGGTAAACGTCCGTGCGTTTCGAGAAGGCGTGGTCGGCAGATACCACGAACATGAGAGGATCGGCACCGGAGTTGCGCGTGTCGGTGTAATATGCAGCGCCCGTCAGAGTCATCGCCGGCGTCATGCTATAGCGCAGCCCGGCCCAGTACAGATTCGCCCGGTTGGCCGCCAATGTGCCGGCATTGCCGTTGAACCAACGATAGCCAAGGAAGGCCTTTGCCGGTCCGAAAGCATAGCTGGCCCCCACCAATGCACGACGATCCTTTCGTTCGTCAGTTGCAACCGTGGATCCTCGAAACTCGTCATAGACTGCCCCAACAGCAAGACCGCCGGTTTCGTACATCAACGAGACGCCGATGTTTCGATCAACCTTGAAGTTTCCTGGGACCTCGCCGCCGCCCGTTCGGCTGAAGCTGTAAAGCGCGCTGGCGGTCACGCCACCGAACGTCCCACGATACTTGACCGAATTGTCGGCGCGGCCAGCGAGAATGTCATCGCTTCGATACAGCGAATATCGCGGCGCAAAACCCATCGGATCAAGTTGCAGTCCAGTGTCGTAGATTGGGGTTGTTTGGCGACCAAGAGTCACCGTGCCAAACTTGCTGCCTAGACCAACCAACGCAGACCGATCAAAGAGTTTAGGACTGTTGTTCAGAGCACCGGTATCAAGCGAAAATCCGCTCTCGAGCTCGAAAACAGCTTTTAAACCACCGCCGAGATCCTCGCTGCCACGCAACCCCCAACGCGACGTCGACATATTCCCAGAACTCATACGAACCAGGTTCGATCCATTGCGAGCAGACGGCGCATTGCTGAGATACTCGATACCCGCATCCGCCACGCCGTAAAGCGTCACGGTTGATTGCGCGTATGCAGTACCCGCGATCAAAGTGGCTGCCGCAGCAACTACTCCACGTCGAACTTTCATTTCAAATTTCTCCTTCAAAGTTAGGCCCTGCAGTGATCCGGAGAATATGAGATCGAAGATTACGCATACCTTGCGGCGAGATTACTGATGTTGAATGACAACATCATTGGGCTAATTTGGCGTTTACCACTATTTACCATCGCCAATCAGAATGGTTTTTTGGAGGAGGGTATGCTGTGTTTATGGGAAGCGGGTTGTCACCCCGTTTGATTGGTACGGTGCGCTGAGGTCCCCCTCTTTGCCAAGCTGCATCTTGGACCGTTCTACGCGGGACGCCCTCCTCCATCGACACATCTCTTGCGGGTGCGTAGCCCGCGATCAAATACAGCGGTCGACGTTTGGATTCGTTGAACAGGCGGCCCAAGTACTCCCCAAGGATGCCGAGAAAGAACAGCTGGAGTCCGCCAAGCATTAACACGACGGTCATCAGGGACGGATAGCCCCGCACCGGATCGCCGAACAGCAACGTCTTGCCAACGGTGTAGAGCGCCATGCCAAATGCCGGGACGGCGACGAGCAAGCCGACCGACGTGGCGATCCGCAGCGGAATGGTCGAGAATCCCGTGATGCCATCGATAGCGAACTTCAACAAGCGGCGGTAGTTGAACTTCGTTTTTCCCGAGGCGCGCGCATCCCGGTCGTAGAGGATAGAGGTCTGGCGGTACCCAATCCACGCGTACAGGCCTTTCATGAAGCGGTTCTGCTCGCGGAGCTGGCCGATGGCCGCGACCGCGCGCTGGCTCATCAGACGGAAATCGCCGGTGTCGGCGGGGATGTCGATGTCACTCACTTTCCCCATCAGGCGATAGAAGCAGTGGGCCGTGGCTTTCTTCAGGAAAGATTCGCCCTCCCGGGTCCGCCGGGTCGCATAGACGACATCGAAACCTTGCTCCCACTTGTCAAGCAGGACGGGGATCAGTTCCGGCGGATCCTGCAGATCGGCGTCGATGACGACGACGGCGTCACCGCACGCGACATCCAGGCCCGCGGTCAATGCGGCCTCCTTGCCGAAATTCCGGCTCAATTCGATGATGCCGACTGTCTCATCGGCGCCCCGTATTATCCTGAGCACCTCGAGGGTCCGATCCCGGCTTCCATCGTCGACGTAGATGACCTCCGATGCATAGGGAAGGCTTTCCAGGACGGCACCGAGGCGCGCGTGGAACAGGGGCAAGACCTGCTCCTCATTGAAAATGGGAACGACCACCGATACTGTTCCCTGCAACCGCTTATCCGAACTCATCGTGACTCCCTGTTCAGGAACGTCCAGTTGGCATGCAATGTGTAGTTGATGAGCATGAGGAGAAACGTGGACAGAACCTGTGCGAGCAGGTAGTGAAGCCCCGCCCGCAGTCCGATCCACATGAACGCAGCGTTGAGCCCGAAGGCGAGCACCGAAACTGCCAGGAATCTCGCAAAGCGCGATGAAGCATCCGACGTGCGCGCGAACACCCACCGACTGCTCAGGAAATAATTCGTCAGGAGCCCCACCACGCTGCCGACAATCGAACCCAACAATGGGATGCCCCCCTGCGCAACAATCAGGATCAGCATGAGGTAATGCGCGGCGGTCGCGGTCGCGCCGGTGACCAGATAGCGGAGGAATCTGGGCGACATTGTCATCGCTTCTCCACGAGCACCGTCGTGCCCCGGCGCGCCACCACCAGGCTCTCTGGCCCCAGGTCGGGGGACAGTTGCGCAAAAGTTGCCTCGCGCATGACGGCGAGCTTGTGTCCGCGCTCGCGCCAGCGCAGCAGGAAGGTCGCGTAGCTATCGATCCACCGCTGGGGATCGACAGAAAAGCCAAGATCCAGTTCGTCCCTGGCAACCACCACCTGGGGAAGCATTTCGGAGTAGAACGCCAAGCCCCGGTCGATCTGCCCGACGTTGAACAGGGCGGTATCGGCGCGGCGCGATGCCTTGACGGTTAGGCCGATCGGCTTGATCGACAGGGATTCGAAGGCCATGGATGCCACGAGCCCAAGCTGAAGGCTGCCAATCGATGCCAGTGCTGCCACTGCGACGGCAATGCCACGTCGGCCTGACAGGGCAAGGGCACAGGCACCCAGCCCGCCAACCACCAGGGCGCCGATGGTGAGCGTGCTCCAGAACGAGAAATGACCAAGATCCGAGATCCCGCGCTTGAGCACCTTGTCCGATAGCTCGGGGATCCATTGCAACCCCGCGATCAGGATGCCGAGTATGACCATCTGCGAGCATCCGACCACTACCCATCTCGTGCGGACGCGCAGGATGGCGTCACCAACGAGCACGGCGAGCGGCGGAAAGGCCGGCAGGATATACAGGGGCAGCTTCGATCGCGAGACGGAAAAGAAGACGAGCACAATCAACGTCCACACCAGCAGGAACAACCGCGGGTCAAATGTCCCCGAGCGCCTCGCAGGCCGGCAGCGCTGCCAGACTGTGGCGGGGATGACGCCAGCCCACGGCAGCATTCCCGCGACCAGCACCGCGGCGAAGAACCAGGCAGGCTTGTTGCGGGCATGAACGGAGGAAGTGAAGCGCGCCAGGTGTTCGTGGACGAAGAAGTAGTTAAGAAATTCCGGATTGCGAACCGACACTGCGACGATCCACGGCAGCGCGAGGACGCACGCGAACAACCCCCATATCCAGAAGGCGCGACTTCTGAACAGTCCGAACTGTCTGGTGAGCACGGCGTAGACCACCATGGTCGCGGCGGGCAGCACGATCGCAATCAATCCCTTGGCAAGGAAGGCCAGCCCCACCAGACCCCAGACGATCGGATAGAGGCGCCTATCGGCATTCCTGACCGCTACCGCATAGACCAGGACGGCGTTGCCCAGCAGTGCGCCGACGCCGATATCTGTCGTGGTCAGGTTCGAGCCCAGTATCCATAGCGGCGAGCCGGCCAGCACCAGGGCAGAGGCGAGCCCCACTCGCCGCCCGAAGAGTGCCGTCGCAGACCAACCGGCGACCAGGATGGCACTGGCTCCGATCAACGAACTCCAGAGTCTGGCGCTCCATTCACTGACGCCAAACACCGCAAACGCCGCCGCGGTCGCCCAATACTGAAGTGGCGGCTTGTCAAAGAACTTGACGCCGTTCAGCCGAGGGGTCGTCCAGTCGCCCGAGACGAACATCTCCCGGGCAACTTCGGCGTAGCGCCCCTCATCCGGTTCGTAGAGCGGCCGGATCGAGAGGGTCGCGGTCCACAGCAAGATGGCAACGACAATGAGCGAAAACCAGAGAACGCGAGACTTCACGAAGGCTTCCTCGCGGCGACAAGTAGGGAACCGCCTAACGGAAACCTCAGACCGGCAAGAATCAACTGCCGCTCGGCGGCACAGATGCCGCCAAAGATGCGGTTGAGCGTCGCGCCAATTCGGAAACCGTCGTCCACCGCGTCTTTGGGCGGCTTGAGCCGTTGCTGCAATCTCGAGAGCGCCATCGCCGGCAGAAGCAGCGACATGAACGAGGTGGCGTAGACGGGCTGGAATCCGGCGGCCCGCACCTTGCCAAGCAACTCACTGCGCGTGTAGCGGCGCTTGTGCTTGGCCGCATCGTCAAGATGGCTCCACAGGCTGGGATGCTGCGGTACGGTGAGGATGAGGCCACCGCCGGCGCGACAAGCCCGGTACATCTCTGCCAGGACACGCTCATCGTCGTCGACGTGCTCGATCACATCGAACGCCCCGATCACATCAAAGGCGGCGGTAAAGGGCAGCGCGCGGGCGTCCATCTGGATGAACTGGGCGTTGGACTTGTTGCGTGCCGAGGCCAGCGCCTGCAGCGACGCTTCCCCACCGCAGATGCGCGCATGCGGAAAGCGCTGCTCGATGGCCTTGAGGTTCTCGGCGGTCCCGCAACCGATGTCCATGAAGGACCTGAGTGTCGGGAAATGGCTCTGCAGGACGTCGAGAATGAGCCGCCGCCGATGAACGAACCAGAAGTGCGTGGCCTCGAGCTTTTCGTATTCCTCGAAGAGAGGTTCGTGATAGCCATCATGGTCGGCCAGCATGGCCGGCGCCATGCAGACCAACCCGTCCTGACTCATCGGTTGCCAGCCGCACGCAGCGCAACTCCAGATTTCGTGCTTGATAGGGGCTCTGCACTGAATGCATGCGCGCATGGTCGTCTCCCGTTCTAGGTACCTGCTCGACGCGTTGGCTTGCCGACGCGCGGGCGAGGTTGTCCCACGGCAACGCGTCAACGCGATGACGTGGCAAGTGAATTGAGATGCCTAGGTAACCAGGCAGCAAGGCGTCGCAATCCGATGGGGCGGGACTGCGATCGGGGTGAAACCCCAATTCACACAGGAGTGGAGGGAGGACGAAGAAGTCCGTCTGGAATGAAACTGGCGAGCAGCGCGGCCGTCCTGCCCGCCACCTCGAACGATTCCGGCTGCCACAGCCAGAAGCCCAAGAACCATCCGGCGGCCTGGCCCATGGCGACGCACGCGTCGCACGCGTGACCGTCCGCATCAGGAGCCAGTTTTCCCCGCGAAGGGCTGTGCTGCGTGTTGTGGTGACACGGCTTGTCCGGGTTGCTGACCGTTTCCTCCACATCGACCTCGAGGACCATCGCCGCATCATTGCGCAGCCGGTCATGCGCTGGGCAGCCGGCGTGCGCGGGCGCTCCCATCGCCTGCAGCGGCAATGCGAAGATCATGAACCACAGCAGGAGGCGGGGCAGCAAGCGTCTCATTCGACGGCACGGAAGAGCGGAATTTCGTCTCAACGTATTATAGAGAGTTGGCCTGTCAGCAAAATGACTCACACATGACGGCGTCGCCAAGCACCGGAATCAGGCGAGCACACTGCGCGCCCAGACGGACCGGATCCCTTGCGCCCGACCGTCGTCCGCTTTTCCGACAGATGGCCGAGCGCCGCACTTCGTGTGCGTCTTTGATCTAGGACAACCAACTGCAGGCTTGTTGCCAGAAGTCAAATCAAAGGCTGCTAGGATTCGCCCACTCGATTCCCGGCTCATGCACGCCTCCCATCACCGGCACTGGATTGCCGCATTCCTGTTGATTTCGTTCCTGACAGTTCAGCTGGCAGCGGCTGCCTACGCCTGTGAGGGCAGCAGGTACGTGCTGAGCATGACGGCGAGCATGGCCGGGATGGCGGAATCCTGTCCGGACATGGCAACCAAGCGCGGCCATTCGCATGCCGGCCTGTGCCAGGCGCATTGCCACCAGGACAGCAAATCCGCCGATCACGCGACCCCGCAGCTCCCCGTATTCCAGGCGGCCTCGGTTAGCCCGGTAGCCACACCTGACCTGACACCGATCCTTGGCGGGTATCGGCTGGCCACGGGCAACCCTGTCCCACGACCGCCTCCCCGCCCGCTCGCGATCCTCCATTGCTGTTTCCGCATTTAGCCCGCCTAGCAACGTCCGCTATCGTGCCCTGAGTCGTCAAGACCAGGGGAGCCGTTGCTTTGTGGAGGCTTTATGCTTTTGCGTTTTCCCCTAGCGCGCGGGCGGCGGTGGTCGCTCGCCCTCGCGCTCATCGCGGCCGCCCATCCCGGATGGGCGCAATCGGCCGCGCCCCTATCGTTACAGGAAGCCGTGGCGCTCGCCTCGTCGCACGCCTCGGACGCCGAGACGTCGCACGCGGCAATCCAATCCGCCCTGGAAATGGCGGTTGCGGGCAGGCAACTGCCTGACCCAGTTCTCAAGGTTGGCGTCAACAACGTGCCCGCGGATGGGCGGGATCGCTTCTCCATTGGCACGGAATCGATGACGATGCGCTCGATCAGCGTGATGCAGGAACTGACGCGATCGGCCAAGCGCGAAGCGCGCGCACGACGCTTCGAGGCCGAAGCCTCGTCGGCGCAGGCGCAACGCATGGCCGCCCTCGCCGCCGTACAGCGCGGCGCGGCTCAGGCGTGGCTCGATCGGCTCTACGCCGAACGGGCAACCGCCGTGCTGGCGGAACAGGCGCAGTCCATCGGGCTGATGATTGACGCCGCCCGCGCTGCCTATCGCGGCAACCGCGGTCCCCGGACCGATATCCTGACGGCTGAACTTGAACTGCAGCAGTTGCGCGACCGGGAGGACGAGGCGCGCGCCGCTGTGTCGACAGCCAGAGCGATGCTGCAGCGCTGGGTCGGTGACGCCGCCGGGCGCCCCCTGGGTGACAGTCCAACGCTTGCGATACCTGCGTGGCTCGCCAATCTGGATGGCAGCGTCATCTCCCAGTTGCCCGATGTGGCCACCGCCGAGGCCCAGGTCGGCGTCGCGGAGGCCGAGGGCAGCGTGGCGCGGGAGAACAGGATTCCGGACGTCAGCGTGGAGCTGATGTACAGCCAGCGCGGCCCCGCGTACTCGAACATGGTTTCGGTCAACCTATTCCTGCCTTTGCCCTGGGATCGGAAGAACCGGCAAGATCGTGAGCTCGCCGCGAAGCTCTCACAGGCCGATGCCGCGCGTGCCCAAGCCGAAGCGGTTCGACGTGGGCTGCAGGGCCAACTGCGCGGCAAGCAAGCCGAACTCGGCCTGAACCAGTCGCGGCTGGAACGTTATCGCGACGTCACGGTGCCGCTGGCCAGAACGCAGACGGAAGCAGCACTGACGGCGTATCGCGCCGGTGCCGGCACGCTCTCCGCAGTCGCCGACGCGAGCCGCAAAGCGCTCAATCTCTCGTTGGATCGCCTGAAGCTGGAGGCCGCGACGGTCCGGCTGTGGGCCGAGCTTAATTTCCTGATGCCGCTTGCGACTGAAGCAATGCCGGCATCCACGCAAGGGGATCAACCATGAAAACGACCGCAATCGCGCGCGTCGCGATGAGTCTCGCCGTTGCGGCGGGCCTGGGAGGCGCATATTACCTTGGACAACAGCAGGGTCATCAGCAAGCGTCCGGATCCGCAACCATCAACGGGCCTCACGACGGCCACGATCCGGCCGCGGGCGCCGAGCCCAAGACCGGCAAACGGATCCTCTACTGGCGCGACCCGATGGTACCGGGGCAGCGTTTCGACAAGCCGGGCAAATCCCCTTACATGGATATGCCGCTGATACCGGTGTATGAAGAGGACAACGCCGACGGCGCCGCGGTGCGCATCGACGGCCGCGTGACGCAGAACCTCGGCATCCGGACCGCAGAAGTAAAGCTTGGCAGGCTGGAGATGGCCTTGCAGGTCCCCGGCAATGTCGCCATCAACGAACGCGGCATCGAAGTCATTCAGGCGCGGACAACCGGGTTCGTCGAGCGCACCTTCGCCCGCACTACCATGGAAACGGTCCGCAAGGGCCAGGCGCTCGCGCAGATCTATTCGCCAGACTGGGTGGCGGCGCAGGAAGAGTACCTGGCCGTCGCGCGCATGCCGGGCAACCCCCAGCCCGAACTGCGCGCCGCCGCGCTGGCGCGCATGCGGCAGGTGGGCATGACAGACGGCCAGATCCGTGGGGTGCAGGCAAGCGGCAAGCTCCAGCCACGGCTCACGGTCAATAGCGCCGTCGACGGCATTGTCACTGAGGTCGGCGCTCGGGACGGCATGACCGTTCCCCCTGGCATGACGCTCTTTCGCATCGCCAGCCTGGCAACGGTGTGGGTGCTCGCCGAAGTGCCCGAAAGCCAGGCGGCTGCCCTGCGGCCCGGCCAGGAGGTCATGGCAAGCACCACGGCACTGCCGAATCTGGCGCTGCCCGGCAAGGTGGACACGATCTTGCCGGACGTAAGCGCCGGTACGCGCACGATCAAGGTCCGGATCGAACTGCAGAACAAGGACAGAAAACTGCTGCCGGGCATGTTCGTGTCGGTACGCATGATGCCGGCGGGCGCAACAGAGCGCCTGCTCGTACCCAGCGAGGCACTGATCCGGACCGGTACGCGCACAATTGCCATGGTGGCCAAAGGCGAAGGTGGATTTGATCCGGTCGACATCAAGGCGGGCGCGACCGCCGGTGGTCAGACCGAGATCCTCGAGGGTCTGAAGGCTGGCCAGCAAGTCGTGGTTTCCGGACAGTTCCTGATTGATTCGGAAGCGAGCCTGCGCGGAACCGTCGCGCGCATGCAAGAAACTTCCGCAACCCCGGCTGAGAGCGCCGCCTCCGAGGGGTCGGCCGCCGGCCCCGAGCATCGCGCAGTGGGGCGCATCCAGTCCATCGGCGAGCGCAGCCTGACCATCGCTCACGACGCCATCCCGTCCGCCCAGTGGGGCGCCATGACGATGGAGTTTGCCGCGCCGCCTGCCGGCCTTCCGCAAGGACTGAAAGCGGGCGATCGCGTCGCGTTCAGCTTCCGGCTGGATCCCCACGGCATGGCGACGCTCGTCACGGTCGCGCCGCAAGTCCAGACCGCGGGAGCCAAGCCATGATCGCCCGATTGATCCTTGCCTCCATCCGCAACCGCTTCCTGGTCCTTCTTGCCACGGTGATGCTGACCGCTTGGGGGCTGTGGGCCGTGCGAAGTACACCACTGGATGCCCTACCCGACCTCTCCGATGTGCAGGTCATCATTCGCACCCCATTCCCTGGGCAGGCCCCCCAGATTGTGGAGAACCAGGTCACCTATCCGCTGACCACCACGATGTTGTCGGTGCCCGGCGCGAAGACCGTGCGCGGATACTCGTTCTTGGGCGACTCCTATGTCTACGTACTGTTCGAGGACGGCACCGACCTGTACTGGGCCCGCTCACGCGTCCTGGAGTACTTGAACCAGGTCCAGTCCCGGCTGCCGGCCGCCGCCAAGCCCGCGCTTGGCCCCGACGCGACCGGCGTGGGTTGGGTCTATGAATATGCGCTCGTGGACAAGAGCGGACAGCATGACCTGTCGCAGTTGCGCGCGCTCCAGGACTGGTTCTTGCGATTTGAACTCAAGTCCTTGCCCAATGTCGCCGAGGTTGCCTCGTTGGGCGGGATGGTCAAGCAGTTCCAGATTGTGCTGTTGCCCGACCGGCTTCGCGCCTACAACCTGTCACAAGGCAAGGTGCTGGCCGCGCTCAAGGGGGCCAATCAGGAAACCGGGGGCTCGGTATTGGAACTGGGCGAAGCCGAGTACATGGTGCGCGCCACCGGTTACCTGAAGACGCTGGATGATTTTCGGCAGGTGCCGATCGTGACGAGCGATGCCGGCATTCCGGTGCGACTGGGCGATGTCGCCGTGGTCCAATTGGGCCCGGAGATGCGCCGCGGCATCGCGGAGCTCAACGGGCAAGGCGAAGTCGCGGGCGGGGTGATTATCCTGCGCTCGGGCAAGAACGCGCTGGAGACGATCAACGCTGTCAAGGCCAAACTTCAGACGCTGCAGAAAAGCCTGCCGGCCGGCGTCGAGGTCGTCACGGCCTACGACCGGTCGGCGCTGATCAATCGCGCAATCGACAACCTCACCACCAAGCTGCTGGAGGAGTTCGCGGTCGTCGCAGTGGTCTGCCTGCTCTTTCTCTTTCACTTGCGCTCGGCACTGGTCGCCATCATCTCGTTGCCGCTTGGCGTGCTGGCGGCATTCCTTGTTATGCGCTATCAGGGCGTGAACGCCAACATCATGTCACTGGGGGGCATTGCGATCGCGGTCGGCGCGATGGTCGACGCCGCGGTCGTCATGATCGAGAACGCCCACAAGCATCTGGAGCACTGGCACGTCAAGCATCCCGACCAGGAACTTGAGGCGCAAGAGCGATGGCGCCTTATCGGTGAGTCGGCCGCGGAGGTCGGGCCTGCCCTGTTCGTCTCGCTGCTGATCATCACCCTGTCGTTCATTCCAGTCTTCACCCTGGAGGCACAGGAAGGCAGGTTGTTCTCTCCATTGGCGTTCACCAAGACCTATTCCATGGCCGCGGCGGCGGGCCTCTCTGTCACGTTGATCCCCGTGTTAATGGGCTACATGATTCGTGGCAAGATCCCTTCCGAACAGGCCAATCCACTCAACCGCCTGTTGATCCGCGCCTATCACCCGCTGCTCAACAAGGTGCTCAAGTACCCGAAGACTACCGTGGTGCTGGCAGGCGCCCTCCTGGTGGCGACCGCCTGGCCGATCATGCGGACCGGAGGGGAATTCATGCCACCGCTGGATGAAGGCGATCTGCTCTACATGCCCTCCGCTCTGCCCGGGCTTGCGGCGGGCAAGGCGTCGCAGTTGCTGCAACAGACCGACCGCCTGATCAAGACGGTCCCTGAAGTGGCATCTGTGTTTGGCAAAGCCGGCCGCGCCGACAGTGCGACGGACCCCGCGCCGATTGAGATGTTCGAGACGACCATTCGCTTCAAGCCGAAGGATCAGTGGCGTCCTGGCATGACCACCGACAAGCTGGTCGAGGAACTGGACCGCATCGTCAAGGTACCGGGCCTGTCCAATATCTGGGTGCCACCGATCCGCAATCGCATTGACATGCTCGCGACCGGCATCAAGAGTCCCGTCGGCATCAAGGTGGCCGGCACGGACCTCAAGGAGATCGACAGGCTCGCCACGCGCATCGAAGAGGCCGTCAAGACGGTCCCCGGCGTGACGTCTGCGCTGGCCGAACGGCTCACGGGCGGGCGCTACATCGATGTCGACATCGACCGCACGGCGGCGGGCCGCTTCGGCCTGAACATCGAGGACATCCAATCGATCGTTTCCTCGGCCATCGGGGGTGAAACCGTAGGCGAGGTGGTCGATGGACTCGCACGATTCCCCATCAATGTTCGGTATCCGCGCGACTATCGCGACTCCATCGACGAGTTGCGGCGTCTGCCAATCGTGACCGAGAATGGTTTGCAGATCGCGCTGGCCGATGTGGCCCGCATTACGGTCATGCAGGGCCCGCCGATGTTGCGCAGCGAAAACGCACGCCTTTCCGGATGGATCTATGTTGATATTCGCGGCAGAGATCTGCGGTCCACCGTGCGAGACATGCAGGCCGCCGTGGCGAAGGCCGTACCGATGCCCGCCGGGTATGCCCTCAGTTGGTCGGGCCAGTTCGAGTACCTGGAGCGTGCCACGGCCAAACTCAAGGTCGTCGTCCCCTTCACCTTGCTGATCATCTTCGTGCTGCTCTATCTGGTTTTCGGCCGCCTGGATGAGGCAATGCTGATCATGGGCACCCTGCCTCTGGCCCTGATTGGCGGATTCTGGCTGCTGTTCTTGCTGCGCTACAACCTATCTGTGGCTGGGGTCGTTGGGTTCATCGCGCTTGCGGGTGTGGCAGCAGAATTCGGCGTCATCATGCTGCTGTATCTCAAGCACGCATGGACCGACCGGTTGGCGCGCGGTGAAGAGACGCTCGATGCGTTGCTCGATGCCATTCAGGAAGGGGCGGTATTGCGCGTCAGGCCGAAGGCGATGACGGTGGCGGTCATCCTGGCAGGCCTGATTCCGATCATGTGGTCACATGGCACAGGGTCGGAGGTCATGCAACGGATTGCCGCGCCAATGGTGGGTGGCATGGTGACCGCGCCGCTGCTGTCGATGTTCGTCGTACCCGCCATGTATCTGCTACTGCGCCGGCGCTTGCTACCATCGCCCTCCTCCATCGCCAAGCAGGCAGAGCTGGAGCGGGCCGTGTAGCACCTGTGCCTGGCGAGCCCCCGGTTCGCCAGGCAAGTCTTCCGTGGCTGAGAGTGAACGCGGTTGCGGCGTGCATCCGTGACAGGATGCCCGTTCCGGCACCGCCGGGGCGTTCGCTCGAAGCGCTAGCCCGATGCCCATGACAGACCTTCACGCCGCGCCGGCGAGCAATCCCGTAACACGTGCAGCGGCGTGCGGCATCGGCCAGCCTCTGTCGCACGTGTCCGTGTGCGCGCACCGCGCACCGCACCCTCCCCCGGCGATTCGCCGCGATCCACCTTCTGGAAAGCGCTAGCACTAGACACGAAAATCCCCGTATGCGTCCGCCTCCCATCCTGCATCTGCCGCCCGCGGTCGTCGCGGTCATCCTGGTCGCGCTGGTGACCATCCTCGGCTTGATTGTCCTGCTGGCCTGGCAGCTGCATCGCAGACAACAACCGCCTCGCAAACACCGCAGCAAGAGTCCCAAACCACGGCGCTTGCGCAAATGACCTGGCGGACAGTGAGGCGGACCAGCAGCGGCTACGCCAAGCTGTACGAACGCGGGTAGGCCACCGTCATTTCCGACGGCCAGAGCGATGGCTCTTTCGGGGCTGACCCCGGTGCGGCAGCCGCGGGCGTCCGCGACCGTAGGTGCGATTCAGATAGATGACAAATGCCAGGAACGCAATGATGTAGAGCACGGCAACCAGCAAAGGCGAGGACAGCACGCCATGCGGCAAATCGAAGACGTAGTATCGGTTCAAGTTTGCAGTCGTCCTGCGTGGCAGGCCGCCTCTTGCCCGTACTCAGTGAACGGCATCCTCAAGCAAATCGGCGCACGGCGACGATCAGCGCACCATCGCCATTGGCGAACCGCACGCCGCCCTTCTCCAATTGCCGCTCGATCATGCAGAGTCCGTCAAGCATGTCATTCAGGATGGGACCACGACGCCGATGGTCGCCGACCGCCAGCGGGAACGGACGCGTCCTTTGCTTGCTCAGGCTCAGCGTCATGAGCGGCAATGCCAACGTGCAGAATGTCCGGCTGTGTACGACCGTGAAACCTGCGGCATTGACCTTGCGAATCAGTGCCGGAAGCGTGTAGCGCGCTTCTGGCGCCCCCGGGGCATTGCTGCGCAGTCGTCGCGTTCGCCGATGCGGTACGGTCACGACAATACCACCACCCGGGCGACATGCCTTACGCAACTGGTCAAGCACTATCCCGTCCGACGCTGCGTACTGCAGGACGTCGAACGCCCCGATGACATCAAAGGCGTCCGAGAACGGCAGGTGCATGGGATCCATCTGCAGACAGGAAAAGCCATATTCCCGGCGTACCTCGCGCAGTGCATCCACGCTACGGTCAGCCGCGACCAGCGTCGTGGCGGGATAGCATTTCCGGAAATCATCCAGGAATTTTCCCGCACCGCAACTCAGATCCAAGAACGAGTCAATCTGCGGGAACCACCGGGACAATGCCTCGATGATCAATCGGCGGCGATACGCGAACCAGAAGTTTCTGTCTTCAACGTGCGCGAATTCTCGCAACAGCGACGCTTGATTCCCATCGTGATCACTGATCAGTTCCGGCGCGAGGCACACAATGCCGGATGTCGACGGCGGCTGCCAGTCGCAGGACCAACAATGCCACCCCTGAGGGGACAATGCATTGCCACATCTCACGCACGATCGCATCGCCGGCCTCAGATTGAAATCGGAGACCCTCCCGCGAGGGGACCTCCATCACTTTGCAGAATCCTCGTATCTCACCCAGGCTGGCGTTGAGCCCACACGCAATACGGCGGCGTGCTGGCAAAGTCGTCTGGACGCGCAACCGACTCACACATCCAGGCGCGTGGTCAGAAGGCTGACATTCGATTCTATGGAGATGACCTGTCGCAAACATGACGGGGAAATTACCAAGCGCCACCCCCGTTGCTATCTTTGGCAACATCGGACACCATGCACGGCGGGCCGACCATTTCCCAACCGATGCGAACGATGTCGTGGCTCCGACGCCGACAATCCACGCCGCGCCTGTGGCGAATTTTGATAGCAGGCTTTAGGGCTTTCCTGGACAGCATCGGGATGGCAAGCGTCTGGACCGCGCCGCGCCAGACCAGTGGCCCCGCGTTTTCGTCAGCCCGGGCTTTCGCCAACTTTGGTTTCAATCGTCGTGGACAATGCGCCCGATCGCGAGACATTGCATGACGGATTCAAAGGACACCGCACCGCTGTCGAATGACAAGCCCCCGGCAGCCCTCGTGCCGCTGCAGCGAGAATGGCTGAATCGCACCGTTGTCGGTGCTGGGCTCACGAGTGCGCTAGGCGATTTCTGCTACGAGACCACCACCGTCATCCTGCCCGGCTTCCTGGCGATACTCGGGATTCCGGCGGCGGTTCTGGGACTGATCGAAGGCCTGGCCGATGCGGTGGCGAGCTTTACCAATATGATTTCGGGCTACGTCGCCGACAAGCTCGGACATCGAAAACTTCTGGTGCTGGTCGGCTACGCCCTGACGCCTGCAGGCCAGGTCGCAATCGCCTTGGCCACGGCGTGGCCACTGCTACTTGTGGGGCGAATCACTTCCTGGTTCGGAAAAGGGCTATGCGGCCCGCTTCGCGACGCGATTGTCATCCAGGCAATCCCGCCGCGCGCGCGAGGCCGCGCTTTCGGGTTTCGTCGGGCCATGGATACGATTGGCGCAGTAGTCGGACCGCTGCTTGGTGTCGCATTGCTTGGCTGGGCCCAAAGCCATCATGGGTGGAACGACCCCACCGGCCCGTTCCGTCTGGTCCTATGGCTAAGTGTCATCCCGGGGGTTCTGGCCGTCCTGGCTTTCCTCGGCTTCGTCAAGGACCCGGCATTTTCCCCAAATCCTGGGCTGCGATTATTCCGGGCCTTGCGCGGCCTTCCGCCAAGATTCAAGCGCTATCTCGGCGCCGTCGGGTTGTTTGGTATGGGTGATTTCTCGCACAGCCTCTTGATCCTCGGCGCCACGCAATTGCTGACCCCAAAACTCGGCATCGTGCAGGCCGCACAAGTCGCCGGGGGCCTCTACGTCTGGCGAAACGTTGTGCAATCGGCGGCGTCATTTCCGGTCGGCATGCTGGCGGATCGCGTCGGTGCGCTGCGCATTCTCGTGCTTGGCTATGCGCTAGGCGCGATGACCGGCCTGCTCATGGCCATCACGTTCTGGCTCCACGTCAACACCCTCGCACTGCTCGCGGCCGTCTTCCTGCTTGCGGGCCTGTGCACGGCCGTCCAGGAAGCCCTGGAGCCGACGGTGACCGCCGAGACGGTGTCGGCTGACACCTTGGCCATGAGCATCGGCGCGTTAGGCACCACGAACGGCACGGCGAAGTTCATCTCGAGCGCCGGCGTCGGTCTCATCTGGTCGGCGCTATCACCTCCTCGGCTTCGCATTAGCCACCATCACCATGGCGGCCGGCACAGTCATGCTGGCGAGACTACGACGCATCTGAATCTTGCCATATCGCCCGGAGATCGAGCGCGATGCGGGAGCTCCCGCCACGAGCGATCCGCGCGGTCATGCCGACCGTCCAGACGCCAAAGATCACCTAGCCGTCGGCAAGCATCGCCTGTACGTCGACGGCGGGCGCATCGAGTAGCTCGACCAGCGCGTCAAAGTCGACCGGCCGGCTGAACAGGTAGCCTTGCCCCACCTCGCAGCCAAACTCCCGCAACACCGACACTTGCCAAGCGTACTCGACCCCTTCGGCCACGACGCGCAGCCCAAGCATATGCGCCATGCCAATCATGGCCTGCACGATTTGCCTGTCGCTGTGCGAGGCTTGCATGTCATGGACAAAGGCGCGATCAATCTTGAGCTCCGTGACCGGCAAGTGCTTCAGACTGGACAGATTGCTGTATCCGGTCCCGAAGTCGTCGATGGCAATACCGACGCCCGCGGCGCCCAGCTCCCGCACAAATTCGAGCAGCCCTTCCTCGTGCACGAACAACGCGTTCTCCGTCAGCTCAATCTTGAAGCGCCGACAATCGACACCAAACTGCGCGATAGTCTGCAGCACGGGCTCCTGCCTGTGCCAACTCAGTTGCAGGGGCGAGAAATTCACCGCCACCCGGAAGTCCGGATCGATCGCTAGTGCCTCGAGCTTCGCGACATATCGACAGGTCTCGCGCAATACCCAATCCCCGATCGCGCCGATCACCCCGGTCTCCTCGGCTACCGGAATGAACTCGGCCGGCGAGACGGGAACGCTGCCATCTCGCATCCAGCGCAGCAAGACTTCCGCACCGATGACCTTGCCCGTGGTCAACGACACCTGGGGTTGCCAAGCCAGCGAAAATTCGTTGGCTTCGAGCGCGCGGTGCAGCGCGTTGGAGATGTCCAGGCGCTTGAGCACCTTCGTGTGCAGGCCGCGAGAGAAGAAATGGCAAGCACCGATGCCATCCTCCTTGGCGCGGTACATCGCCGCATCGGCATTCATGATCAGCGCCTCTGCGGTCGTGCCATCGGCGGGAAATCGGCTGACCCCAATGCTCGCGGAAACGTAGCTTTGCGTACCGTTCAGAACAATCGGCTTGGCCAGTTCATCGAAGATCCGCCGCGCGATCGACTCGACCTGCTCGGGATCCGCGGTGTCGTGCAGAATGAATGTGAATTCATCGCCCCCGATACGGCCGACAAAATCCGCTTCTTTCACCAGTCGCTTGAAGCGCTCCCCGACCACCTCGAGCAGCCGATCGCCAAACGAGTGGCCCAGTGTATCGTTGACATCCTTGAACCGGTTGAGGTCAAGGAAAAGCAGCGAAAATTCCGTGCCTTTGCTCGCCGACCGTTCGATCGCATGGCCAAGCCGGTCCTGGAACAGACGTCGATTTGGCAGACCGGTCAGGCTGTCATAGTAGGCAAGGTGCATGTACTGGGCGCGCAGGCTTTCGCGCTGCATGATGTCCGCGAACATCGCCACGAAACTGAACACGTCGCCATGCTCGTCGTGAACCGTCTTGATCGTCACCCAGTCCGGCGCGATCGAGCCGTCCGCCCGCAATAGCCAGACCTCCCCTTCCCAGCGCCCGCCGTCGCGCAGGGTTGCGAATATCTCGGCGTAGAAGTCCCGTCCATGCCGGCCCGACCGCAAGAATCCGGCCGGCCGCCCAACAATGTCCGTGCCGGGATAGCCCATCGCGGCCGTGAAGGCACGATTGACGTACTGGATGCGCAAGCGAGCGTCCATTACCAGCACCGCGTCACTGGTTGACTCGAGCACATTGGCCGATATCTTGCGGTTCTCCAGTTCTGCACGCAATTGGCTAACCAGCGCCTCGCGTTCACGACGATTGATATCACTGCGACGAACGAACTCGGCCAGCAAGGACGCCATGGAGACGATGCCGATGTACCGCCCTTGCGCATCGAAGACGGGCAGGTGCTCGCAAGCGTCCTTACGCATGCGCTTGAGCAACTGGATCGCGCTGGCATTCTCCCGCACGGGCTCGGGTGGCCGACGTACGATCAGATCCGCGAAAATACGTCCCGGGAAAAGCGTCGCTTGCCGGTCCGTCACGACACCGAGAAACGTGCCGCTGTCATCGAAGACCGAGAAGACGTTCGTCGAGGTCTGATTGACCCCGACCAGATCCCGATAACGCTGGTCAAGCGCCACGCGGCGTGCCGTCAGGTCGAGGCACTCCGAAACAAGCAATGTGTCCATCTACAAGCCTTATCCCAGCTTTTGATCCACGAACAGCTCGACTTCCAGCGCCAGGTGAAGGATTTCCTCGGCGCCCATGGCCGGTTTGATCTCATCCAGGATGAACGTCTTGAGCTCTGCGGCGGGAATCTTTCTGAGAATCGCCTTTCGAATGAGGATGTCCGATATCACGTCGTCGTCGATTTCAATATGCTCGAAGACCGTGGTTGACAGCAAACTGAGTGCCCGCCCGACCGCAACGTGTCCAATGGGCGAGGCGCGCCCCAGCACGAGCCCATCGGTGATTGGCGGAAGGACAAACTCCTTGATGTGGGCGCGCAATCGCTTCTGACGACGTTTCTCCATTCCGACACTAACCTTTCCGACCCAAGATCGAACGCGCCAAGGAAGCACCGCACGCAAATCCGGCGCAGCACGACATCCTTCGCGAGCCGTTTGTACCAGACATTCCCGCCACCGACTACCCATCAAACGTGGGCCCGCAAGAGTTGCCATGCTATGGGTTTCCACTCCTACTAGTGAGAATCCGTGGATACCGACTAGGGACGCATATCCTGGTAGAGCTTGAGCATGTCCTTGTATTCACCCGCCGTCTTCTGAATGGAAAATTGCATGCGCACCGCATTCTCCGCAAATGCCACCCGCTCGACGTCCATCTCGACGGTATTGCCGTCGATGCTGGACTGCATCGGGACCCGGTAGAGCAATGCCTCCTCTGGCGCCGACGGACGGGCCTCCAGATGCCGCGGCGAAGTTGTGGTCATGCCCGCGAACGCGTTGCCGCTTGCCATCGCCCGTTCCAATTCGGCGCCGAAGTCGATGTCCCGCGCCTTGTAGTTCGGGGTATCCGCGTTGGCGATATTGGCTGCGAGCAACTCCAGCCGGCGCGTGCGCAGCCTAAGCGCCAGTTCATGAACGTTTTCCGCGCTACGCGCAGCATTCTGGATAAATGCGGTTTCCATCTCGCGTCTCCAGCGCATTCGGAAGAGCGCAGACTAGCCTACCCCACCCCGCGTCATTGCGAGGATCAGCGATCGATTTGTCGACCTTTCACATGACCAGTTTGCAATGATTTCGACATCCTAGCGCCGTAGGGAATTCGCCTGCTGTGGACGGATTTCCCCCAGATGACGGGATCGTAATATTCGGGTCATTCGACTGATCGTGTCGGATCGATAGACTGTGCACACGGTGAGCGAGACAGACTCGCCAACATGACTCCGGAGAATTTCCATGAAGAAGATCCACACTGCCATTCTTACCGCCGCACTCTCGATCCTCGCAGGCACTGCCGTGGCCGCTCCCGCCGAGGGCCAGGTCCATCGCCCACGCGACCCCTTCACGGACGGCGCACGCGCCGGTGCTTCCGCCACAGACGTGTACGCAGGAGGCGCGCGCATCGAAAAGCGTGATGTCTTCACGGACGGCGCACGCATTGGAGCGCGAGACATATTCACCGACGGTGGTCGCGCGCTCTGACAGGTTGACGCCTCATGCCAGCTTGACACTTGCACAAGTGTGGGGGAGCCAGTCATCCGGCCAGGTTGACTGACTTCCGGTACTGCTCCTTCGCCTGTACCGAGGACGAAGAGCTTGTAGCTTGCCTTCGACAGAGGCAAGCTTTTTTCTTAGAAACCTTTTCAAAAGGACCCGGAGAGGCAAATTAACTTTCTCGGCAAGCAGTTGATTAAGGAAGGTCTGCATAAGTCCAAGTTTTGAGGTCCTCGGACGTTAATGCGAGGACCCACTGCAAAGTGCGAACAAGATGAAACAGGCCACCCTTGGACTGAACCTGTCGACCAAACGCACTCGCAAGCGCGAGTTCTTGGACGAAATGGATCGAGTGGTTCCCTGGACGGAGCTGATTGAGCCTCACTACCCGAAGGGCAAGACTGGCCGCCCGCCATTTGGGATGCTTGTGATGTTGCGCATTCACTTCCTTCAACACTGGCTTCCGCTCAGCGCCCCCGTTACTTGCTCTCAATCGCCTCGAGCATGAATTCCGTAGCAGACGCCCTGCTGCTGCGACGCGCCTCGCATGTCATCCCTGGCACTGCAAACGTTCTCTCTTCGCGCTGCCTGGGAGATGCTTTGTGCATCGATGCACTAAACCCAATCCCGCGAACCATTAGCCGATCCTCAGGCGGTGCGAAAGCGCACTCGTACGTCTGCGCCATACATTTCGACTTACACAGTGGGCCAGCGAACAGGTTGGGGACATCCCCTGTCTGATTGAGAAGTCACAAACCTCTGGAACGCCTGGACTGGCTGGCACCCTATGCGCGGGTGACAGGGAAACTGTCCGGCAGCTTGGTTCAGCTTTTCAAGGTGTTGTTGCTGCGCCATGTTGGCAGATTTTTACCGGCTGTCCCGGACCGCGGTCAAGCGGATTGACCAGCGCCATCTGGAGCAGGAACCGGGACCGGTGAACCTGAGAGGCGTCACAATCCATCGCCATGGAGGAGTTTGCCATCCAGGAGAGACATCGCTACGCCGGGTTATTGTCGAGCCGTCGAGCAGGCGAATGCTATGGGTGGTCCGCGGGCGCTCGCGCGAGGCAGGCGTCACCACCGCTACAGGGCAGCGAGGAAGATGGCGAGCCACCACGGTCTGTCCTCTCGCCCTTACTTGGCTACAACCTGGAGCAGGTCGTAGACCACCTCCGCTTGCGGCCAGTGAATGCGCACCTCGAGGTCATAGGCAGTACTCATGTCCATCACTGCTGCGCGCAGCCAGGCACATCCCTCGGAGCCGAGCAGTTCGAAGAACGGGCGGATGTCCGCATGGGCGAAGATTTCCGCAAGCACGCGAGGCTTCTGGCAGCTTGCCCCAAGTCCGACAAGTTTTCGCGTTGCAGCGATACTTGGCCGACCTATAGTGAAAATCTGGTCAACCCGGACGCTCCACCATCGGTGATCCCTTTGCCCTGGCCCAATGGGGCGGCAATTGAACGTCGGCAGCATGCCCGTCGTCGGGAGCAAGAAGGCCTGATGTTGGCATTCACGTCTGGCATTCCTCCTGGAGGCCGCATGCTGTATCAGCTTTTCGAGTACCAGCGCGCATTCCTTGCGCCGTTCACCGCGTGGGCAGCGAATGCGGCAAAGGCGTTGGTGGATCCTGACAGCTCCCTGAACCAGGTCCCAGGCGCTTCGTGCTTTGCCGCTGGCTATGAAATGCTGTACCGGCTCGGTACAACTTGGGAGAAGCCCACGTTTGGTATCACCGCCGTCCAGCACGACAGCCATGTCATTCCCGTGGTTGAACAGGTCGTGTTGGAAAAGCCGTTTTGCCGCTTGCTGCGCTTCGCACCCGATACAGTCGCGCCCGACAACGCCGCGCAGCCGACACCAGCGGTACTGGTCTGTGCGCCACTGGCGGGGCATCACGCAGTCATGCTTCGTGACGTCGTGCAGGCATTGCTGCCCGATCATGTCGTGTATGTAACGGACTGGCAAAATGCACGCGGCGTTCCGGTAGCGGAGGGGCCGTTCCACCTAGATGACTATGTGGCCCAACTGCAAGCCTTTATCCGCTGGATTGGGGCGGAGTCGCTGCACGTCCTGGCCATTTGCCAGGCAACCGTGCCGGCCCTAGCGGCGATTTCGTTACTGGCGAGTGCGGGCGAGCCGACCCCAACAAGTCTGATCCTTGTGGGCGGCCCGATCGATGCCCACCGCAACCCTTCGGCAATCGACCGGCTGGTCGCGCACCAACCTCTTGCGTGGTTTCAACGGAACCTGATCCAGACGGTACCCCGCCCCTACCCCGGGGCTGGCCGCAAGGTGTACCCGAGCTTTCTGCAACTCGCCGGCATGTGCGGGATGCAGCCGTGCCGCCTGATTGAGCTTCACCGGGACTATTATTTGGACCTCATGCGGGGCGAGGTCGAGCAAGCCGAGACGCACCGGCGCATTTGCGATGCGTACCTCGCCGTGCTCGACATGGCGGCCGAGTTCTATCTGGACACCGTCCAGATCGTATTCCACGAGTTTCGTCTGGCGCGCGGCGACTGGCGAATACAGGGCCAGAGCGTACGACCGCAGGATATCCGCACCACCGCACTACTGACGATCGAGGGCGAACTGGACGTCATTTCCGGCCGTGGCCAGACCCAGGCTGCGCATGATCTGTGCCGAGGCATCCCCGCTCGCGACAAACGGCACGTGACAGCGCGCCAGTGCGGTCACTACGATCTCTTCTGCGGATTCCGGTGGCGCACTGAGGTTTTCCCTGACATCCAGGCTCTGACCCGGCAAGGCACTTGAGCGTCCTTTGGGCATGGGCTACCGGTCACCGAACCCATAAACGCGGCTGCAGATTGCCAATTCATCTTAGGGGTAGCGGGAAGCTTCGTTTTTCAACCGATGCTTGCACAAGTCTGTGCCAGAGGCCTCAAACGCAGTTGCCGGAGGTCACCGTCGAGGCCGACGTCAGCCGTGAGCTTGGCGAGGGCTACAACCCGCCCAACGTGGTCAGCGCGACCAAGACCGACGCGCCACTGCGCGATATCCCGCAAACCTTCAACGTGGTCACCGCCGAGGCCGAGGTCGGTCGCGTGTTCGCCGACGGCGCCGCCGCGTTCCGCATCACCGGCGCGGTGCAGAAGGCCAACAACTGCCGCTCGCAGCAATTTCTTGACCGCTCGGGGATCGCGCCGTCGCTGGAGCTGCGCATCGCGCCCGAGACGAAAGCGAACACCGCAAGCGACAAAGCGCCCAAGCAGGAGGAACAACTCTGGCAACTGCGATGCTTGCCACTTACTTTCCCGGCCAGACAGCGCTGCAGCATTGAATCGTAGGACGTGTCAAGACCGTCGGCCCGAAGCTCATCGGTGGCGTAGACACCCACCACTACCCCTTCCCGTTCCGCGCAGGAAAGCCATGCCGCCGCGCCCACGTTCTGCGTGGGCAGCGCGAAAATAACCAGCCAAAGCGATAGATGGCGCAACAGCCTGTTCAACCAGCGGCATCAAGCATCAATCTATGGCCAAGTTTAGGGATGGGCCTGACAGGGAAATGAGAGCGGCATAGCAACTGGGCCAAGGACGTGGGGCTGCCAACGAAATCTCACACTATGACTCTTTTCATCGCGCCGCGCGCGGGTGTTGACGCCCCACTTCGCCAGAGGACTGCAGGGACACAATCGCCCGGGCTTCCCGGCCGACCGCGACCACACGACGCGAAAGACCAACCACGATCGTCAATGACCACGAGGGCGGCGAGGGTATGCCTCAGGGCGACGGCTCTCATGCTCTTGTCCATGCGCCAGTCCATTGGGAAAGGTCTGATGGGGCTCGCGCACGATGGCATCGTGTCCATAGGACTGGTGTGCGCCGGGTGCGATGGCAACCGCGGGGACCGCGTACACCTCAGCATGCATAGGTCTCGCCGGAACGTACTCCCTGCGACCATGGTCATCTTGGACATAGGCATGCGGCTGTGCACCGGCGTAGCTGAACGCGATAAAAAGGACGCCGCCGACCAGAACTGAAATTTTTTTCACTATTGACTCCTTGCTTGTTGGTGAAGCCAGCATAAGGGTGCCGCGCACAGTTCGGTGTTGGCGAGTGAATACAAATGTGAGAGCTTGTAACGCAGGCTATCGGCCGCGCTTGGTCAAGCAGAATGACATTACCCAGGCGTAATGATTGCGTAACCGAGCGCGGTTCGTCGTTATCGCAAATGAGTTATTGCAAGAACCACTTGGTGGTACCGCAACGACTGCCTCGTTTTCGTTCATGTCGTCGCGTCAAGTCTCGGAGTGGCTCAAATGCGTGTATTTTTGCTGATCACCGTTATGCTGGCAGGATGCGCGACGGTATCCCAGCGTACGGTTCAAGCCGAGCGCGACATGGACGCTTCGCCTCGAATATACGGTCCCGCTTGCGAAAGACATTATCAAAAAGATTCGGATCTCCGGCGCGACTGCGTATTGCGTCTGGGCGCCAAGCGCGGCCCCAGTATGCACCGTCGGCTCTGAATGTGCTGACGAGCCCAATTTCTTGACGAAGCCATGTCGTTGTGCGCCTGACGTGCGGTGGCAGCAGCTAAAATTCGCGCGAAAGGTAACATGGCAGGAATTGCTCGCGTGCGAGATCACGGCTTGACCTTCCCCCCATGGGAAGGTGCATGGTGATAACGACGGTGGCTGATTTCTGCCAGAACATGCCGCTGTGCCACACAAGGATGCAAGCAAGGGAGCGGATGCGATGACTACCTCGGCCCGAACTCTATTTGATGACGTATTCGCCGTATTTCGGCGGGCATGCAAAGAGCAGCAGTTCCATGTAGCCGATCAGCTTCTGGCGACGCTGGAACTAATGGCCGACAAGGACGATCTGTCGCTTGACGAGGTCTATCTTTCATTCGCTTGTCCCGGTGGTGCCGGCGGGGTTCTGCCGGCAGCGCCGGCGCGCCCCAAGAAGGATGAGAACCTATACTCGAAGTAGACGCGTGGCGGGCGACCCGCTTCGCATCGCTCGTTGCGCCCAATACGTAAGCGTATGAAGCAGTTCTGGCGAGTCATCTTGTTGTTAGCTTTCGCGCTGGCCTTGCCCCTGCGGGTCCAGGCCGGACCGTGGGACACTTGCTGTGCGGCTGGCATAGCCGAATTGTCAGCGCAGGCTGCGCAAGGCGGCGTCGACAGCAGCAACGCCCACGACTGCAATGGCCAAACCGGTTGTCCCGGGAATCGGCATTCTAGTGGCCCGTTTCGCCTTCCCTGCAGTTCCTCAGCTTGTGCCGTGTTCGCCGGAACGTCGTTGAGAGCGATGTCTGGCGTGGGCGCCTGGGCCAGCGTGCTGGTATCTCATCCTGAGACTACCTACGTCTCCGTCATCACCGCCCCTCTCGAGCGCCCACCCAAAGGTGCTTCGTTCTAGGAACTCTCGCACCAGCAGACAGTGGCCGCGCACGGGAGTGTGCGAGCGCCATGCGCCGGTTGCGACCTGCCCTGACACCCATCTGTAGCGTGTTGCCGCCTGGATGCATACAGCATGGAGGCGTCCCGCTGCAGGCAGCCAATGAGGAACATCATGAAAACCATCCTTCTCGCCGTAGGCGCAGCCCTGGCCCTTGGCACCTCGCTATCGGCCGTCGCCGGCCCCGACTGGTATGTGATCGAAAAGGCGCGCGCCGCTAAGCAAACTGAAGCCAAGCAAGCTAAGGCGCAAGCTGCGATGGAGCGCGACCATGCGGCCATGATGAAGGCGTGCCGCGAAATGATGAGTCAACCCAAGTAACCGGATGGTGCCCCAGCGAGTAGGAACTGGCTAGCTCGCTGGGACGCTGTGCCCGAGGACCTGTGTTTGCTCTGCGGCAACCTGACACGTCGGCGATGTGCGGAGAAAGCCGAAGCTCGGGCCACCTCGATCCGTTCCCATCCTCAACTGCTGTTCCCGAACGCAGCAACGCTTGCCATCCGCAACCTGGCCCCAACGCAGACTGGCCAGAGCAATCGCAGAAATGGCCATGGCTGCCCACAGTACATTGAGAAACTCGACCACCTGCTCCTTCTTGACGCTGCCCTCGTACAACTGAAACAGGTAGTTCGTGCGACTCAGGCCGGCGATCACCGACAATGGTTCCAGTTGAAACGAAACTGAATGACCGGCGTTTGTTCCTTCAGCGGCTAGGTCCGCACGCGCGTTGGGCGCTCGCTGGTTCCGGATTCGTCGATGAAGACAATCAATCGGCCTTCCCGCTGGGCATACATTTAAACGCCGCCCAAGTGTGCTGCTTCCACTGTACCGCCTCTTCGTCGCGCTCGATCGCGCGGCGCTCAGGCTTTCGCACGCGGAAACCCAGAGCACGCAAATGCGCCAAACCTGCATTTTTCCGAACTCGACACCGCACATTCGCTTGATGAGCGTCCCCACGCGCTTTAGCGTCCAAAGCTCGGTGCCAAAGCCCTGTTCGGTCGGCCAGGTAGATCATGAGGGGGAACCCGTCATTGCTGCATATAGCGCGATAAGGCGTTCACAAAACCGGCACCGCCCCATTCCTGCCAGCGTTGCGGTGCCGCGTAGCGATACAAGATCCACGACACTACCAAGACCACCAGCGCAACCAGGCCCAGTGGCCAGCATCAAATCCGTCTATGTCGTTCACGGGACGTCAGGACCCGTTGCTGCACCTCGGCTTGCGCGGAATGCTACTGGTCCGCTTCGCTTGTAGCAGCGCGCGTAAATTCCCATGGATCCGACATAGACCCTACCCTCATTGGAAGGTCAAGCGAAATTGCAGTGCTGTTTCATGTGCACCGTGCCGCTGCCTTCGGTAGACGTCCGCACAACATAGCCTGCACACCCAATTGCAATCCGCGTCAAAGGCGCTATGCTTGCGCCTGTCAACCCAAAGAAATCACCTTTGCGCCACACGGTTCGCCGGCAGCCCTGGTTCGCCGGTTTCCTTCTGCTTGTTTTCCTGACAGTCCAACTGGCAGCGTCGGCGTACGCCTGTACAGGCAGCCGCTACCAAATGGACGGAGGCAACGAACCGGCGGCCTTGACCGAGTCCTGCCCCGACATGGCGGACAACGGGAGCGATCAGGCTAGCGACCAGAAGGCGCTCTGCCTGGGGCACTGCCAGGCGGACGGCAAGAGCGCCGACCATGTTTCGCCTCAGATTCCGGCATTCTTGCCGGTGCTGGTGAACGTGATCGCGCCGAGGCGCACGACGGTGGCCGAACGACAGACCGCACTGTGCGCCGATGCGCAGCCGCGCGCGCCGCCACCACAGTTGTCGATCCTTCACTGCTGTTTTCGCACGTAGTCTCCGGAATAACGCCGATTCTCGTCCATCCCTGAAGCAGGGGTGGCTATCGTTGTTCCTGGAGGCTTTATGCTTTTTCTACGTCGCCTGACGCTGGCGCTCTTCTGCGCGCCCGTATTCGGCATGACGGTGTCGCATGCCGCGATGCCGCAATCCACCGATACCCTTTCTTTGGAGGAGGCCGTCGCGCGTGCGGCCACGCATGCCGACGACGCCGAATCCTCGCGCGGGGCGGTCGAGGCCGCCGTCCAGATGGCGGTCGCGGCCGGCCAGTTGCCAGACCCTACGCTCAAGCTCGGGCTCAACAACGTTCCCGTCAACGGCCCCGACCAGTTCTCGCTGACCCGGGACTTCATGACCATGCGGTCCATCAGCGTAATGCAGGAATTTACGCGTTCGGACAAGCGTCGGGCCAGGGCGGCCCGCTTCGAGGCGGAAGCGGCCGCGGCTGACGCGCAACGCGCGGTCGGCCTGGCCAACGTGCAGCGTAGTGCCGTCGCCGCATGGCTTGAGCGCTGGTATGCCGAGCAGGCCGGCGTGGTGCTCGGCCGCCATGGCCATTCGCTGGACCTCACGCTGCGGGCAGCCACCGCCGCGTACCGCAGTGGACGCGGCGCCCGCGCCGATGTGCTCACGGCCGAACTGGAAGCCCAAAGGCTGCGAGACCGCCAGGACGAAAATCGGGCCGCCGTCGCGACCGCCACCGTGAACCTCGAACGCTGGGTCGGGCCGGAGGCCAGCCGCCCGCTTGCCGACCGACCTCGTCTTGACGTACCCCCCAAGCGTCCGGCAGCTTGCTCAGACCGACCTCGAGGCCGTGCCTGAAATGGCCGCTGCGCAGTGCGACGTCGCGCTAGCGGAAACGGAAATCCGCGCCGCGGCCGAAACCAAGAAGCCGGACGTCACCGTGGAACTAATGTACAGCCAGCGTGGTTCCGCTTACTCCAACATGGCCTCGCTCAACGTCAGCTTTCCCGTCCCTTGGGACCAGCCCAATCGTCAGGACCGCGAAGTCGCCGCCAAGCTGGCGCAAGCCCAGGAGGCACGCGCCAAGTCCGAAATCGTCAAGCGCAATACCACGGCTATGGTGGGAGCAAAGCTGACCGAACTGCAGCGCAATCTCGATCGGCTCAAGCGCTACGACGCATCGACCTTGCCGCTCGCGCAGGCCCAGGCAGACGCTGCGCTGACAGCCTATCGGGCCAATACGGGCACGCTGCTGGCCGTGGCCGAGGCGAACCGTCGCGCCATCGACACCGCGCTGGAGCGGCTCACGCTGGAAGCGAAGACGGCGAGGCTATGGGCCGACCTGACCTTCCTAGTCCCACGGCCGACAGCCCAAACCGAACCTGCCGCGAAGGACCTCAAATGAAAAAACCTCTGATTTTCACGGCGGCATGCCTCTTCCTCCTTGGCGCAGCGGCCTATGGCGGCTACCGCTTCGGCGTCACGCGGGGCACGCAGTCGCCGCAGGCGCCGGCGACCGCCAGCGCGCCGTCCGGACTGAAGGCCGGTGACATCGACCCGCAGACCGGCAAGAAGATCCTCTATTGGCACGATCCGATGGTGCCCGGCCAGCGCTTCGACAAGCCGGGCAAGTCGCCATTTATGGACATGCCACTGGCCGCGGTCTATGCGGACGGGGATGGCGGCGGCAGCGGGGTCACGGTAGACAGCCGCGTCGCCCAGAACCTGGGCATTCGCACCGCCGAGGTCAAGGCGAGCCGCATGAGCCCGGTGCTCGAGGCGCCCGGCAATGTCGCCATCGACGAGCGCAGCGTTCAGGTCATCCAGGCACGCACCAATGCCTTCGTCCAGCACGTTGCCGTCAGGGCGACGCTCGACCCCGTGCGGCGCGGCCAGGCGCTGGTGACGTTGTACTCGCCCGACTGGGTCGCCGCTCAGGAGGAATATCTTGCCGTGTCACGTCTGCCCGCGGGCACGCAATCCGACCTGTCGGGTGCGGCAAAAGCGCGCATGCTCCAGGCGGGCATGACGCCTGGGCAGGTGAGCGCCGTATCGAGCTCCGGCAAGGTGCAGCCCAGCGTGGCCATCCCAAGCCCGGTCGATGGCGTGGTGACTGAAGTCGCGGTCCGCGACGGCATGACAGTGTCCCCCGGCATGACGCTGTTCCGCCTGGCCGACCTGAGCCAGGTTTGGGTAATCGCCGAGGTGCCCGAAGGACAGGCCCGTGCCCTCGCGCCGGGCTTGCCTGTCAAGGTGTCACCGACCGGCGCGTCCGATGCGATCGTGGGCAAGGTCGATACCGTCTTGCCAGACGTCAATCCGGCCACGCGGACCATCAAGGTGCGCATCGTCCTGCCCAACAAGGATCGACGCCTGTTGCCAGGCATGTTCGCGACCGTGCGCTTAGACAGCGGCTCGGAAAAGGAAGTGCTGCAAATTCCCGTCGAGTCCGTCATCCGCACCGGCCAGCGCAGCGTCGTTATTGTCGATGCCGGCACGGCGGGCTTTGTTGCCACCGATATCAAGACCGGTCGCGAGGCCGACGGCATTGTCGAGGTCCTAGGCGGCCTCAAGGCTGGCCAGAAAGTCGTCTCCTCAGGCCAGTTCCTGATCGATTCGGAGGCGAGCCTGCGCGGTACAAGCGAGCGCATGAGCGCTGCGCCGGCGGCTTCTGCACCAGTTGCGATGGCTCCCGAGCACGAGGGCGTCGGGCGCATCGAAACGGTAACGGGCCAAGGCCTGACGATCTCACACGGCCCGATCCCCACGGCAAAGTGGGGGGCCATGACGATGGACTTTGCCGCGCCACCTGCCGGGCTGCCCAAAGGACTCAAGCCGGGTGATCGCGTGCGCTTCCGCTTCCATCTCAATAGCGACGGCATGGCCATCCTGTCCTCGGTCGAACCCGCCGCCACCGTCCAGGGAGGCAAGCCATGATCGCCCGCCTCATCCTGGCGTCGATCCGTAACCGCTTCCTGGTCCTGCTGGCAACCGTCATGCTGAGCGCCTGGGCTCTGTGGGCGGTACGCAGTACACCGCTCGACGCCTTACCCGACCTATCCGATGTGCAGGTCATCATCCGCACGCCCTTCCCCGGCCAGGCGCCGCAAATTGTCGAGAACCAGGTCACCTATCCGTTGACCACCACCATGCTGTCGGTGCCTGGCGCGAAGACCGTGCGCGGCTATTCGTTCTTTGGAGACTCGTTCGTCTATGTGCTGTTCGAGGATGGCACCGATCTGTACTGGGCGCGCTCGCGCGTGCTGGAATACCTGAACCAGGTGCAATCGCGTCTGCCGGCCGCAGCCAAACCTGCCCTGGGACCGGACGCCACCGGCGTCGGCTGGATCTACGAATACGCGCTGGTCGACAAGACCGGCCGGCATGACTTGAGCCAGCTGCGCGCGCTGCAAGACTGGTTCCTGCGTTTTGAGCTAAAGTCGCTGCCAAATGTGGCCGAAGTCGCCTCCCTCGGCGGGATGGTCAAGCAGTACCAGGTCGTCCTGATGCCGGACCGTCTGCGCGCGTACAACCTCTCGCAGGGCAAGGTGCTGGCGGCCCTCAGGGGGGCGAACCAGGAGACCGGCGGCTCAGTGCTGGAGCTGGGAGAGGCCGAGTACATGGTGCGCGCCTCCGGCTACCTGAAGACGCTCGATGATTTCCGGCGCATCCCGCTCGTGACGAGCGAGGCTGGCATTCCGGTGCGCCTGGGCGATGTCGCCATGGTCCAGCTCGGACCCGAGATGCGGCGCGGCATCGCCGAGTTGGATGGCCAAGGCGAGGTGGCAGGCGGCGTGATCGTAATGCGCTCTGGCAAGAACGCACTGGAGACCATCGAGGCGGTGAAAGCCAAGCTGGCGGTGCTAAAGAAGAGCCTGCCGGAAGGCGTCGAGATCGTGACGACCTATGACCGTTCCGCGCTGATTAACCGAGCGGTGGAAAACCTGACGCACAAGCTGATTGAGGAATTCATTGTCGTTGCGCTGGTCTGCCTGGTCTTCCTGTTTCACCTGCGCTCCGCGCTGGTGGCCATTATCTCGCTGCCGCTCGGCGTGCTGGCCGCCTTCCTGGTAATGCGGTACCAGGGCGTCAATGCCAACATCATGTCGCTCGGCGGCATCGCCATTGCCATCGGCGCCATGGTCGACGCGGCGGTCGTCATGATCGAGAACGTGCACAAGCATTTGGAGCACTGGCATGTGGACAACCCTGGTCGGGAACTGACAGGCCATGAGCGCTGGACTGTGATCGGCGAGTCCGCGGCCGAGGTCGGGCCGGCGCTCTTCTTCTCGCTGCTGATCATCACGCTCTCGTTTATCCCGGTATTCACGCTCGAAGCGCAGGAAGGCCGACTCTTTTCTCCACTCGCCTTTACCAAGACCTATTCGATGGCGGCGGCCGCAGGGCTGTCCATCACGTTGGTGCCAGTGTTGATGGGCTACATGATCCGAGGCAAGATTCCTACGGAGCAAGCCAATCCGCTGAGTCGCTGGCTGATCCGACTCTATCAACCAGTGCTGGCCAAGGTGCTGACCTACCCGAAGACCACAGTGGTCATTGCCGCGATCCTGCTGGTTGCCACCGCCTGGCCAATCATGCGGATTGGCGGCGAGTTCATGCCGCCGCTCGATGAAGGCGATCTGCTCTACATGCCATCAGCCTTGCCTGGGCTCTCCGCAGGCAAGGCGGCGCAGCTCTTGCAGCAGACCGACCGCTTGATCAAGACAGTACCTGAGGTGGCCACCGTGTTTGGCAAAGCGGGCCGTGCCGACACGGCGACCGACCCGGCGCCCATCGAAATGTTCGAGACCACCATCCAGTTCAAACCGCGCGACCAGTGGCGCGCGGGCATGACCACAGACAAGCTGGTGGAGGAACTGGATCGCGTGGTGAAGGTGCCCGGACTGTCCAATATCTGGGTACCGCCGATTCGCAACCGCATCGACATGCTCGCCACCGGCATCAAGAGCCCGGTCGGCATCAAGGTGGCCGGCACGGACCTGAAGGAAATCGACCGGCTGGCCGCGCGAATTGAAGAGGCCGTCAAGACGGTACCCGGGGTCACTTCGGCCCTGGCCGAACGTCTGTCCGGCGGGCGCTACGTCGACGTCGACATCGACCGCATGGTAGCCGGACGGTACGGGCTCAACATCGAGGATGTCCAGAGCATCGTGTCGTCGGCAGTCGGCGGCGACAACGTCGGGGAAGTGGTCGACGGGCTGGCGCGCTTCCCGATCAATGTGCGCTACCCGCGGGACTACCGCGACTCCGTGGAGCAGCTGCGACGCCTGCCCATCGTCACTGACCGCGGCCAGCAGATCACGCTGTCTGACGTAGCGCGCATCCAGGTGGTGCAAGGCCCGCCCATGCTGCGCAGCGAAAACGCCCGGCTGTCCGGCTGGATTTACGTGGACATCCGCGGGCGCGATCTGCGCTCGGCCGTCCACGACATGCAAGCCGTGGTGGCCAAGGCGGTACCGATGCCGGCCGGCTACTCCCTCAGTTGGTCAGGTCAGTTCGAGTACCTGGAGCGAGCCACCGCCAAGCTGAAAGTGGTGGTGCCGTTCACGCTGCTGATCATCTTCGTTTTGCTTTACCTGGTGTTTGGTCGGCTGGACGAAGCGCTCCTCATCATGGGCACCTTGCCGCTGGCGCTCATTGGTGGATTCTGGCTGCTTTACCTGCTGGGCTACAACCTCTCGGTTGCCGGGGTCGTCGGCTTCATTGCGCTGGCCGGTGTTGCGGCGGAGTTCGGCGTCATCATGCTGCTCTACCTAAAGCAGGCCTGGAATGGACGCGAGGTAAAGGGCGAGGCGAGCGTGTCTGCACTACTGGACGCCATCCAGGAAGGCGCGGTCCTGCGTGTCCGTCCCAAGGCCATGACGGTTGCGGTGATTCTCGCCGGCCTGATTCCCATCATGTGGTCGCATGGCACCGGATCGGAGGTCATGCAGCGCATTGCCGCGCCGATGGTCGGCGGCATGGTGACCGCACCATTGCTCTCCCTCTTTGTCGTGCCGGCAGTGTACCTGCTGATCCGCAGGCGCCAGACAAAGCCCTCTTCCCTTTCCACCCCCACCTCTCTTCAAGAGGAAACACCATGAAGCACATCAAGACGCTCACCCTCACCTTCGCCCTGTCACTCGCTGCCGCCCCAACAGCGTTCGCTGCCACGTCCAGGGAAGGCATGGACATGAAATCCATGGGCAATATGGAGATGAAATCGTCGGCTGCCTCGCAGCACGCACCACGCCCGGTGGCCGCGGAGATCAAGAAGATTGATGCGCAAACGGGCAAGGTCACGCTCAAGCACGGCCCCATCGAAAATCTCGGCATGTCCGCCATGACCATGGCGTTCCCCGTCAAGGATCGCGCATCGCTGAAGGACGTCAAGGAAGGGGATTCGGTGCTCGCCACCTTCGACAAGGTTGACGGCAAGCCCACTGTTGTCGACTTGCGCCGCCCCTAAGGTTGTGGGCACCCGCCATCGATGGCGGGCGCCTGCCCTGAATCGAAGACGGAGCGACCAAGTTGTACTTTGACTTGCGTTTCTTGCCGCCTGAGCTGCGGCAGTTACTCGTCGCCGAGATCGTGCTGGTTCTGATTCTCGTCGTGGCGGTGTGCCTGTGGGGGCACACTCACGACGGATGAAGCGCGGTCAGACGGCGCCAGCCCGCTCGCCGCGCACGCGCAGCAAGAAGCGCGGGCGTCGCTAGCTGGCGTCTCGTCTCAACGGTTTCATGTACGCTGGACGCCCACGGCACATCGAAATATGTATTTCGAAGCACTATTATTATGACTCGATCTAGTTGGTCGTGGCGGCGGCTTTCAGAGCTGAACCGGCGCAGAAGGAGCGGCAAGGAAATTGTGCCGGCCTGGATTGACAGCGCGACCTGCATCAGGTCCTCCAGTGGAACGTGATCAGTCAGGTCCCAGTCCACGGTGTCAGAGAACAGCCGGTCGATGTGCTTGTACTTCGTGTCGGGTCGATCTTGTACAGCTTCAGGTCTTGTCTGTTGCGAATCCACGGCATCAGGTTGATGCCAAGCAGATACGTGAAGGCGAACACTGCCGCCGACTGGCCCTAGGTGTCGGCATGCACGGTATCTGCCTCGACGCTCCAGTCGGCCTTGAGCAGGCCCTCAATCACGTAGACACACGCCGGGCGGAATGAAATGCCGGAACACCCGGCATTTCGCCTGGTCATCCTGTGGGTACAACAGGCGCCATCCTCGTCGTCAAGGCAATTGCAGAACTGCACCGTACGGGCGGCCAGTAAGCTCTCGTGACCATGTGCATCGATGGTGGACAAGGAATTGCAGCGATCTTTGGAGCGTTGCTGACAACGCAGTGCTGGGGTGCCATCGGCGTAGGTGTGCTGGCCTCGATCCAGCAATGCTAATCGGGACAGTTGAGTGAGACACCTGGCTTTACGGCGCCGCTCGCGAGGCAAACACAATGCGTACAGAAGGCAGTCACCAAAATCCACCACCTCCCCACCAGCGAAAGGCAGATACGGTACCTCTGTGAGCAGTGAAAGCACGCGTGCGCCGACGATCGCATAGTCCGCACAACGCATGTAACCATCTATCGCTTCGGAGACGGCGCGATGGACCCCCTCGTCAATCAGGGGCCTGAGCACGGGTGCCACGGACGCAGTCAGAATCGGCCTGTTGCCTACCATTTCCAATGAGTGTCCGGCTCATCGGCGCACTGGTTCGGTATGCAAGCTCGACCACCCGGTAGCCAAGCATCGACTGCCTGCCTCAATTGTATCGATTGTAATGGCGAAACATTACAAGACATTACGGATTCTTCCGTCTATAAGTGTCCCTTGCGACACAATCAGCGTTATTGCCACTTGCTCGTACAGCAACGTTGCACACCTCGGCTTTCATCGGCAACCCGGTACTTGTTGACTATGCATACATATGCAAATGATAATCGATCACATTAGAATTATTACTATGTATTACTAGATGGAAATGAGCCGATATCTTCACCCCACGCATATTGCCGCCGTGCTTTACGCGTTTCCCACGCTTGTAATTGGCGTTGCCCACGCACAGGCTGCCCCGGCGGAAGCCCAGAGCCTGCCTGAAGTCACCGTCAAGGCCGATATCAGCAAGGACCTTGGCGCGGGATACAACCCGACAAACACCGTTAGCGCCACCAAGACCGACGCCCCGCTGCGCGACGTCCCGCAAACCGTCAACGTGGTGACCGCTGATGTTATGCGCGACCAGCACGCCAATTCGATGCAGGACGCGCTCAAGAATGTGCCTGGCGTCAGCTTCTCCACGGGCGACGGGCAGCGTGACCAGGTTTCGATCCGCGGCTTCACCGCGATTGCCGACCAGTTTGTCGACGGCATCCGCGACGATGCGCTGTACTTCCGCGACCTGTCGAACGTGGACCGCGTCGAAGTCATCAAGGGACCGGCTGCCGTGCTCTATGGCCGCGGCTCGTCAGGTGGGCTGATCAACCGCGTGACCAAGAAGCCCGGCATCGATGTCACCGACTTCGCACTGAGCTACGGCATGTGGGCCGACCGCCGGGTAGAAGCCGACGTGGGCCGGGTGTTTGCCGATGGCGCCGCCGCGTTCCGCATCACGGGGGCCCACGAGGAAGCCAACAGCTACCGCTCCCAACAGTTCCTGAACCGCACGGCGGTGGCACCGTCGCTGGAACTGCGCCTGGCGCCGCAGACCACGGTGCTCCTGCAGGCCGATTACCTCGAAGACCGCCGCGTGACCGACTTCGGCATTCCGGCGTACAAGGGCCGTCCGGTTGCCGTCGATCCGTCCACGTACTATGGCGCGGCCAACGCGCGCGACGCGGACTACAGCCAGAGCCGCGTGTACTCGGGCACGGCCACGATCAACCACCGCTTCAACGACAACTGGTCGATCCGCAACGCCACGCGCTACTACCACTACTCGCTCGACCGCAACAACACGTTGGTCGGTTCGGTCAACGAAGCCAGACTGACCGCGTCGCTGACCCATGGCAATGTCTCCCGCGAGGAACACGGCTGGTTCAACCAGACGGACCTGACGCAGAAAGCCGAGTTCTTCGGCATGAAGCATGAGCTGCTGTACGGCGTGGAAGTGGGCCAGCAGAACAAGGACGTGATCAACTTCTCGCGGGCGAACGTGGCAACGGTAGGCCTGTTCAATCCGGTGCTGCCCGTGCTGCCGCGACTGGTGGGCGGCACGCCGGCGGCAAGCAACCTCGGGATCTTCAAGACGCTGGGCCTCTACACCCAGGACATGATCCAATTCAGCGACCAATGGAAGGCGCTGGTTGGCATCCGCTACGACCGCTTCGAACAGGAGACGACCCAGCGCCTGACGGGCCAGTCCAATGTGTCGCGCACCGACAATACCTGGAGCCCGCGCGCGGGCTTGGTGTGGCAGCCGTCGAAGCAGCAATCGTATTACGTATCGTGGAGCCGTTCGTTCCAGCCGTCCGGCGAGGCTTTCTCGCTGGCCGCGAACAATGCCGACCTGGCGCCGGAAACCACGCGCAATACCGAAGTGGGCGCGAAGTATGACTTCCTGGACGGCAAGGCGAGCACCACGATTTCGCTGTTCCGCATCGAGCGCACCAACATCAAGGTGACCAACCCTGCTGCCCCGACCACGCTAATTCCGGTCGGCGAACAGCGCACCGACGGTCTGGAACTGAGCGGCGCGGCCGAACTGGGCCATGGCTGGCGCGTGCTGGCCGGCTATGCTTACCTAGATGCTGTGGTGACGAAGTCGACCATCGCCAACCTGCAGGGCAAGCAAGCCACGCTGACCCCGCGCCATTCGGGCAACCTGTGGCTGACCAAGGATATCGGCCATGGCTTCGGCCTGGGTGGTGGGCTGAACCTCGTGGGCGCGCGCCAGGCCGATCCGGCCAACACGGTGACGCTGCCCGGCTACGTCACCGCCGACATGATGGCCTGGTATCGTCGCGGCCCGTTCGAGGCGCAGCTCAACGTGTACAACCTCTTCAACCAGGGCTATATCGTCTCGGCGCACGGTTCGAGCCCAAACCTGAACATGCCCGGTGCCCCGCGTAGCGTGATGGCTACAGTGCGGTATCGCATGTAAGCGTCGATGTAGAACCACACCCAGGGCACTACCGTGCCTTGGGTCAGCTTGTTGACAAAGCCCACCGTCATTTTGGTGGGCTTTGTTCATAATGGCATGATGCTCAAGACGCACTGCTTACAAACACGAGCTGGAGATGGTGACGCTGGAATCGCTGGTACCAGCCGATCACCTGCTGCGCAAGATCGACACCGCGGTCGATTTCGAGTTCATCCGGGCCCAGGTGGGGGTAATCATCCTTTTGCTGCAGATTGATACGGTCAGGCTCAAAAAATCCTTCCGCTCCAATGAGTTGGAGATTTTTCGTTTCGTGCCGCACGATCCTTTCTTTGCAGATTGGTACGCTTGGCCCCGTTGCCGCCCTTTCGAAGCTGGCACACGGGGGCAGGAGCCAGCGGCCTCGCCTCCGTCGATCCAGTTCTTCTCATAGGTCTCTTGTTGTTCGTGACGTGGGGTTGGCGCCCCGGATCCGGACCACCCTGTTTAAGGATGCGTTACCAGCCATTGCGGGCCCACTCATGCGACTCGCAGAGTTTGCTCTGCGGCGTTTGATGCTGCGGTCATGCCATAGCCTGTCGGATTGTTGCGCCGCGGCCCTGGAGCAGCGCGTCAATGTAGCGATCGACACCGAAGCTGAGGATCCCGCGGAAGTTGATGTGCCCGAAATGCCCCGACCCCATGCGGCGCAGCCAGCGTCCTCGATGTTCGTGCCACCCTTGCGAAGTCGCTCGACGACATCGTTCATGCGGTGCGTGTTCCACGCCAGTACGATGCTGGTCAGAAGCGCGTGCGCCCCCGAGATCGCCTTCATCTCATCGCCTCGCCGGCCGCGTTCGTGTGGTACCCGGCCATCATGGATCGCGCGCTGCAGTTGGTGCACCGACTCCCCACGGCTGAGCAATGTATGGATTTCACGGCGGAAGTCTTCAATGGTCACGTAGTCGCACAGGAAGATGCTACGCAACAACCGGCCGAGATGCTCGGCAGCTTTCTGCGCCTTGTTGGTCCTGGCGGCGCTGCCCAACCGTTGCATGGCGAGCTCAGCGCTAATGCGGCCGATACGGATCGATGCCAGCACCCGTAGGAAATCGTCCCAACCCAGGCGTATGGCTCTCAAGGACAATCGCTTCGTGGTGACACGCTCGATACCTTCCGGCACTTTGAACTCTGCAGGCAGGTACAGCTTGCGCTCTGCCAGATTGCGAAGCCGCGGGCATAGATCGAAATTCAGGCCCTTGGCCAGGGCCATCGCGGCGTTCGTGTTTATATGGACAAGTCGCATTCTTTATCAATCGGCGAGCGCTCCGCCGAATCAACGACATGGAGGATCAATCTTCAGGTTCTCCCAGATCGATCAGAAGCCGTGTGAGGCGATCCGCAATTGACCGATGCCGCTGCCGTTCCTTAGGCCAGCCGTGTGCCTGCGCATCCTCTGCCAGCGCCATTTCGACCTTCCTACGCTCCCGCAATCGTGGCACGTATGCGGGCGTCGTCACGAACTTCGCACAAGTCAGATACATGTCGCACTCGCACGGTCCCTCGGCTGCCAGGCGTAAACAGTGACCGAGTTCCAGTTCGGTCTTGAAGAAGTTGCACTTCAGCCAATCTACAGAAGCCTTCGGCAAGGCGCCGCTACGAAGCTGCGCCACCGCAGGACCCGCAATGATCGAACCCGGTTCCAGAACGGACTTGTAGTCACGTAGCACTTCACGATCGCTGATCTGTGGGGCCCTCGCAAGCTCAATGAGCCGTACCGCTTTCTTGCCGGTATGTCGCCGACGCGGATGGCCAAGGGCTCTGCAAACCAGTCCTCGAGCTCGGGCCAGCGCCGCACGAAGCGGCGCATGTCACGCGCTTGCCATCGCATTGCGAGCCATGCCCGGCATGCGAATGACCATGATGCGCGTCATGATCGCCTGGCGACGCTGCGCCGTGCGCTGCGTGATCGTGTGGCTGGAGCGGACTACGTTCATGCATTGTGCGACTCCTGTTTTCCGACGCGCTGTTCGTTTGCCTCGTTACCACTCGCCGAGGACGCATTCCGGTGACGCCCGGTGTGCTGGAAATGCATCAACGGGCACAGCAACACTAGCCCAAAAGGCAACATCGACGCAAGCCGCTGCCAGTCCGAGACAGCGAAAGCGAGCACGACGATCACTACGGCCCCAAGCGCAAGCGACCAAACCGCGCTCCGGTTAAGCCCGGTCTTCGAACCGGCAATCCTGTACTGTGTGGGAATCCATGACGTCACCTTCCAGATAGTTAGCAAAGCTACAACCAGACAACGCTTACCCGGTACACCATAATCCTTCCCGCCATGGGAAGGTCAAATTCGATCGACGCCTTTTTTTGCGCACAGTTTTCAGGGCCCGCGGTGATACACTGCCCGGCAAAAATGATGCCATGACAGACACCATCCGAACTCTCATCGAACGCTGGAAATCCGATCCAAGCGGCACCTATCAAACTTGGTTCCTCTGGCCTGAACGCCTCAAGAATTTCAGATCCATCCGGCGGGGGATTGGCGCCGTCGTCGAGGAAATTCACGCAGGCTCATTCGGAAATGCTTACCGCGGATCGTCTCTGGAGACCGTTGTCGCTTCGATTGCCGAACAGCGGCAGATCTTCAAGGGTGCCGATCACGCGTTTCTCTGGAAGCCGAAACTTCGCATCCCCGATATCTACGAAAACGCCGACAACCAGCGGGCTTTCGCAAGGTTGCTTCATACGTGCAATTGTTGTGATACCGAAGCAGAGTTGCTCACCGCCATCCAACGACTGAGCGGCGTAGGGATCAAAGGCCTCGGTCCCGCAGTCGCAAACCTGCTCTATTTCATCCACCCCACCCTGCTTCCTCCGTTCAATACTGCGATCGTGAACGGCTACAACGCCCTGACCGGTGCCGCAGTCAAGCTGGGCAAGTGGGATCACTACCTCGCAATGCGCGACGGCATCCTGACGCTCAATCATCGCTATCGTGACGTCCTTTCCAATGATCTCGGTGCGCTGGCTGGCCTGCTATTTGATGTCGGCACGGGGCGGTATCCCGCTCCGCCACGCAACGATCTGCCCGGCGAGGTCAGCGCGTGGGAAGACGATCTGGCCAAGGTCAGGGAACAGGCGTCTGCACTCGCCAAGCAGATCCAGGCAGGCAAACTTGAAGATGCCACACATACCGAAGTACAAGGCTGGCTAAGAGATCTCGGGAAGTCGCTCGGCTATGCGGTTTGGATCGCGACCAACGACCGGGGCCGCGAATACAATGGCGAGCCGCTCAGTCATGGGTGTTTGTCCGCTTTACCGGCGACGCTGCTCGTCTCGGGCGGTGAGACGGTCCCGCTGATCGACGCGGTCTTGCTGGATCCCGCAACCCTTGAGGTGGCCGCCGCGTTCGAGGTCGAGCATTCGACATCGATCTACTCCGGCATCGTGCGGCTGCTGGATCTTGCCCTGGGCACCAGTCAATCCGCCACCAAACATCTATTCCTCGTGGCGCCAGATAACCGAGAAGCGGAAGTCCGTGCGCAACTCAGCCGGCCGGCATTCAACCGTGTCGCGGAACTCAATATGCGATACGTCCCATACTCCAGCCTTCGCGAGCATCGGGAGAACATCGCGCGCTTTGGCACGGGCATCAAGCCGATTGAGGCTATCGCCAAATCCTTGTAGTTCGTGCGCTTCACGGCCGGCGGGAACCCGCAAATGCACGACGCCTACGGACGACACCGAGCATCACTCGATGCGCCGTGGGCGCGTGCCGCCTCAGCGAGGACCTTGACGATCAAGCCCCGTCAGTGAACGTATCGCGGGTCCCGACGGAATGTCCGCCGTCGGTGAACGGGTCACGCGTGCCCATCGAATGCGCCCCATCCGTGAACGGATCGCGCACACCCATCGAGTGGCCGCCATCCGTATAGGGATCGCGCGGGGAAGTTACTCCGGCGTTCGCGACCCCTGCCGCTCCACCAAGCGTGGCGACTGCCAGCACCAGCAGGACTCTCTTCTTCAACGTTTTCATCGTAATCTCCAAGAAGTTGGGTTCAGCGAACCGTTGATATACACCTTATGTGACGGTTGCCGACCCGAGCCTGACCGGAACATGACAAAACAGACAGGTGCGCCGCTAGCGCAATCACTGGGTCAACCATCGGTGTAGAGTTGGCTCTGCTCAATGTAGACCCAGACACTTTTTCCGTTCTAGACTGCGCTCGCGTTGAAGAGTCAGCGCGAATCCGGCCACCGCGGATGATCGTCATCGATGGTGAAAGCATGGCGATGACTGAGTTCGGCGGTGCGGTCGCCCTCGGCAAGGTGCGTGGCATCGTGTTCTGCGTGTTGATGTTCGATGATGTCAGGGTCGTCAGCGGGCCAGAAGCGCCACGCCGCCAAGACACCAAGGGTCGAGATCGCGGTCAACGTGGCAAACGCTGCCGTCATGCCAAACCGCGCGCCGATCTGGCCGGCCAGCGGATAGGTGATCAGCCAGCAGGCGTGCGACAGCGAAAACTGCGCGGCGAACACGGCCGGACGGTCTGCGGACGAAGCAGAGCGCTTCAGCAACCGTCCACTTGGTGTCTGCGTCATGGAGTAACCAATACCGATGACGAACCACGTCAGCAGGAATGCCGGCCATTCCACCGAGATCGTGAATCCCGTCAGTGCAATACCGAACGCCAGCCCTGCCGTCATGATGGTCGCGCCGGTCAGCATCGCAGGCCGGTCCGGCCGGTCGTTGAGCAGGCGGGGGAGCAACAAGGCCACCAGCATCGAACCAAAGCCGAACGCGGCAAGACCGAACGGCACATCGGAAGCCGGCCGTTGCAGCTTGCTCTGCACGTAGACCACCGTGTTCACGATCACCATCGAACTCGCGGCCGCCGCAGCAAGATTCAGCGACAGCAGGCCGCGCAAACGGGGCGTGCGCAGATAGATCGACATGCCCCGGAACGTCTTCGCGTAGATGCTGTCCGAGCGCTCGACGGCCCGCGACTGCGGCAGTCGCACGGAAACCACCATCGCGGCCGAAACCAGAAAGCCAACTACCGTGCCGCCGAACAGCCAATGGAAGCTGATCACCGACAGCAGTGCGGCGGCCAGCGCGGGGCTCGCCAGGCTCTCCATGTCATAGGCGAGCCGTGACAGCGACAGCGCACGCGTATAGTCCTTCTCGTCCGGCAACACATCGGGAATCGTGGCCTGGAAGGTCGGCGTGAATGCCGCCGAGGCAGACTGCAGCAGGAAGATCAGAATATAGATCTGCCACACCTGAGTTACGAACGGCAGCGAGATGGCCACGCCCGCCCGGATCAGGTCCATCGACACAAGGAAAGCGCGCCGGGGCAGCCGGTTAGCGAAGGCGCCAACCACGGGCGCAATGCCGACATAGGCCACCATCTTGATGGCCAGCGCCGTGCCCAGTACGCTGCCGGCGTTGGCGCCGGCCAGGTCGTACGCCAGCAACCCCAGCGCGACAGTCGCCAGCCCGGTGCCCACGAGCGCGATGACCTGCGCGAGAAAGAGGTGCCGGTAGGTTCGATTGGCAAGGACTTCAAGCATCAGCGCGCTCCCATTGACGCATCATTACGATTCCAGCGCCGGGGTGGCATCGGGCGACAGCGACGCACGGCGCCGCAGCACCATTCCGCAGATCGCCGGAAGCACGAAAAGCGTCAGCACGGTCGCTGTGAACAACCCGCCAATCACCACCGTAGCCAGCGGCTTCTGAGCCTCCGCACCCGTTCCCGTGGCAATCGCCATGGGAACGAATCCGAGCGATGCCACCAGTGCGGTCATCAGCACCGGCCGCACACGCTCCATCGCCCCTTCAATCACGGCGACATTCGGCGCCATGCCATCCTCCAGCCGCTTGCGAATGGCAGAGATCAGTACCAGGCCGTTCAGCACGGCCACGCCCGACACGGCAATGAAGCCGACTGCCGCCGAGATCGAGAACGGAATGCCGCGCAGCATCAGGGCGAACACGCCACCGGCCAGCGCCAACGGCACGGCCGTCAGCACCGTCGCAGTGAGCACCGCACTGCCAATGGCGAGATACAGCGCTGCGGCGATCAGCACGAAGCACGCCGGCACAATGATCGCCAGACGCTTGGTCGCTGCCTGCAGGTTCTGGAACTGGCCGCCCCATTCGATCCACATGCCAGGCGGCAGTTTTACTTCCCTGGCGATCCGGTCGGCCGCATCGTCGACGAAACTGCCAAGGTCACGGCCATCGCCGACGTTGGCCTCGATATAGACGCGACGCTTACCGTTGTCCCGGCTTACCTCGTTCAGGCCTTGCGTAAAGCGGAACTGCACCAGTTGGCGCAGGGGAACCGAGGCACGCGGCTGGTTAGCGACGACAGGCAGCATAACGGGCAATGCGCCAAGCACATCAAGGTTCTCTCGTTGCGTACTGGGCAAGCGCACCACGATGTCGAAGCGGCGGTCGCCGTCGAACACCTGGCCCGCCGCCCTGCCAGCCATCGCAGCAGAGATTGTGTCTGCCACTTCCTTGACGGTCAGGCCGTAGCGCGCAATGGCGGCACGGTCGAACACCAGGTCGAAGGTCGGGAATCCACCCGTCAACGGCACACGTACGTCAGTGGCGCCCGGCGTCTTGCGCAGTACCGCCGCAATCTTCTGGGCGGTCGTTGCCAGTTCATCGAGATTTTCACCATAGAGCTTGACCGCCACGTCACTCCGCACACCGCCGATCAGCTCATTGAAGCGCATCTCGATCGGCTGCGTCACGTCGTAGTTGTTCCCGACCATTGGCGCTGTCTTCTCGCGAATCCGCTCGATCACCTGCTCCTTGGTGGTGATGCCTTCCGGCCATTCGCTCTTGGGCTTCAGGATGATGTAGTTGTCCGACGCGTTCGGCGGCATCGGGTCTGCAGCGAGGCTCGCGGTACCCGCCTTCGAGTACACGGTCTGCACCTCGGGCAACGAGAGCACGGCGCGTTCCAGCGGCAGGTCGATGGCCACCGACTGGTCGATCGACGTGGACGGAATGCGCACCGACGACAGGTTCAGGTTCTGTTCGTCGAGCGTGGGCATGAACTCGCGGCCGACGAAGGTGAACGACAGCGAGGCCGCCACCAGAACCGCGACGCCAGCACCGATGAACGGCGCGGGGCGAACCACGGCGCGCTCCAGCCATGGCCGGTAGCGCTGCTTGGTCACGGCGATGACCTTCACCTCGGTCTCCGACACCTCCTTGCGCAGCAGCACAGCAATCATCGCCGGCACGAAGGTCAGCGACAGCACGAAGGCGGAGGCCAGGGCCAGCATCAGCGTGATGACCATTGGCGAGAACATCTTGCCCTCCACGCCCTGGAAGGTCAGGCACGGCAGGAAGACCAGGAAGATGACGAGCTGGCCGTAGATCGTCGGGCGCATCATCTCGCGCGACGACGCGATCACCTCCTCAAGGCGTTCCTGCAGGGTCAGCAGGCGGCCCTCGTGCTTCTGCCGCTCGGCCAGCCGGCGCAACGCGTTCTCGACGATGATGACCGCGCCGTCGATGATCAGGCCAAAGTCCAGCGCGCCAAGGCTCATCAGGTTGCCCGAGATGTTCAGGCTGTTCATCCCGATGGCACTGATCAGCAGCGACAAAGGGATGACCATGGCGGCAATCAAGGCCGCGCGCCAGTTGCCGAGCAGCGCGAACAGGATGACCACCACCAGCAGCGCACCCTCGGCCAGGTTCTTGGCCACGGTTTCGATCGTCGCGACCACCAGTTGCGAGCGATTCAGCGTGGGCACAATCACCACGCCCGGCGGCAGGGTCCTGGTGATTTGATCGAGCTTGTCGCCGACGGCCTGCGCCACGGTACGGCTGTTTCCGCCCACCAGCATCAGTGCGCTGCCGACCACCGTTTCCACGCCATTGCGGCTGGCAGCGCCAGAGCGAAGCTCACCCCCGATATTCACGTTGGCCACCTGGCTCACCGTGATCGGAACGCCTTGCCGCTGCGCCACCACGGCGCGTGCAATCTCGTCCGCCGTCTTGATGCGGGCGTCGGCCCGCACCAGGTACGACTCTCCCGAGCGGCGGATGAAATTAGCGCCGACCGAAAGGTTGGCATCCTCGAGCGCCTGGCCCAGCTCCGAGTACGAGATACCGAACGCGGCCATCTTTGCCGTGTCGGGCTCCACCACGAACTGCTTGACGTAGCCGCCCAGGGAGTCGACGTCCGCCACGCCCTGCGTGGTGCGCAGTTGCGGGCGGATGATCCAGTCCTGCACAGTGCGCAGATAGGCCAGCTTCGACACGCGTTCCGACAGGCGTTCACCACGGTCGGTCAGGAAGCTGCCATCGCTCTGCCAGCCGGGTTCACCATCCTTGACGGTGGCACCCTTGCCGTCCGGAAACTGAAACTCGACGCTGTAGTGGACGACTTCGCCCAGCCCGGTGGAGACCGGCCCCATCTGCGGTTGCACACCATCCGGCAGGTTCGGACGCGCTTGCGCGAGCCGCTCCGACACCTGCTGGCGCATGAAGTACAGGTTGGCGCTCTCCTTGAAAATCACCGTCACCTGGCTGAAGCCATTGCGGGAGAGCGACCGCGTGTTCTCGACGCCATTCAGGCCCGCGATGGCGGTCTCGATTGGGTACGTCACACGCTTTTCCACTTCCACCGGACTCAGTGTGGGCACCACGGTATTGATCTGCACCTGCTTGTTCGTGATGTCCGGCGTCACATCGATGGGGAGCAGGTTGAGCTGCCACGCCCCGATAGCGCCGATGACAACGGTCAGGAACAGCACGAGCCACCGGAACCGGACTGCGCCGGTCAGGATGCTTTCGATCATTCGTCGTCCCCGCCCGCCTTGTTCATTTCCGCCTTGATCAGGAACGCATTGCGCGTGGCCACCTGCTCACCAGCCCGTACGCCGGAAAGGATCTGCGCCACACCGCCGCTGCGCGTACCAACCAGCACGGACTTCGGACGGAAGCCTTGCTGGGTGCGCACGAAGACTACATCGCGGCCATCGAGGTTCTGCACGGCATCCTCAGGCACGGACATCGCATTCGCAGCGGCGACCTTGGTGTGCAAGCGGACCTGCACACCCTCCCCCACGATCAGGCCACTGTTGGCATCCACCGGCGTCACCACCACCGTGGCGGCGCGTGCCGTGCCGGAAACGGTCGGCGTCACGGCCTGTACGCGGCCAGCCAGCGGGGCGCCATTCGCCAGCACAATGGTGGCGTCGCTGCCCGCGGCAATGCGACTGGTATCGGCAGCGGTCACGTAGGCTTCGACCTGTACCGCACCACCGCCGGCTACACGGAACAGTTCGGCCTGCGGCGCGACATACGCGCCAAGCGTGACCGCCTGCGCGGTGATCTTGCCGGCGATGGGGCTGACAACAGCCACGGAGCGTCCATCGCTGGACACCTTGGCAGCCTGCGCCACCGTTGCCGCGCGCTGGACCTCGGCTTGCGCCACTTCCAGCGCCATGCGCGCCGCTTCCATCTCCTGGCGGGGCGTCACACCTTGCTGGAACAGGCTCGATTCGCGTTCGTACGTCTTGCGCGCCAGATCCGCGCGGGCCTGCGCCACTTTGCGCTCGGCGGCCATCGCCGCTGCCTCGGGGCTGTCCACCAGCGCGAGCACATCGCCAGGACGCACGGCATCGCCAAGCTTGCGCTGGATGCGCAGCACGGCACCTGCCGCACGCGAGACGATGACGGCCTCGCTGCCCGGGACAGCCGAAACGCTCGCCGGTGCCAGCAGTTCCGAACCGACACCGCCGGCCGATACCGGCTCCACCGCGATATTGGCCGCGGCAAGGTACTCGCCCGGGATCTTGACTTCGGCAGGCCCGGTCGCCGGTGCCGAGGCTGCTGCCTTCTCCGGTGCGGCGGCAGTCTTTGTTGCCTCGGCGCCCGATGGCGAACCAAGCCCGCGTGCCATGCCAAAGCCAACCAGTGCCGCCGCTGCGGCAACCCCTGCGATCATGGACCAACTCGGTTGCTGGCGCTCGTTCTTTGTCATCATCGTGATTCCTCAAATGCCAGACGGCCGTCCGCCTGGGCCATCGCCGCCAGCGCGCGCACGCGCGCCAGTCGGGCATCAATCGTCAACTGCCGGGCCTCCACCAGTGCACGCCGAACGGCGAGTAGCTCCACTAACGGGGTCTTGCCAGCGTCGTATCCGATTCGTCCCAGCCGATAGGCTTCTCCGGCAGCCTGTTCCCCCACGCCTGCTGCGACAAGCTGCTGCTCGGTGGCAACGGCCTGCGACATGGCCGACCGGCGTGCCGCCACGGCCTCCAGCCGAGCGTTATCGAGTCGAGCTTGTGCCGCCGAGGCACGCTCTACAGCGGCATTCACGCCGTAGCGATTCTGGTCAAGTAAAGGGATGGACGCCGTCACACCGACGACGTAACCGCTGGCATTGGTCCAGCCATAGCGACGCACGCCTGCGCTGACGGCAATATCCGGAATCCAGCGCTTGCGCTCGACGTCTACCTGGGCGTCAAACGCATTGCGCTCCGCCTCGGCGGCCAGCACGCTCGGTGATTCAGCCGCCGGCGAGGTCTGATTGGGCTGCGACGGCTTTACGGACAGCAGCGAGCTGGCGACGCTCGTGTACGGATCGGTGGCACCAGTCATGGCGGACAGCCGAGCCAGTGCCTGGGTGGCGTCGTTCTGGGCAGCGGCTTCGGCGGCCTGCGCCGCGGACACACTCGCCTGCGCTTGCGCAGTGCGCAGCGCCGCTTCCTTGCCCGACTGCACCAGCGCGCGGGCCGCCGCGAGTTCATCGTTGGCGCGGCCCAGATTCTCCGAAGCAAGCGTCTTGCGCGCGAGCGTGGCCTCGGCCGATGCATAGGCGACGGCCAGTTCCGCGGAGTAGGCCACCTGGATTTGTCGCTCACGCGCCTGCGCGGCAGCAAAATTGCGCTCGCCAACCGCGATACGTGCGTCGCGTTTTCCGCCGATTTCCAGTGGCTGGCTGAGTGTGTAGGTGTTTTGCCGCTGGCTGGTGCCATCCGCGGCCGGTGCGCCCAGATTCTCGATCACCGTGTCGATACGCGGATTGAGCCAGGCTCGGGCCTGCGCGGCATCGGCACCCGCCGCCCGTACCGTAGCCGCCTGAGCGGCCATGGTCGGAGCAAGCGCCAACGACTGGCGCAGGAGCTCTGTATAGGGCGGGGCTTCCGTAGCCCGTGCCGCCGCCGCGGCCATCAGCAGCAGCGCCGCAGCCGCACTCGCCCGACGCGCCATCGTAGGTAATGAAAATGTCACCGGATTCATTGCGAGAAAAGATGAAGCCGAAATTGGCTGCTCTCCTTTTCTATACGGCGCCCGTCGAGCGCCCCCTCGCGATGCGCTTACTTATTTTTCTCGCCTGCTTCCAGCAACGCCGTCAACCTTGTCCGAGCCCGAGCCACGCGGCTTTCCACGGCCTTGGGCGAGATGTTGAGCGCGGCAGCCGCCTCGGCATGGGACATCTCGACGAAAGAGGTCAGGATGATGACTTCGCGAGAGGCGCGGTCCAGCTGGCCCAGGATCTTGTTGATTTGCGCAAGTTCGCGCCTGGCGCCAATCTCCCGCTCGGGGCCGGGTGCATCGGTGGGCGCAGACTCGGCGAACGCCGCGTCGTTCACATCTGACGCACCAAAGAAAAAATGCCTCACACGCCGAAAGCGATAGAGGTCGCGCATCTTGTTCAGGCCGATGCGGAACAGCCAGGGGCGAAAGGGCTTCTCGTCGTCGAAGTCGTCCAGCGCGTGCCAGGCGGCGATGAACGTGTCCTGCACGACATCGTCGATGTCGGTTTCCGGAATGCCGAACGAGCGTGCGGCTTGCGCGAGCGCGTGCCCGTGCCGTTGCACCAGTTGGCCAAAAGCATGCTGGTCGCCGCCTGCGGCGAGCCCGGCAAGGAAATTGTCTGTCGATACCCCGGTCACTGTGACCCGCGTCGCAAGGCTTCCACCAGGAGACGATCATAGGACGCTCGGTGTTCCGGCTTCAGTCCAGCGCGCATTTCAAACACGTGGACGAGCGTGGCGCGCTGCAGATCCCCGGCAGCCCGTTCCACTTCCTGCGTAGCCGCTTCCACTTCAGGCGTCCACTGGGGGTTCTTCGCGATGGCATCGGCCAGCTTGCCGTTGGCCGCCCGCAACCGTGTCTCGATTTCTCGCCGGCGCTCGGCAAATGCCTGCTCTTTCAGCTCCAGGATGCCGCGCTCGTTAGCGTCCAACGGCACCGCATCATGCAGCACCTCATGGAGGCTCGTGTGCGAGTCCTCGTTCGTATGGGTGAAATAGATGCCCGCGATGGCCACCAGCACGCCCACCAGCGCGCCGGCAAGCGTGGAGAGCGACAAACGAAGCGTGCGCGACTTCATCATTTTCCGATCAGGAGACTGAACGGCGAAGCTGCGGACGGAGTCGCCACCCATGTCGGCTGCGGCTTGTCCAACAGGCTGCCGGCAATACGGTCGATGGCAATGAAAGCGAGCAGCGACGCCAGGGCCGCGCAAGCGATTGCGCGCCAGATGTCGTGACGCGCGACCAGAACTATCTGCGTTGGCTCGCGGCGGATCTGCCGCTGGACGTCGGAAAGATCGACATCACTCGATGCATCATGCATCACTTTTTTGGCATTTTCAAGCCAACTGTCGATATCAGCCATGGCCAGATCTCCGATCTCTAGGTGCGGTGGATATTCTGTATACGGCGCTGCGCCGCAACTCCCCTCGCGGTCGCAAACGGAATTTCACACAGCGCCGAAAATCCAGTGCAATTCGCTCTCCATTTCGCTTGCGTAGACCCCATACGGGCACGGTCAGCCGAACTTGACGCGCTCGGTGCGTGCATTTTCGCTTTGGTTCCCCTACAAGCGGGCATTCAACTCGCAGACTGGAGAAGAATGGTTTGTGAAGAGAAACCCAGTTTGCGCATTCTCTTCAAGGGAAGGCGGACGGGCCAGAAGCCTCCGCTGAAGCTGAACGAATTATGGGCAATACGAACCCGGCTTCAACTCACGTCGAACGGACAAGATCCGAACTCGATTGCGATACGATGACTTATGGATCAACGACGCTTGCGCTTCGTGCCTCTGGCGCGTTGAGCGCGGGGTGGTTTCATCTGGCTGCGCTTGAGCCGTCGCCAGGAGCGTGCGCTCCAAAAACATATGGCCACGACCCAAATCACCACCAGGATGATCTCGCCAATGAGCAACTGTCTCTGCTCAGGCGACAGCCAACGCCAATCAAAGTACACAAGCACTCCGTGTATGACTCGGCAAGCGCCCAACACCGGTGGTGGCGGGCGCCCCCCAAATCTAGGGCCTGCGCATTTCAACGACCGTGGGCTTGCCATCCACCTTGTCGAAGATGGCGAGCACCGAATCGCCCTCCTTGAAATCCTTCAGGGAGGCGTGATTTTTGACTGGGAATGCCATGGTCATGGCGGGCATGCCGAGATTTTCAATGGCGCCGTGCTTGAGAGTGACCTTGCCTGATTGCAGGTCAATCTTCTTGATTTCGGCCACGACCGGACGCGGCGCTTGTTGAGAGGATTCGGACGACTTCATCCCCATGTCGCCCATGGACTTCATGTCCATGCCATCCATGGACGTGGCAGCGAACGCTGCGGGGACGGCGAAAAGTGCCAAGGTGACGGCGAAAGACCTGATGTACTTCATGGTGTTTCCTCTTGAAGGGAGGGGTGGGTGGAGAGCGAAGGTCTTGTCTGCCGTCGACGAATCAGCAGGTACACGGCAGGCACGACAAAAAGGGACAGCAGCGGCGCGGTCACCATGCCGCCGACCATGGGCGCGGCAATGCGTTGCATGACCTCCGATCCGGTCCCGTGTGACCACATGATCGGAATCAGGCCGGCGAGAATCACGGCGACGGTCATGGCTTTGGGCCGTACGCGCAGGACCGCGCCTTCCTGAATCGCTTCGAGTAGCGCGGCTGAGCTGGCATCACCCCGGTCCACGCGTTCGTTCCAGGCCTGCTTCAGGTAGAGCAGCATGATGACGCCAAACTCGGCCGCCACGCCGGCGAGCGCTATGAAGCCGACGACCCCGGCAACCGAGAGGTTGTACCCCAGCAGGTAAAGCAGCCAGAAGCCACCGATCAGCGCTAGCGGCAGCGTACCCATGATCAGCATCGCTTCATCCAGGCGACCAAATACCAGGTAGAGGAGCACAAAGATGATCAGCAGCGTGAACGGCACCACCACCTTCAGCTTGGCGGTGGCTCGCTCCAGGTACTCGAACTGGCCGGACCAGCTCAGGGAATAGCCTGCCGGTATCGGCACCGCCTTGGCCACCGCGGACTGCATGTCATGGACGGCCGAGCGCAAATCGCGCCCACGGATGTCGACGTACACCCAGCCCGACAGCCGGGCATTCTCGCTGCGCAGCATGGGAGGGCCCTGCACGACCTGAATGCGCGCCACGTCGGACAGCGTAATCTGTTGCCCGCGGTCGGTGACGATGGGAAGGCTGCGCAATTGCTCTACGGAGTCGCGGTAGTCCCGGGGGTAGCGCACATTGATTGGAAAGCGCGCCAGCCCGTCGACCACTTCCCCGACATTGTCGCCGCCGACTGCCGACGACACGATGCTCTGCACATCCTCGATGTTGAGCCCATACCGCCCGGCTGCCATGCGGTCGATGTCGATATCGACGTAGCGTCCCCCAGTCAGACGTTCAGCCAGCGCGGAAGTTACCCCAGGCACTGTCTTGACGGCCTCTTCAATTCGCGTGGCCAGTCGGTCAATCTCCTTCAGGTCCGTGCCCGCCACCTTGATGCCGACTGGGCTCTTGATCCCCGTAGCAAGCATGTCGATGCGATTACGGATAGGTGGTACCCAGATGTTGGACAGCCCCGGCACCTTCACCACGCGGTCCAGTTCTTCCACCAGCTTGTCGGTCGTCATGCCCGCGCGCCACTGGTCGCGCGGCTTGAACTGGATGGTGGTCTCGAACATCTCGATGGGCGCCGGGTCGGTCGCTGTATCGGCGCGGCCCGCCTTGCCGAACACGGTGGCCACCTCCGGTACAGTCTTGATGAGGCGGTCGGTCTGTTGCAGGAGTTGAGCCGCCTTGCCGGCCGAAAGTCCGGGCAAGGCCGAGGGCATGTAGAGCAGGTCGCCTTCATCGAGCGGCGGCATGAATTCACCACCGATCTGTGTCAACGGCCAGGCGGTGGCGACAAGCAGGACGGCCGCGATCGCCACCGTGGTCTTCGGCCAGGTGAGCACCTTGGCCAGTACCGGCTGATAAGCGCGAATCAGCCAGCGGCTCAGGGGATTGGCCTGCTCCGTAGGAATCTTGCCCCGGATCATGTAGCCCATCAGCACTGGCACCAGTGTGACGGATAGCCCAGCCGCCGCCATGGAGTAGGTCTTGGTAAAGGCGAGCGGCGAAAATAGCCGGCCTTCCTGCGCCTCCAGGGTGAATACGGGGATGAATGAGAGCGTGATGATCAGCAACGAGAAGAACAATGCCGGTCCGACCTCGGCCGCCGACTCGCCGATGACGCTCCAGCGCTCGTGGCCGGTCAGCTCGAGATCGGGGTTGTCCACATGCCAGTGCTCCAGATGCTTGTGTGCGTTCTCGATCATGACGACCGCAGCATCCACCATGGCACCGATGGCGATAGCGATGCCACCGAGCGACATGATGTTGGCATTCACGCCCTGGTATCGCATGACGAGAAAGGCGGCCAGCACGCCGAGCGGCAGCGAGACAATGGCCACCAATGCGGAGCGCAGGTGAAACAGAAAGATCAAACATACCAGCGCGACGACGATGAATTCCTCGATCAGCTTGTGCGTCAGGTTCTCAACCGCACGGTTGATCAACGCGGAGCGGTCATAGGTCGGCACAATCTCGACACCGGCCGGCAGGCTCTTCTTGAGGACCTCGAGCTTGGCCTTTACAGCCTCGATGGTCTCCAGCGCATTCTTGCCCGAACGCATCACGATCACGCCGCCCGCTACTTCTCCCTGCCCGTCCAGTTCGGCGATACCTCGGCGCATCTCGGGGCCAAGCTGGACGGTAGCGACATCGCCCAGGCGCACGGGTATGCCCGCATCACTCGTGACTATCGGGATGTGCCGAAAATCGTCCAGTGTCTTCAGATAGCCCGAGGCACGTACCATGTACTCGGCCTCGCCCAGTTCCAGCACGGAGCCGCCCGTCTCCTGGTTGGCACCCTTGAGGGCCGCAAGCACCTTGCCTTGCGACAGGCTGTAGGCGCGCAGGCGATCCGGCATGAGGACGACCTGGTACTGCTTGACCATCCCGCCAAGAGATGCAACCTCGGCGACATTCGGCAGCGACTTCAGCTCGAAACGCAGGAACCAATCCTGCAGGGCGCGCAACTGGCTCAGGTCATGCTGGCCGGTCTTGTCCACGAGCGCGTATTCGTAGATCCATCCAACGCCTGTGGCATCAGGGCCCAGGGCCGGTTTAGCCGCAGCCGGCAGGCGGGACTGCACCTGGTTCAAGTATTCGAGCACGCGCGAGCGCGCCCAGTACAGGTCGGTGCCATCTTCGAACAGCACATAGACAAAGGAGTCGCCAAAGAACGAATAGCCGCGCACCGTCTTCGCGCCAGGCACCGATAGCATCGTGGTGGTCAGCGGATAGGTAACCTGATTCTCGACAATCTGCGGCGCTTGCCCGGGGAAGGGTGTGCGGATGATGACCTGTACGTCGGACAGATCCGGCAAGGCGTCAAGCGGCGTGCTGCGCACCGCCCACAGACCCCAGGCGGTCAGCATGACCGTTGCCAGCAGGACCAGGAAGCGGTTGCGAATCGACGCCAGGATGAGTCGGGCGATCATGGCTTGCCTCCCTGGACAGAGGCCGCGGGCTCGACCGAGGACAGGACGGGCATGCCATCGCTATTCAGATGGAAGCGGAAGCGCACGCGGTCGCCTGGCTTAAGGCCTTTGGGCAGACCGGCTGGCGGCGCAGCAAAGTCCATGGTCATGGCGCCCCACTGTGCCGACGGAATAGGCCCATGGGAGATGGTCAGACCGTTGCCCATGACCGCTTCGATGCGCCCGACGCCCTCGTGCTCTGGCGCGGGCACAGCCGATGCCGCGGGTGCGGCGGGTGCGGAAGCCGCTGGCGCTACGCTCATGCGCTCGGCAGTGCCGCGCAGGCTCGCCTCCGAATCGATCAGGAACTGGCCCGAAGTGACAACTTTCTGGCCAGCCTTGAGACCATCCACAACCTCCACCATGCCGTCGGCCTCGCGGCCGGTCTTGACGTTGGTGGCCACAAAACCCGCCTTGCCGGCATCGACGAAGACGACACTGCGCTGGCCGGTGCGGATGACGGATTCCACGGGAATCTGCAGCACTTCCTTTTCCGAACCGCTATCGAAGCGAACGGTCGCAAACATGCCCGGCAGCAGATGTTGGCCCTTGTTGGGCAAAACAATGCGCACCTTAATGGTTCGAGTGGCCGGATTGACGTCAGGCAGGACGGTATCAACCTTGCCCACGATCGGGGCCGGCGCACCAGTCGGGAGGACCTTGACAGGCAGTCCCGGTGCCAGGCCTCGGGCCTGTCCTTCGGGTACCTCTGCTATCACCCAGACCTGGCTTAGGTCGGCCAGGCGAAATAGTGTCATGCCGGGGGAGACCGTCATGCCGTCGCGAACGGCGACTTCCGTTACCACGCCATCAACAGGGCTTGGAATGCCCAGGCTGGGCTGCAGCTTTCCGGAGTTTTCCACGGCGCTCACCTGCGCAGGGGTCATGCCCGCCTGGAGCATGCGCGCTTTGGCCGCATCCGGCAGGTCAGATTGCGCGCCCGCGGGCAGTCGCGAGACAGCGAGATATTCTTCCTGGGCTGCAACCCAGTCGGGCGAATACAACGTCACCAGCGCTTGGCCCCGCCGAACGGGGTCGAGCGTCGCCCGTACGGCCACGTGCTGGACGAAGGCATTGGTCCGTGCCTGGATGACCTGTACGCTGCGCTCATCGATGGCGACGTTGCCGGGCGCCTCGAGCACTGGGCTCATCTGGCTCGCCTTGACCTCGGCGGTACGAATGCCCAGGTTCTGGGCGACGCGGCTGTCGACAGTAACTCCGCTGCCGGCGCCATCGCCATCCGCGTAGACCGGCACGAGCTGCATGTCCATGAATGGGGACTTGCCCGGCTTGTCGAAGCGCTGGCCGGGCACTCGTGCCAGTAGAGGATCCTCTTGCCGGTCTGCGGGTCGACGTCGCCCGCTTTGAAGCCGGACGGCGCGCCGGCAGGCGTTGGTGCCTGCGACGTCTGCGCCCCCCGCGTGACGCCGAAGCGGTAGCTGCCATAGCCCATCGCACCAAGGAGGACAAGGCATGCCGCCGTGATCATCAGTGGTTTCTTCATTTGAGGTCCTTCGCGGCAGGCTCGGTTTGGGCGGTGGGCAGTGGAATCAGGAAGGTCAAGTCGGCCCACAGCCTCGCGGTCTTCGCTTCCAGCGATAGCCGCTCCAACGCGGTGTCAATCGCGCGATGATTCGCTTCGGCCAAAGCCAGCAGCGAGCCCGTATTGGCCCGGTATGACGTCAGCGCGGCGTCTGCCTGAGCGTTTGCCAGCGGCAGTGTTGACGCGTCATAGCGCTTGAGCCGGTCGAGATTGCGCTGCAGTTCGGCCAGCTTGGCGTCAATCATGCTCTTGGTATTGCGCCTGATGATTTCGGATTTGGCACGAGCCTCCTGCGCCTTCGCCAACCTGGCAGCGACTTCACGGTCCTGGCGGTTGCCCTGGTCCCACGGCACGGGGAAGCTGACGTTCAGCGAAGCCATGTTGGAGTATGCGGAGCCGCGCTGGCTGTACATCAGTTCCACGGTGACGTCCGGCTTCTTGTTCTCTGTCGCGGAGCGGATCTCCGTCTCCGCCAGCGCGACGTCACGCTGCGCGGCGGCCATCTCGGGCACGGTATCGAAATCCGTCCGGGCCAGTTGCCGGACGCGTTCGGGCACATCAAGAGGCGGCCGCTCGCCAAGTGGACGGGTTGCGTCCGATCCAATCCAGCGCGCGAGATTCACCCCGGCGGTCGCGATGTAGGCCCGATTCTCATCCTCTCGGTCTCGCAGCTTCTGGATTTCCAATTCGGTCGATAGCACATCCGCGCGTGTGCCGCGTCCGCCGCGGTATGCGGCAGTCGCGGCCCGGAGCGCGAGATCCAGCGGATGGCCATGGTGGCCGAGCAGCACGCCGGCCTGTTCCGCATACCAACGGTCAAGCCATGCCGAAACTGCATTGCGTTGCACGTTGGCCAGACCAACCGCGCGCTGCGCATCGGCCGCGGAGGCCTCGGCTTCGAAGCGAGCGGCCCGGGCGCGACGCTTGTCCGACCGCGTGAGTTCCTGCATCACGCTAATCGAGCGCTGGGTCATGAAATCCCGGCTGAGCGAGAACGCGTCTGGGCCGGTGACCGGAACATTGTCGAGCCCAAGCTTTAGTACGGGGTCGGGCAACTGGCCGGCGGCGACCGCCATCTGAATGGCAGCCTCGACGGAACCCCGAGAAGATTCAGCATCGCCAGCATGCGCCGAGGCAAGCGCGATGGCTTCCGCAAGGGAAAGGGAGTCAGTGGATTGCGGCGTCGCGGCTTGCGACACCGTCATGCCAAGAACAGGCGCGCATAGCAGCGCCAGCGTCAGGCGACGTAGTAAAAGCATACAGCCTCCGGGAGCAACGACAGCCACCCCGGTATGGGGGATGGCAACAGTTCGGCGTTGTTCCGGAGGCTACGTGCGAAAACAGCAGTGAAGGATAGTCAGAGGCGGGGGCGGCGCGCGGGGCATGGCGTCGACGCCGAGCGCCGCATTCAAGTCAGCCACCACCACATCCGCCGGCTCGATGATGTTCACCAGAACCGGCAAGAATGCCGGAATCTGCGGCGAAACATGGTCGGTACTCTTGGAGTCCGCCTGGCAGTGCCCCAAGCAAAGTGCCTTCTGCTCGCCTGCCTGGTTGCTCGCGCCGTCCGCCATGTCGGGGCAGGACTCAGTCATGGCCGTCATCGTGTTACCACTGTCCATCTGGTAGCGGCTACCGGTACAGGCGTACGCGGCCGCTGCCAGTTGGACTGTCAGGAAGACGACGAGAAGGAAGCCAGCGAACCAGGGATGCCGGCGAGCCGAGTGACACAACGGTGCTTTTGCTTGGTGTTGACAGGCGCAAGCATAGCCTCTTTGGCTCGAATTGCAACCCGGCGCCCACGGTGGGCGGCGCCGACCCAAGCACGGCCACCAAGTGTCGGCTTCTCCTGATCCCAAGCAGAGGGGGGACCTTGACCTTCCCATGGGGGAAAGGTCTAGCTTGGAGTCATGGTTTCTCCATCGCGCACCGTGTGGACCGGCAAGGTTCCGCGAAAGGCGTCAGTTCAGTCAAAAGAGGCATTGTGAACATTGGACAAGCGGCCGGCTCATCGGGCGTGCCAGCCAAGATGATTCGCTACTACGAACGGATTGGCCTGATTGCTGCGGCGCACCGCAGCGGCGGGAACTATCGCACCTACGATACAACCGACATTCATACTCTGCATTTCATTGGGCGAGCCAGGCGATTGGGGTTCTCCACGGAGCAGATCCGCCAATTGCTTGACCTGTGGCGCAACAAGCGGCGCACCAGTGCTGCGGTGAAGGCGATTGCGCTCCGGCACATGCGAGAGCTAGACGTACGGCTCGCCGATCTGGCTGGCATGCGTGACACGCTCCAGGAACTCGCTGAGCATTGCGAAGGCGATAGGCGTCCCGTTTGCCCGATTCTTGACGCGATTGGCGGCGCGGAATCGCGACATTGGTCAGAGCCCTCTCATAGTCAGAAACCGTGAAGGGTGGCCTCGCAGGCTTTCACGCGCCTTCCCACGAATAGTCAAGCCGGAGAACGCAGGAGTCATTCACATGGACAACACACAGCTGCATCTGAATATAGCCACAGCGTCAGCTCACGAAGGTTTCGCGGATGAGCAGCGTACAGGCGCCGCGGTCCTTAGTAATGGTGGGCGCGTGGGCACACCAAGCATTCTTCGTCTGCCTTGCTACCCGAAATTGGGAGTCTAGACTGAATTGAATCAATGGCGTGATTTATGAGATACAGGCGCCGTACCTTCGCCCGATTGCTTGCGCTGCTGCTGCTGACGACGCTATTGTTTTCCCGTCTCGCGGCGGCTGGTTACTTATGTCCGCAGGAGACAAGCACGGCAATGGGGTCGGCAGCGATGGCCACCATGACTGATTGCCTGGACATGGACGACGCCCAGCCGGCGCTATGCGCAGACCGCCAGCACGGTAGCCAGCACTGGGCAGACAGCAATGCTCACCCCGCCGATTTCGCCGCCTTGCCGGCAGCGGAGTTCTCGCATGTGTTGCGACTGGCAGCATCTATCGGTCGCCTTTTTCCCACAGCGCCCACCACGAACTTTTCGTCTGGGCCGATCTATCTCGCAACAGCCCGCTTGCGAAATTGATGTTCCCCTTGCGTGGCATACCTCGCCACGCGCGGTTGCGTACTGTGGCTCAACCCAAGCGGAGGGCGTTGCCCCTGTTGGTTGAGCCAGATTCGACCAACTTATGGGGTGAACATCATGCATTCCACTCTCAAGGTAATCGCGCTAGTTGCGCTAGGCGTTGCAGCCGGGCAGGCGCTCGCTGGTCCCGACTGGGACGTCATTAATCGGGCACGCGCTGCCGCGCGACAGGCCGCCGTAACCCCCAGCGTCACGCCGTCCAAGGAAGCCATGCTCGTGCAGTGCAACGAGATGTTCAAACAGATGGACGCTCGCCCTACGGGGAGTCTCCCGCGCGGTCAGGCAAGCCCAAAGGGCGCGACTGAATCCAAGTGAGGTTGTAGCTTGACCCGCGATCGGAGCGACTGATGGAGGCCAGGCGGGGCGACTATGCCCGCCTGCGTCTGCAGCCCCGAACCGCGGTGGAATCTGACATGGAGACCTGACATGAAAACCAGAGCATTGCTGGTCACCACCTTGGCCATCGTTACGTTTGGCGTAAGCGGATGGTCCGCGGCGGCGGATGTCACCCGCAGCGCTGACAGCGCCAAGTCTGGTGCACAGGAAAAGCACCACGGCATGATGATGGGCCACATGATGGGAGGCAACATGATGACTGCTTGTCCCATGATAGGGCTGCCCGCGGGAAACGAGAAGCTCGCGATGCAGATGCACGCTGACATGATGCAGGCGATGAGTGACATCATGCGCAAGTACGCTGACAAGATCCAGACGTCCCCGACGAAGTAGGAACGTAAATGTACGCGACCGACTCCTGCAGGAGTACCAACATGAAATGCAATATGAAGACGATGATCGTCGCCGGAACTGCCCTGGTGACGACGCTGGTTGGCGCCTACGCCGTATGGCCGCCAATGCATGATTTGATACTGAGCATTGGCCCCTACTTCCTTTTCTTGCTTTGCCCGCTGTTCATGTGGCTGATGATGAGGAGCATGGCTGCGCACGATGACCAAGTAAGTGCAATGACTGATGAATCGTCTGAGCGAAAATCGATCAGAGGCACATTTGGCGGGGATCGTACCGCTGGAGGGCCGGATGCTCGTCAAAGCGAAAGCGGGATGAGGGGCGGCAAGTGAACAGGTTGACGGGGCAATGCGCTGTGTGCCGGTGCTTTTGCCTGGCGGCGCAGGTAGGAGGTAGCCATGTAGCCGCCTGATGGTCGCCAAGTCTAGATTGCCAAGGAGATTCCCATGAACACCATGTGTCATAGCCATCGTACCCACCCAAATTCTGGGAGCAGCTGGAAAAGACGCTTGCGGCCGTCCACGCTCCCGGGCTGACTGCAACGAAGGTCAAGGGATACGACGAGCACCGCAATTTCTATTCGAGCGACCTGACCACAGCGCACACCAAGATTGAGATCTTTGCGGAAGAGGCCTGACGTCGAGGCCATCGCCAACGCGATCGTCAATGAGGGGAAATCGACAGTGCCAGGAGCGGGGATCGTGGCAGTCATGTCGGTCGACCGCCTGCTACATCTTCATGTCCCCGTGACCGAGTTGAAGCCGTGAGCTGGCGATCCTGCCTAGCCAGTACCGAATTCACTGAAGCGTCAGGGTGGGTACTTTTGTCTTGCCGGTCTCCCTTACAACATCGACCGTTTCCCGGCCACCGTGATTTGCGCGCGAGGTGACCGTGCGCTGCTGATGTCCAAAGATGGCAGCAAATGGGCGCTGCCGGGCGGACTTCCGAGCAAGGACGAAACATCTTCTAACGCCACAGGCCGGGAACTCCTGCATGCGCAAGCCTAATCACTGGCCAGCACCTGGATGATTGGGCAAGGAGTCGCCCCGTCGCCTTCGCCACATTTTTGGATCAGATCAGTAAGCGCTTGGTGCATGCTCGCAAGGTCGGCCAATTTTTGCTCGATAAGGGTTCGTTTTTGGTCAGCCAGTGCGCGAGTGTCCGCGCAGTCATGCGCCCCGTCCAAACTCAATAGCGCAGCAATCTCGTCTAGCTTGAATCCCAAAGCTTGTGCGCGTTTGATGAAGCGCACGCGGTTGACCTGGTCCGGCGAATAACGGCGATGGCTGCCAAGCCCCTTTGGCGGCTCAGACAACAGCCCGCGCCGTTGATAGTAGCGGATCGTCTCGATGTGTACATTGGCCGCCTCCGCCAGCTTGCCAATGGTCAGCTCCGAAGCCATTTTTCCCCTTGATTCCGTATCTAGGTACGGAGTCTAGAGTAGCAAATGAAAAAACAGTTACAGGAAAGACAATGGCCCCGCTCACCGGCAAAGGCTCACTCATCGCAGGTGCTCTTGCGGCCATCGGTGCATCCGTGTGCTGCGTGGGTCCACTTCTGCTGTTGGCGCTTGGGATCGGCGGGACGTGGGTAGGCAGCCTCACGGCGATGGAACCCTACCGGCCGGTGTTCATCAGCTTGACACTGCTGTTTCTTGGATTGGCTTTCCGCAAGCTCTACCTGGTACCGCAGGCCTGCGCGCCCGGTACCTCTTGCACCGATCCGCGTACCGGCCGGCGGCAGCGCCATACGTTCTGGATCGTCACGGCGCTGCTGCTCGGCCTGCTGGCCGTGCCGTGGCTTGCCCCGATGTTTTATTGAGAGGAGTCGATGCGCAAACCATTCATTTCCGTGCTGCTGGCCCTTCCGCTGGCGGTCGTGTTCGCAGCCCCTCCAAAGAGCGTCACGCTGGACGTGCAGAACATGACGTGCGACCTATGCCCAATTACCATCAGGAAGTCGCTGAAAAAGGTTGCCGGGGTCAGCGCCGTCAGAGTTGATTTTGGGACCAAGACGGCCATCGTCACATACGATCCGGACAGGACTCAGCCGGAGGCTTTGACCCGCGCTACAACGAACGCGGGATATCCATCCGCTGTGCAGAAGTGAGAGCATGATGACTGCTGCAAACCTTTATTCCGTGCTGACATGCCCGCACTGTGGCCACGTCCAGCGCGAAACCATGCCTACGGATGCTTGCCGGTTCTATTACGAATGCCTGCACTGCAAGGTGGTGCTGCGTCCCAAGCCGGGGGACTGCTGCGTGTTCTGTTCGTTCGGCTCGGTTCCATGCCCGCCAATCCAGCAGCAACGCGCATGCGAATCGTCAAAGCCGGCCAATGCATCGAACGCAGCGGCAAGCAGTGTTGCGTGCCATTGTGGGCAGAAATTACGGCAGCAGTAATCTTGCCGGGCAGTATTACGCCCGCATGCGGACAGCGCTCACCAGCCCGGACAGGAACGTTAGCGCCGCAACCAGCCACACCGCCGTGATCAGGCCGAACAGATCGGCGGTGATGCCGGCCAGCAGCGCGCCCACGGCATACCCCAGATCGCGCCACCACCGGTAAACACCGACGGCGGAGGCGCGCCAGCTCGGGTGCGCCACATCGCCGATGGCCGCCAGCAAAGTCGGATAGACCATGGCTGTGCCGATACCCAGCAGCACGCCGCCCAAAGCAAAGCCGTCGAAAGTAGCCGTCGAAGCGGTGACAATGATTCCGGCCGCCTGCACCCACATCCCGCCGGCTATCAACCATTTACGACCGATGCGATCCGACAGCGCGCCCGTGAATACCTGCGTGCAGCCCCAGACTGCTGGATAGACGGCTGCCAGCACGCCGATCTGCGCGAGGCTCATGCCTGCCGTCGCAAACACTAGGGGAAACAAGCCCCACGCCATGCCATCGTTGAGGTTGTTGACGAGCCCCGCCTGGCTGATGCTGGACAGATTGCGGTCGGTCAGCGACATGCGGCGAAAGATCTCCCCCTGACTCAGTGCGCTGGCGCCTGCCAGGGCCGCGTGGTTGCGCGCCTCGTGCTGGGCGTGCTGCCGGGTTTCGCGCACGGCCAGCCAGGACAGCAGCAGGCCGGCCACGACGTAGACCACCCCAACATAGAACGGCTCCGGGCGAAGCCCGTACCGCGCGGCGATCCAGCCAGTCAACAACGCGCTGACGGCGACGGCGGCATAGCCAGCAAACTCATTCAGCCCCATGGCCAGGCCGCGCTGCCTGGGTCCCACCAGATCGATCTTCATAATGACCGTGGTGGACCAGGTCAGCCCCTGGCTGATTCCGAGCAGCACATTGGCCGCGACCACCCAATGCCATTGCGGCGCCCACATTAGCACGAACGGCACCGGGATCGCCACGAGCCATCCGGCTACGAGTGCCTGCTTGCGGCCGAAGCGGTCGGACATCCGGCCCGCCAGGTAATTGGTCATTGCCTTGGAGATGCCGAAGACCACGATGAAGGACAGGATCGCCGCCTTGGCCGCAAGGTGAAATTCGTGCTCGGCGATGGCCGGCAGAATGCTGCGTTCCAGGCCTACCATGGCGCCCACGAAGGCATTGACGACCACCAGCAGCAAGAACTGGCCCCAGTTCTCGCGCAGCCCGAGACGGATTGCGGTTGCTTCCATTCGTCAGCTCGTCAGCCCGAGATTGGCGTTGACGACCGCCGCCATGTCGGCCGGTCGTGGCGGGATCGCCTGGGTCTGGGCGTCAATGAAGGTCTCGCGGTCCTGTGTCAGGCTGGGGTTCCAGCGTCGCTCGAAGCCGAGCGTCGAGGAGGGCTTGCCAGACAATCCCACCCCGCAGGCGCTTCCCGCCTGGTGGCCAGGAAAAATCTCGATCTCGTCCGGTAACGGCAGGACTTTACTGTGCAAGCTGTCATACAGCACACCCGCCATCTCGCGCTCTTGCCCGGCCAAGTCTGGGCGCCCAACCGCCCCGACGAACAGCGTGTCGCCGGTCAGCAAAAACCAGGGGGATTCACTGCGGCGCTGATCGGTGACTAACAGGCAGATACTGTCGGGAGTATGCCCAGGTGTGTGTAGGACCCGGATCTTGACATTGCCCGCGTCCAGCATCTGTCCGTCGCGAAGCGGCTGCATGGCGTAGCGCAAGGTTGATTGGACGGACTCGTGCAGGCAGTAGGGAGCGCCCACGACCTGCGCCAGCGCCCGGCCGCCCGAGTAGTGATCGGCATGGACGTGGGTGTCGATGACATACGTGATCGTCACGCCAGCGCGCTTCGCCGCCTCGATGAACCATGCCTCGTCGCCCGCAACCACATCCACGGCCACAGCCTTGCCGTGGCCGCCGCAACCCAGGAGATATGAGATGGACGCATCGTCATTCGTGCGTTGTTTGAAAAACATGGCCTATCCTCCTGGCGTCACCCGCACCCCGCGACCGCTCGTGCAACACGTCGTCAGGATGGCGAGGTAGATCCCATCAACATTCTAATAAACATTAGAATGTATAGTGTACATACTTTCCGCCGGAAGGTGGAGCCTTCTGCGCCAACTGGACTTTCGGACACCTTATGCCCACGAATCGCGCTATCAAGGACGACCTGTACAAGCAGGTCGCCCGCATTGCCAAGGCGGTTGCCAGCGAGAAGCGGCTGGAGTTGATCGAGCTGCTGTGCCAGGCGCCGAAATCTGTCGAGATGCTGGCCGCTGAGGCGAGCATCAGCGTCAAGCTCGCCAGTGCTCACCTGAAGGCGCTACGCGTTGCGCGACTGCTGGAGACCGAGCGGCGGGGTAAGCACGTCATCTACCGCATCGCCAGCGCGCAAGTGCCACGCCTGTGGGTGATGTTGCACACCTTGGCCGAAGACCGGCTGGTCGAGCTACAGGGCGTGCTGAAACAGCTTGCGGCCGCGCATGGCGAATGGCGTGGGGAGGATCGGGCCGAACTGCTGCGCAAAGCCAAGGCCGGGGACATCGTCATGATCGACGTGCGGCCGCCGAACGAATTCGCGCAAGCGCATCTGCCATACGCCCGCTCGATGCCGCTGGCCGATCTACGTACACGCCTGGCCGAGCTGCCGATGGACAAGCCGATTGTGGCGTACTGCCGGGGACCGTTCTGCCTGATGTCCGACGACGCCGTACGCCTGCTCAGGGAACAAGGCTTCAGTGCGCTGAAACTACGCGAGGGCGTGGCGGAATGGGCAATGGTGCCCGCCGGTGCGTAGGCGGTCGCGGGACTGAATCGGACCAACTGACAAGATGAAAATGCGGACCTCCGCAATTGCTTTATCGAGGTGACTCTGTACGATCCGCTGACCGACAGCAATTTCGTTGGCCAATGCCGGGTTGGCTGTCATGCGCCCCTCGCACGCCGCCGGGATGCCGCCTCGAGTAGCGAGTCTTGGGCAACTGATGTCGCACGTGTACCGATGCACGTGGCCGCGCAGAGGACCGACGCCGATGGCCTCTCTCGTATCCAGCAAGCCGCACTTGCTCATGGCGGACAATGCCTGAGCACCGCCTATCTGGGCACGAACGCCTTGTACCTCCGGCTTTGTCGCAACGAGAGCCAAAAACTGGGGCATCGAGGCCATGCAGGCCCGGGAGCGATGCTGGCAACCTTCAAATTGTCTGGTTCGAAATGGCCACTACCACTAGCCTGAGTCCGCGCAGCGATTCGACCAATATCACGCATGGCGCCTGTGCCATCGGCCATCGCCGCACTGCCGATTCACCAGGAGTACTTGTGCGAGGCCTGCCAGCATGCGTTTTCCGGTTTTTTTGATCTCACCTGCTCTGACGGCTCCCTCGGCGCGACTCGCTTCAGTGGCACCGTAGAAAGTGCCTTAAAGCGGTTCTGCAGTTCGAGGGACACGAAGCCGTTGTGGGCGTGAGTTCATCGAGGTTTTTCATAGGAACCTCAACCCGAGCGCTGCGAAACAGTAGCCGAACCGAAGTGCCGTTCTACTTCAAGCAAGCGACAGAGTCTGACGAGAGTGTAGATCGAGTATGACCCGCAACTCGACATTGTCGCGATCCTTCGCATGCCAAAGACGGCTGGTGACGATGAACAGAAGTGGTTGGCCCGGGAACCGCACAAGATCTCCAGTTACCGGAGTGATTGTCCCAAAGACAGGCGAGAGGCTCACATCGATGTCTTTGGCTGCTGCGCGAGCCGTATCGGTGAACTCGATGGCTATGACGAGTTTCATGTTGGCCCTCTTCGTGGGTGATTGAGAAGGTGATCTTCTCAATTGTTCCATGAATACGGGTCCCCCATTGCGTGCCAGCAGTCAAGAAGGCGTTGTCCGCACTACCGGTGTTGTTGGTGTGTATTCCCCTTTCACCTAGTCGAAGACGCGCCCCTCTTACCCCACCGCGCAGCGAAGTCCCGGCTCCTGGCAGTGCCGGAACGGTTGGGGATCGTTCGGAAGTGGCTTGGTTGGGACAAGACGCATGAAGAAGTGACCTTCGTCAACGGGGGCGGCTTCTTGCAACTAGAGCTGTGTCGGCATGTGATGATCCATGGGGATTGCTTGCTGACACCCGATCCGATTCTGGAGTCGGCATCATACGGCGGATCCTGACGACGATCGACTTACCAGGGATTGGCAAACAACGATTCGGCAACCACTGACCCTGCGATTGCGGCGCGCTTTTGTGAAGCATTCTGGATCCCGAGGGAACTGTTGCCGTTTGCCTCTGGCTGTTGTGCACAGCATGCTGGGGGTTGCCCTGCCAGCAGCGCTCCCCGGCCTATTCGCGCGGATCTCCGACCTATGTCTCCTCGCGTTGTTGTACCGATCGTCTAGCACTGAATGCCGTTGGCCACTGCTCGGTCTGCGCCTGGAACCCCTGCACGACACCGTACACGTCGAGGGCACAGAACCCCTTTTGCAGTAGCTGAGCCAGTACCGTCGGCGGATGGATTCCCGGCATGGGTGTGTCCATTGTCAGCTCGGTCATCGCTTCGTCACAGGGCACACCAAGCCAGTGCCGGACCTGAGGCGGGCAATCAAGGAGGGTCTTGTCGGCCGGAAGCATGAGCGCACGAGTACCGTTGCGAAACAGGACGATGTGCATGGCGTGTGCGAGGGCAAGCCTGCCGACGGGGAGGATGGAAAAAAATGCCCGCGCCGGGAGTGGGGAGCGAGCGGGAACGGGCCGCAGTGAGCCTGACGGCATTTTCAGACTAGCACTAGCTCTTCGAATTGCAAGAATTACCGGCCTCCTTCAACACACCCTGGGAGAATCCAGTGAAAGTCTCATGTCGCAATTAATGTGATGCTTACAGCGCGAATGTGGCCTCCTCGGCTCCGAAGTCGACGGTTCCCAAATCACACCGTCCCGCGATCGCGCTCGCTGTTGCGGCGCCAGACCGCGTTGCCTCTCATGGCACGGAAATGCGTCCGGTAGGGCCACGATGACTTGCAGTTGCCATCTTGCCGCGAACATGGCCTGGCCAGCTAGCAAGTAGGTTGCTGAACGATGCCGCCGACACGCCGAACCAAAGCCGCGAGATGCGGTGTTGCCCGACGACGCCCACCGAGACCGCTCCAATACAGGAACCTGCTCAGTACCTGCCGCGCCGAGTTATATTGACGATCGCTATGTCGCGGTCCTGCGCGTCCAAGCTCTATTTTGAGACTTGGGCGAGTCGAGGTGGCCGCGCGGTGGCGCTATTTCGTCAGAGGCGCAGCCGCCGTACGCCTATGCGCTTGGAGGAGGACGAGCACAGTTTTCTGCTGGTGCTACGTGTAGACGGCAGGGAGCAAGAAAAACACCGCGAGCTATTTCACGGCGAGGGCGCGAATATGAGCGCAAAACTTCTTGGGTTGCCGGGACTGACCGTCGATGAGCTGATTCAGGCCCTGCAGAAACTGTCGGACGAAGGGTACGGGGAGATGCGTACTCACGCGTTGATGGGGGCGCATACTGGCCCAATCCGCGGCGTTGGCACCGTGCCTTCGTGGGACACTGCGAATCGTACTGTGGCCCTGGTGATGGCGGACGACGACAACGACACCGCCGGTAACGTACTGCAGGGGAGAGTATGACGGAAGGCAAGCAATGACCGTCGATGTGCAACTGCGCTCACACCGAGCGTAGACCACTTTCGCTGTGGCAACGGAGGTTCTAGCGGCAGGGACGGCTTCATCGCCTCTATTCAACAGCGCTTTTGCGCGACAGAAGGACGAGCATAGTTTCTGTCCCTGCTTCGGCTGGACGGCCGGGAGCACAAAACACTCGACTTGATTCGTGACACCGTTGGTCCTGACCGTAGATGAAATGGTCGGGCTCCTGAAAAACCTCGGAGGATGGCTGCGACGAGTCGTCCACGCGTTGATAAGCGACTGCACCGGTGGGGTGCGAGGCGTCGATATCGTGCCGAACAGGGACGTCGCGGGACGAACTGCTCGTCGTAGTGCTGGCTGATGATGACTTCGACGAACCAACACTGTGTCGCACGTTGAAGGAAATAACATGCAGAGCGGAGATGATGGAGGCAATCATGCTGGATGAGGACGAATGGAAGGCCCGCGTGATGGCGACCCATACGATCCTGTGCCCCCGCTGCGAATCGACTGACATCACGCATGGCGCCTGCGCTGTGGGTGCCACGACGATCCACCAGGAATACGTCTGCGAGGCCTGTGAGCATGCATTTTCTGGACTGTTCGCGCTGGTCACCTACTACGACGACTTCCCAAGCCGTGGCTAGACCAGGCCAGTTCGTCAGTGGGTACCTGGTCGACGTAGACCCGCCTGTGCGTCCCTGCCCTGATGCTGTCGACCCGGCTGACGGCTCCGCAGTCTGCTACCGCCATTTTTTTCACGGAAAGTATGATGACCCCGTCAGGGGCCACAGTCCCACATCGCTCGTTCAAGTGAGCCAGCATTTGCTGGCCAACGATCCGTCGCCCGTCACGCAGCACGCGGCCCACTGCGCGTTCCTTGAGCGCCGGGACCAACAGATCGCCGCGCCAGTCGGGATACAACGGCCCGTCATAGACCGCTAGGCCAGCCGGCGCGATCGAAGGCGTCCATTCCAGAACCGCGTCCTGATACCCATCCAGCCGGCGGAACCCATCGAGCGCGATATCCGAGGACAAGCCATCGGCGGCGATGATAAGCAAATGCTCGCCGATCTCCGTGACCAGCGTGCCGCCGTCCGGCAGGAACACTAGACCACGGCCGGTTCAGGTCTGTTGAGACGATCTGAACCTCATAGCTCTTAGGATCGACTGAGGCGAGTTTGTCGCCGGCACCCGGAGCCATGGCGAAGAAGAAGATGGCGGCGACAATCACAAGCGCCGCCGCCGTCATGGAGTGACGCCATTGCTGCCCCCGCCCTGCAGCTTGCTTTGACTGCCGTGCCTGCGAGGTCAGGCCAGCATACAGAAGGCCGCCGAAAGTAGAAATGGAATCGCCCACCGAACCCCACGGGGTTGGGCGGGCGATGGACAGTGGTGGAGTGGCGAGCGAAAGCCCACCGAAGAATCAGGCGGCTACGGCTGGCTTGCGGGTTGGCGGCAAGAAGCCGACCTTGGCGAGCGCCTTCAGGTTGGTGTTTTCATGCCATAACCACAAGGTAATGATCGAAGCACGCAGCATCGCGCGAGACCTCAACGGTCTGTGCCGCCTTGAACGCCGCGAGTAACGCTTCACGGTCGATTTTTCCACCCAGCCATCCAAAGATGCGGATGTACGTGTGAATCTGCCGGCGGCGCGGGAGCAGCTTTTCCGCGTCTTCCGCGGAGATAAGAATCTTCGTCATGGTGTGTGGACACGCCGGGCGAAAGCCAGTGCGCTAGTGGAAAGTGGGGCAGAGAACGTCATTCCCGGAAAGTAGGAATGGCCAGTCACATCGAGTCGGGTGAGGGGTCGCCCCCTCAGCCCGCTCACACCACCGTACGTGCGGTTCCGCATACGGCGGTTCACAAACGAGACTGCAAGCGCCGCTGAGTGTCCAGCAGCGAGATCAGCCCCAAGGCAGCGAAGTAGCGCTTTGGGAAGGCGGCGCCCATATGGCTCGCCCCGGCGTTCCACCATGGGCCTCGCCCATTGCGGGCCGAGTGCCACGCGCGTTCGTCTTCCAAGCCCTGCCGACGCAGCATTGTCGTTCGGGTGGCCCGGTGCTGCGCCTGCCGCCATAGCAGACTGCGCAGGCGTCGCCTGATCCACCCGTCCAAGTCCTCCAGTGGCCGCTTGCTCTGCGTGTACTGGAAGTACCCGACCCACCCGCGCAGCACCGGATTCAGCACCGCTATGGTGTGGGCCAGGCCCCTTCCTCGCCCCTTGCGCATCAGTTCCTTGATTCGCCCAGTCAGCCTTTGCAGACTTTCCGGTGCAATACGCAGCTTCGCCTGACGATGTGCTGTCACGCTGTAGCCCAGGAACTTGCGCGCCCATGGGCGTGCGCACGTGCTCTTGCCTTCGTTGACCTGCAGTTTCAGCCGTTCCGCAAGGAACGCCGTCATCCCGGCCAACAGCTTCTGCCCCGCCGCCTTGCTTCGGACGTAGATATTGCAGTCGTCCGCGTAGCGACAGAACGCCAGCCCCCGTTTCTCCAGTTCACGGTCCCAATCCGTCAGCAGAATGTTCGACAGCAAGGGCGACAGCGGCCCGCCTTGCGGCGTGCCCTGCCTCCTTGCCTCGGCCACCCCGCCACGCATCAGCCCCGCTTCCAGATACCGCCGGATCAGCTTGAGCACCCGGGCGTCCTTCACCTGCCGAGCCACTCGCGACATCAGGATGTCGTGGTTGACCCGGTCGAAGAACTTCTCAAGGTCGATGTCCACCACCCAGCGCCGGCCTTCCTGCACATACCGCTGTGCCTGCAGGACTGCCTGCTGAGCGCTGCGCCCCGGCCTGAAGCCGTAGCTCGACCCGGAGAATCCCGGTTCGTAGATCGGTTGGAGAACTTGCAGCAACGCCTGCTGGATCAGCCGGTCCACCACCGTCGGGATGCCCAGTGTCCTCACCCCGCCCGCAGGCTTGGGGATGTCCACCGCGCGCACCGCCTGCGGGATGTACTGACCGGTCAACAGCACCGCCTTGACGCTCGGCCAGTGCACCTTCAGCCAGTCCCGCAACGCCGTCACCGCCAAGGCATCCACCCCGGCTGCGCCACCATTGCTGACCACCTTCCGGTACGCCAGCCACATGTTGCCCTTCTCGACCACCGCTTCCATCAGCGATGGCGCCTGCGCTTTCGTTTGCCCAACAGCCGCCGTGCCAGCCTCCGCACCCCCATCGGCCACAGGCAGGTTCCGCCCGCCTTCCTCCGCTGTGGGCTGCACTCGTTCGTGCATTTGGGCTTCGTCGGTTCGCATCGAGGTCTGTCGTCCTAATCGCGCTCGTTCGTGTTCGGCCCTTCAGTGGCAAACCGCCCACCTACTATGGCCTCTGCTGACTTCTGCATCGCCATCCCGCCGCCTCTCGACGCCGGTAGCACCATGGCAGCGATGCAGATCTCCCCGGGTATGACGCACCCACCTTCACGCTTATGCCTGTCGGATATACGCCGCATCGTTCCGTGCAAGTACTGGGCTTTGGCCTTTTTGGCTGCCTTACCCCGGTGCTTCGCCTCGTATCCGCTTCCTGTTCGTCAGGCCAGCGCTTTGCCTCGGGCTTCCTTCAGACCCCCAGTCACCCAGGGAACCCTTGCCTCTGGCTAACACTTCCCCTTGCCGGGTGTGTAAGGGACTTTCACCCTCAAGTGAGTGCGCCCTGCCGGGCGCACCAAGAAAAACGCCCCCTTCTCTTTCAAGAAGGGGGCGACGCTGGTCAAGTGTTGTACAGAGCCCAGAGCACCAGGCCCATCAATCAGTGTGGGGTTGCAATCGTAAAACTCATCCGACCGGTATCGATCCGATCCCCTTCGCGAGTCGAACCGGGAATGCCGATCGGCTGCGTGAAGGTGAGTCCATGGGCACGAAACTGCCGATAGAGCCCATCAATAACGTGGTTCAAGCGCTGCGGGGTGTTAATGCGGCGCTCAAACTGCGCCCCGCGAATGCTGACGACGTCCAAGGTGAAGACGGCGCTGCCCGATTGCGGGTTGGCGAGACGGAACTCGACTTCCGTACGAAAATCGGAGTCCGCATCATTGCAGATGACAGTCTGGACCAGATTGGCCAGTTGGTGAATGTTCATGCCAGCCAGGTCTGCCTAGGTGGAAAGTTGGTTCATGGCGTAACTCCAATGGAATTGGAGACACCAATCCCGTCGGGAGAGGTGCCCCGATGGGAAGAAAAACAGAGGTGCAGGCTGAAGCCCGAGAGATGCTGGGATCCGACTCACATCACAAGCCATAGCCAGTGATGAGTCAGAACGCCAAGATGCACGCCAGGTATGGCGTGATGCAAAGCAGGAAAAGATGTGCCAGCAAATGCTGACGATGTCGATGCGTCGTGGACGCGGTAAGTACGCTCATTCTATGCGATCGGCATCCTACGATGCAACGCAGGCGACCCCAAAGATCCCGCGTTCCTGATGCTGTTGTCTGGGAATCCAACGATGAAGAAAAAACCGCCCTCAATACGAGGGCGGTGGGTGTAAAACAGTGACGCAATCTACTGCTGCGCCAAGGCAACGACGTTGATGATGTCGTCAGCTTCATCGACCAGATCCGGGGTCTGCGAGATAAAGAACTCCCTCTCGTAGCCACCCAGCCGAAGCACTTCGCGCTTCATCTGCATGAAGGCACGTTTGCGCTCCGGATCCAATGGTCCGTCGGCCTCATCGGTAAAGAGGGTCTGGAACGGCTGCTGCGTGCTTTGCGCCCGGTACAGGGCAATTCCGCGCGTCAGGCATTCGTTGATCCATACCTTTTGTCCACCTGACAACACTGAAAAATCCTTCGTGCTGTCATTGTCGGCATCGAGCACCGTGATGGCAAAGCCCTCCCGGGCGTCGCCGTTGGCAAGTCTCGTCTGCGTCTCGATGGCCACCGTGAACCGGCGACCGTAGCAGGCCAGAAGCAGGTCATTGACCATGCCGGTGATCGCGGGGCCCGCATCGTCGATCGACAATGCGATGACACCGTCGTTTCCCAGCCCCTTGGCCAGCAGCTTCCACTGTGCGATCTCATCTGACAGGCGTTGCACCTGAGACTCGCGCTCACCAAAACCAGCCACATCCCGCTTTAATAGATCAAGCTCCGTAGCCAACGCGCTTTGCCGCCGGATCAAGGATTCGATCTTCCCGTCGAACGCACCGACTGCCTCACGGCAGCTGAGAATTCGGCGATCAAGATCGGCAAGCAGGCCCGTGACGTCCTCAACGGCCAAGGTGTCACGCTCACGCTGGACGCTGGCCAACTGGGAATCGACATCCTGGTTGTCACGATCAAGTCGAGACTTCCGCTCCGTTTCCTCAATGGCAAGCGTAGCAAGGTCCCTGCGTGCCACGTCCACCGCTTCGGCCGCGGCATCGAGCATCGGCTTCTTAGCAGCCAGAGCCGTCAGGCGCTGAATCTCCTGATGGTCACGTGCAATGTCGCGCTGACCGTTGTTCACAGCTTCCCGAACTGCAGGTAGCCGTTCCAGCGTTGTCGCCAGGCGTTTGGATTCCTCCTGCTTTTGGGCATAGCCAGTCCGAAGATTCCGGACCTCAATCAGCTGCCCGTCGAGCTTGCCCTTTGCCGCGTGTGCCTGAGCGAGCAACGGACATTGGGCATGAACATCGAGATCCTTGCACGGCACCTCATCCATGACAGCGGTCTGCGCCTCCAGGTTCTTGGCCAACTTCGCCGCGATTGCGCCGCGGTCTGCCATTCCCTTGAGTTCGGCAGTAAGCGCCGCATGCTGCGTCGCTACCGGCTGAAGATTTGCAAGTTCCTTTTGCAGTGCATCCAGTTCGGCCTGACGACGGCCAAGTGCCATCTGCAGGGTGTCGCGCTGCTCTGCTGCCCCCGAGATAACCGAGGACTGTGCAAGCACTGCCTGGTGGCCGGCAACCGCCCGGTCCAGATCCTGCCGACGGGACGCTTCCCTTGCGGTCGCCGCCCGCTCGTCGTCCACCAACTGCTGCTGGCGCTTGGTCAATTCACGGTGGCGCTCATGCAACTCGCGCAAACGTGCTTCGGTACCGGCAGAGGCAGCCTGCTTCGCAGCGAGGGTCGCCCGCTCCTGCCCAAGTTTGCCTTCCTGCGCCAACTGCTCGCTGCGCCTGGCACGCTCGGTGGCAAGTGTCCCGTCGACCTGTTCGATCTCCGTGGCCATTGCCGCCACTTTGTCACGCTTGCCAGACAGCATCAGTACCTCGCGCTGGCGGCTTTCCAGCTCACGGTTCAATGCCTTGGCGACATCTCCCGCCTTCACGGACATGTCCCGCAAGTAGTCGATCCCAAGCAACTCGGCCAGCAGCCTCTTGATTTCGGCAGGCAGGTAGGTCGCCAGTGGTCGTCGATTCTGGGCGGAAAAGACGCTCGTGAAGAACGCCTCGGCCGAACCCAGCACCGATTCAAGGCATCGACCGTAGGTCTCCGCCTTGCCGTCCGATACCGTGCCATCAGCCAGTTGCACAGGAATCCAGTCCTCACCCATCCTTTCGAACAGGTAGTACTCGGCCTTGCGGCTCTTCCCTGGATTACGGAACGCGAATGCCGACCGGTAGACCTTGCCGCCATGCTCCCATTCCAGATCCTTCTCCGCGCGCGGGGCGCAGAGGTGGTCCCAGTAGGAGAATGCATCGACCGACATTTTGGTCGCGTGGCTCGGCATGATCGGATACGGGTGCAGGTTGTCCATGATCGTCGTCTTTCCGGCCCCATTGGGGCCGACAATCGCAATCAGGCCGTTGCGCAGCGAGGCGAGATTCACAGTGACGCTGTCGCGTTGCATGCCGTCCCGGATCCCATGGAATCCGGTAAGCGTCAGTTTCAGTGGGCGCATTCGGACAACTCCGTGCCGTTGTAGGAATGGAGATACTCCGGCGGGACTTCCATGGCACCGTCGTCCCAGTGCGGCATATCTGCCGGGACCGGCGTGTCATGAGCTGGCTTGCCAGCGATGGCACGCTCGACAGAGCGACGGGCTGCCGAAAATTGCTCCGCAGCCATCGTCATCACGGCACCCCACTCTTCACGGCTAGTGAGGGCCCGCAGTTCGAGTTGGCTCCATTGAGAGGCCAGGCCATTGGAGAATGACCAGATCAAGTCCTGCAGTTCCTTGGACGGCGCTACGGCAAAGAAGGTATTGGCACCCGCTTCACCCAGGGCCATCACCAGCATGTGGTCGCGCTTCGCGATCACTGCGCCGCGGCCAGGGCCGAACGGCTCATACATCATGCACTGCGTAAAGCCGTGTTGCTCGCAAAGGCGCTTGGCCATGTCCGAGCGGTTGATAAAGGTTTCCTCGACAAAGAGCCAGTCCGGCCCCGCGTGGTAGAGAATCATCTTGCACTCCAAAGGAATGACGGAGTGCGCCCCGGACGGGATGCACCCGTCTGGGTAGTAGGAAAGAAATGGATACTACGGGGTCGATGCGTCCAGGACGCGGGTGAAACCAGATTTCGACTGCCTCAGGGGCAGTCGGAACATGGCTCTCATGTTCTAGGGGTTGGGCGTACTGCTACGCAAAAAGGTCGTCGGTCAGCCAATCCATCTGCGGCGTTTCCTCCATCTCGGCCTCTGCTTTCGGCGCCGATGTCGCGGGATTGGCAGTTGCGGAGACATCAACCATCCCGGCGACTAACGCTGGCACGGCATTCGTCTCGTCGATCCCAGAATCCGATGCGTCGTGCAACTGCTCCAGCACCGCATCGGCAATGGATTGCGCATCGAACGATTCGAGCATGGCAAGGCGATCGATCAGCAGGGTCGTCTCCACACCGGTTAGCTCACCCCAGCGGGATAGCTTGTCCGGAAGACTAGCCGCGCGACTGATGCCTTCTGCGCGACTGCGTACGGCAGGCAGAACCCGCGCTTCGATCTTCACCTCAGCGCTCTTGCCAAACAGCGCAACGATCGTGTCACGGTCGACCAGCTGACGATGTTCCTCATTGACCGTCCAGCGAATGCGTACGAATTTGTCCGTCGCGTCCGCGGCGATCGCAGAAAGCCTCTCCATGTCGGGCGGCCCATCGAAGTCGACGCACACGGTTTCCCGCGCAGGTGTCTCGACCAGGTTCGCCACGGCATGGCCCGGTGAAATATCCCACTGCAAGTATCCTTTCGCGCCAATCTCACCGTAGTGAAACCGCCCGATGGAGCCGGGATAGCCCACCACCCTGCCCTCACGCTCCCATTGCTGGGCGCGGTGGATATGGCCAAGCAGGAATGCATCACACTCGGCCTCGAACAGGGCCCCGATCGAGAATTCGTGATCGAAGCCTGCCATCGGTACACCGTGCTCGGTCTCGCAACCGTTCACCGTCCCATGCGAGATGCCAACAGTTCTCACGCCCCAGTTTCGGAGTTTGGCGTTCATGAAACCCGCCGCCGACAGATACGCGGCGAGGTGATCGCCAACCGCCGTTGCCGCGTTGGCAACACCGACGGCCGATGCGAGCACCGCCTTGTTCACGGTTGGCACACAGGTGAATACGACCTGTGGCAAGCCATGCAGCGCCCGCAAAGCATCGAACTCGGCATCTGTGAAAATCGCGCCATCGGACGGATGGAACTCGCCATTGCACAGCGCCACCTGGTGAATCCGGTCAGCGACGTACACGGGATACCGTGCACCGATGAGTCGGAACACGTTAAGCGTGCCCGGTGGCTCGTGGCTAAACGTTCCCTGAAGCATGACGACAGGACAGTGGCCAGACAAGCGGTGGATGCGTCGCGCAAGCGCGGCGAGAGCCGGCGTGTGAGCATCAAGACCATGATCCGTCGAGTCGCCCGAGACCACTGCCACGTGGCAACCGGATACGATCGCATTGTCCACGGCAAAGCCGAAGCAACGATCTGCCTCGACCAGGTTACCGGGCGAGTAATGCAGGTCCGAGAAATGAGCAAGCCACAAGGCTTCGCTTTCACTCAGCATAGTGGTACCTCCAAGAGATGTGCCGGCGAATGCGGCAGGAAAGAAAATGGGAAGCCCAAGGGCTTCCCATCGAGAGTCGCCAGCACGAGGCCGACAGATTAAGGAACGACGTCCGCGGCGATCGCCGCGACCTGTTCACGGAACGCGAGGGGGTTCGCCAACGCAGTGCGAAGCTCGCTTAAGAACTGGCGCACATCCTGCGGGCGCTTCGACCAACCGCGACCAAAGGTCGCCGTGGCAAAGGCCTTCAGCTGCGCCGCCCCTTCATCATTGTCCAACTCGAGGCGGGAGACGAGGTCACGGTATTGACCTTCAAGGTCTTCGCCGTCTGGCTGTCCAGCAGGTTGAAGCCCGGATTCAGCTTGCGGATCAAGCGTCGCAGATTCTGGTGTCTGAGCGCGCTCAGGGGCAGATTCGCCTTCCAGTACTGCAGCCGCTTGCGTAGCCATCTCCAGCGCCGGTGCCGGGCGGTCGGAACCGTCGAGCAGCGCGGCGATATCAATCTCCGCGTCCAGCGTGATGAGCCATTGCATCTGGCGCACCGCCTGGCCTGTTTCGTCGATCCGACTGATCTCCACCTCCTGCTTGGAGATCCAGAACTTGACGCCAACGAGCTTGCCGCGGGCCATTGCCACGGTCTGCATGGCGGCGTGCGCTTTCTGCAGGACGTAGATTGAGGTCGTGGGCAACCCGATCAGGCCAAGGCCAGTAGTGCTCGGCACCGCAAAGAAGAACTGCGCGGAGACCTTGCACAAGCCCTGCTGATACTGCGGGCATTCCTGAGGATCGCAGATGCCGTCGGGGATATCGTTGTCCTGGCGAAGGATGATGGTGCGGCCGCCCCAGACACGCTTGGCACGACTGGCTCGTTCATCTCGCTGCGGGGGAGCGTACATCTTGCAGTAGCGTCTGCCGTCCTGGCCGTACTCGGAAAAGTACTGCCGGCCGCTCTGCGTCCAGGCGACGAGCTGATTGGGCATGTTGCTCAGCCAGTCGTCGAACGCGAAGAGGACCGGGAAGCGCCACAAGCGATGCCCGTTGCCATCGCCACGGTCCTCGCCGTAGCGCTGCACGATCTCGTCGGCCACCGCTGGATTGGTGAAATCCGAACCGCGGCAGGTGAACCAAGGCACGTTCTTGGGAAACAACGGATTCTTAAGCCCCGTCGCGCGCTGGATTTCGTTGCCGATCGTCTCGAACGATTTCCCTTGCGCGAGCAGGCGATCATGAATCTTGACCGCCTCTGCGTTACCGCGTGCGGCTTTGGTCAGGATCTTGATGCCAGGGCGAATCGTGCCGATGATGGGCGGCCGCATGGGCCGCTCTTCTAGCAGGCTCCGGCATCCGCCGGGCTGTGAGTAGGTGATGGGTGCATGCATCCGTTCTCTCTCCTGTCGAGAAATTGAACGACGCTCGCCCGGATGGACGCAGCATGCTCCCGAAGGCGCAAGGCTGTGTCTGCCCCGCGCTGGGTCGTTACTGAATTAAGGAAGTTCGCTCTCGCGCCTTCCGCTAGACCGGCGACATAAGCCGCCTCACAAAGGTTGCGCCAAGCCTGTGGCATGTCCGCGTATTCGGCTCGGCGCAGGTTCAACGTTGCCGCGATGGCGGCGGAAATCTCGGCGTTCTGGTGGTGCATGAGTTGCTCCTGGAATCGAGGTCTCTCACCAGAAACAAAAAAAGCCCGCCCCGGTTTGCGCCGGCAGCGAGCTTTGTTAGGCAGGAACCTGCAACGCCACGCCCCTTCCGGGGGCGTGGCATCGAGGGAGCGGCGCACGATTGCGCGCTACTCTATGTTGAGGACGTAAAGTCGCCCTCGTGCAGCATGGTCACGCTGCACAACAACCCTTTTCGCGAACCCACAGGTTCGGCCGCAGGTTCACGGATCGGCTCGACGTCTGCCGTTCTGCCTAGGAGGGGCCTTTGAGAGAGCTCCACATGGTCCCAGGCTCGAACGGTGTCCCGCGTGCGCTCATGAAGAGGCACAGCGAGAACGCGTATTACGAGCAAATGAGGGGAAGTGTTCGGCGAAAACACTTAGCACAAGGAATATCCACACTGGTAGCCAACCAGTCGGCGCGTGCACTAAAGCACGACTTGAACAAATAGATGGACTCGCTAGGAGTCAAGGTCGATGCGTCTGTGACGCGAGGTATGGATAGGATTGTGGCACAGTTCGAGGCCACAGAAAGTCAGAAAGCTCGGCAATATCGTATAGGTTTCTCGGCTCGCTGACGTGGCATTGTGTCGGACAATTTCCTACGAGAGAGATCCACATAAGTATGGAAAATGGCCGAATCATCCGATCCCCAGTTCCGGGGCAGGGGTATTGACGAACAACCGCAGTCTTCTGACCCCGGTCGTACACCCCAATCGCCCCACCGCAGCGGACCAAAGCCGATCCAGCGCCTTCTAAGCCAGGATCGCGTGTCACGGATCGTTCCGGACACAGACAGCGGAACCGTTCTCACGTACTGCTCGGACTTCGTGCGGGACTTCTTGCGCAGTGACTACAATTTCTGCACTGCCAAGATGAGTGTCGCAACTAAGGGAAAGATTCTCGCCCTGGACACACGATTCCGAGAAGCGAACGAATGGATGGACGCGAAGCTCGCGTGGTCCCGGTCATTCCGGCGCCGCAGCGTAAGCCTCCGTTACGACAGGCGCGATGTAGTCGTGACGCATTCCCTTGCTGGGCGCCTCATCCGCCTGCTAAGTCAGCACGATCAGCTCTTTGCGAATGTTCTGGGCGCATACATGGCGGGCAACATCGATGACGCTCAGAAGGATGACGCTCTAATCGGCGCTGCCCGACATATAAACGCCATTCACCGCCTCTGCATCCCCGACAACGATCGATACTCCCGCGACGGCAAGCAGGTTGACGCCGGCGTTTGATAGAACTTCCCTGAGACCGCCAATGGACATCCAAGAGATTGCACGATTGCACACACGCTACGCTGAACCACCGCTGACCATCGAGATGCCGAGCAGCAGTAGTTCGACCCCGGCGCTGGAAGCGCCTGGCGCAACACCACCAAAGGAAGCAAAAGCGATCTGGAGCCGCTTCAGCGAAGTGCAGCGCCAAGCCATCGGAGTACTTGTCGTGGCAGCAATCGCGTTCCCCATCGGCATGTGGACTGCGTCTGGAGGCAAGCGCGATAGCACTACCGCCGCTTCAAAGACTGTGGCTACCCCACCCGCTGCGGCCGCCGGCGCCTCGGATGTCCAAAGCCAAGAGTGGCCCCCGCGAGAGCCCATGATCGACACCGCGCCGCACGCATCTCCGCCGGCTCAGCAAGGAAGCTCTGCGCCAGCCACCTCGCCGACACCTGGAGCATCGGAAGCGGCAGCCGCTTTGGTTTCGACCGTACCTGCACCGATGCCGTCCAATAAAAATCCTATCAAAGCTCCGGCCCAGACGGCACCCAAGTCGGGCGCTACTCCATCCATCGAGAGCAGGGTAACGAGCTCCGCCCAAACGAGTCACCAGGCCGACCCCCGCCGCAGCAACGATATCAAACTCTTCTAAACCATGACGACAGCCAACTTCAGCCTAATCCAGGCGGGCCTCAGCATCCACGGCGATGTTGCTTCGGATCACGGTATCAGTTGTTATGGGCTGGTCGGCGGCGACCTACGCTCGTCGCAGGGACTGGTACACGTCGGGCCTGAAGGCTTGATTCGTGGGACCGTCGAGGGAGACCACGTTCTCATCGATGGGACCGTAGAAGGCGATGTTGCCGCACGCGTCTCGCTCCATATTAACGGTAAGGTGAAAGGCCGTATCGCCTACGCGGGCACTATCCGGCTTGGCCCGAATGCCGCGCTGGAGGGGACGATATCGCGAATCAATGGCATCGCATACGACGCCCACTCGGCCGCAGCTTCGGCGGTTGAGGCAGCTCCCGAAGCCTCGAAAGCGTGAGCATGCTCACCCTATTTCCGCACTAAGCTCACATAAAACACCATTGTTTTGAGCTCGCGGGAAAAAAAATAAAGCCCGACGATTGAATCGTCGGGCTTTTCTTATGAGGGGTTCAAAGGCTTCATGCTCACGATCTCCTCGATCGTAAATAGCTTTTGCAACGTCAACCACGGGCCTCTACGCCCCGTAGTGTCAATGAATGCGACGATTGGCAAACGGCCATCAATGCGGCATTCAAACACCCGTATGCCACGTTCCGAGTCGGTGACGACATATCTTCTGCCATGTCGGATGGAGAAGTGAAGGTTGTTCTGACGGATTATCATTCCTTCGGCGACGATGCCTCACAGCTCGCACAGTCGCTGCACATCTGCACGACTAAACATCGGAGACGTCAGTATGTGCCACGGCTTGCCGTTCCAATAGCCAGTAGCGACAACACCATCAGGCAGCCAGGGACCCGTCACGAAGATGCGACGAAAAGCCGATTGCGCTGAGAGTTGGACAGTGGACATTAAGTGCTCCGAAGAGGATGGAGCACTCCGCCAGGGCAAGTGCCCCAACGGGTTGAAAAGATGTGTGGCGGATGCCACGGGTCGATGCGCCAGAGGGCGCGAGGTGTGGCGGAATGGTAGCAGCCAGGCCGGTGCTGTAGCAACGGCACGCACAAAAGAAAAAAAGCCACTCCCGACGCATCGGGAATGGCTGTTCAAACGGATTTGCTCGGCGCGCGCTTCGCGCGGGGCTTGCGCGTGGCGAGCTTGTACCCAAAACGCTCCCATGCCGCGGGATCCAGTGGAAGAGAGTTTGTGCGCCCTCCGGCCAGATCGACAAAGACACCGCTGTTCTTCAGGGTGCCAGTGCGGAACAACGTCCACAGCAGGTTGTATGCCTGTACCGCAATGGCCTGGTTGATCACCAACGACTGCTTCTGCAGTGCGTCGGCCATCGAGCAGGAAGGCGCCGTGTCGGCCTTGTCCCCTTTCGGGTCCAGCAGCTCCGGAAACAGGTCTCCCACATGGGGAAGCCGTTCCGTAGCATTGCCATCGACCTGGCCAAGGATCACCTGCCCGCTGTCCGACTCGTTGCCGCAGTCGAGATAGTAGCCACCATCGCCACGTTGCATCGCGCCGAGGATCGCCTTGCGGGCAATCCGCGTGTCGACGCAGCCGATCACCAGATCGCAGTCGAATCGATCGTCATTCCCGATTCGACGCGTCTCGGCGTTCCAGCGCGTACCCATCAGGTTATTCAGACGATTCACGATGAGCGTCGCTTTGGGCTGACCCACATCAACCGGGTAGAACCCTTGGCGGCCGACGTTGGTCTCGCTGACGGTATCGTCATCGTAGACCGTACAATCAATGCCCCCTGGGTGCCCGAGCTCCAGCATGGCGTGATGCAGCCGCGCAAGGTTTGGCAGCAAAGCGCTTCCGGTACCGCCAGCGCCCACAACCGCTACTTCCCATGCACGCGTGGTCATATCCTGCGGGATGCAATGCGTGAAGGTCATACCAACACCTCCTCGCGTGCAGCGTCATACCATTCGGCAGGGACCTTCTCCACGTTCTCGAAGATGCCTTTGGCGCAGAGACGCAGTGCCAGCGATGGCACCGCGTCCTGGCAGTTTCCCATCACGAACGCGAACTTCACGTCGTGCTGGTCATCGGCATTGTCCGTTGGCGAAAACCCCGCCGCATGGCGACCATGCGAATGGCAGTCGACCACCAGGACCTCGCCAGTTGCAAGCGACGGACGGTCGTAATTCAGGTGACCGCCGCTGTGGTCCAGGATTCGCACGGGAACCAGCCGGAATGCAGCAGTTGCGGCATTCCAGACGATCCACCCACCCGTTTCCTTAGGATGCTCAGCACGCGCCATTGCGGCGAACTCGCCGATCAGTTCGGCAGGAACTCGCCCGCAGCGCAGTTCGGTAGCTTCCGCCGCCTCGCCATAGGGGATCGCCGTGCGGTACTGGAAGGCACCGAGACGACGAACGACGCGCAGCCAGGGCCGCACGATTTCCAGAAAGGCGCCGTTGGCTGCGATGAGCAGGCGCTCACCGGGCCGATCCATGGTGGCCAGCGCGCCGAAGCGCGGGACCATCACGGACGGAAAAGACTGCTGCAAAGCAGCGTCTGCAGGATGCATGGTTACTTCTCCAATTTGCCAGCGATCAGATCGGCCAGCGAAGATTTCATGGGAACGAGGACTTGCTTTGGAAAGTCAGGAAACTGACCGTCCAGCATGTCCTTCCAGAAGGCATAGGTGCCGCGCTCGTACTTGACGCGCTTGCCACCGTGATTGGGATGAGTGAATGCCGAGTTGAAGAACCCGTCTTCCCAGCCAGATATCGAGGCCACATCGATCTGCTTTGGCACATGTGCTGAGCCGATGCAGATCTTCCCGTGGTTCCACGTATTGAAATACGGCGGCTCGAACAACGCGCTCTCCGGTACCGGGCGATCCTTCCCCTTCAGGGCGAAGACCTTGAAGCCAGATTGCGACGCCTGGAAGACCAGCGCGGGGTGCGCAACAATGGCGCTGCGCTCCCCCAGTTCCTCGCACTTGAAGAACACGCGACGCCGGGTGGCTGGACACCACCACGTCACGGCGCTGGGGCTGATCGACAGCACGTTGGGTGTCAGGAACTCGCCCTTGGGAAGGGCGTGTGCTGCTACCTCTCGGACTGCGTGAATCAAAGCCATGCGATTTAGGGGCACACCAGCGCCAATGATTGGACGCCCGGACGCTTCCGGCTCGATGCGATGGGCCGTGGCATAGGAAAACTGTCCCGGTCCCGGCCCATAAAGCAAGATGGCCCCCTGGAGGGCCACTTCATGCGACCGCGATGCGGTCAGGATTGCGGCCATGAGGCCTCCTTTCAAATGAAATGCTCAAGAACCCGATCCAACAGCGCGATCAGCTTGAGAGTGTCGTGAAGCGCGCTGTACTGGGCCTTGATGGAAGCAGCCGTTTCAGCGAAGGGAATGAAGCATTGAAAATAGGTCGCATAGCCGCCGTTGTTGGCGCATTCGAAGTGGTCATCGAGCACTTCGCCAACATAGTCGCTGTGGTCGTAGGCAATCGTTGCAGCGGAGTACGCAGGTTCAGCCCACTGTGCGTTGCGCATGAGCGACGTGTCTCCCATGCGTGCCAACGCCAGATCCAGATCAGCCAGTGCGCTGCACAGGCTGCCTCGCCAGTCATCCTGGCCCAGGCGGGCAAGCTGTCTCAGCCGTCTGCGACTCAGTAGCTTGAGCGGCCGGTCAGACTGGGTCCACTGCCACTTGGGAAGTACTTCATCTGGCGCGAGCGCAGCCCGCACCACAGACGGCAGATATCGCTCGATGTCGGGATCGTCGTTCCCAAACCGCTCCTTGAGATGCTCTCGCGCCTCGTCGTCATCGGTGAGCGTTTCGTAGTCCCAGTGCCATCGCCCGAACATATCAAGTAGATCATCGGGGGTGCGAATGTGAAGCGACTTACTCGCGGCCGCGCGAATCAGATGGAACGTCATGAACACCAGTGAAGGATCCAGTAGACGTAGCGAATCAGCACGTTCTGCCGTGAGCGTATAGACGGTCTCCTCTTCGAGACGGATGCCGAGATACAGCGGCGAACGCTCTTGCATGTCGAACCCGAACTCGGATATTTCGACTTCAACAGCGGCGTGGTCGACCAGCACAAAGTCAAAACTGAGCACCTTTGTCGTGGGGACGCGGATAGCCAGCCATGCATGGAATGCCTGAGAGAAGGCATCGCCGGCGCTTGAAGCGTTCGTCACGTGGCTAGCCTTGAGCACGCCAGCCTTGAATTGCTCAATAGTGAGGTCTTTGACATCGACTTCGTCGCCAATGGTCAGAAGCGCGCGCGCCGGAGTTTCCTTCGGGACTGCAGGTAGCGTCAGAAAATCATGGGCAGGTCGACGTTTGGCAACGGGATGCTGTCGCGCAGGCGTCCATGCGGGTTGTCCTGCATCGACCGCTGGAACAAACGACCGAGGGTCGAACAACATTGTTGAGTCTCCTCAGAATGTAAAAAAACCGCCCTCTCGGGCGGCTTCGTAGTGGAAGAAAACTGGCCAGAGGCCAGTGATCTCATCAAGTCAGATTTGCGCATGCGCGCCCTTTGCGCCGGCGGCGCGGACGAACGTGTAGCGAGCAATACCACCCTTCACTTCCGGACCATCCACCGCTGCGGTGGTCAGCTCGGGGTATTGAGCGGAATACACATCGCGCACCTGGTCGGGCGAGAACTGCGGGCCCACATCAGGAAGCGTCATGCCGTTATAGGAAAACTCGCGGGTGAGCTGCTTGACTTCGAGTGCCATGGCGGTTCTCCTTTACAGCAGGGAAGCGAGGTCGGTACCGGTGGACGCCGGTGCGCTCGTATCGGCTTTCGCCTCCGATTGCGTTCCGTCACCGGTTTCCGATTCGTCATCGTCACCGCTATCGCTGGTGGCGTCGGACGTCGACGGCGATGCTGCCTTGGCCAGCGCCTTCGTCGCCTTGGACGATTGCGTGGACTTGGCGGCATCGAGAATCGACTTCGTGGCCTCAGCCTGCTCGGCGAGCGAACGATGGGCTTCGGTCACGCTGGTGACGGCCGCCGCGAATTCGGCATCCAGTTCCGCCGGCGTAGCCGACAGCATCAGGGGCCTGGTCAGTGCAGGGTCTGCAGCGTCCTTGATGACAGGCATCACGACGACGGACATCGTGTCGCCTTGCATCGTCAGCGTGAGAACGACCTTGTCGCTCGCGCGAACGAGCGGGACCAATTGAGTGAACATGGTGAATCCTTTTGGGGAAATGGAATGACAGAGGGCGCCGATTGGCGCCCTCTGCAGATAGATAGTGGAATGGATCAGTAGCCCAGAACCTTGGGCACCTTCCCGGTGTAGTCGAAACCTTCCACCGCCAGCAGGCCGGCGATAACTTCGGGCTTCGACTTATTGAACAGCTTGGCGAAACCATCGCCGAGCGCCTTGCGGATACCCAGCTCGTCAGCGAGAACCTTCATCTCGGACTTGGTGAGCATTTCCAGAAAATCCTGCGCTTGCTGGAGGTTCCAGTGGTTGCGCAGATCCAGCTTGTGATACCGGCACAGTTCGCGGAGATTGCCTACCTCCACGCCGTCGATTGCAGCCACGGTCAGGCCGATCGTCAGCTGCTGCCGCTTCTGGTCATCCAGCGCGTGGACGGCCGTCAGGCAACCCTGCAGCGACGACGACGACTTTTGCTCGGTCAGCTTCTCAAAGAACTTGCCCATCACGTCGCCGGCGATATTGCGCGCCAGCCCGTTCAGTGCAACGGCCAGGAGGTACGAGTTCGCCTGTTCGGCGTTCTGCGCAACTTCCTTCCGCAGTGCCTTGCGCCAGAGGGCGGTGCGGTAATTCTTCACCTTTTCACCCTCGCTGATCGACGTCACCGGCTTGTCGGCTGCGGCAGAGGACTGGTCGCCCTTCTTCGCAGGCGCCGCCTTGCCACCTGCAGCCGGTTTGGCTGCAGGCACCTTGGTGGCATCCTTATCGGCCTTGATACGCGCAGCAACCTTGCTCTGGTTGCAAACGGTATCGAAGCACTGGCCGCTGTAGACCTTGCCCATCGAGTCGGGCAGGCCACTGACTGCGGCGCCGAAGTTCTGGCACGCGTGGCAGGCCTTCGCCTGTTCATCGCCCACGCCAGTCGGGCCTTCGACCTTCAACTGGATCCGGGTGTGGTTGTCGCCCAGCCTGATGATGCGCACGATGGGATACTCGTCTTTCAGCCCATAGGCGATGCCTTCGAGCTTCTTGCCGAGTTTTTCATCGTAGCACGCACGGTTGGTGCAGTTGCCGGTGGCAATGGCTTCGCTGAACATCTCCGTTTGCAACGACGAGTTGTGCGGACACGCCGCGCACTCAGTCTTGTCGAAGATGGCTGTTTCGAGACTGCACGCGGCGGCCTCGATCGTCTTCTTCAGTTCCGCAACGGGCTTTTTCTCGTTGATGATGACCGACAGGAGTATGTCCTGCTTGTCCTTTGCGAGCGTGGCCAGCAGTTCGGCATGGCCGAGTTGGATCGTACGGGTGTTGAGCGCTTCCAGAACGGATGCGCTGCAGTTCATCAGCGCCAGGCGCTTGTCGAGCGTCGAGCGCGACCACCCAAGCTGGCGGGCCGCTTCATCGCGGTCGCCCTGCAGTTGGCCGACAATCTTGGATGCTTGCACGGCCTCCTCGGAAGGCGCCATGTCGGCACGCTGGATGTTCTCAATCAGCGCCTTACGATCGGCTTCAGCATCGGTCATCACCTGGATGTTGACAGGCATCTCGTACCTGTCGCCGTGGGCCGCCATTGCTGCACGATACCGGCGTTCGCCGGCTACCACCTCATACTCATGGCCGTGCTCATCGTCCTCGATGGGACGGATCAAAATGGGCTGGATGACACCGTCTACGCGGACGGATTCGGTCAGCTCAGCCATCTGGGCAGGATCGAAGTACTTGCGCGGGTTGCGGCCAGGACGGATGCTGCCAATAACAACGGTAGGGTTTTGCATTGTGGGTTCTCGCGAGAATAGGGAACCCGTAGCCGCACCGGGAACGTGGTTCCCGATGGGGTAGAAGAAGATGGACTACCAGGCTATGCTGGCCGGCCACCGTACTGCAGAAGCTGGCACCAGGAGGTGCGGGGTCGATGCGTCTGGGACGCGGTAGGTGACGCGAGAATACCCGAAAACTGCTGGCCAGATCAAGAAGTGACAATGGTGACCCTACCGTTGAGGCATTTCCGGCCTCATAACTTCCCAATTGCTTCCCGTTGTGCCTTTCGGACGCTAGCCAAGAATTGGCTTTATTGCGTCATAGGCCACCAGACAACCACCCAGTCCGCAAGCCCCCAAGCATAGGAAATCAACGATCGCTGCACCTCGCTTCCCCCGATTGATGAGCCAGCGGAACGTTCCACCTACGACGACTAGCACCCCACCTACGGCGAAAGCCGGGGCCCGATGGAGCATGCCGTTGCGCTGCTCTGCGGGTGGCACAAGCTGTTGCTTCGCTTCGCCACTCCAATGCCATAAGGAAAACCGACGGCGACGGGCGTGCCGACGGTGGGCTAGCCGTCGCTGCTTTGGGAGTCTTTCTCACTGAGAATTATGTGCGCGCGGAAATCAGGCCCAACGAAGCGACCCGCAAAGGGGCGCCAGCCTTGATGCGCAAGCAATTGCAGCAGATCTGTCTTTGGAACGGTTCACACTAAGACCGCATCGCAACCACAGGCTGCGAGCCGCCTAATTTTTCTGTGGCCGCTTCGTGCTGAAGCAGCCGTTTTGGCGAAAGCGCTGCGACTTAAACACTCTCATCGCTTACCGGGACCAAGGCGGCAGCGGCGCCAACTCGCTTCGCAATGTATCGAGAAGGGCCCTGACACGTGCGGTATGAGCCCGGTTCTCGGGTATCAGCGCCTTCAGCCACAACTCGGGCAACGGATAGTCGACCAGCACCTGCACGAGCGTGCCCGCGCGCACGGCTGGCAAGGCCAGGTAGTCACCCAGAACGGCGATTCCATTGCCCGCGACGGCAGCAGCGGCGACAAGCTGCGCCTCATTGGCGCTGAAGCGCGGATGCACTGAAACTCTCACATCACCGGTCGCACTTTCAAACGCCAGCACGTTGCCGGTCGGCACGAAGTTCAGGATGTCGTGCCGTGCGAGGTCGCGGGGCTTCCGTGGCGTACCCTTTTCCCGGAGGTAGGTTGGTGCGGCACAAAGCAGTCGCCGTATGGAGCACAGGGGCTCATCAATGACTCCGCCGAAAGCGTCCGGCATGAGCGTGAGCGCAATGTCGAAGCCTTCGTCGACCGGGTTGACGGGCCGGTCCAGCGCCACCAACTCGAGGCTGATCAGCGGGAAGCGACGCAGGAACGTGTTGAATAGCTCGGCCAAATGCACCACAGCAAGGGACGTCGGGACCTTGACGCGCAGGCGACCTTGCAACTCCGGGGCAGCCTGCTGAACGCCAGCAAAGATCCCATCCAGATCGCTGACTAGGCGCTGTATTTCCGGCAGGTACTGCTGGCCAGCTATTGTGAGGCTCACCCGTCGCGTTGTGCGTTCGAACAAAGACGCCTTTAGCCGCCACTCCAGTTGGGAGATGCGTTTGGTGACCACCGAAGCGGCGACATCCAGTTCGCGCGCCGCGGCAGCGAAGCTGCACGTACGTGCTACGGCGAGATAGGCCCTGAGATTCTCTATGACGTCCATGATTGCTCTCGATTTGGAAATACTGCGACCGCGAGATGCCTTATTGTTTGCGAGAATATTGGTTTTTACAATAGTCGCATCACAATGATGCCCGCAGCACAAAAGGCCGTGGAAGTTTCCACCGCTCTTCTGTGATGGGCTAAGCCGCAGCCATAGCCGCCGCCCCCGCGACCTTGACGTGAGCACCCGCATGCCTTTGGACGCGAACGGGGGCCTACATCGCGAGCGATACCGCCTGAGCTATCGACAACCCATAGGAGACATTCATGAAAAGACGCACCTTCGGCTTAGCCGCAGTAACGATAGTCCCCCGAGCGTCTACGCAATCGTGTGAGGGACGAGACTGCGGAAATGGCCGCACCATCGCCCAACGCGGCATCAGGCTCAGGTAGCTCGCGTGGATCCACAGATCCACATTACCCGGCATCCGCATCCATTCCACACTTGCGAAAGGTCTCACCATGCTTCTCTCAACTGAACCCCTTGTTCGAAACGTCTGGTACATGGGCGCCTGGAGTCACGAGTTGCAGGACAAACCCCTCGCCCGCCAGATTCTGGGGCGCCCGGTTGCCTTCTTCCGCGGTGCGGATGGAATCGTTGGCGCCCTTGAGGACCGCTGCTGCCACCGTGCTGCGCCGCTCTCCCTGGGGCGGGTGGACGGCAACACTCTGCAATGCGGTTACCACGGCTTGTGCTTCAACGCGGAAGGCGCATGCGTGAGGGTGCCGGGCCAGGAGGCAGTTCCGCCGGCTGCACGCGTGCCCAGCTTCCAAGTTGTGGAACAGGACTCCGTCGTGTGGATTTGGATGGGAGATGCAGGCAAGGCCGAACGGTCGGCCATCCCTCGCTTCCCGCGGCATACTGAGCCGGCCTGGCGCTGGCGCGGCGCGCACTTCTCATACAAGGCCGACCATCTGCTCCTGTACGACAACCTGTTGGACCTGACGCATGTTGGCTACGTGCACCCTCATACCATTGGCGGAAACGAGGAGGAACACTCCTCTGCACCGTTGACGGTCGAACGCAGCGAACGCGGTGCCAAGGGCACGCGCTGGATGCGCGATGTCGATCCACCGGCAGCGTACACGGCGGTGTGGCCTTTCCGCGGTCGCATCGACCGCTGCCAGGTCATGCGCTTCCAGCCGGGCCTAGTGACGATCAGCATTCTTGCCAAGGACGCCGGGACCTTGCGCCATGAAGAAGACGTGGAGGACGCTTATGAGTCGTACGGCTTCCATGCAGTGACACCAGGAGCCGAGGGCAGTGCCCACTATTTCTGGTCTGTTGGCATTCCCGCAGCCCTGGACGAGAAAGATGGCGGACTTCTCGCGCGCAAGCACGAGCTTGCACGCATCACATTCGAGGAGGACCGCGCGGTGCTGGAGGCGCAGTACCGCCGCATGCTCGATTTCCCGGACCGCCCGGTTGTTGCAATTCGCAGCGATGCGCTGAGTCTGGCCGCGCGACGCATCTGGGCAGAGCTGGCGAAGCAAGAGAAGGCGCTTACTTAGCGCTGGCGAACGACGGAGGCGATACGATGGATTCATCTTCCCTGACGGTCCGTGTGCACCGGAAGCACACCGAGGCCGTGGACATCTGCAGCTTCGAGCTAGTGAATTTCGACGGCAAGCCTTTACCGAACTTCTCGGCAGGCTCGCATATCGACGTCTACCTACCGAACGGCATATCGAGGCAATATTCCCTTTGCAACGACCCTGCGGAGACACACCGCTATCTCATCGGAGTACTGAGAGATCCGTGTACACGGGGCGGCTCCGGAGCAATGCACGAACTGGTTCACGAAGGCGACACGCTTAAGATAAGCGTGCCGAAAAACCATTTCCCCCTGGTTCGAGGCGCACAGCGCAGCCTGCTTCTGGCGGGGGGAATCGGCATTACGCCCATTCTCTGCATGGCCGAGCGCCTCGACCTCGCAGGCGAGGACTTCGAGCTGCATTACAGCGCCCGATCACGGGAGCGAATGGCCTTCCATGACCGCATCAGGCAGTCGTCCTTTTCTTCGAAGGCGGTTTTTTACTTCGACAACAACGACGGCGCAGAGAAACTTGATCTGGGTAAGCTGCTCGGCGGTCCGTCAGCAGGGACGCACCTTTACGTCTGCGGCCCTAAAGGATTCATGGATGCCGTCCTTGAAACTTCGCGTGCAAAGGGTTGGCCAGAGGATCACCTGCACTACGAGTTCTTTTCCGGTCAGCCGATCAAGTCTGACGGCGACGGTAGCTTCCACGTAAAGCTCGCGAGCTCAGGCAAGGTGGTACTAGTACCCAAAGACAAGACGGTCGTACAAGCGCTGAACGACGCCGAAGTCGAGGTGCAGACCTCGTGCGAGCAAGGTGTGTGTGGAACTTGCCTTACTCGCGTCCTTCAGGGAGTGCCCGACCACCGTGACATGTATCTCACACCCGACGAGCAGGCCATGAATGACCGGTTCTTACCGTGTTGCTCGCGTGCGAAGTCGCCGCTGTTGGTCCTTGATATATAAAAAAGATCGCGCACGGCGAAGACTTATGAGAGGAATCTACGCTTACCTTGCTCATGCCGTCAGAGCATGCAGCAGGGGTTATGCTCCGCGGTTCCGGCCATCTTGCACTGGCTACCGCTCTAGCCTCCGGCACTTCGCTACTCACAATCAGCGGATTTGTCAGCCCCGATCTCCGAGTGTTGTTGAGGGACGTACGAGAAATTTACTCAATTACACCGGCGTGGCCTGTCGGGGCCTTCCGCTAATAGTTATCCGGCAGGGCACCGCGGTTTCGACCGCCCATCCTTCGCTGGAGGGAACCACGTAAATATCGTTTGTCATGATTATCTCCTTCTATAGTGGATGATCAAAGTGTCAGGCAACGGCAGCCGGTATCGGTTCTCATCCTACTTTTTGGGGGGTGCCGTAATAGCGCGGGTCAGTCATCGCGGGTTGATCTCGCCTTCCTTCAGGCAGCGGTCCATACACTTGCCGAGACAGAATTGGGCCACGCCCGTATTCACGTCCACCCGCCAAAATAATCCTGCTCAACTAGTTTCCATTTGACCCGGCGGGATCTTCACTTGCTTCGTTGCGAGCCCGGCATCGACGGAGCCCGCGATGGCAAGCATCCGGTACTCTTGGCCCGCTCACCGCCCTTGAATCGCTGGCCGACTGAGGACGAAGTGGGGCCATCATCCCAATGCGCGGCAAATAGCCACTCGGCTTCCTTGCGATAGGCGCGCCTGCTTGGCCGCCGTTTCGTACCTGGGCCGCCTCGTAATCGTTCGTTGCATTCAGCGTGCAAGCGTCTTTCGGGGCACGGAAACTGCCCCGCGAACCATCGACTTCGCGCAGAACGCACAACTGCTCCCAAGCACTATGTCGTTCGGCTGCGCTAACGGCAATTAGGGCCCGCGCACGTTCTGTCAGGTCACTTTTATCGGACGGAGAAAAAGGGGTGGCAGTTGATCTCACCTAGCATATAAGCGAACTACACACAGCACTTGCGGCCGACAATCCAATTTCCCAGAAAGCTGACTTGTTTAGCAGCCTTTTTCCGTAGCCACTGAATCTGAAAATAATTCAGCCACAACCGACCTGAGCCAACGATTCGCTGGGTCCTGATGGTACCTCTCGTGCCAATGCTGCTTGATTGAGAAACTAGGAAGGACGACAGGTGGCGAAAGCGCTCTCACATTTGCGATCCGTACAAGAGTCTGCGCAACCCGCTCTGGGACAGTTGCGATTAGGTCCGTGTTGGCGAGTAAATTGCCGAGTCCCGGAAGCGTTGGCAGCGTCAGCGCCAATTGGCGCTCAATGTGCTTCGCCGAAAGCTCGCGCTCAACCAGGTCATGACCTGTTCCTGCAGCAGTTATGGCGACATGCCTTTCTTGTTTGAAGATTGCCGTCGTCATTCGAGCGCTGACTCGAGGGTGGCCGTTGCGAACTACACAGGCGAACCCTTCGGTGAACAAGCGCTGTTGATAGAAGCCCGCTTCCAGTTCGGGCATGAAACCGACGGCGAGATCGGTTTCACCGGCCTCAAGTTGCTTTCCGGTGCAAGCCGTTATCCGCATGACCTCGATTTGGACAGTAGGGGCAATGACGTTGATGCGATTCACCAATGCCGGCAAAAACTCAATGTGGCTGATGTCCGTCATGCTGATGAAGAACTTTCGTTGCGCCTGGGCCGGGTCAAAAGATAACTGCTGTTGGGTTGCCGTGCGCAACAATTCCAAGACTTGTCTAAAGGGCGTTATCAATGCTTCTCCCTGCGGCGTCGGGAGCATTCCTGAGCCAGTCCGAACGAACAGCGGGTCATTGAAATGACGTCTAAGGCGTCCCAGGGCAAGGCTTACCGTAGTTTGAGGTATGTCTAAATTTTCGCCTGCTCGCGAAACGCTTCGTGTCTTATAGATCTCATCAAAGATGACAAGCAATCGGGTGTCCATTATTTGATTTTCTGCTGGGCGCTATTGTAGCTACTCAATGGACGAAATAGTGTCACTCGCATAGCCTTAGCGCAAGGCTCAGCTAAGGCAACTATCTGCCCAGGCGCGAGAGACTGACCTCTATAAAAAATAGGAAGAGACATTATGCCGACTAGCAACATTGTGAGGAGCATCCTGTGCGCATTGCTGGCCCTCCCAGCAGCAGGCTTTGCACACGATTGGCCAACGGGCCCGGTTCGAGTGATCGTGCCTTTCGCTGCGGGATCAACACCAGATCTCGCAGCGCGCATTATCTCGGAGCGTCTCTCCATTCGGCTAGGGAAGCCGTTGGTCGTTGAGAACAAGACTGGGGCGTCCGGGAATATCGGTACCGATGCGGTAGCTAAAGCCGCTCCGGACGGACAGACGATTGGCGTGAGTATCGCCGGACCACTTGCGGTCAACACACTTCTCTACAAGAAACTGCCCTATAACCCAACCAAAGATATCGAGCCCATCACCATTGCCGCCACTCAACCATCGGTTTTGGTCGTTGCCAAGAAACTTGGCGTCAACGATACAAAGGAGTTCTTGGCGCTACTCCGAAAGAACCCGTCGAAATATAGCTTCTCCTCGATAGGTGCAGGCAGCCTCTCCCACCTTGGTATTGAAGCGATCGCTGGTCGTTGTAACGCGGATCCTGTTCATGTTCCGTACCCCGGCTCGGGGGCTGCAGTGATGGCGATAATCGCCGGAGACGTCGACTTCGCGCTGTTGCCTGCCGCTGCAGTCATGCCTCATATCAAGGCAGGTAAGTTGCAAGGGCTTGCGGTCGCCAGCAGGAAGCGATCTCCGGTCCTTCCTGATGTACCGACATTGTCGGAGGCCGGCATAGAAGACATTCAGGCTGACGCATGGGTTGGTTTCATTGCTCCCGCAAAGACGCCCCCGGCGATCGTCGCGCGCTTGCAAAGGGAAATTGTTGAGATTCTTGCTGAACCAGCAATCCGAGAAAAGCTGAAACAGCAGTACATGGACGCTGTCGGCGATAGCCCGCTCCATTTTCGTGAGGTTATGGCGGCCGACGTTGCACGCTGGCAGCCCATTGTGCAGAAGCACAACATTAAGCTTGATTAGTCCAACAAGCGGACACCCCGTACGAGCAGGGCAGTTATGCGATAAAGAAGCGAATCGGATAGGGAAGAGCTTTCCGAACAAGTAGAAACCTAATCCTGCGTTGCACATGGTTGACGACGAAGGATGATCCTTCAAGATGGCTTGTCGAACATGGCCGGCACGCGGCATTACAGCCTTGAAATAGCCCCGGCGTCGCGAGACAACCGGGGCTGTTTTCGACTCTACGTGGAATTTTCGGTGACAGGCAGACCGTGATCATCAAGAGGAAATACTCCTCGTCACGGTAACCGCAGGACCCGAACCTCAGGATTCGTTTCGTTGGCCCTCTACGACACTCATGGCAAGGGGCTGCCGGCGTCAAGCGATATTTCATGCCAATACGTCCGAGAGCATTAGCCGATCTACTCCAGGGCAGCGATCAGACTTCTCTCTGTCGAGAGGCGCCAACGCTCTCAAGCCGCTCTGTACCCGTGCCGAGCGCTGGTAGAACATAGCCTCTTGAGCTATTCGAATTCAGTCCGTTAGCAACTGCTGGGTACCAGTGGTACATGGTTAAGATGCACGCCCGACTTGAATTTCGCTCAAGGTCTACTTGCCGTGCTTTTGTAGCCAGCCCGTGGCGCACAAAACGGATACTGACGATCATGCCGCAGACGGTCGGCCCCACATTGCCATCAATGTTCGAGGGTTCGTCGGCGGACGAAATGTCGATGAAAACTGCTGCCTCGATGCGCTCGACCTTGCCTGCCGAAGGCTGTTCTAAACAGGGTAGCGCTGTCTCGCGCAGAGCGGCTAAGGCCATTCTAGATGCGAAGCGTCACGAAGTACTTTCTCGATGCAGGTAGTCGGGACATGGGAGCAAGTCCGCCGATGCCGTCATGTGGTCGGTGCCAGTTGTAGTGGTGTTGTCAATTGGTTAGCGCTCAGGCACGCTTCTGGGAATTTCTATAGGTCGAAGCGTAGGAACACTCGCGCAGCGCTGGCTGGATGAACCGCTGGATAGGCTGCCGCCAGTCGAATCCCTCCAACAGGAGGCCAAGTTGCGCGCTAGTCAGAGCCATCACGCCACCTTTTGCGCGCGGCCAGGCGAACCGACCTCGGTTCGGCGCCACCATCATTAGTTCAGGCACTGCACCACCACGCGAAGGAGGTCCGGCTCGACTTGGCATTCAATGCTGACCTGGCGCTTGGCCGGTTGCAATCGGAAGGGACGCCCCCCGCTGGCGACGCTTCCGACAATGACTCGACTCTGGAGCCACTGACTACAACGGGGAACTGGCGCGTCGCCGACATGGGAGACGGCGAGTTGGCCTGTTCTAAGCATGCCTCGCCGCCGAAAGAACATGTACATGTTCAGACCGTGTTCCAGGCCAGCTTTATAACCGAAGCGCCTGGCACGCAGTTTCCGCAAGCCTTTGCTTCAGTTCGATCGGTTGACTCTGGGTGCCGCGCAAGTGACCACCATGCTTTCCGACAGTCTCCAGAGTAGTCTCCGCCAGATTTTGATGGGAACTACTCTGGATCGGTTCAAGTCTCGCATCTACATGCCCATCGGCGGATCAGTTACTGTTTAACTTAAACTGCGCGAGATCGCGGGGCACTCAAACAACGACGGCATCACACCAAAGGAGCAATGCTTCGTTATCGAGTTGGTGGAGGTGTCTGCCTATCCATTTGTCTTTGAGGCACTACTGCTCTGATTTGGAAGGACCGTTTTACCGCACGCAGAGCTGGTGTAAAGCAAAGCGGCCGGAGAAGTTTGGACAAAACACATGCTGATCGCTGCGATGATCGGTCCCACGGCTAGTGCAAAGAACGCAGTGGAAAACGAGTTCGTTGATTGAAACACAATCCCCACGACAAGCGGCGCCGCGACATTGCCAAGTTGCCAAAAAGCATTTGTCACTCCCGTTGCGGATCCCGATAACGAAGGCCCTGCAACCTCAGCGATCATCAAAGCAATCAGCGGGGACCATGCGAAGGCTGCCACGCCAAGCAGTGGCGCTATCCAACGGAACTGCGAATCGTTCTCGAGCTGTCCAAAGAGCAGCAGCAAAACTGAAAATGCGAAAAAGCACGTGGTAATGATAGTCTTGTGGCTACCGCCTATCCAGTCTGCCAGTAGCCCCACGAGGGGTTTCGATATGACGGCCCCTAAGCCCACGAGCACCATTACGAAGCCTGCATCCGTGGCCGCGATGCTGTATCGCTTCATCATCAACGAGTTTGCCCAGAACGCAAAGCCCCATGTGCCCCACATTCCGGCGAAGCCCGACAATGCGAGCCACATCAGTTGCCGATTCCGAATTAGCGCGATAAGTTTCAATGACTGGCGCTGCGCTTGCGCCGCAATCGGGCCGTCCCGCAACAGCACGAAACACAATAGGGCGTAAAGGGAGGTGGCGATACCGAGGGTCGTATAGATATCCCTCCAATCGAACACTGTGAGCATCTTCGGAATGAGTGCGTTTGTAACCGTGACGGCAAGCGATGTCGCTGTCATGAGCAGTCCCATCGCACGACCGCGTTCTCTCGGTTCGAACCATGTGGCGATCAGCTTGACGCAGGCGGAATAGTCACAACCGGCAGAGACCCCCATTAACGCCTGGGCAACTAGCCCGTAAGACACCGATGTCACATGCCCAAATAAGTAGGTCGAAACTCCTAGGGGAAGGATCGAGAGGGAGATGATTAGACGCGGACCAAGAAGGTCAACAGCAATGCCCCCGGCCAAGTTCGAGCAGACATAGCCAACGTAAAAGGCAGTGACGAAAACCCCTAGCGCGCCAACGGACAAACCGAATGACGTTCCGGCCGTTGAGGCGACATTGCTCCACGCAAGACGATCTACAAAGGTAAGCAGAAGCGCCCCCCAGCAGACCAGTAGGACTAGCCATCGATATTTCGGAAACTTATCCAGCCCTATTGGGACGGATGAATGGGATGTTTCGCGCAGAGGCAACAGGTTGAGGCCTAGCATGGTTGTCTCCTTACTGTCGTGCCATCGACGCGCGATGACACGACCATGGCCACGTTGTGTGGCTCTTTAGAGGTTCGTGCAGCGATGCGGCATCGCTGTGAGGTTAGTCATCCATCCCCAAGAACGCACCGTTACGCGTCAGCGTGCCTTGCAACGTAGGTACATCAACGTCACGGACCATTTCGTCTGTGGCGAGCGCAAGTGCGGCGGCCGTACCCGCAGCTTCGCCCATCACAAAGCAGGCGCCGGTAACTCGGGCTGCGGACTGGCCCATGTGGGTCATTGATGCGCATCGACCGGCAACGAGAAGATTGTCGACTTTGCTCGGAACCACCATTCGATATGGAAGATGATTGAACCCGCGCACATGGGGGATGTTGTGTTGGAACTTGAATTCGATATCGCCGGCCACATGGGCTTCGATCATCCATCCGTTGACACCGATCGTATCCTCGAAGCTTGCGCAACTCAGGACGTCGTCTTCCGTCAACTGATAGTCACCCAGGAGGCGCCTTGTCTCGCGCACTCCAATTTGCGGCGCAATATCGAGTACGTAGGCCTGCTCGAAACCGGGTGCGTATCGGCGCAAGAACTGAATGAAGTCGGCGACTTGTCGACGCCCTTCGATCTCGCCCGCGCTGATCTGCATAGCCTCAGTGCCATCAATTGCGGAGCCGTCGGGGTTGCAGAGTTGTGTGACGTTGGCTCGCCATTCAACGGCGTTTTTCTGGGGACGGATGATGGGAGTCTTGCGCGCGAATTGATGCCCGTCGCGGACTGCTTGTTCCATCAGCGCGCCGAAATGTTCCCATGCGCGACCGGCGCGTTGAGGGTCGACGCCATTCACGCGGAACATCGTGGACGGATAAAGCATGCCACCGGCGGCATCTCCCTTCTCGTATGGAGCGCCCGCTGCCGCAGCCATGTCGGCGTCACCCGAGCAGTCGATGAAGATCTGCCCGACGATGGCGTGTCGTCCCGACTTGGTTTCTATCAGGAGTGCTTCGATTTCGCTCTCTGACCGCATCACCACGCCAGCCGCGTATGCGTGGAACAGGACAGCGCTGCCGCTCGAGAGCATAAGTTGGTCGGCGGCAATCTTGTACGCCGCATTGTCGTACGCTTGGGCGGCGATTTTCCCCCCAAAAAGGCTGTGAGGCTCGCAGAGACCATCCAGCCGTGCGATGCGATTAGTCAGTTCGGTAGAGACACCATGGACTACGCGTTTGATCTCGCCGTAGACGTTTGCATGCAAGCCACAGAAGTTGGTGACCCCTGCGGCAGTGCCCATGCCACCAAGAAAGCCATAGCGTTCGACAAGCAGCGTTTTTCTGCCCGCCGTCGCCGATGCCACTGCTGCCGCGATGCCTGCAGGTCCGCCGCCCAAAACCACCACTTCGTACTCACCGAGGACGGGCGTCGACCGTGCTGCCTCATTCACACTGCTTGTCTGTTTCATGCTACGTCGTCTCCAACTTCGTTCAATGGAGACAATCTTAGCTAATGCATTTCGTGGATAGTTGATCTATATTGAGCGTTCAGTTTTCGCGGATGGGAATCAATATGGATATCTTGCTCAACTTGCGGGCCTTCCTCGCCGCGGCCAAATACGGCTCATTTTCCGAGGCAGCACGGCAGTTGAACGTGGTGCCCTCGGTCGTCGCCAAACGTATTGGTGATCTTGAGCACACCGTCGGAACCCAGTTATTCAACCGGTCCACGCGCAAGGTTGCTCTGACCGAATCCGGCCAGAAGTTCCAAACATCGGCCGGTGCGCTTGTCACGGAGTTCGACCAAGTCATACGCGGTCTCAAGGACGACGAGGGACAGCTAGAAGGCCACATACGAGTCAAGGTACCGACAACCTTGGCGGTGTTGTACCTGGGCGAGGTCTTTAGTGCCTTCCAGAATGAACACAAGCGGATCACGATGGAGGTTTTGCTGATAGACCGATCAGTGAATCCAGTCGAAGAGGGCTTCGATATTGCCATCGGGGGGCGCTCAGAAAGCTACGAGCGTGTGGTGGACGTCCCGCTTTGCCCATTGAGCCAAGTACTCTGCGCGGCGCCAGTCTATTTGGAGCGACGCCGCATACCCGAGCATCCGCGTGAACTTGCAGATCACGACTGCCTTGTATTCAATCCTATCGGCTCGAATTGGCAGTTCGATAGTGATCGCGGCCCGATCATCGTTGACGTGCCGAGGCGCCTAGCTGCCAACGATAACTCGATACTTCTAGCCGCAGCATGTGCGGGCAATGGCGTTGCAATTCTACCGACCTATGTTGCACGGAGTGCGCTCGCGAGGGGCACGCTGCTGCCACTTTTGACCGAGTATCCACTTCAAACGACCTGGCTTAAGGCGCTTGTTCCACAGCGGCGACAAGGACTCGCGCGAATCGATGCACTGCTTGATTGGCTGACACGCAGCCTATCGGGTGTGCCGCCGTGGGATAGGGCCTAGTTGAACTAGATGGGCTAACCGGTTTGCTACGTCGAGTTTTGGTTCTCCGGTGCACAACGGAGGTGGCTCCTCACGCAATACAAGTGGTCTGATCCCGACTGAGGGGGAGGCTCCGCGATCCATGAAGCAATATTCCAGGCTTGAGCCCGCACAGGAGGGCGATGAAAAAAGGCCGGCGATGTCGCCGGCCCAACGTCCTTGAACCCACGAAGGCGAGTCAAGTGCGATATGAGCTGTATGCAGAGTGTCACCCGAGGCGAAGGTCCTTCTTGCCGATGTCGTTCAGAGGCGATCAACGGCCCGTGGGCATGGCGACGGTCGAAGACTCCTGCCAGGCCTTTGTGGTCAAGGTCGGTCCGGGGGTTCGCGAAAGCAAGATTTGCCTCCAACATCTTGCTCTGCTTGCCTTCGCTGGCTTTTGCAGGCTCAGCCTTATTGGCAGGTGTAACTCGTCGTAAGTATCGGGTCACCTGCGACGAAAGCTGCCTTCATGGGATAGACGCACAGCGGGTAGGATTTCTGCGTCGGGAAGGTCGCGGTCACAGCCGTCGCGATATCAATACGACCAGGTGCAATACCCTTCTCTACCCAGTTGGTCAGCGCGTCGTAAAGTTGAGCGTTGGTGGGCAGCGGTGGATTCGCGTTCGGATTGGCGGAACCGTTCGACAGGCCGTGGAACATCCCGGGGATGAGATAGAGGCGATAGAAGTTCTGCACTGATGCGGTGCCTCCCATCTTGGCGAGAACGCGGTTGTAGTAGTTCACCGATCCACCTGTCTTGATTAGTGAGTCGGCGAGGCCGTGGTACATAATCAGCTTGCCCCCGTGATCACGATATGCAGAGAGGTCCGGGTTGTCCGTATCGATGCTCGAAAAATTCTGCTGCAGCGCGAGTCCGCGGTCAGCGGCATTCGACAATTGCGCGTAAGTGAAGGTTTTCCACAGGTTTGTGCCGTTACCCGTCGCATTCACGAAAAGCGGGAGACCATAGGAAGGGTCCTGCAATTCGAGTGCGACCTGAGAAGAACTGTTCGCTAGTGGCCCTCCGAGGAAGTTGGCGAGACTAGATCCTCGCGTCGGTCCGAACCAGCGCTGTCCAGAGGCCAATGTCACGGCCGCGCCGTTATCTGCCGAAGGCATTGGAATGGTCCCGTCTGCCGTGAAACCGTACCAGATTTTGTTGAATGCATTGGCCTGTGCCGGCGTCACGCAGTTCGCCGTCGTATTGGTGCCACCGTTGGCCGTGCAAAGTACCGTCGGGTCCAGACTTGGGTCATATGTGCATGTCGCTGGATCTGGAACATAGCCCAGATGCTTCCCGCCGACCATATCGCATGCACTGATGGCCGCGTTTGAGACCAGGCTCTCTTGACCGGCCGTGGGACGAACGCCGGTGAGGTCCCGCTCCATCACAATCTGTGGGAACATGTGCCCGGTACTGAACAGCGTCCAGTTGATCGCCGGGGCGCCGGCGAGGATGCCATCGAAGTCCGTGGGCAGGGCTTGGGCGGCCTTCATCCCTTGCCGCCCACCGGTCGAGAATCCGTTCCAATAGGTGTGCGCTGCAGCTCTACCGTAATAAGCCAATGCCAGTGCCTTGGTTTTGACCGCAAGCTCGTGGATGCTGCGTTCCGAGAAGTCCTTCCAAAGAGCCTGGTTGATCGTGCCATCCGGATTCATTGCGAACGAACCGGCATTTGCGGTATTGGCATGGCCGGTGTCGGTCGAGCCAGAAACGGCGCCTTCTTGCATCGCCGTCGTGGACACCGTCCCCGCAGTGTCGCTGGCTATGCCGGCCAGCGCAGTCGTCGACCCTTGCACGCCACCAGCCCAGCCGCCATTTCCCTTGAGATGTACACGCCCGTTCCAGTTCGCTGCCGTGGGCAACCAGATCTCCATACCGATGCCCGTCGACGTCGACGGTGCGTCTGCGGGACCGGCATTACCCGGCCCGACGTTCAGCTTGACCACGCATACGTCCTTGGTCGCGACGGGAGTGTTGGCATTCGCCGTGCCGGTCAACAGCAGCGGCTCGCCTGCCTTGAACGCCTTGACGAGCAGCACACTGGTGTTCGCGTCAGGCATGAACTTCGTCTTCATCGTATCGTCGCAGGTGAGCGGTGCCACCTGTGTCGTAACGGAAGTGTTGTCGGAGCTATTGTTGTCGGAGGAATTGTTGTCGCCTCCGCAGGCGGTCATTGCCCCGGAGAGGGTCGCGAAGCCCAAGTAGAGGGCCAGTTTCTTCGGTGTGATAGTCATGTTTGTCTCCACCGCTCGAGTTGGCGGCAATCTTCACAATCGCAGTTCAGAATTAAGACCCAGGCGAAGACTAGCTCGTGCTCGTCCTGCCCGAGGTATGCACCATCCGCATGCAGCCGCTGTACGGCGAAAGGCCTTCCCCACGGGAGGCAAGCCAGCCGCGCCACCGGAAATCAAAGTTGCAGAGTTGGGGGCGACCAGAAGATCCGGGGCTACGCCGAACAACCGCTGATGCGAAGCACTTCAGAAGATGTGTTTGATGCCGGCCGCAACGCCTGTCTGGTTGGCGCCCGGAGCGACAGTCGTCGCAAGAACTGCACCTTGGGTAGATGTGCCCTTGTTGTTCATATACGAAGCGTTGACATACAGGTCAGTGCGCTTCGACAGGCTGTAGAGCGTCGAGAGGGCGTAACTCGTCGCGCCATTGGGTGAGTTGCGTACTGAGTTGTGATAAACGCCCGCTCGTAGCGTGAGTGCAGGGGTGATTGCATAAGAGCCGCCCAGCCAATATAGATTGGCATGCAGCGACGGCTGCGCGAGCGCGCCTTGCTGATAGCGATAGCCGGCCGTGACCGTATAGGGGCCTGAGCTCCAGATGAGGCCGGTTGCATAGCGGCGCTCGATGATATCCTGCGTTACAAGCGAGGTGCCGCGTCGTTGGTCATAGGCGACGACCATGCCGACCTGCCTAATCGTATAGGATGCGCCCGCGCTGATCTCCTGGCCAACGCGCGGTGCTCCTGGAACTTCCCCCCCGTTGGTGATCGTGCCGTCGTATCCGGCGCTGTAAAGCCCCGTCAGCATCAGATTGCCGAAGTTGCCGGTGTACTTGATGGCGTTGTCAGCCCGACCTACAAACTGGCTGTCTTGCGAGAGCAGGCCGTAGCTTGCGTAGCGCGTTGGATCGAGCGGCACGAACAGGTCGTAAAGTGTGTTGTTCTGGCGACCCAGCGAGATGAGGCCGAATTTGCCCTCGATGCCCACATAGGCCTGCCGCCCGAACAGACGACCACCCTGTCCAGATACCCCGGTGTCACTATTGAAGCCGCTTTCGAGTACGAACACCGCGTTCAGGCCGCCTCCCAGATCCTCCTTGCCACGAATGCCCCAGCGCGAACCAGCAACGTTACTAGGGGAAACTCGGTACGCGTTGCCCGTGCCGTTGGCGCCAGCATGGTTGACGTATTCAATCCCGGTGTCGACCAGACCATACAGCGTGACGCTCGACTGCTGTGCCAGCGCTGCGGGAGCCACCAGGCTTGCGGCGGCGGCCGCTAGCAGTGGGCGTGTGAATTGATGCATGTCTCCTCCATCTTGCTTGTTGTGATGCCGTCCTGTTGACGGACGTGTGAATCCCCGCGCAGCACCAATTGCGCAGCGTGGAAAATGAAACGGTGGGGGCTCTTCAGTCGAGCCGAACTAACTCTCGTCGAAAGCCAGCGAGGGCTCTCTACATAGCTCCGGGCGCTGAGGAGCGTAGACGGCAGTTTTCGTTGTCGCCCAATTCAGATGCTCGCGTGTTCGATGAACACTGCCAGCCCGTCGGGCGCAGTTATAGCTACGGCAAGCTCTTTGGGAACGGTTTTCAATGTGTCTTCGCCAGCGGTGTGCAGGGGCATGATCGAATCTTTTAGGCGACATATGCGACGTGCATACTGTAAAGATTCTTCGTTGACGCTATCACGCTAATTCGCAACAGCAGAATGCGCGATTGGGAAAGATTGGGAAAGGGGAGCAAGCGATGAACGGAGCCTGATCAAGACATAGACAAGAGGTCGGCTATGGGAAGCCAGCTTTCCTCGGTGCGCCACGGGTGCTCAAACCGGTAGGTCGCAGACTCGCCGCGCACCATTCAGCGCTCGGCCGGCGCAGTGAACCTATTCCAACAGCCAAGCACGCCGGACGATATCTCCGCACCGATCGGAAAGGCGATCTTCACGCGAGGGCAGGCTCGCGGAAGCCCGACCTCGTCGAAGTTATCAGGCATTAATGAAGGTCATGGGACATCGTTTGCCTAATCGAATTTTCGGGACAAATGGAATGAAAACAAATCGTCTTCAGTCCAACACAATGCCGGCGCGCTTGATCACGGATCCCCACGAAGCAGTCTCAGCTTCCATCATGCTCTTGAACGACTGAGCCGTGCCTCCCATCGGAGCGGCACCAAGCAGGTTCAATTGATCCTTAAAGACTTTCGACTCCATCGCCTTGTTTGCAGCCTTATTGAGGCGGTCCACCACGTCATCTGGAACATCGGACGGAACCACAATCCCGAACCATGCGTAGAGCTCGACGTCTTTGATTCCTTGCTCCGTCAGAGTGGGAACAGCAGGAAACTGCGGAGCGCGCTCACGGCCAGTCACGCCCAAAGCCTTAAGCTTTCCTGCTCTTAAAAGGGGTTGCGCGGAAAACTGGATGTCGAAGTAGACTGGCACTTCGCCCGCCATGACCGCAGTAAGCGCCTGTCCTGAGCCTTTGTACGGGATGCCGTTCATCGAGACGCCAGTGGATTGCTTAAAGAGCTCAGCCCCCAACTGTGGCATAGTGCCGCCCCCTGATGATGCATAGTCAATCTTGCCGGGGCGCTCCTTTGCCATGCGGACCAAATCCTGAATACCACTCCCAGGAAAGCTCGGTGCAGTCACCACAACAAGCGGACTTCGAAACACGCCAGCGACCGGCCGGAAATCCCGCATAGCGTCGAACGGCAGCTTGGAGTAAAGCCATTTACCAGTGGTCAGTATGTTGCTGCCCATCAGGAGAGTGTATCCATCGTGCGGTGCTACAAGTACCGCCTTGGTGCCGATGATTGCTCCGGCGCCCGGTTTGTTTTCGACGACGACAGGCTGGCCCAGGAATGTGGACATTCCGCTAGCCACAGCGCGCGCAGTGGTATCAGACGGTCCGCCAGGTGGGTATGGCACAACTAAGCGCAGAGGCTTAGTTGGAAAAGTCTGTGCCATGACCATCTCGCACAGAGTGCTTCCGACGGCAAGAGCGACGAGCAGAGCTCGCCAAAGCTTGGTACGCATTATTGTCTCCTTTTTGTTATCTTTCCTGTGCCGTGATCCCGCTCTAATTGAATGCGGTGTCTTCCAGGCTAACCATGCCAGAGCAAGCGCGAAGTTCTTCTCGTACCTGTCCAGCGTCAATCTCTGCTAACTCAATGCCATGCCTTGTCGCCAACGCAGCCAGTTTTCCGCTTGCCTCACCCAATGCCATGGCGGTGCCCATATGACGACTGCCACCATTTGCGGAACGCGTCGCAGAGATCGCTCTGCCGGTCACCAGCAAGCCGGAAGTCAGCGCAGGTGCCAGGCAGCGCATTGGGATTTCGAAGGGATGGTCTGGCATCCACAAGGAGATGCCGGTCCCCGCAGCCTCATGCAGATCCATTGGGCCGGCGCCCAGCGCGATGGAGTCATTGAAGCGCTTTCCGCTCACGATGTCCTCCTCGGTTAGGGTGTAGCGGCCGCGGATCCTCCGTGTCTCCCGCACGCCAACGTGTGCGGCGATATTTGCCAATGTTGAACTCTCGAAACCTGGCACACGCTCTTTCAGAAAGCCGACAATGGAGTGCACTTGATCTCGCCCCTCCATCTCAGCACGACCCAGATCCACTGGGTCTAACGCATCGATGTTCGAGATTCGGCTCATCAAGCAGATTGCATCCGTATCCCCGGGCGTGCTGCAGAACGAGAGACTTTCCCAGAAGATCCGACCGGTCTGTACCCCTTCGAGGGCCAGGGCGCGCTTCTCTTCACGCGGCAATCCACGAAAGCGGGCGACGTCAACGTTTGAAAGACGAAACACCAGAGTGCAAGGCTGTCGGCGACGTCGCAACTCTTCCTCGCCACCGTCGAACGCGGCTCCGCTTGCTGCTGCGACTGATGCATTTCCTGTGGCGTCAATCACCACTTTTGACCGGATGGCACTACGACCGGCGATGTCTTCCACGACAACCCCCGCAATCTTTCCGTCGTGCATCATTGGTGCAACGACTCGTGAATGTAGCCTCACGTCCAGGCCGGCTTCCTTGGTTAACCTGTCGGAGGCGATTTTGACTATTTCAGGGTTAAATGAGAAGTTGACGATTGGGATCGGACTATTGCTAGCTTCTGCCAAGACATAGCGGCTGAAGCCGTTACTGCCTCCCATCTCTTCCACCAGTTTGGTAAGCTCCAACGGAAGACCACCCACGACCCGCGTCTCTCCGTTATAGAAACCTAACCATTGAGCCACCATCGCATACGTGCCGGTGCCACCCAGGCAGCCGGAATGCTCCAACAGTAACGTCTTTGCGCCAGAACGAGCTGCGGATACAGCCGCAATGAGTCCCGACGCACCGCCGCCAGCGACCACTACGTCATACTCCGCCACGATCGCTGTATCGAGCCGTTCCTCGTAGGTGCGTGCACACATCGAATCGTCCTTCATAGCATCCTCTTCCCGATGTTCATTCGGCAGAAATATGGTTTCGCTCAATCACGGGCTTCCAACGCGTAAGTTCTGCCTTCATAAACTTGCCAAAGTCTTCCCGCGGAATTGGAGCAGGCTCCATCATTTGCTGCCTCAGTAGCGCGACTACATCTGGATCTCGCAACGCCTCAGCAATCCGCTTGCTTATCTCATCCGCTAGTGCCGGTGGTGTCTTCGCCGGCGCAATGAACCCAATCCATGCGCTGCCCACAATGTCGGGATATGTTTCTCGCAATGCCGGCACGTGCGGTAGAAGCGCCGCGCGTTCAGCCGTCGAGACTGCGATCGGCACGACCTTTCCCGCTTTCACTTGGCCGATCACGCCCTGGGCCGGAAGGCATGCCATCTGGACATCGCCTGCGATAATGGCTGTGATTGCCTGTCCAGCACCGGCGTACATCACCGGTACGACCTGAGTATCGCTTCTCATCGCTAGCATGGCCATGACCAAGTGGCCGAGCGATCCGCTTCCGACGTACGCATAGTTGTACTTGCCAGGGTTCTTTTTAAGTGCTGTGACGAGCCCAGCCACGGTTGACACGCCCAGCGATTTGGTAGCAACGAGGAGACACGGTTGGTTCACCCCTAGCGTCAACGGAACCAGGTCTTTGAACGGGTCATACGCCATGGACTTGTAAAGCAGTGTGTTCATGACTAGTGGGCCCGCAATGCTCACGCCGATAACGCTTCCGTCAGCCGGCGCCTTTGCAATCTGGCTTGTACCAATCATTCCTCCCGCACCGGGTTTCGAGTCAACGATTACCGACTTGCCCGACTTTCTATGCAGATATTCGGCCACAACTCGGGCGACGGTATCCGTGGTCGTTCCAGCACTGAAAGGATTGATAATTGTGGTCGTCTTGCTCGGCCACTCTTGCGCGCTGACGCAGCTTGCCGCGAGCATCGTCAATCCCGCGAACAGTAGTTGAAGGATCTTGTTCATCTTCCCGCCCTCCGCTTATGCGCGTTCCAGCCGCTCAACTTGCGAGCGATGAAAATAAGCGTTGCCGTTGAGAAGGAGTTTCTGCACCTCTGCAGCAGGAACTTCGGATGGCAAGCGGTTGGTCGCTGTCGCTACGGCAGCTAGCGTTCCGACCGCCTGCCCCATTGCCATCGAAGTCGCCATATGGCGAGCGCCCGCCATTGCTTCTCGCGTAGAGCTGAGCGTACGTCCGCACACAAGAAGCGCTTTAACACCATTGGGTATTAGTGCACGGAGCGGGATTTCGAAAGGTGAGGGGGGCGCATATAGCGTAATGCCTGTTCCGTTCGGGTCATGCCGATCCATCGGGCCGGCACCAAGCGCAATGGCATCGTCGAAACTGCGCTCCTCCATAATGTCTTCTTCAGTGAGCGTGTAGGAGCCCTGAATTCGGCGGGTTTCACGCACACCAACGCGCTCCGCAATGCCTGCCAAGACGGCGTTTTCGAAGCCTGGAATCTCACGCTTCAGAAAGGGGACAATGCTGGCGATCTGACGTCGGCCCTCTTGCTCAGCGTTCGTTGCATCTCTCTCTGATAGAGCGTCGACTCCTGTGATTCGACTCATGAGGCAGATAGCATCGGTGCCCGCTGGGGTGCTGACAAAAGACAGGCTTTGCCAGAAAAGCTCCCCTCGTTCTAGTCCACCAAGCACAAGCCGGCGGCGCTCCGGCGATGGCACAGACTTAAACCGGGCGACGTCAACGTTCGACAGCCGAAATGACAGCGTGCAGGGCTGACGTTCCCCAGTCTTTCCAAGGTCTTCACCGTGACACTCAACACCGGCACTCGCACAAACTGCGGCGTCGCCCGACGCGTCGATGACCGTGCTGGCGAGGTAAGCTCTGCGTCCTGCTACCGTTTCGGTGACTACTCCGCTAATTCGTCCGTCGGCCACGAGCGACCGGGAAAAACCTGTGTGGAACAGCACCTCCGCGCCACTGTCCTTCACAGCAGCATCCAGTACAACCTTCAAAGTCTCGGGATTGAACGGAAGCACCCGCAAGCCGAAGGGGGTGCCGGCGGCTTCGCCCATCACATAGCGATGGAACCCGTCAGATCCGCCAGCAATCTGCAGTCGCTCAGCGAGCTCAAACGGAATGCCGCCAACGACTCGAGTGTCGTGATGAAAGAAGGCAACCCATTGCGCTACTAGGTTGGCCGTAGCAGCGCCGCCTAGACACCCTCCACGCTCGATCAGCAAGGTGCGAGCCCCAGCTCGTGCCGCAGCGATGGCGGCAACGGTGCCAGACGCGCCGCCGCCGACGACGATCACGTCATAGGTTCCGGCAACCGGCGTGCGAAGGTGCTCTTCTATAAGAGTTTGGTCGTGCATCTGTTTGTCTCCGTATGACGGATTGCGAAGATCCGTTTTTTGGGAGTCTGAAACCGGAGGCACGGGACGACAATCAAGTGTTCACATATGTGAACACTATATGAGAATCTGGGGCAAGACGGTGAGATTGCGCTCCTCCGCTTCACGCCCGATCGCCGCCGAGCACGTGCGAAGAGCTTGTTCAAGCTCATTCATTCGTGCTTCGCTGAAGCGAGCGGCCGGAAAGGCGACACCAACACTGGCGAAGACGCGACCATGAATGTCTCGAACGGGTGCGGCAACGCCAACAATCCCCGGGGTAAATTCGCCCATAGAGGTTGCAATCCCGGTTGCTCTAATTTGCTGAACTTGCCTACGCAGTTCTGCCATCGAAAGGATCGTGCGATCGGTTAGCCTCGCCAGCTTGATCCTCTGGAAGTAATCCTCGCGCTCCGCAGTGGACATCCAAGCGAGCAATGTCTTGCCAGCAGAGTGTGCGTAGAGAGGAGCGCGAACGCCTACGTGCATAGCGTAGAGGACTGCCTGGCTCGAGTTGACGCTGCAAACTCTCTCGGCCATATCGTCGTTTAGAAGACTGAGGGCCGACGATTCACCGGTGGCGGCCGTAAGCCTTTCCATATGCGGATACGCGATCTCCACAAGTTCGCGCGTCCCGCGTCCGCGACGGGCGAGAGAAAAAGCGCCTTCCCCGAGACGTATGGCGTTCGAATTCTGTACTTGCTCCACGTAGCCGCGGGCATCCAGATTATTCAGCAATTGGGTCAAACTGCTTTTCGGGATGCCAGTGCGTCGGGCGATCTCCGCGTGGGTCATCGCCCGACCGGTGCTGGCCAAAAGCTCCAGGATGTCGAGCACGCGATCCGCTGATTTAACTGTTACCAATCAGTCACTCCGCCAAACTTTGATTTGGGCAGTCGGCATCGCCAACGGTGAGGAAATAGTCATCCTAGTCGGCGACGCGATTTGCCTAGCTTCCAAGCCACTCCAGACCAGCCTGCTTCAGGTTGCAAGGACTCGACATTCTGTGTGAACAAAAACGTAGCCTCGTCCGCTGTGGGCGCGAATTGCTAGACCAGCGCCCTTGCGGCCTCTGCCTGCAACGCGGTCGGCTTGAACTCACGCTCGAAAGGAGCATGCTGAAACCAGTTGTCGAACATGACCTTGGGCCTTTAGACGAGCGGGCACATTCGTGAGGATATCCGAACGACCGAACCCGACCCCTTCTGAGACATCCAATTGCCCGAAGATGAGCGGCTCTTTTGGCAGATGACCGGTCCATGGGTCTGCCTGTACTCCAAACATCACCTGCGCGGGATTGATCGCGACGTTGTCAAAGGCTGTTATCGACGGCGACCATGCCGTGCCAAGGCACCCCACGGTGGTCATCCCTATCTGCAAAAATCGAGAAGGCAGCGCCACGCGTCGCCTCACCCAAACGGGAGGGGTGTGCGCATACAGAATTCCGGAGGGGCGTGCATTTTTTCGGCGAACCTGGGTGGGCGCGGTTGTAGTATTCGGCTGCCTGGCCTGAGACTGTTGTCCTGAGGTCTGGCTTCCCGCCGCAGTCAGCGGCCGCGCTCGCAAAGCCCACCGTACAAATGCGTCCCTGTTGTCGCGTAACGTCGTCTGGTCTCCAGCGCCGCCGACGATGTAGTTCCACACCATCGTCGGCAGCCGTCGTCGCGCCGACGGCGATCAAGAGATACCTGTTCCACACCAAAGCACCCAGCGAGTACGTAGGATCGGTCCCCATCTCGTCCATCGCTACATAGTTTCGAGCCGCTCATTCGAGGCAAGCTCTGCACTACATCATCAATCGACGGTGATATTCCGCTCCTTGATTATCTGCGCCCACCGCCGACCCTCGCCGTTGATCATGCGGGTGAGCTCGGCGGGAGTGCTCGAAACCGCTTCATACCCTCGTCCCTGCAGCTTTTGAATGATGTCTTCGCTCTTCAGCGTCTTTTCGATCTCGACCCGCAGCCTATCGACGACGACCGATGATGTGCCCGGCGGGGCAACAAATGCCGACCAGCTTTCGAGTACAAGCTGCGGAATCCCCTGCTCAGCTACTGTAGGCACCTGCGGAAGAATTTGAGCTCGAGCCTTCCCCGTGACGGCGAGCGCGCGAAGTTTGCCATTCTGAACATAAGGCAGGATGGTCGCCGGCGCCTCGAAGAAAAGGTCAACCTGACCCCCGAGCAAATCGTTCAGCGCCGGCGCTCCGCCCTTGTACGGGACGTGCGTGATGGCAATCTTCGCTTCCCGGCTAAGTGTCTCACCGGCAAGGTGCGGCGTCGTGCCGTATCCCGGCGAGGCGAAGGTGAGCTTTGAGGGCTTCGCCTTGGCAGCGGCGATCACATCAGCCAGCGTTTTGTAAGGCGACTGGCTGTTCACTACGAGAACCAGCGGGAACTGGCTAACTGTACTTATCGGGGTGAATGATGAAGGCTTCACCGACTTACCCTTCTGGAGATAGGGCGCAATCGTCAATGTGCTGGCGTTCGGAAGAAACAGCGTGTAGCCATCCGGCGCAGCCCGCGCGACGTTGGCCGCAGCAATCAGGCCGCCCGCACCCGCAATGTTCTCGACGATGATGGGCTGTCCAAGTCCGCTTTGCATGCGGTCAGCGATAACTCTGGCTACCACGTCCGACTGACCGCCGGCGGGAAAGGGCACGACCAGTTTGATTGGCTTCGACGGATAGAGGTCCGCGGCCACCGCGTTGGGGTATGGCGAGGTCAGCGCCATTACAAGGGCAAATCCGCCCAGCAGTTTCTGTAACATCACGGGTTGTCTCCAATATTTTATAATTGCGGGAAATCGGCCTCCCGCTCAATAGCCTGCCAGCCGGTCGACCTCGTTAAGAAGCGGCTCCCCCGAGGCAAGCCGCTGCAGGTTTTCGATGAACTGCTCGACTACGGGACCAACGGATGGTTGGGCTGCAATGTGCGGCGTGACAAGGATCCTCTCGTGACGCCAGAAAGCGCTGTCAGGGGGTAGCGGCTCAGTTGCAAAGACATCCAGCGCGGCTCCGCTCAGGTGCTCCTCGTTCACGAGCGCCAGTAGGTCGTCCTCGATCACGATGCCACCGCGAGCCACGTTGACCACGAAGCTACCTTTTGGAAGCTTGGCGAGAAGCGACCGTCCCAACAGACCCGCGGTCTGAGGGGTGCTTGGCAGCAGGCATACCAAAAAATCGGACTGGCCAAGGAACGCGTCCATGCCTTCCTCACCCACGAACACTGGCACACGTGACGCGCGTGCGTCAGAGCGGGTCCATCCAATGACGTTGAATCCGAGCGCGGCAATGACGTCGGCCACAACAGCGCCGATGGAACCCAACCCCATAATTCCGACGGTAACCTGGCGCGCATCGGGCACAGGCAGGCGTTTCCATTCGCCCGCGGCATGCTGCTGCTCCATCTTCGGCAACGAACGGAACTGCCGCAAGACCTGTAGGGCAACGAACTGCGCCATGCTGAGGCCGAGCCCCGGCTCGACCGCACGGGTAACCTTGACGTGCCCCGGAAGGTCAGGGGCACCGATAATTCCATCGGCTCCGGCGCCGACGGAGGCTGCCAACTGCAGGTTAGGCAGGCGCGGCGCGATGCCAGCGGGAAGTTTGAACGCGAACAGCGCGGTGACGTCAGGGTCCACGTCCGCACCGATGTCGGTAACGATCTGAAGTTCGGGCGCGCGGGCGCGCAACGCTTCGTAGCGTGCAGTGACGAAGTCCGACGTCAGGAGCATGAGGACTTTTGGGGGGCGGGCAGTGCGCGGGCTCATGCTTGGGTTCTTTCGTATGCGAAGTGGGGGTTGTGACGGCGCGCTTGCCGCACGAGGAGCTTCCAGCGCAAGTCAACGACGTCCGGCCGCTGAAGGAAACTCTTGGTCTGACGAGCCTCCGCCGCAGGCAGGAGCTTCGGAGTCCCGACAGCCATTGCCTGCAGTTGCACGCGAGCAGCGAACTCGAGTACGGTGGCTGCAATCGTCGTTTCCGCGATCGATGAGCCGACAACCACCGACCCATGGTTGCGAAGCAGGATGGCTCGATTCGTCCCCAGCCATGAGGCGATGCTGGCGCCTTCCTTCTTGTCGAGTACGATGCCTTCAAACTCGTCAAATAGCACGATGTCCTCGTAGAACAACGCGCCGCTTTGGGTCACGGGCTCCAGGTTGCTGCCGGCGACGCCCAGCGCCAGCGATGCCTCGGAGTGTGTATGCAGAATGCAGCAGACCTCGGGCCGCGCCTCATAGATCTCGGTATGAATGTTGAGCGTGGGGTTGCACGGAAGCGTGCCTGTGATGGTGCGCAGTTCGAAATCGGACTCAATCAGCTCGTCCGCAGTTGCCTCCTCGAAGCCATACCCGTACGGAATGCTCCAAAAGGTTCGAGCACCGGGCAAGCGAGCCGTCAAGTGGCCTGAGATGCCACTGCCCTGCCCATCCATGGCCAGAATCTGAAAGGCATGCACCAAGTCGTGCAAGAGCGTACGCAACGCTTCGGATTGGTTTGTCATGGGTTTCATCGTCTTCATGTTCATGCCGCGGTCTCCGCCGGGTGGCTGCCGAGGACATCGACGGCGGTGGCGTCATAGCTGAAGAGCCATTCGTAGCGCTCCCGCACGCGATCCTCGTTCCACTCCCGGTCCACGTAACGGCTCGCCTCTGCTTCGTCGGCGAGAAGAGGGTTGTGAAAGCGCGCCGCGTTCGCTGCCGAACCGAGCACGATGCGCGAGGTGCGTTCCAGCCGTAGTTCTTGGTACCGTGCAAGGCCCGCCACCGGGTCTTTGGTGTGAGCAGCGAGGCAGCGCGCGAGGACGATGCCATCCTCCAGTGCCATCACGGCGCCCTGCGCGAGAAATGGCAGTGTCGAGTGACAGGCATCTCCGAGCAGTGTGGCCCGGCCAATCGTCCATGTATCCATTGGCTGTCGGCTAAGCAGCGCCCACTTGTAAGGCTGCTGGATACCCTGGATCAGGCGGTGGACGGCTTCGTGCCAATGCTTAAAATCGTGCAGACACTCTTCAACGCTGCCGCGCTCGGTCCACGATTCGACCTGCCAGTCGTTACGCTCGACTATGCCTACGAAGTTGACAAGCTCACCGTTGCGCAGTGGGTAGTGGATGACGTGCGCGCCGGGTCCGATCCAGTTGGTGCCGATACTTGCGTGCAAATGGGATGGTAGCTTCTCACGCGGCACCAGGCCGCGCCAAGCGACGCAGCCTGTGAACTGCGCATCGCTCGGGCCGAACATGGCGCGTCGAATGCGCGAATGCACGCCGTCCGCGCCAATCAAGATGTCGCCACGGACGCGCTCGCCGCTCTCCAGTTCTACCTCAACGCTGTCGGCATCCTGCCTGACGCCTACCACTTTGGCCCCCAGGCGGATCGCATCGGGTTGGCTCTCACGCACGCGGCGTTCCATCAATGCATGCAGGTCGGCACGGTAGATCAAGTAGTACGGGAAGCCATACTTTTGCACCGACTCGGCGCCCAAATCGAAGAGCTTCCACGTCTGACCGGTGCTCCACAGGCGCACCTGCTTGCCGGCGGCCTCTGTAGCAATATGACGCAACTCGTCACCGAGGCCGAGATCTGCAAGGCAGCGCGACCCATTCGCGCTGACCTGAAAACCAGCGCCGACCTCGCCGAGCTGGGGCGCCTGCTCCAGAACCGTTACTTGGAAGCCGCGCCGGATCAGGGCGAGTGCGCAGCAAAGTCCCCCAATGCCGGCACCGGCAATTAGAATCTTGGGATTGGTAGTCAGCATAGCTTCTCTTTCACTTTGGGCTGGCCCTGATTGGCCATGAAGCAATTGCAACGCATGCCGACACTTTTGAGAAGTTAAACTATCAAATCAATTAATAGCTCTGGCTAATGAATATCAGTACCCGACAGCTCCAGGCGTTTCTTGCCGTGGCCAGGCACGGAAGCTTCACGCGCGCGGCCGAAGAAATCTTCGTCACGCAAGCGGGACTCAGTCTGATGCTCAAGGACTTGGAAACGCAGGTGGGCGGCCGACTCTTCGATCGCACCACACGAGCGGTTCACTTGACCGCTGCGGGTGAATCGTTGCTTCCTACGGTGCGCAGCATGCTGGCCGACTGGGAGCGCGCAACGTCTAACATCGGTAGGCTCTCGGCTCAGGCCGAGCAGCACGTGACGCTGGCAGCGACACCGCTTATAGCCGCCAGCGTGCTGCCGAAATGGCTTCAGGATTTCCGCGAAACGCAGCCGAGCATTCGGGTGCAGGTTGCCGACCTCGACCGCCGGCAAATTTTGCTGGGCATCGAATCAGGCGAGATCGACCTTGGCCTTGGAGCCTTCTTCAAGCCCGCAGTCGGCATCGAGCGGCAGTCGCTGGCAACCTTCCCAATGGTCCGCGTTAGCGCGCGCCCGTTCAAAGCGAACGGCCGAAAGGGTGGCGTAGGACAAGACGTGCCTTGGTCCGCGCTGGCCAAAGACCACATGCTCGCGCTACCTAGCGACAATCCGATCCAGAAGCTGGTGGATGAGCACCTCCGTGGGCTAGAAGGTGCGCCGACGCGCAGTGGTGCGTTACAGAACATCCAGACCATAATCGCAATGGTGGAGGCTGGGCACGGAGTTGCGGTATTGCCGGCGTTCGTTGCACCTGCCTGCAGTCGCTACCAAGTAGCGGTACAGACGCTCGTCGAACCCGTGGTTCCGATCGAATTCTTCGTCGTAAGCAAAAAAGGCCGTCAGAAGACAGCACTTGCTGCAAAGTTGATCGATGCGCTCGGAGGACACTTCCGCACGATTGCCACAAATCATGTTCGATCGAATCGGGCGTGATCGACGCGTGGCCGGAAGAGGCCGGAAGAGGCCGCCACCGCGCAAGAAGCACCGCCTTCAAAAAAACGTCCTCGGGAGGAGGGCGTTGGGAATGGGTCCATCTTAAAGAGCTTCCGTAGCGGGGCGCTACAGAAACCATCTTATGGCCAGTGCGGCCGATCATGACCCCGAAAAATCGCTAGTTTCGATGTCTTTTCCGCCATCAGAACAGCGCAAGCTGGTCATAGGCAGGAAGACCCGCGTGGCAGGCGTGGTTATGCGCGGCTGCTCGGGATCCGCGCTCACGTGGAGCATGGACTATCCGTTGGCTTTAGTAGCGTCAGAGTGTAACGCGGAGGGTATTGGCTTCCTCGGCATCAACGTACTTCGGCGTAGGGGTTCCTTTGCTTCACGGAACCGCTTGAGCCGCAGCTTCGCGCCCCAACCGTCAAAGATGTGAGCCAGCGTGAAACCAGGTTGCCTATGCTATCGACGGATAGAGCGTTGCCGTGGATCACAATGGCGGGGATGTCCAGGAGTGACGACTGCACGTTCGCCATGTGGAAGCACCGCGCGTCGATGTAGATACAGGTTGCGTGCATTGTCTGCTGGTAGTTGCGGCCAGCATCGTCGATTGCATTCGCGCAAACGATCACCATCTCACAGGCGCGGCATGCGGGCGCACTGATCATGACGAAGACGTCCCAGTCAATGTACGGATTACCATCGCCGATATTGAGGGCTCGCCATAAAGCGTGAGACGAACTCGTGTGTGCGTTGACAAACATTGGGAGCTACCGTTCGCCTCCGAACGGCGGCGTTGTGGATACACCGGGCGTCCGCGCGTCTTAGGAAAGGAGTGATCGACCGACGCTGCATGGCCGGGCGCGGCCCGACGCCGAGCACAACCGAGCGTTCCTCCTGGACCGGTCCGCGTAGGGCAGAAGACGACCCTAAGCGGCCCGTCAGATTGCTCCAAACCGGGGAGTACCACGGCGCCTGGCCTCACTTGGGATCAGGGCCTGAGGTCCGGCTGTGCCCGCCGGATTCAACTCCACTCGTACCGAGGGCGTGAGCAATATGGTGATGCGCAGGGTCATGCGTTCACTATCGATATCGGTCACCTTCAACGTCACCACTTCGCTGGCGCGCAAGCCGGCGCCATAGGCGACCGCGAGCGCGGTCTGGTGCTTCAGGTTCCCAGCGGCCGCCAGTACGCGAGCGACTTCGTCAGGACTGAGGACCACGGGCAGGGTGCGTGGTACGCGTACGGGACGCATCTTGGCCATGCGTTGGGCATCGCCGAGCGTCACTTCGAAGAAGAACTTCAATCCGGTGATCGCGGCATTGAGCGAAACCGGGGAAATGCCGTGATCGACCAGATGGAGTTGATAGCGCCGTAGGTCCTCGGTGCTGGCCGTGTCGGGAGAGCGGCCAAGAAAGGCCGCGAACTGGCACACGGCGTGGATGTACTGGCTCTGAGTCTTGTCCGCAAGCGTGCGCATCCGCATGTCTTCGATCATGCGCTGGCGTAGTGGGCTGATGGTAGGCGTGGCGACTGACATGGCTGTCCTCCTGTCGAGGCTCGAGGCGAATTGCCTCGGTCCTCAACATAGGAAACAGCGCTGGCGGTTGAGTCACTTCGCGCTTTGCCGGAGGGTTACCGCGCGAGCGGTTTAGTCCACTGGCCGAGAAGCGCCCGATCACGATCTCGGCCCTAAGACTTCATGAGCGAATCACCTCCAATTCCCCTTGCCGGGTTGTGTAAGGGACGTTCACTCTCAAGTGAGTGCACCCTGCCGGGCGCACCAAAAAAAAACGCCCTCACTAGGAGGGCGGGTAGGAACGGGTCCATCTGAGAGAGCTTCCGTAGCGGGGCGCTACGGAAACAATCTTATGGTGGTTTATGGGGGGTGAATCCCCCGAAAGCTCAGCTATTTTGGGTGTTTTTCTCCGGCAACGGGCCGATAGGTCTGGCCAGCATGGTGGTTACCGCCCCGCTGACCCGCCAGCCGCCCATCTCGGTCTCGAAGACGCCGTGAACCAGACGATCGAGACAAATCATCTCGACGCCATCGGTCTCCAAGGTGCCAAGGATTCTGGCGACGGTCGTGCCGCGCGTACCACGCCGCTTGACCGTTGCCACACCCTCGCCCAGGGCGATGCTGCACTTATTCGCTTTCATGCTGCCTCCTTGAGCAGTTGACGTTGATCGCGGCTCTTGCGGCCATGAAGCGCCGCCAGATCCTCGACAAAGGCATCGAGAAGCGTGTCCATATGCAGGAACGCCTCATCTTCCAGTTCCGGCGTCGCCCAATCCAACCCGGCTTCCATGGCGTCGCGCTTGTGCGCCACCATCTGGTCCTGGTAGACATCGATGCTTCCCGGCAGGTGGAAATAGACCACCTTCAACTGCCCCTTCCGGTTCCATCGCAGAGCACGTCGCATCGCCTGATACTCGATGCGCCACGTCCACGAGCGGTCATAGAACAGCACGTAGTCGGCGTTGGGAAGGTTGTACCCTGCCCTGCCCGAGCCCTTCGTGCACAGCAGCCCCGTGGCCGTGCCGTTCACGAACCGCTTGTCCTTGTCGGCCACGCGCTTCGTAATCGGGATGCCCCCATGGAACGGCACCGTATCTACGCCACGGGCCTTCAATTGCCCGGCTATCAGATCGATCACCCCGGGATTCTCGGCAAACAGGATGGCCTGTTTCCCTTCCGCGGCGATCGATTCCAGCCGGTCAATCGCGGCCCGCTGTTTGCTGGTCAACTGCCCCAGCGTTCCGACACCGTCTACCCCATGCTGCGGGTAGTTGGCAGCGAAGTGCACCGCGCGGATACGCGCCAGGATCGCGATCAGGTTATTCGAGCGTCCGTCTGAGCGACGGATTTCCCGATACCAGTCCGCGAACTCGTCGGCTGTGCGCAAGTACAGGGATAGGTGCACCGGGTCCCAGTCCGTCTCGACCACCTCGACTGCATGCGGATCAATCTGGATGTACCTGGCCACGTCAGGCTCGCAAACCAGCCGGCGCTTGACGTGGGGTGCAAGCATCTGGCGGTACAGCGGCAGGTTCCCGATCTTGGGCACCTCTCGTTTCGCGCCGTCCTGCAAGCTCTCCGCAAACTCCCATGTCACCCACTCCAGGACAACGAAGTCGTCACGGAACCGGTCCACACCCCGCTGCGCATACTGCGCGGTGGCCAGCCACTGGCCATCGAGATAGCCGCGGCGGTAGCCATAGGGCTGGGCCGCCTTGCCATCGCCGCCCGTGAACGCGATCAAGCCGAACACGTCCCGTGGGTAGTTCGCAATGGGGCTCCCGGTGAGGATGTAGCGGCGCCGTGCCGAAAGCTGCCAGAGCGCGCGGCTCTGGTCGCTGTTCGGGTTGGACAACCGCTCCCCTTCGTCAGCAACCAAAAGCCCGATGCGGCGTCGCAGCCGATGGGCGTAGGTCACGCGTTGGGAGGCTTTCCTGCAAACCGGCGAGCGCAAGCGCTCGTAGGCAATGAGATTGATCTGCCCCAATGCATCAAGGCTCTCCGGCGAGTCGATGACCTGAACGGCCTCCGGCGGCAGGATCTGGGCCAGCTCGGCGCGCATTTCTGGCACCAGCCGCGCTTCGACAACGATCAACCCATGCTTGACCCCAGATAGCAGGATCAAGGCTGCGGCGAGCCGTGACTTGCCGCACCCCTGTTCCCAAGCGGCTACCGCGCCGCACGGCTTCTGCAGCAGTTCCACCAGATCATCCTGCTGGAATTCCCAGTTCAACCAACGGTCGATACCAAGCGCCTGCATTCGCCGACGCAGTGCCAGCGCCTGGCCCGGCCACTTGACTGCGAGGCCTTCGTGTACGGTTTCCCAGGTCTGCATCGACCGGCTCACAGCAAACCGGCTCATGAGTTCGTCAAGCGTCAACACGAACTGCGCGGCACCCGCCTGAAACGCATATCGGCCGTCCGGCTGGCGCGTAAATGCTACGGTCTCGCCGGCCTTGATTACCGGGCTGCCCCATTTCAACGGATCCACGACATGGCTTTTGAGGGCCACGCCGGACATGGCTTGTGCTGCATTGACGCCCGTCGTCCAGACCGTGTGCCGCAAGGGAGTGGCTTGGCGCGCGCTGCGCCGAATCCGCTTCCCGAAATGCTCAAGGAAGCCGTGCACCAACTCGGGAACACCGCCAGCCTCGCGGATCAGCTTCAAGAAGCTGTCCAACGCCGCCATCGGATCGTCCTGCACCAGGTATGCCTCAAGGTCGAATCGCCCACTGCCGGCGTAGCGCATTCCTTTGGGCAAACGCTGGCCGTCCATTGGCACGATTCGACTGTCAAACACCCGGTTGAGCACCATCGCCTCGACGAACCCGCAGTCGAAACCCAGGACAATCCGGCGGCCGTCATGGACAATGCGTACCCGTTTCTGCGAGGTCACGGGCCGGGTGATGGCCGGCCCAGCATCGTCCAAGACCTGATGGTTCAGACGCGGCTCATGGAAATGCCGATCATCCACGTTCAGATCCAGCTTCGGCAACGGGATCGAGAAGTCGCCATGGGCTTGGCGCACGACTCTTCCCATGTGGTAGCGACCGAACACGGCAATGGACGTGTGAACTGTGGCGCCCTCCTCGCGGAAAGCCGACGCCGGCAGATCGAAGATCCCGACCACACGGCGCGCCGCCGTGCTGTGCGCATCCCGGTGGTCCAGGACGTTCGCAAACCGGTCGACGAAGCTCGTCGGCAGCAACGCCACCACAACCTGTGCCGCCTCAAGCGCTTGGGCCAGCGCGTACTCGTGACTGAGGGCGCTGGTGTTCGGCCCGAACCGGCCCCACGTGGTGCAACCGAACGGCTGAAGGTGCGGCGATTCGAGGTGGATCGAGAACGGCGGATTGATAATGGCCACATCGAAATGACGCGGCTGGATCTCCTCCATCCCGGCCATGCGGAAGCTACCTTCAAAACCTACGGCCTCCACAGACTGCTGAACTGCTGCGATCGCCGGTTCATGCACGTCGACACCATACAAGGCGTGTACCGCAGGATCGGCGAACTGCATGAGCCGCGCGGAACCAACAGAATTGTCTAGCACCGACACCTTACGGCCGGGGCGCCAGCTATCCACTACGCCCCACATCAACTGGGCAATCGCGTCGGGAGTAAAAAACTGGGACAGATGCCGCTGACGCGCGGCGTGCAGTTCGCCCATATGGGCAATCTTGTCTGCCTGCGAACCGAGGCTGACGATGGCCCGCAAGGGCTCGTACCAATGAGTCATTTTGGATTCCAGAAAAGAAAATGCCCCGTCGATGACGGGGCAAGGAGAAGAAGCCAGGCTGCTTAAGCTGCAGCTGGCTCGGATAGATACTGGGCGACGAACGCCAGGAGGCCTTCGCCAAGTGGCGCGGAGAACCGCAACTCCCAGTACTCGTTGTATTGCAGAACGTGCAAGCCCGGGAAAGTCCGTCGCTGCTGGGCAGCAAAAACTTCCCCATGGTCGAACTGACGCAGGCAGCCCGCCAGCGCAGGTTCGCCTGCATCCTGCGCATAGGCGGCCAGCGCGAGCAGACCAGCCCGAAGCTCACCGTGCTCCTCGGCCATAACTCGCCGTGAAGGACGCGCCGCAGCCACGGGCACCGAGGGCGCCTTGAGCCGCAGACGCGTGACTTTGGCGTGCCTGCGCACGGCATTGGGCTGATCCAACTGCAGCGCCTTTGACAGTGTCTGTGCTACCTGCCGATATGCCATAGCGCGACCATTACTTTCGTAACGCTCCGCAAGCACCCGCCAATAGCGATCGAGATCGGGCGTCTCGCCGGCGCGGATGGCCTCCCAAATGTTCGGGTGGCCATTCACGGGAATGCGTGTCTCATCGATGCACACTGGAGCGCCCTCGATCCCAAACTCCTTGCTAGCCCGATCGATCAGGCTGACAACGACTCGCCGAAGAAACCGGCGAAGCTCGCCAGCCTGGTCGATTGGCTGAGGAACGACCGCATCTGCTACCCGCACCTGTACCGCTAGTGCACTGACCCGCTCAAAAGCACTGAGCGAGGCAGCCTGCGCCGATCGAAACGCCTCAACAAGCGCGTTGTACATTTCAGTGCCGCTCCTGCATGGCTTCCTGGCCGTACTCCCCGACAAACAGCATCAGGTCATCCGCCAACTCATTCCCGAATTTGAACTCCCACTTGTCGTTGAACAAGGTGATATCCAGGTCCGGAAAGTTGAGCTTTTCGCGTGATGTGTACTCGAGCTCGTACAGGTTGATGCTTTCCAGGCGCCTGGCCAGCGCTGCGTTGCCCGCTTTGCCCGCAAAAGTCGCGAGGCCCATCAGGCAATCCGCAGTGGGCTGCGTGCTGTGATAGCCCACCTTGCGGCGGCTCGAATTCCAGACGGTCTCGGTATAAACCGGCTTCTTGAGCACCACACCCGAAGCGGTTCGCTTTACCTCAGCGTTACGGTGCAGATTGAAGTTTCGGACGATGCGCGACGCCGCCTGCCGGTAAGCCGTCGTGGCCCCGCCATCGCCCTGGTAATGCGCGGTGAGGGACGCCCAGAGCTTATCCAGATCCGGAATCTCGCCTTTCTTCAGCGCTCGCCGGATATCGAGGCCTGCGCGCTCATACTCGGCTTCGTTCTCGATGTCGAGTCTCGCACCAAGCGGCGCAAATTCCCGTCTGGCCCTGCTGATGACGCTGCCGGCCAACTTGAAACAGAACTTCTCAAGCTCGTTCTCCTGTCGATATTCGGAGCGCACATCGACGGCGAGGAACGGCTCAACTGTGCCGGCATCTGCCAACGCCTCGCGCTCGAACGCAGCAGCATCCTGATACGCCTGGCGCGCGCTGCGTTGGGCAGCAATAAACTTCTCAATGATTTGGTTGTACATGTCGGTCTCTAAAGGGATGCGGGGAGACCGTTCCATCGGGAAGGTCTCCCGAGGGAATGAACAAGAAGAACAGCGCGGACGAACCACGCTGCTACGGCTTCAAAGCGCCAGTTCCTGCCAGTGATTGGCTGACTTGCGACTCACATCGGCGGTGGGCTCCTGACGAACCGTCGCCTTACTACCATCGGGCAAAACCTTGACCTCTTTTATCGTCCACGCCTTCGAGTTCGTAAACGACAATGATCACGTCGACATAGGGCTCATCAAAAGAGGTGCCGTGCGGAACCCGAAGGTCTCGCACGGCTAGAGATGGTCAGTTAAGACCGTAGCTGATATTGCTTTCCAGGATCATCTCCCGGGCTGCATGCTGCCTAAAGCCGCTGAGGTGGTGGCGAACCCAGTCGCCGGCGAGCGCATTCACGCGCCCTTCATCGCGATAGACATCACCACCAAACCGCCGATATAAGAAGGCATGAAATGCCTCATGGGCAGCCCCTGCTATACCGCGACCGCTCCGGGCATCGAGTCGATTTAACACGACCGTCGGGGCGCTACAGGCATAGGTAACGACAGGCACATCGTTATCCCAAACTATCTGGGACTCCAAGCCGTTGTTGAACTCGAAAAACTCGCCCTCTTTGACCAACGTCAGCCCGGGCGTGCAACTCGTATCCAACGACACGGCCTCTTCACCGAGGATGTGGCGAACCACATCGATGGCAGTCCAATCGGCTTCCATATGCATTACTCCAAGGAGATGCGCGGATAGCCATCCCTTGCGGGGCTGGATCCCCGCAAGGGAAAAAAGGACGTGCTCAGGCCGGATGGCCCGAGAAGTGAGAAAATTTCGAGAGCACCCACAGCGTAGCGATGGCCAAGGCGGCAATCACCAATGTGGAAAGCTGAAAGGACAGCAGCGCGAGACTCGGCGTCGTAACGATGAAGTACAGCGCCGCGAAAAGGACTACGACCAAAGCAAGTACTGCTATGGCGGTTTCCTGGGTGTCAATGACGGGCATGGTGGCTCCAATGGAGGATGGAGCCATGCCCATTAGGGACAAAGCCCCAATGGGTTGAAAAGAAGTAGATGGCCGGTACGCCGGCGAGGTCGATGCGCGGTAGCGCGGAGAATCCGGGGGATAGTACCGCGTGCCAGCGGCCTGTTCAAGTACCGAGCTTCATCGCCGGCATGCAATCCTCATAGTCCGTGCGGAGCGCGTGCACTGGAACCACATTCGCCTGCGCCTCAGTCGAAACCAGCGCTGCCATCTGTGCCGCGTATGTGACCAAGCCGTTAGCGCAACGCACCACATTGTCGATGAGTCCCATCGGATAACCGGTACCGGACCTGGACATAGGATGCATGCCCCCGTGCGTAAAGCTGTTCATGGCACGTAAGGATTGCTGGCGGTATTCGTCGAGATGCTCCACGATTCCTTTCACGCGAGGGTCTTCGAGTTTGAGCAGCTCGTCGAACATTACCTTCAGGCCCGGGGCCCTGTCCGCAGCCCGCGCCGACTCTTCACTAAGCGGCTCGTGATACTGCCGTACCCATTTCTCGCCTGCCGCTTCCAGCAGCCAAACGCCACGGATCAGGGTTTCGAACTGCGGTCGGAACAAAGCCATCGCTGCATTTGGCATCCTCATCGTGAGCAGCGCAACGGCGCCGGCGGCGTGCTCTACCGACATTAATGCGCATTGGTAAGCAGAGATCGTCCGGGGATGGTCTTTCGGGGTGGCACGGGCCATGCCGGCTACAGCGGCGTTGTGGAAATCAGCCGAGCGGCTCAGGATATCGACGGCCATGTGCTAGGCTCCCTTCGTTGCCTGCCGTGCCAGGCGATTCGCCGCGCGCAGACGGTTCACCACGGCCCAGCGCCGCTGCGAAACCTCTTCCGGGTTTTCCAGATTGGAATAGTCCTGCATTGGCCCATCGCCAATGAACGGCTTGTAGTCCTCTGGAAGCTTGCCTTGCGCCTTCAGCTTGTCGCGCTGCAGTCGCCCTAGCCCATCCGTTGATTCGGTGATGGCCACATAGTCCCAGCGCGCTGGCACGGCCGCTTCAGAGAACCAAACCTCCCCTTCCCCCTGGCCCACGAGCGCGACCACGTCGTACACGCTACCCACAGGCGACGGCACAGCGCGCACCTCGAAGCGCAGCACCTCCGGGCGGGGATGCCAAAACACACGATCGAGGTAGCGCTTGAAGATGACGGCGTCCAGCCGGGCGATATCGCCGTACTCCGGCTCTCCGGGTGCAATGAACTGCGGCTCGCTTTGGGGACGGTTGCCGAGGGATACCTCTCGGCTTATGGGTGTGTGCGACATGGCTTTCCGGTAAAAGGCGCCCCAAATTCTATAGCTTTCGGGCCTAAACCCGATGGAAATAACCCTGAGAATGGTTGGCGGCGAACTTCGCCCGCCGGCCGCCTTGACTTCGGCGTGGGGCCGGTATCTTGGGTTTAGACCATCCAATACCTACCCGCCATGCGATTTACCCGACACGGACGCCACGACCCCATCAATTTCAACACCCGCCGCCAGGCTGCCTTCACACGCAAGCAGCAACGCGAGCGCGACAGGTACCCGCTCTTTGCGGAGCACGTCGCGGCCGAGCAGCATTCGCCCGACGAGGAGTTCGCACGCCGACAGCGTCGTTCAGACAACCTGGAACGCACGACGCGCACCCTGCACGCCAGGATCTGGCGCGAAAAACGCGCTGTCTACTTTTCCCTCGCAGCCGACCTCCAAGCCGAAATCCGCGCCAAATGGTTGGCGTGGACGGGTCCCACAACCCCCTTCTATTTTGCCTACATCGTGGATAACGTCAGTGGCGAGTACGCGCGGCGCACGGAAGCCGCCCGCGAAAAGGAAGCGGCTATCCGCCTGCGCATCCGGGCCATGCTTCCGGAACAGACTGCCTTGGAAATCGCTTGATGGTGCCCACTGACGAGCAAGACGCCGTGGTGGGCGCCGTCAAGGCCGGTGGCGCCTTGAAGGTGAAGGCGTATGCCGGCGCCGGCAAGACGTCCACACTCAAGCTTGCCGCCCAGGCTCTGGGGCGCAAGCGGGGACTCTACATGGCGTTCAACCGCGATATCGCCGACGATGCCGCACGTAAGTTTCCCACCAATACCAAGTGTCGCACCGCACATTCCGTTGCCCGCGCCGCGACTCGGCCGGAAATCAGCCGCAAGCTCGACAATGCGCTTGAGCCGGCGCACCACCTTGCCGTGCGGTACGGCCTTGGCCCCCTCAAGCTGCCGACAACAATCGGCAAGGATCTCGAACTGAGCGCAAGCAAAGTCGCCCGCATGGTCGCGGATGGAGTCGCGCGGTTCTGCCGCTCGGCGCAGCCAGAGCCGCTCGCTTGGCATATCCCGGTTGAGGCCATCATCAAGGAAGAAGAAGCCGAGCATCTGCGTGCATCCCTTCTGCCGTTTGTTAAGCGCCTCTGGCAGGAATACACCGATCCGGCGGCGGCCGGTGCTATCAGTCACGATGTATATCTGAAGCTCTGGCAATTGAGTCGGCCACGCATAGGCGCCGATTTCATCCTGTCCGACGAAGCGCAGGATGCAGATGGCCTGATGCTCTCCGTGCTTCGGGCCCAACAATGCCAGGTGATCTACGTCGGCGACCCGTACCAGCAGATCTACGAGTGGCGCGGCGCAGTCAACGCGATGGACTTCATCAAGGCGCCCGAATGCGCGCTCACGGAATCGTTTCGCTTCGGTCCGGCCATCGCGCAACTCGCCAGCCGCATGCTTAGCCTGATGGACGAGGAGACGCCCGTGCGTGGCCAGGACCATATCCAATCGCGCATCCTCCACGACTCGGTGCCCGGCCAGGACCGCTTCGACGCGATTCTCTGCCGCAAGAACGCCACCGTCCTCACGCATCTCGCCGCAGGCATCGGACGCGGCGACCGCGTCGCCATCCGAGCCAAGCCGGACGAACTGCGAGCCTTTGCCGATGGCGCCGAACGACTGATGCGCGGCGAGCGCATCGCCTATCCGGCATCTCTTGCGCTCTTCGAAACCTGGGAGGAAGTACAGGAGTTTTCAGAGTCGCTGGCCGGCCGGGACCTGCAGCCGCTGGTCAAGCTGATCGACAGCGAAGGCGTCGACTACCTGCGCCTCATTCTTACGCGTGTGAGTCCCGAGAAGGAAGCCGATTACGTCATCTCTACCGCCCATCGCGCCAAGGGTCTGGAGTTCGACTCGGTCTATCTCGCCGGGGATTTCAAGTTCAAGACGGGTGACGAAGGCGAAACGACCATGACCGCTGAAGAGAAGCGTCTGCTCTACGTTGCCATGACCCGCGCCAAGCACGTATTGAACGTCAGCGAGATCCGGCGCGATCTCTACGCCATGTTCCGGGATGCCGGAGTCTAGGAGAACAACCCATGATCACCGTGCGAATCGGCGGAAACGAATTCCCGCTGGACGATGTGTTGGAAGACCCGGGCCGTTATGCTCGCCACCTTGAGCGCGCAAAGACGGTCCAAGGTTTCGCAGAATGCGGGTGCGTGCCGAGTCGGCCCAGGCCGAAGCTGGTCATTCGCCGACACCGCGATATCTTCTTGCTGGCTCGCTGGCCGGAGCAGGCACACCGCCACGGCGGCGCGTGTCCGTTCCATCGGCTGGCTCTCGCCAAATCAGGTGCCACAGACAATCTTGACGCCTTCCGTGAGCGCGATGGCCATCACGACATCCGCCTCGATGCCAGCCTTTCGGTCAGCACGCGCACTCCCACCAAGATCGTACAGAAAACGCCACAGGGCGAAAGTACCAAGCCCCAACGGCGATCGGCAGGCCTGCTCGCCTTTCTCGAATACGCGTGGGAGCAGGCGGGACTGAATGTCTGGTCCGGCGTTGGCGCGCGCGGCTGGAATGCATGCTGGTCCCAACTGACCACGGAGCTTGCCGATTGCCACATCAACGGCAAGCCTGCGGCAGAGTTGCTGCACGTCATGCAACGATGGGACTCGGCGCGCAAGGCAGAAATCCTGGCCGAGTTCGACGCGTGGCAGGCCCGCCTCGCCCCCAGTTCGGCGGGCAACCCACGGGGCATCGTTATCGGTGAGGTAGAGTCCCACGGCGCGACGCAGTACGGAGGCAAGCTCGTGTTGCGCCAGAGCACCCAGCGCTTTTTCATGGCGGCAGATATCTACGCCCGCCTGCAGGCTTCTTTCGGCGGAGCGCTCGCGGCCCTTGCCAAGGACGATCAACGCTGTGTCGCCGTCTTACTGGTGGAGCGGTCGAAAGCGGGCTACCTGACCGTGGTCGACGTGGCGGCGATGCTTGCAAACCGCCAGTTCCTACCGTGTGACTCGTCGTACGAAGTCGCCATGGCCGATCACCTGGTTGGCCTGCGCCGTGCGTTCCGCAAGCCCATGCGCCACATTGGCCGTGCCGCCGTCCATCCCGACTTCATATTGACCGATGTCGTACCGGAGGCTGTCATCGAGGTGCTGGGCATGACCGGAAACCCGGAGTACGACGCGCGTGTGGCGGCCAAGCGCCAGCACTATCGTGTACAGCGTGTCCCGTGCGTCGAATGGGATGCGGTGTCGACGCCCATTTCCGAAGTTCGGCTGCCTAAGCCCGAGTCACGCTCGCACGATGCACGCTGATCGCGAAGCCTTGTTCGCACGAACTCTGGCGCTTGTTCACGAGCATCGCGCAGCGTCTGTCGCACTCCTGCAGCGCCATCTTGGCGTCAGCCACGACACCGCAGAAGCGCTGCTGCTGCGCATGGCTTCCGAGACGACGGCTGTGCGGCGCATGCAAAACGGGTTGTTCCTCTACACGCACGGACCTATTGGCGAGGAACTGGCCGCCCTCCACGGCTTCGCACGGGTAGTCCTCGGCGCCCTTGCTGATGGCAGCGTCAATGCTGAGCAGCTGCGCGCGGCCGCCATCCGGTTTGGACTGAGCGATCCAGGCGCACTCGCCGGTTCGAACAACCCCGCCCGCTGATCAGGCTTGACTTTGACGCCCACCGGCTAGGCTGGATTGAACAAATACTATTCAGACCAAACAAAGACCGTGAGAACGAAATCATCCTTTGCCGGCATCCAAGACGCGCTGGATCGCATGGACGCCCTGCTTGACCCTTCCCTCGGCTTGTTGAACGTGCCGCCGGGATCAGCGACTGCCAAGGCTTGCCACCGCGACATGGCCACCATACGGGCCGCGCTCGACCGGAATGCCGGCGTTACGGAAGCCAATGTGCGGCTCGAAATGGAGCACGTGCTGCATACGCTCGATGGCGGCCGAATGATGGAGATGGACGGCGACAGGATCGTTGCAACCGTCATGGACCTGGTACAGCGTGCCTCCCTTGCCGGCGGACCTTCCTCGCCGTGGCAAAACGACCGTTGCGATCAAGGCGTATGCGACGAAGAGGATGACCACGATCGGCGTTGCACGGCTTGGCAAAACGCCTACCGTCTCACGAACGAACCGGTTACGACGCAAGGCCGCGTTGAGTACTGGATTCAAGAACTCCGCGGCAAAGCGCGCACCTGTCATGCGGTGGCGTCCGCCTTCAATGCGGATCCATCGGTCCAAATCGGTACGCCGGAAGAAGTCGCTGGCGGGATCGCCCAGGATGCGCACGCCTTCGATGCGGCCGCGGCCCTCATCGAAGACCTCGCAGCCGAGCTCGCCGCGCCCGCGGGCGAGCCGCCGCCGTTCACGGGGCATTGGCGGGGCGGTAATGGCGTGATCTCCTGCGGCACGCTGCGCATTTTCAGCGAGAACTTCGACACGAATCCGGCAAACGACGTGAAAGCTGCGATCGTGAAGTGGGTCTGCGACACCCTCAATGCCGCGCAACAGCCAGGCGCTGCACCCCGCCATGACTCTTCGGCCGACACCGATGTTGCGTGCGCGCCGGCTGCCGTTCCTGCCCCCTTTCACCCTCCATTACACCTGGTCAGCCACATCGCATCGCTGATCGCGGCGGATCTGCTCGGCCAGTCCAAGGAAGAGGATCGTCAGTTGGTTGCCCTGCGCCTCGTCGAACTCCTCGTGCGCGCCAACGCCCACCCGTGCTGCCCTCCACCTGTGGACAGGACCGAAGCGCGGGAACGCCAGCATCTCGGCTGTGCGCACTGCGGTACCGGCGTCTACTACGCTGCCCCCAGGCGCCAATGATGTCAAAGGACGATTGCTACTTCGGCAAGACCATTGCTGAGCACAGGGATGCCGGCACCTGCTGGCTTTGCGGCGGCCAGGTCGAGCGCGCGCAAGGCTACCACGGCGCCACGGGCGCCCATTGGGCTTGCAGCAAGGCTCTCATGACGCAGTTCGCTGCACTGAACCATACCGAAAAGTCGACGCCGATTCTTGCCCGTGCGAATGGCGGCTTCTTCGTACATACCGTCGACCCGGTAACCCGTGCTTCGTTGTGCGGACATAAGCCGAAGGACACAGCCCGCCAAATGCGACCGCGCGCGCGATGGATTCCGCTCGAGCGTGTCCCGCGTGGGCTCAAGCGCTGCCCGCATTGCGCTCGGATCCTCGCGAGTGCCGGCCAAGCAGGCGGCGCCCATCTGGCCGCGCCCCCCAATTCAGCTTCTGCCAACCATTCAGACCGAGATACCCGCACGCGGGATCTCTTTGAGGAAGAAGTCTCATGAGCGAAAACACGAATATCGAATGGTGTGACCACAGCTGGAACGCGTGATATGTAACCATCTGTCTGCTGCGTATTGCATGGGGCCTCGATATAATGCGAC